>JBDLIM010000057.1:0-26713 GCA_039714915.1 Bacteroidota bacterium
CCTTTGCATGGCTTAACAAAAAGGGTATGGAACCCTCCACTCCCAAAAAGATCGGGATCGGTATGATCATTGCTTCCCTGGGTTTTGTGGTCATGGTGGTTGGATCGCTCAAACTAATCTCGCCTGTAGATTTGCAGGTGCTTAACGATGCCGGCGAGGTGGTGAAAGTAAATCCCGTACCAGACTCATCCAGGGTGATGCCCTACTGGCTGATGTCGACTTACCTGGTTCTAACCTTTGCAGAACTGTTCCTGAGCCCCATGGGACTCTCTTTTGTATCAAAAGTAGCACCGACCAGGTTCCAAGGTGTGATGCAGGGAGGCTGGTTGCTGGCTACTGCCGTGGGTAACAAGCTCCTCTTTATCGGATCTTTCTTCTGGGAACGCATCCAGCTCTGGCAGCTTTGGGCCATCTTCGTGGTCACCTGTCTGCTGTCTGCTGCATTTATTTTCTCCATTCTGAAGAGACTGGAAAAGGCCACCAAATAGCAGTCGAAAGTCGGTAGTAGTAAAAAATTATTAGGAAAGGGGCCGCTTCATGGAAATGGGGCGGCCTAATTTTTTCAGCTTTCAGGATAGTTGGATGTCAGGTCTAAGAAAAATCTGAATAAATATATATTATCTATTTATTAACCATATTGATTAATACATGGATATAATATATCCGTTGATGGATCAATTGAAATAATTGTGGATTATTCCCGGTTGATGTTCCAGAGGGAGTGAATATCGACCAACAGGATGCCTGATAAAAAAGTTCCGCGAATTGGCTGATTTTTGACTATTTCCTGACATAAACGGTTAGTCGACGGACAAAAAAAGTCTGCTAATAGTCAGATTATTACTATAAACAGACACAAACGGTTATTATCCCTCCTGGATGTTTTCATACCCCCTACTCTACAAGAATATGAATTGATTCCTTGTAATGCGGATCCGCAAGCCGCGAGGAGCTTCAATAACTGAGATAATACCAGGGGCTAATCCTTGGCGAAAATTTCGCTTACGTTTGACAGGTTTCCGTCGTTGTCTGCGGATTCAAGGCCAAGGACATGGGAGATGATTCCGTAAACCTCCACGTTTGAAAAAGCAGGTGTGGTATAGTCCTTCTTAAAGGCCGGTCCTTCGGCATAAAATATAGTATGCATCTGCGAGAAGGTTTGGTCATAGCCATGTGCCCCGCCATGGTAACCTGTGGGGTCATCCTTTGTGCCAATGCTCCATCCGCTGTCTGCTACCACCACCAGACCCGGGAAGCGGGGATTGTTTCCGTAATGGAGGTGTTCCGGCATTCCTTCCTTCTGCCAGGCCATTACACCTTCCAACTCATTAAGGGTCATTGAAATGGAATCCTTGTACCCCTCGGCCGGATCCACCAGGTACACCGGATTTCCCCCTACAATTGATTCGATCCAGTACTCGGGCATATAAGAGCTGATATTCACATACTTCTCAGGTATAATTGCACCCATTCCATGATCGGAAAGGAGGATGAGGTTTACCCTGTCCCCGTTAGCCAGGGACTTGATTTCACTTCGCAGATACCCAAGAATGGAATCCAGGTATTCAATAACTTCCCCGGTCTCCGGATGTACAGGTCCTGTGTCATGACCTGTATGATCGGGTTCGTCGAAATAAAGCATGATCAGTCCCGGTCGCTTTGAAAGGGGCAGCTTAAGCCACTTAATCACCTGGTCAATCCGATCCCGGTACGGTATGCTTTCATTGTATTTTTTCCAGTAACTGGGATAAATGCCCTTGATGGGTGCTTCACTACCCACCCAGAAATATGAAGCTGACTTCACCCCCTGCTCTTCTGCAGTAACCCATATGGGTTCACCAAAATAGGCATCGGGATTTGAAACCATGTTGCGATCCCCGATGCGATAAATTCCTTTCAAATCGGGTGCATAGAAAGAGTTGTTGATAATTCCGTGGTTGTCGGGGTATAAGCCAGTGGCCAGGGTATAATGATTTGGAAAAGTTTTGGTGGGAAAGGAAGGGATCATGCGATCGGCCTTTACCCCCTGACTGGCCATGTCATCCATGTGTGGGGTATCGTACAACTCCGGATAATCCCACCTGAAACCATCAAAGGAAACCATAATCACATATTCATCAAGAGTTTGAGACGGATCCGGATCATTGCTCCTGCACGCAGCCAGGAGAAGTATGAGAGCTACCAGCAAGTATTTGCTCCACTGGCTAGGCATGTTAATCCCTGTTACGGTCCATATTCAAAAAAGGCCGCCTTTTCGGATCCTCAATAGGCCTGAAATAATACCTCCTTGGAGGATATTCCGGAACCTCGATTTTACGGATCTTCATATCCGGTGAAAAGCGGTAAAAACAGATGTTTTCATTCTCATGCCCCCCTGCACCACTGACACGTTTCAGTTTAAATGCATCCTGCACCAGTTCAGGCCTGTAGTCATCCAGTGAAAGGATAAACCTGGAGCCATTTAGCATCAGGGCGTTCAGGAAGTAGAAGGACATATCGTATCCTATGATCCCGTAATTTATTCCTTTCCTGGTGGTTATAGCAGGTTCGCTTAAAAACTGAGTTCTGTACTTTCTCATAAAAGCTTCAATATCCGGATCAAGATAATCCACCCAGTGGGAGCTGTAGAAAATAAGGTTCAACTCATGATAATACCTGAAATCTATGCTGGAAAACTCTGTCCAGAAAGGGGTGCCCATCACTTCAATCTCATAGTCTTTCAATTGAAAATACAAAGAGGAAACTACCCGGCTGGCCAATGCTTCATTGCGCGTGGACACCACCACCAGGTTCTTTTTATCGGGAGAAAGGGAATGAATGATCTCATCGGTATGCTTTAATTGCTGAAGCACTTCTTTGAATCTAACCGGTTCCTCCGGGTGGTATTCATCCAGACCATCGAAAATGAGTTGCTTAAAATAGGTATGCCTTTCAATATTGAGAGTATCCACTTCCCGAACATACACAATGTTATACATATGCTTGCTGGCAATCAGTCTGGCCGCATCCTGATATTCTCTTTCCATGGACGGACTCAACTGAAACAGGTAGGGATTGGAGCTGATAAGATCCAGGTTGTTGTAGAATGGGGTAACCAGAGGAATCTTATGTTTTTTTGCAAATGCAGATACCACCTCCAGATTAAATGAATGGAAGGGACCAATGAAAAGATCGTAATCCTCCAGCTCATCATCCATGAGTATGCTGAGGGTCTGATCCACACTTTTTCGGGTATCGAAGTAGCGAACCTCCAGCTTCATCCCCATCTGTCTGACAGAATCGATGGCCAGGAGAGATCCCTGAAAGAACTCCAGGAAGTTCACTGCCTGGGGTGTTTTTTCTTCCATCAGGTATCGCTCGATGATTCTGTTCCGGCGTGTGACCGACTTCACATCCTTGAGTAAGGTATCTAAGGGTTCGGGCTCCCTTAAATCAAAGGGAATAAAATAGGCTACTTTATAAGTGCGCCGGCGCTTGTCATGCTCAAAATACAAGTCATCGTAATTGTATTCCTCATACACAGAATCTGTCAGCACATAAGGCAATGTATCGACAGTCACCGTATCCATTGCGGTCGCTGGCTGGTCAATTACCTGAGGCTGGGGAATTCTGATTACCTGTCCGGTTTTCGGTCCGCCCCAGCCTAACTCCGAGTTGGCAGCCCTGATGTCATGCACAGATACATCGTAGTACTTCCCAATGGAGTAAAGGGTTTCCCTGCGCTTGACCTTATGGTAAATATATCCCTCTTCATTGAAACTGGGTTCTTCATCCACTACCTCAGGATCGGGGATCCTGAGCTTCTGACCCGGCTGCAAGCCAGTAGCTTCCAGGCCTTCATTGGCCTCGAGCAGGTCTTCCTCCTTCAATTGGTACTTCCGGGAGATTCCATAGAGGGTTTCTCCCTGCAACACCTCATGTATGCGTCCAACTTCTTCTTCTTCTTCATCCAATTCAGAAGTATCAATCTCCACCTCCATGGCAGGAACTACCGGGATTTTCAAAGCCTGTCCAATCTGCAGGCCGGATACCACACCGGGATTCTCCACAGCAATTTCCTTCTGTGAAATGTTATAGGCTTTTGCTATGGCATACAGGGTCTGCCCTGGTTTGACCACATGAATGTAGTACACCGTACCCTCCAGAATTACCTTATTGGCTGATCTTTCAACCGGAACAGGTTCCTGGGCAGAAAGTCCCGTACAGAGAACAGACAAAGCCAGGATAAAAATGAAGTACTGTCTATTTTGTAATAAAGTCATTGATGTTCTTTAGAATTCGCTCTTCAATGCTGCTTGTATCTGCTTTAACGAATTTTTCACCGGTAATATTTTCATAGAGCTCGATGTATCTCTCTGAGACTTCCTCCACAAACGCATCCGGCATTAGCGGAACTTCCTGTCCTTCTTTTCCCTGAAATCCGTTGCCAATCAGCCATTGCCTTACGAATTCTTTGGATAGCTGCTTCTGTTGCTCTCCCTTTGCCTGTCTTTCCTCATAGCCCTCTGCGTAAAAATAGCGGGAGGAATCAGGGGTGTGAATTTCATCGATCAGGACAATCTGCCCATCCTTTTTCCCGAATTCATACTTGGTGTCTACAAGAATCAGACCCATTTCTGCAGCCATTTCCGTTCCGCGCTGAAAGAGTTTCCGGGTGTAATCTTCCAGCATCACATAATCTTCTTCGGAAACCAGTCCGCTGGCCAGAATCTCATCACGTGAAATATCTTCATCGTGCCCCTGTTCAGCTTTAGTGGTTGGTGTAATAATTGGCTCCGGAAAACGATCATGTTCTTTCAGTCCCTCCGGCATGGGAACACCACAAAGCACCCTTTTACCATCCCTGTATTCTCTCCATGCATGACCGGTCACGTAGCCGCGAATCACCATTTCTACTTTAAAAGGATCTGCCATAAGTCCCACGGTTACATTGGGGTCCGGAGAATCAATTTTCCAGTTGGGTACGATATCGGCTGTGGCATCCAGAAATTTCGATGCTATCTGATTTAAAACCTGTCCCTTATAGGGAATCCCCCTGGGCAGAACCACATCAAATGCCGATATGCGGTCCGATACCACCATCACCAGATAGTCGCCCTTAATGTTGTAGACATCACGTACTTTACCTGTATACAGGCTCTTCTGTCCTGTCAGGTTGAATTTTGTTCCCTTTAATGCATTAGCCATAATCTTATTTTTTATTTTTTGTATTTTGCTTGGCTTCGCCTTCATGAGTTCGGCTTTGCCTCGGTTCGACTTTTGACTTGCCGTTGTAGGCGGCTACTATGGACTTAACCAGGCGGTGGCGGATGATGTCCCTGTCATCAAACCTGATAATTGAAATGCCTTTTATGTTAGTGAGAATTTTCAGAGCCTGGACCAGCCCTGAGTCTTCTCTTCGGGGAAGGTCAACCTGAGAATCATCCCCGGTAACAATAAACCTGGCACTGGGGCCCATCCGGGTCAGAAACATTTTAAACTGGCTTGGAGTGGCATTCTGAGCCTCATCGAGGATCACAAATGCATGATCCAGGGTCCGCCCCCTCATGTATGCCAACGGCGCTATCTGAATGGTTCCGTCTTCCATGAACTGGATTAGCTTACGCGGGGGGATCATATCCCTCAGCGCATCATAGAGGGGCTGCAGGTAAGGATCCAGCTTCTCTTTATAATCACCGGGCAAGAAGCCCAGTTTCTCACCTGCTTCAACAGCCGGCCGTGTCAGGATAATTCGCTTAACCTCCCTCTCCTTTAATGCTTTAACTGCCATTGCTATGGCAGTATAGGTCTTTCCTGTTCCGGCCGGTCCCACTGCGATCAGGAGATCGTTGTCCTGGCCATCGTCCACCAGGCGTTTCTGATTCACGGTAAGAGCCCTGATTTTCCTTCCGCCTTCTGCATGCAGGAGTACTTCATCATCTGAACCAGGGGCTTCCATTTTGTGATTAGCAGTACCATTGAGCAGATCCTCCATGTCAGGAAGACTTACCGTCTGGAACTTCCTCAGGTACCTGATGAACAGATCCACCTTTTCTTCAAAATTCTGCAACCTGCTTTTTTCCCCGTTGATGCGGATTTCATTGCCACGGGACACAATCTTAAGATCAGGAAAGAGCTCAATGAATTTATTAAAGCGGACATTGTTTACCCCATAAAAATCAACCGGATCGATACCTTCCAAATAGATCAGCTTTTCCGCCATATATTAAATTATAATCACTACTTTTGGATGTGCAAATTAAGCTGTTTTTTTCAACATTCCAATAAGAAAATCCCTGTCTCAGGCCCATGCACATTATTACGCTGACGTCCGACTGGAAAGAATACGATTACTATGTAGCATCACTTAAAGGGAAACTTCTCTCCATCTGTCCGGAAGCTATCATTATCGACATCAACCATCGCATTAAACCATTTAATACCGCTCAGGCAGCTTTTGTGGTGAGAAACGCCTACCCCCATTTCCCCGATGACACCATCCACATCATTGCGGTTAATTCGGAACCTGAGGCTGGAGGGCAGATGCTCGCAGCCAGAAAAGACAAGCAATACTTTCTCTGTGCTGACAATGGAATGCTGGGATTGCTCGGGGGTGCGGAACCAGAGCTGGTGGTTAGATTAAAAGAACCCTTGGAAACACAAGCCAGCAGCTTTATTTCCATGTCAATATTCGCCGAGGTGGCATGTTCCCTTTCGGGAGGAAAGCCTTTAGATGAAATTGGCGAGCCAATTGAAGACTATAACAGTCAGACCCCTCTGCGGGCCACCATTGAAGATAATATCATTACCGGAAGTGTGATACACATAGATTCCTATCAGAATGCCATTACAAACATTTCCAGGGACCTGTTTAAGCGGGTTGGGAATGACAGGCCCTTTGAAATATATGTGCAAAGCAAGCATTACAGAATAGATAAAATCAATTCACGCTACAATGAAACCCCTCCTGGAGATCTGCTGGCAATTTTTAATGCAGCGAACCTGCTTGAGATTGCCATACGCAACGGGAATGCTGCCGGATTGCTAAAGTTAAATACCAGTTCGACCATCAGGGTTGAATTCAAAGAAGGATAAGATGCACAGTACAGAAGAGAAGTTGAAGGCCTTTGAGCGCCTGCTGGAGATCATGGATGAGTTGCGGGAGAAATGTCCCTGGGACCGGGAGCAAACCATGGGCAGCCTCAGGAATCTGACCATTGAGGAGACCTATGAGCTGGCCGATGCCATTATGGATGAGGATCTGGAGGAAATCCGCAAAGAACTGGGAGATCTGACCTTGCATATTGTCTTCTATGCAAAAATTGGATCTGAAAAGGGAGCATTTGACATTGCCGATGTTTTAAACGGAATAAACAGCAAACTTGTATTCAGGCATCCCCATGTCTTCGGTGAAAGGAAAGTAAAAGATTCGGGCGAAGTGATTGAAAACTGGGAAGAACTAAAGATGAAAGAGGGTAATCGGAGTGTTTTGGCCGGCGTTCCAGTGTCTTTGCCGGCCATGATCAAGTCACACCGGATCCAGGATAAAGCGCGTGCGGTTGGTTTTGACTGGGATCACAAGGAACAGGTCTGGGATAAAGTCAGTGAAGAGATCAATGAAGTGAAGCACGAGCTGATGAATGGCATGCGGAAAGAAAAGACAGAGGAAGAAATCGGAGATCTCCTGTTCTCCATTGTGAATGCAGCCCGGTTATACGACATTGAGCCTGAAACCGCGCTGGAACGCACCAACCGGAAGTTCATTAAAAGATTCAAATACCTTGAGGCCAAGGCAGGTCAAATGGGGAAATCTTTAAAAGATATGAATCTGGAGGAAATGGAAGCCATCTGGCAGGAAGCCAAATCTATTTAGATTCGTCAATAGCTTCGTCCGAGGCTTTATCTTCGGAAGTTTCAGGAGAATCATCTGCTTTCTCACCTTCTTTGCTTTCTTCTTCCTTTTCAATTACTTCAAGCAATCCATGGCTCTGCAGAGCATTATACCATTGAAATACCTTTTTAATGTCGGAAACATAAACGCGTTCTTCGTCGTAATCGGGAACCAGCTCTTCAAAATAGCTTTTTAGTTCAGCAACGGCAGCTTTATGAGAAAGGCTTTCCTTTCCCTCTGCTTTCTCATAAATAAGGAAAAAGATATCGGCCAGGGGGACTTCCTCTTCCTGTGTAAAAATCGCTATATCTTCAAGAGAACTCACTCTTGCAGTGGCAGGAGCAACGTGGCGCTTTTTATCATCAAGAGCTTCCACCACGATGCCGTTTCTGGCCTGCGCAATGTACTTGAATAAACCACCTTTTCCCGAAATAGACATTATGTCCTTAAGCTTTATTGTCTTCATACCTGTATTAAGTGATGCAAATATAGTACTTCTAGTTTAATCCCCGTTCCTTTTTAATCTGGTCATAGGCTTCCTGGACTTTCCTGAATTTTTCATGAGCCACCTTCTTGAAATCTTCACCCAGGTGACTGACTTTATCGGGATGATATTTCATGGCCATCCGGCGATAAGCCTTCTTAAGTTCATCGTCTGAACTGGTCGGTTCAATCTCCAGGATCTTGTAAGAAGCGTCGGTCTGACTCACAAACATGGCCCTGATGCTCTGGAAATCTGAGTCAGATATAGTCATGTAGCCTGCAATCCTGCCAATCACAACGTTTTCAGCATCGCTGACCGAACCATCGGCCGAGGCAATGCCGAACAAAAAGTGAAGCATTTCGAGCCGGTAGGAATAATCCAGCCTTTGAGTGAGCTGGTGAGTGACATCCCTTAGCGGAATCTCCTGCTTCAGTATATCACGTAACATGACCACTGCCTCAGAGGCCGTATCGTCACCAAATCGGGTGACAAAATAGTGTTTTACATAGTCCAGTTCACTCTTCATCACCCTGCCATCCGCTTTCATGACAGCGGCGATAAGTACCAGCAGGGAAGCTGCATAATCACCCCTCAGGGTTCTTTCTCTTACGTTTCTGGCCTGCACCGGGCCATCCTTACCTGAATCAAAAATAGATCCAACTGCCAGGCCGAGTATTCCCCCGATGGGACCACCCAGAGCCCAACCCAGACCAAGGCCAACCCATTTTCCAAATTTTGCCATGTGACTATCTTCTTTTTAAAATCGTATTATGCAATTTAATAATTTGGGGAAGAAGCATTTCCCTCCCGTCGTTATAGATAACAATATCAGCCCGCCTCTTTTTCTCCTCTTCACTTATCTGCATATGCATGCGCTTTTCTACCTGATCCCGGCTCACCCCATCCCGCTGCATTACCCTCTGAATCCGTTCCTCCTTATCTGCCCATATGAGTACATTCATGTCCATGTACCGGTCCGATCCGCTTTCAAACAGGATGGCCGCCTCTTCCACCACATAGGGTACATCTGCCTGCAGTTCCACCCAATTGGAATAATGCTCACGTACTGCAGGATGGACCAGTGCATTCAGTTTGGCAAGCATAGGAGAATCATCAAACACCCTGCCGGCCAGAAGTCCTCTGTCCAGAGTCCCGTTCCGGTAAGCTTCCTGTCCAAATAATTCTTCAATCTGTCTCATCAGCCCGGGATCTGTATTCATCAATCTCCTGGCTTCTTCATCGGCATAGTAGACTGCCACTCCAAACTTTTCAAGAACGCTGCAGACCAGTGTCTTACCGCTCCCTATCCCGCCTGTCAGACCGACCTGGATCATTATCTCCTGGACTTAAGATATTCCACTTTTTTTGGATAATACTCGTAACTGAGCAGGTAGTACGGAATGTTCTGAACACTCACATTCAACACTTTCGTCCTGTCATCAATCTGAGCATAATCAACCACTGCCCTGAATAAATTGCCATCCATCCTTTCATACTTACTGAGGCCTACTTTACAGGAAAGCTTTATTCTTGAAGGAAAGGTCTGAAGAACAATATCTTCTGGCAGATTCAAGACTTCAATGGGAATGGACAACTGAACTTCTGTGAAACGTTCAAGTTCAATGGTGCAATTTACCTTGCCCCTTTCATATTCCAGATCTGCCACTTTCCTTAACCTCACCTTATCGCTGAAACCCTTAGTGAGCAATCCCATTTCCTTCCTTTCGGTATACACATAACTCAGCGTATCGACAATCACATCCGGACCGGTAACCAGGATTGAATCGGGACTAATAAGCACTTCATCCTTAATGGTAAATTGCTTGTCGATCTCAAATCTAAAGTCAGGCTGGATCTTTACCATCCGGGATACTCTTCCGGCAAACTGAAAATGAAGCGTATCCGGTTCTATCCCCAGCAGCTGAAGCTCGGAAGGCAACTGATTGGAAATCTGGCCCCTTAGGTTTCTGGTTAAAATGTGAGCCTGAAAGTCACCCTGACCCGGACTGTTAAGGTTAAACGCAGACACCTTGAAACTTATAGGTACCGGCTTTTTGAAGACCTTATACCTCAGCAGTGCATATCCATGTGCATTTACCAGAAGGTCAAGGTGTTCAGGCATCTCGCCCACAAATACCTTATCTTCAGGGAAATCAGTATATACCAGGGGATACTTAATTACAGAAGAGTAGTTCTTACTCATTGCATTAAGTAGCCATATAAACACAGAGATCAGAAGGAAGATTGAAAACATCAGGATTCTTTTCCTGAACTGTAGTTTCTTTCCTTCCGGCACCTTGGGCCAATTCTGGAGAAAACCGTTTTCCAAAACAGTCTATTTTGGTCTGTACCTGCCTATCTCTTAGCTGTAGTCTGCTCAGTGGGTTCTGCCGTTACCGCGGTCTTATCCACCTTAACAATTACGCCATCTGCGATTTCGACAGTTACAGTTCGTTCCTTCACGTCTGTTATCTTACCATAAATTCCGCCAGTTGTAGCAACTTTATCTCCTTTTTTCAGAGAATTGCGAAAATTAGTAGCTTCCTTTTGCTTTTTCATCTGGGGGCGAATCATAAAGAAGTAGAACACCACAATAATCAGAAGCAGGAAAATTAAGGATTGCATGCCTGCACCACCAGCACCCGGCGTGGCAGGCGCTGCTAAAACTTGAAATAAAAAACTCATACTTTCTATATTAAATTAAACACTATGTTTCATTTTCTCCTATTAATCCCCTTCCGGACTTTTGTATTTTTTTCTCATCCTTTAACTGGTATACCACCTTATCTAGCACCCCGTTAATAAATACACTGCTCTTGGAGGTACTGTAAAACTTAGAGATTTCCAGGTACTCATTCAAAGTCACTTTGGTTGGGATCGAGGAAAATCCAATAAGTTCGGAAATGGCCATCTGCATAATCAGGATATCCATAAAGGCGATCCTTTCCAGATCCCAGTTACGTGTATTTTCTTTGATGTACTCCACATATTCATCCCTGTGAATAATGGTCTGCCGGTATAGTTTTACCGCATATTCGCGGTCCTCCTCGTTTTTATAAAGAGTCATCAGTGATTTATCAGGGCCATCGTCTTCCTTAAACTTCCTGAAGGTCTTGACAATCATGCTGGTAATAAATTCCAGGTCATCGTTCCAGTAAATGCTCTGTTCCTCCATGATGGAATCGAGTAATTCACTGGAAAAAATAATGTGCGAGTAGGCAAATGTTATCATCTTTTTATCCTCAGCATATCCTGAGCTTTCGGCCGACAGATAGGTGCCGTATTCTTCACTGTCCACCATCCTGGTATAAATCTCCCTGATAAGTTCGGGATAGTTGCTCCAGTTCAACTTATGCTGATCAACAAACCTGAGCAGGCTTTCATTATTCCTGAGCTGTTCGACCAGCCTGTTATCAATAAAACGGGTATTTGGATTCAGGTCCTCGTGTGTTGGAATCCTTTTATTCCGGGCAAGTTCTATCCTGGATTCAGCATACAGCCTTACATCTAGCATGAGAAGCAAGAGGTAATGATATAGTTCGTAGGCCTTTTCTATATTAAAATGAAGCTCCTTTTCAGACCGCCCCATGTCCTCCCTGCCAGTGGTATAATAAGCGTAAAGGGATTGCAGCGCTTTAATACGTAATTGTCTCCTGCTGATCATTTGTTAAAGAACCAGAAATCATATTTATAAACGATGCAAATTTACATTAAATTTTAAAGTTTAAAACAAGGGAGCGAAAGCAAGTTTAGACCGAAGCTAAAAAGGTAAATTTGATATTGTTTAAAATATTTCACATTTTTGAGTATAAACTAATAAAACCCTAACTAAAATTGATGTAATGACTGATGAAGGAAATGTTAAATCTGAAGAGCTTGTAACAGGAGCAACAGAACGGGAAGAAATCCATTCTAAAGCGGTCAGGGCCGGTAAAAGGACCTATTTTTTTGATGTGAAGGCAACGCGTAGGAACGATTACTATCTGACAATTACCGAGAGCAAAAAAAGATTTAACCGTGATGGAAAGTTTTTTTATGAGAAACATAAACTCTTTCTGTACAAGGAGGACTTTGACAAATTTGCAAACAGCCTGAAGGAGGTTATCGAATTTATTCGCGAGGCCAATCCGCAACCCATAGAGATTGAGGATGTGAGACTTACCAAGCCTGTTGTAAACAGCGACACTGAAACTCAGCCTGCTGAAAAAGAAAAGGACTTCACCAATGTGGAATTTGAAGACCTGGGTGAGGATAAGGTCTGATTTTAATCCTTTTTACGTTCGAGAAAATCCTGAATCTCCTGAAAGGAGAGCGTTTTTACATTGGTTACTATAAAATCGTCATTCAGAAAATCACCATAGAGGTTGCATTCATTGATGGCTTCCTGAAAAACTGCTTTTAATGAGAAGCTCATGGGCATAAGTAAGAGGATGGTAGCCAGGTAGCCTGAAAAATTGACTTCCTCAAGTTCTGCATCAAATTTCTTAAGTATGTATTCAAATTCATTCTTAATTACCATCTGGTGGGTGGGTGTCAGATCCATCCTGGATCTTGATATCAATACCACAAAATAACGCAGTTTTTCATCCCTGCCTCCTAAGCCGGTCGATATATAGACCTGATTCTCGTCCATAATCTTGCTCTCGAGCTGCATCCTGCATTCATTAAGTGATAGCAGGGCCCACTTTTGCAGAGATAGCTCTCCTTCCTTCAGAAAGGTCTCAATTGCCCTGAATGATTCAACCTTCCCGGTAGTGGCCAGGCGCGCCAGTATTTCTTTTTTCACCTCCGTTGAGTACCCGGGCTCGCCGAGATACTGCATGTGTTCCATGGCCCAGGTCTCATCCCGGTCCTCCTTTAAACGCCTGGAGGACTCATAATACTCAACCTGCAAATCCATATCGATCTGCTGTTCCAGTATTTTCAGATTGCCCGGATTCGCCCCTAAGATCTCCTGGATCTTCTCATATAAATTCTCATGCTCCTCCATGTGCTTTCAGCCGTTTTATTAAATGTACGATTTTTTCTTAATTTTCGGAAAAGTACGTAATGCAGGTGATTCTCGACATTGAAAAGAAGGTGGAAGCCGCCGCAGCCGGATACAGGCTGTCCATTGAAAACTTGTTACAACAGGGACTGAACCTGTTCCGAAAGGAGCCTGCCGTATTTATTATCTACAGTGTAATTGCTGTCATCGTCCTTTCCAATCCCTTAAGTGGCATCCTGTTAGGAGGCCCGGTTGTGGCAGGGTATTATATTGTTGCACACCGGATTAACTATAACAGGAGCATTGAGCTCTCTGATTTTTTCAGGAGTTTCGACAGGTTTATCCCTCTCCTGCTTGTAAATCTGCTCATCTCACTTCTTGTTTCTCTGGGCCTGATGCTTCTGCTTATCCCCGGAATATATTTTGCCATCTCCTGCCTTTTCGCACATTTCTTTGTCTGGTTTTATAATGTAGAGCCCTCAGAAGCACTTCGTTTGAGCAGAAAAACCGTATCAGGTAATTTTGGACAGATCTTTTTGCTGAGTCTGGTCCTTGGTGGAATCAATGTTCTGGGCATACTGGCCTTTGGGGTGGGCATTCTCTTGAGCCTGCCTTTTACTTATTGCGTGATTTATGCGACATTTGATGATATCATTGGAATTCCAAATTAACATAATATGGATATAACTCTCGCCATCCTTGGTATGGCACTTGTACTAATAGGTTTTATAGGAAGTATTGTTCCCGTTATTCCCGGGCCGCCCATAAGCTGGACAGGATTCCTGTTTCTGAAGTGGACCGATTACATTCACAAGGGTGCGGAAGGATATGACAATACCCTGTGGATTCTGCTCTTTTTTGTAATTATGGTTACGATTCTGGATTATGTGGTACCCATTCTGGGCACCAAAAAATACGGGGGGTCCAAACGGGGCGTCTGGGGCGCTACCATCGGAGTCGTGGTAGGACTTTTCTTTGGTCCGCTGGGAATCATTATCGGGCCCTTTCTGGGGGCATACATTGGCGAGATTACCACAGGTAAAAAAGACCGGGAAGCGCTGAGAGCCGCCTGGGGATCCTTTGTGGGCTTCCTTCTGGGGGTTGGACTGAAATTAATGACCTGCGGGGCGATAATGTTTTTCTTTATTCGGCACTTATTCTTCTAATGTAGCAACAAGAATTGCCTTTATCGTATGCATCCGGTTTTCGGCTTCGTCAAAGACAATGGAGTGTTCCGATTCAAAGACTTCCTCAGTGACTTCCAGTGCATCAAGACCGAATTTCCGGTAAATATCCTCTCCAACCGTGGTCTCCCTGTTATGAAAAGCGGGCAGGCAGTGGAGGAATTTCACTCCGGGATTACCGGTTAATTCAAGTACCTTGCGATTCACCTGGTAAGGCTTTAACAGATTGATTCTTTCCTCCCATACCTCCTTGGGTTCTCCCATGGAAACCCAGACATCTGTATACAGAAAATCGGCATCCCTAACCGCCTCTTTCACATCTTCGGTAAGGGTAATGCTCCCCCCGGTGCTCATAGCAATCTCCCTGCATGTTTTCACCAGAGCTTCCTCCGGTTGAACAGAGGACGGAGCCGCAGCTCTAAAATCCATGCCTGTTTTTGCCGCTCCAACCATCAGTGAATTGCCCACATTGTTCCGGGCATCCCCAAGGTAACAGAATTTCATCTGGTTCAAGGGTTTATGGGAATGTTCCAGCATGGTCATAAAGTCTGCCAATACCTGGGTCGGGTGATACTCGTCTGTTAATCCATTCCATACCGGGACACCTGAGTATTCGGCAAGCTCTTCCACAATGGACTGTCCGAAACCCCTGTATTCGATTCCGTCGTACATTCTTCCCAGAACCCTGGCTGTATCTTTCATGGATTCCTTATGGCCTATCTGGGAACCTGAAGGCCCCAGGTAGGTCACACCGGCTCCCTGGTCATGTGCCGCAACCTCAAAAGCACACCTGGTGCGTGTGGAGGTCTTTTCAAAAATAAGTGCAATGTTCTTCCCTTTCAAGCGGGGAACTTCTGCTCCGGTATATTTATCTTTCTTTAGTGCAATACTCAAATCGATGAGGAAGCGGATCTCGTCTGGTGTATAATCCAGGAGAGTCAGGAAATGACGGTTGCGCAGATTGTAGGCCATGATTGGTGGATGGTGATTAGTGAATAGTGTGACAAAAATAGTAAAAAAGTCATGTATCGTATTCCATGGTAATTTTAGTTCCATAGCTCTTGTCTTCGAGCTTAAAGGCCTCTGTAATCACACTTTTTTCACCTCCGCTTTTGATAAACTGAAGGCAGGCCTTAATTTTTGGGGCCATGTCCCCTTCCCCAAACATGCCTTTTTCCAGCAAAGAGACCGTATCTTTATAATTAAGAAATTCGACCACCTCCTGCCGGGGCGTGTTGTAATTGATATATACAAAGGGCACGTCCGTTAAGATATAGAACTCATCCGCTCCAATTCTTGCCCCCAGCAAGGCCGATGCCAGATCTTTGTCAATAACGGCTTCCGAAGGTCTGATCCGGCCATCAGCATCCTTGTAAACCGGCACTCCACCTCCACCCGATGCTACCACAATGGTCCCCTGCCTGACCAGGGATTCAACCACTTTTTCATTGATGATTTCTATGGGCTCAGGCGATGGAACCACCCTGCGGAAACCACCTTCCCTTTTCTTGCTTTCCTTGAATATCCAGGACTTTTCCTTTGAAATGCGCTCCGCTTCTTCCTTATCACAGATTCTTCCAATACGCTTGGACGGATCCCTGAAAGCCTGGTCATCTTCTTTGACAAGGGCCATGGTCATCAGCGTAACCACTTCACGATGAATGCCATGTTTATGCAACACATTCCTGAGCATTCGTTCAATCATGTAACCGATACCTCCCTGAGAATCGGCCACACAGATATCAAGTGGCATTTGAGGAATTCCATACACTCCTTCCCCTGCATCATTTCGCATCAGGATGTTTCCTACCTGGGGACCGTTCCCGTGAGTAATCACCAGGTTGTAACCTTCCCGGATCAGAAAAACCAGGTTTTCCAGGGTATCGGTGGTATTCTGTTCCTGTTCATCAATGGTTCCTATCTGGTTATCCCGCAACAATGCGTTCCCTCCCATGGCTACCACTGCAAGTTTCTTATTTATCATGTCTCACTTGTGTTTCTGCAAATCTAAAAATAAGGGATTATTAAACATAATTGCTTGTGTTTTAGAATATGCTGACAGACTTATACGTTTTATTCGTCAAAGCTTAGCATATCATCGGAGTATATGGATATATTTTTCTACTTTTGAAGAAATACTTTTCCCATCGTTGCAATGCGTACCCGCCTGTTAATCTGTTCCTTTATTTTAGCATTTCTGCTGAGCGCCTGTGAGCGTTTTACGGGTTTGCCAAAAACCATGGAAGCCAACTATGTGAAGTACAGCATTGAATACATGGAAAAGATGGCAGGTGATATTCCTACCAGGTATCTGCCGGCTCAAATGGATTCCTATTATACAAAGCATTATGTACTTACAAGAATAGATGGCTTGTTTAATCAGTTTTCGTTGGTCCAGATTGCAGATCTGAAACGCAAAAGGGTAACCACCGTGTTGAATTTTTTTGGAAACAGGGTGTTTTACAGAGGTGCCCATGGAGAGCTCCCTGCCGGAGTTAAGGAACTGAATCAGCTTGAATACAGGTATACAGGTGAAAAATCTGTGATAGGCGGTTTAAACTCAGAACGAATTGAAATAGATACCGGGAAGGAGTTATTTAATGTTTACTCCACCAAGGATTTTTCGGTACGCCAACCCAATATCGTAACGCCTTACCAAAGCATCAACTTTCCACTTACCGATTTCCCCATTGAGTTAAGTATGCTGAAAATGCGCCTGTCCTGCATTGGATTTGAATCGAAAATCATTGAATCTGAAATCTTTAAGATACCGGAGAACTACAGGTCAGTTTCCCGCCAGGAAATGGAAGAGATTATTAACAGCCTGTTTACAAAAGATTAGCTCCTCAAACTCCGTTATTATTACCTTAGAACGTTATAAACCTCATTGGTGAATGGCAAGGAAAAAGAAGAAAAATGCCCTGGTCAGGTTTTTGAAATCGTTTGTAAGCTTCGTGAAAGACGACCGTTTGCGTTACGCCATGGGAGTCGTGTTTTTGCTTGCAGGCTTATTTATGGTGCTCTCCCTGGTTTCCTACCTGATCAATTGGAAAACCGACCAGGACTTCGAGTGGGCCAGGGTATGGTCCGGCCCGGAGATTAAGGTGGAGAATGCAGGAGGAAAGCTGGGGGCATGGCTCTCTAACCTGCTTGTAAACAATTGGTTTGGCCTGTCAAGTTTTCTGTTCCCCTGGATCCTGTTCATCCTGGCATTAGCCCTGTATAAAATCAATCTGCTCAAACCGGGAAAGGCCATAAGGAACAGTCTGCTATTGATCATTCTTATCTCCATCACCTTAGGATTATTGTTTGGAGATGCTGACGGCATCCTGGGAAGCGGGCCGGGTGGACAGCATGGATATTTTCTCAGTAAGTGGTTGTTAGCAAGCATTGGATACCTGGGAACCTTATTCCTTCTGTTAATTTCCTATGCAGCACTCCTCCTCTTTTCCACCTCTTTTCTGGATTGGCTCAGAAAGCAAAGCAATCCTTTCAAAAGAGAGCCCGGACCTGTGGCTGAAGAAGATGATTTTAAAGATCTGATCCCGGAGGAGGAGAATACGGAATCCCTTATTGAACACAGCTTTGAAGTTCATACACGGGAGAAGGAGCATATAGATAATCAGCCCGCTGAAGCTTCGGAACATGAAGGTCAGAAAAAAGAAGAAGAGCGGAAAGACGATGTTGAAATGACCGTGGAAGATGCCTCTCTGAATAATCCGGATGAGATCAATCCGGATGAAGGTGCCCTGGGCGAATACGATCCCACCCTGGACCTTCCCCGATACAAATATCCGCCACTGAGCCTTCTACAGGATTATGACCCGGGTGATACTACGGTTACCAGCGAGGAACTTGATTCCAATAAGGACCGAATTGTAGAAACGCTGAATAACTACAACATCAAGATCGATAAGATCAAAGCAACCATTGGTCCCACGGTCACGCTTTATGAAATTGTACCTGCTCCCGGGATCCGGATTTCAAAAATAAAAAGCCTTGAAGATGATATCGCCCTGAGCCTTGCTGCTTTGGGCATACGTATTATAGCCCCGATTCCGGGCAAAGGAACCATTGGAATCGAAGTTCCCAATCAAAAACCCAGGACCGTGGCCATGAAAACCATTCTGGCCTCCAAAGCCTTTCAGGATTCCGGGGCAGAACTGGCTGTGGCCATTGGCAAGACCATTTCCAACGAAACTTTTGTCTTTGACCTTACAAAAATGCCTCATTTGCTGGTTGCCGGAGCAACGGGACAGGGCAAATCGGTAGGTTTAAATGCCATTATTTCTTCCCTTTTGTTCAAGAACCACCCGGCCAGGCTTAAATTTGTGATGGTGGATCCTAAAAAGGTGGAACTATCTCTCTACAGCAAAATAGAACGGCATTACCTGGCTAAACTGCCGGATTCGGAGGAAGCCATTATCACGGATACGCAGCAGGTGATCCACACATTGAACAGCCTGTGCGTGGAAATGGATGACCGCTA
Organism: Bacteroidota bacterium; assembly: GCA_039714915.1. Lineage (GTDB taxonomy): Bacteria > Bacteroidota > Bacteroidia > Bacteroidales. The sequence goes on from JBDLIM010000057.1 coordinate 19,015, forward strand.
CAACCTGTTGAAGAATGCTCAGGTCAGAAATATTAAGGAATACAATGAAAAATTCATTGGCCGAAAGTTAAATCCCAATAAGGGCCATCGTTTCCTTCCCTTCATTGTAGTGGTGGTGGATGAATTTGCCGACCTGATCATGACAGCCGGAAGGGAAATTGAACACCCCATTTCCAGGCTGGCTCAACTGGCAAGGGCCATAGGGATTCATCTGATCATTGCTACACAACGACCTACCACCAATATCATTACAGGAGTAATCAAGGCCAACTTCCCTGCGCGGATTGCGTTCAGGGTTACTTCCGGAATTGATTCCCGTACCATCCTTGACGGACCCGGAGCCGATCAGCTGATTGGACGCGGAGATATGCTCTTTCTTAGTGGAAGTGAACCCATCAGGCTTCAGTGCGCCTTTATTGACGGGCCCGAGATAGAAGAGGTTACCGATTTTATTGGAGAACAGCGGGGCTATCCTACAGCCATGATGCTTACTCCTGTGGAAGAGGATGGGGGAAGCGGACCTGAAGTGGATCTGGAGAAAAGGGATGATAAGTTTGAAGAGGCAGCCAGGCTCGTTGTTCAGCATCAGCAGGGATCGACCTCCCTGATTCAGAGAAAGCTCTCGCTGGGTTACAACAGAGCAGGAAGAATTGTCGACCAGTTGGAAGCAGCGGGCATCCTGGGTCCTTTTGAAGGCAGTAAAGCCAGGCAGGTGCTTGTACAGGATGAATTCAGTTTGGAACAGATTTTGAGTGAACTATCCTAAAAAAGGCTTAAGCATGATTCAATTCCCGAAATATCTGATCATTGCCATGTTGTTGATGATCCCTTTGAAGACCCGTGCCCAGCAGGATCCCAAAGCTGAACCTTATCTGAAGGCTGTTTCAGATCAGTTTGATATGGAAACCGGATACCTGATCCAGATGGATTACATCCGGGAAGATATCATGAGAGGAAGCTCTGCAGAAGGAGAAGGAACTATAATGATGAAAGGGATCAAGTATAAAATCGAAGTAAACGAATTCATTGTCTATTTTGACGGAAAGAAGCTTTATTCCCAGAATACGTATGACGAAGAAGTTTATGTGAGTGAACCAGATCCCGATCAGCCGGGCTATCTTCAGGCTGTTCCCATTAAGATTATTAAATCCTACGAGCAGGACTTCAAGTACATGTTTATTGGACGAAAGCCTTTCCATGGAAAAGAAAGAGTGGAAATTCAGCTCTATCCTAAAAATGTTTCAGGCCCCTACTCCATGTTAAAAATATTTGTAAATCCACATAATCAGAAACTTGAGGCTTTCCAACTCAAGCATAAGGAAGGAATTCAGTACACCATGTTCCTGACAGATATTAAAGGAAATCAATCCTACGGGGAATCCTTTTTTCTCTTCGATCCCGACGCCTACCCCGAAACAGAGATCATCGAACTCATCGACTAAGCTCTCACTCGGGGTATTCTATTCTTGAATGATAAATATTTGAAAGCCTGTTTTTAAAGATCTCCTTGGTAGTGGTAATATCTGCATAGGTAAGGTCTGATTCAGAAAACTGAGCTTCATTGGCCTGACGCGCCACAATGCCTTCCACCAGGTCGGATATGGTTCCGGGTGTATATGCTTTCAGGGTACGGGAAGCAGCTTCCACCGAATCGGCCATCATAAGTATAGCATGCTCTTTGGCCGTTGGTTTGGGCCCGGGATAGGTAAATTCATTAATATCTACCTCTTCATTGGGATTGGCATTAATAAAGGAACGGTAAAAATACTGAACCGTACTGGTTCCATGATGGGTGGATATAAAATCAAGGATCTTACGGGGCAGCTTATGCTTCTTTCCTGTCTCAACTCCCAGAACCACATGATCAATAATGATCTGTGCGCTTGACCGGAAGTCATGCTCATCGTGAGGGTTTGATCCCTCATGCTGGTTTTCAATGTAGTAGTGAGGATTCTCCATCTTGCCTATATCGTGATATAAGGCGCCAGCCCTTACAAGCAGGGAATTTCCTCCCAGGCTAAGGATGGCTTCCTCAGCAAGGTTTGCCACCTGCATGGAATGCTGAAAGGTTCCCGGTGCATTTTCAGCCAACATGCGCAACAGGGGCTGATTTGTATCAGAAAGCTCGAACAGGGTGGCATCGGAAAGAAATCCAAATATCCTCTCAAACAGGAATACCAGTGGATAAACTGTAAGGATCAGGAGTCCGTTTCCAAGCAACCAGAGTACATTGATCCAGTTGATCTGGGAAATATCACCTTCCTGTAAAATGGTGAGAAGGATATAAATCAGGGCGTAGGTCGCAAACACAAAGGTAGCCGTGTAAAAAAGAATTCCCCTCTTGTAATAGGAGCGCAGACTGAAAACCGCTACCAGTCCGGCCAGAAAATTCATTAATACGAACTGGTAAGAATTTGGCACCCAGAATCCGGCCAGCAATAAGGTGATCATATGCACAAAAAGGGCATAACGGATATCGAAGAAGGTCTTCAGAAAGATGGGAATCAGTACAAAAGGGATCACATATACACTCACCGCATCGTTGGTGGCAGCCGCACGGGTAAGTCCCACCATCACCACAATAAGTCCCAACGTGAAAAGGGTTTGAGTCCTGCTGGTCAGTATATCTTTTCTTAAGGAGTAAATGAACCAGAACAGAGCCAGAAATACCAAAGTAATCAGAATGAACTGCCCCAGGTAAACCACCAGGTAGTTCTTACCCACATTGGGATTGGATTCATACTCCCTGCGAAGGGATTCAATAATCAGGAAATCGGCTCCTGAAACCAGTTCTCCCCTGGCAATTATGCGCTGACCTGCCTGAACCATTCCCTGAGTTAGAATCAACTTCTCCAGACTGGCCTGTCTCACCTTCAGGGTCATTACCTCATCGTACTCCAGGTTGGTTCTCAGGTATTCATTCAGGTTTAACCTGGAAGAGATGGTCAGTGAACCCGGATTTATCCTTTCCAACTCAGCAATCAGGTGCTCATATGCGGATCGCTCTGTATACAACTTAGTGTAGCGAACCTCCTCAGCTAAGGACTTCCGAACCACCATCACCGAAAGCTTATTCAGTTCCTCCCTTTCCAGCACCGGGTGATGTTCAATGATCCCTGTCCCGTATATATCATTCAGTAAGTCAACAATTACATGACCTGTAAATGCCCATGACTCTGAAATATAAGAACCAACACCCATGGAAGAAGCCATCCGGTTGTAATCATTATTGAATGAGGATACCATGTTCTTACCTGTAATGGAGTCCTGGATAAAGAAGAGAAGAGCCTTACTCTGCAGGCTGTCACGTTCTTGCTGAACCTGTTGCTCGGGTTTATAGATCGGAAAGTCAAAAGGAGCCACCAGGGTCTCGTGCATCCAGGGTTTATTTTTGGAGTATTCATATTTGAATTTCCCTTCCCGTGGAAACATAAAGTAAACCAGCAGGATACTAATAAGGTAAAGGAGAACGATCTGGATGGTCTTCCAGAATCTGACAATGCCTTTAATCCAGTTCATGGGGTGAAAATAAAACTTCTTTTGCACTTTTAACCCTTCCCTGCCATTTTTGTTCAAAAGCAATTAAACACTGACACAACTTAAAGATTTTAACTATCTTGAGAATATTCTATGGAGCTGAACGCAACAAAATGGTAAAAGGCATATCATTCCAGGGCTATATACCCCTCAGGCTGGAGCCAGACCATAGTTCTGAAATGCTCTCACAGGTCCTTTTCGGAGAAAGATTCAGTATCAAAGAGGAGATCCGGGAATGGTTGCTGATTGATCTCGACTTTGATGCCTCGGTAGGCTGGATCCGCAAAGAAAGCATTCAGGTTCTTGAGTCTGCAGACGGTTCGAACAAAACTGATCCGGAGCATAGGATAGTCTCTTTTCCAGCTATTACAGCACTGGATCTAAGTTCGGGACAGCAACTCATTCTACCAGCTGGTTCGAAATGGCCCTCTTCCTCCAAAACCATGATCATGCCTGGAGACAGGTATTTTGAAGTCTTATCGAAAGAGGGCTTACAAACACCCTCTGTTGATGTGGATCCGGAGGATGCGGGTGAAAGGCTCTTGTCTCTACCCTACCTCCCGGGAGGCAGATGTGGTTTTGGATTTGACGCACCTGGCCTTGTTCAGATGCTCTGCAGGTTAAGGAGACTAAACCTGCCCCGCACCAGCATTTCTCAGGCAGAATTGGGCAGTACCATAAACTTTATTCATGAGGTGAAGGCAGGAGACCTTGCCTTCTTTGATAATGAAGAAGGTGAAATCGACCATGTGGGCCTGTTATTGGAAGGGGGAAGGATTTTACATGCACATCACCGGGTGAGGATAGACCGCTTTGATCAGCAGGGGATCTATTGCCCTGAAAAAGATAAGTACACACATAAACTAAGAATAATCAAACGCTTGGAGGTTTGAAAGTTCGTATCATGGGCAATATAGTGAATGGTGGATAGGCAAAGGAGTCAGCGATGAGTGGAAAGTTTACATATGAGTATCCGAGGCCGGCTGTGACGGCAGATATTGCGGTTTTGCGCATGGAGGGTGTGCCGGAGATCCTGCTTGTTCAGAGAAAGGATCCACCTTTCCAGGATATGTGGGCTCTTCCCGGTGGCTTTATGGAAATGGAAGAAACCCTGGAAGAAACTGCGCGAAGAGAGTTACAGGAAGAGACTGCCATAGAAGCAGGCGAATTGATCCGCTTCGACACCTACGACAAACCCGGACGCGATCCCAGGGGACGCACCATCACCCAGGTTTTTATATTGCTATGGAACAAGGCCATGGGATTACCACAAGCCGGCAGTGATGCCAAATCTTTGGCCTGGCACGAGCTTAGCGCTTTGCCCGAACTGGCTTTTGATCACGATCATATCATCGGTGATGTGATCCGGATGATTAAGGAGGGGGCCCGGACCTGAGTCAGGATCTAAATGATCATCCCTGCACCAAGCGTATTATTTGTAGCTTCATCAATGATGATGATGCTTCCGGTGATATGATTGTCTTTATAGGAATCGTAGAAGATGGGCTTGGAGGTTTTGATTTTTATCCTGGCAATCTCGTTTAATCCCACGCCCTTATCTTCCCTGTTCTCTTCCAGGGTATTGATATCCACTTTATATTCAACTTCCCGAATGATTCCCCGTAATTCTGAAGTGGTATGGCGGATGGCATATTTGCCTCCCATGAGCATGGGCTTCTCACTGAGCCAGCATACCATCAGATCCACTTCCTGTGTTACTTTAGGTTGCTGATTTGCCGGGACGATCATATCTCCCCTGCTAATGTCAATATCATGAGCCAGCCTGAACGTGACAGATTGGGGAGGAAATGCCTCTTCAAGCGAACCGGTCATGGTATCAATGGATTCCAGGGTACTTTCAATGCCCCCGGGCAATACAGCCACCTTATCGCCTGGTTTCCAGACACCCCCGGCTACGCGACCGGCGTAGCCCCTGTAATCATGAAATTCATCCCGCTGGGGACGGATCACGTACTGAACAGGGAAGCGGCGATTTTTAAAGTCGGCATCGCTCCTGATATCAATGGATTCCAGCATTTCAAGCAGGGTTGGTCCCGAATACCAGTCCATATTTTCACTATGATCCACCACATTATCTCCCTTTAAGGCACTAATGGGAATAAAGCGTACATCTCCGATATTCAGGGTTTCCTTAAAGGGAACAAACTGCTTCTTAATGCCTTCAAATACCTTCTCGCTGTAGTCCATCAGGTCCATCTTGTTCACACAGATCAGGATATGCGGAATACCCAGCAGGGAAGCAATGTAGGAGTGACGAATGGTTTGTTCAAGCACCCCGTTGCGTGCATCCACCAGGATGATGGCCAGATTGGCTGTGGAAGCACCTGTTACCATATTCCGGGTATACTGGACATGACCCGGGGTATCTGCAATGATAAATTTCCTTTTCGGAGTGGCAAAATAGCGGTAGGCCACATCAATGGTAATTCCCTGCTCCCGCTCGGCCCTGAGTCCGTCGGTGAGCAAGGCCAGGTTGACCTGCTCTTCTCCCCTTCTTTCACTGGCCAGCTCCAGCTGTTCCATCTGGTCCTCAAAAATGGCTTTGGAATCATACAAGAGGCGACCGATCAGGGTGCTTTTCCCGTCATCCACACTGCCTGCGGTGGTAAAACGCAACAATTCCATATCCAAATATCCCGGTGCCGGATTCTCTGTATTATTCATATCCTCTTCTTGCTTAAACTTTTGACTTTTAACTTTTGACCTGCGACTAGAAGTATCCCTCTTTTTTGCGATCCTCCATGGCTGCTTCAGAGCGCTTATCGTCGTAACGTCCGCCTCTTTCGGTAGACCTGGCCGCAGCCACTTCCTGGATGATGTCTTCCAGGGTATCGGCAGAGGAAAGCGTAAGTCCGGTACAGCTGATATCTCCGATGGTACGGCAGCGCACATCCTTCAACTCATAGGACTCAGTCTCTTTCATCTGCATAAAGGGCGCTTTTGCAAGCCAGACCCCATCGCGCATAAATACCTCCCTCTTATGGGTATAATACAAATCAGGGATATCAATATCTTCCAGGTAGATGTACTGCCAGACATCCATTTCGGTCCAGTTACTGAGCGGGAATACCCTGAAATGTTCACCCATGTGCTTCTTTCCGTTGAAAATATTCCAGAGTTCGGGTCGCTGATTCTTGGGATCCCATTGTCCGAAATCATCCCGGTGACTGAAAAAGCGTTCCTTGGCCCGGGCCTTTTCCTCATCCCGGCGACCACCCCCAAGGGCTGCATCAAATTTGTGTTGCTCAATGGCATCCAGCAGGGTGGTGGTCTGAAGCACATTCCGGCTGGCATTCACCCCTGTCTCTTCAACCACTTTCCCGGCATCAATGGTATCCTGAACCAGGGCTACAATAACACGACCTCCGGTAGATTCCATCAACTTATCCCTGAACTCAAGGGTTTCCGGGAAGTTATGACCTGTGTCAATATGCAGGCAGGGGAAAGGTACAATCTGGGGCCAGAAAGCCTTCCTGGCCAGATGATACATCACAATGGAATCCTTTCCTCCTGAAAACAGAAGGGTTGGTTTTTCAAATTGTGCACCTACTTCTCTGATCACATAAATGGCTTCGGCCTCAAGTTCACGCAGGTGGGTTATGGAATAGTTGCTCATAGAATTAGAAAAATACTGCAGAGATGCTGCAATTTTAACGGGCTCAAAGATAACAAAAAAAAACTGCCCCTTTCGAGGCAGTTTTTAGTATTATTTCTAATCTATATTAGAATGCAGCTGGAGGAGTTTCAGTTCCACCCTCAGCATCCCAGAACAGGAGTGTACGCACGTCATCGCCACCAATGGCAGCAGCTGCAGCGGCGTAATTATCACCGTTCAGATCAGGCTCATTGTATGGGAAAGGCATACGGAATGGAATGTCTGAATAGCTCAAATCCGGAGGAGCATTCAGTACGGGCCAGTCAAAGCTGCGCCATACACACCATCCTTCCATACCCCTGTTGTAAAGAGCGAGCCACTTCTGAGTTCCGATCAGCTCCTTGTTCCTGGCATCATCCCAGGCAACATCGGGAAGGCTCAGGTACGCAGGATCCATTTCCACACCCCAGTGGGCATGACTTTCCAGAATACCAGCCTCATAGTGCTCCTGAGCGGTTCCACCAATGGAACCCAGGTTCATGCCAC
>JBDLIM010000058.1:0-26397 GCA_039714915.1 Bacteroidota bacterium
AAGGGAAGGCCATATTGAAGACCCTTTCTGGCGGGATAATGCCGAACTTTGCCAGTGGCCCGAGCATTGGGAATGGCACTACAAAAAGAGATTTGACCTACCTGATGGGGTGAACAGGAACTGGACCGTCATTCAATTTGATGGACTGGATACCTACAGCGACATTTTCCTCAATGGTGTGAAGCTGGGGAGTACCAGCAATATGTTCCAGCCCTATGAGTATGATGTCAGAGAGGAGCTGAAGGAGAAGGGCAATGTGCTGGAGGTAATTTTTCACCCTCCCACAGAGGTGGTGCGCACCCGGGCCGAGCAGAGGGAGTATCCGGCAGCCTATGAACATAGTCGGGTATATGCACGGCGCATGCAGGCCACTTATGGCTGGGATTGGGTGCATCGCTTTGTTACCATGGGGATCTGGAGATCATGCCGTATTGTCTCCTATCCCAATGCCCGCATCGACGATCTGTTTGCTTATACGGCTTCTATATCGGAAGAAGAGGCCAACCTGAAACTTGAACTCGCTTCTGTCTGCAAGGACGAATCAGTTAAACATGCCACACTTTATATTACAGATCCCAACAACGTGCTGGTGTGGGAGCGATCCTTTGCGCTCACTTCATCCACCATGAAGTTTGATGCGGATATTCAGAGCCCGCAGCTCTGGTGGCCCAACGGGGCAGGCGAACAACCTCTCTATCAGGTGACAGCCGTACTTTATGATGCCCGGAACAATGAGCTCCATCGCAAAACTGTTGAAACCGGTATTCGTACAGCAAGCCTGGAGCAGATCCCGGACAAAGAGGGACATGGCAGCTCTTTTACCATTGTCATTAACGGGAAACGTATTTTTGGCAAAGGGGGAAACTGGGTACCTGCCGATCCCTTCCCGGCCCGCGTTACTGCCGGAGATTACAAACGGATACTGGGACAGGCACGCGATGCAGGTATGAATGTGTTGAGAATCTGGGGTGGCGGGATTTATGAGCCGGAAGAGTTCTTTCATATCTGTAACCAGATGGGGATCATGATCACGCAGGACTTTATGCTTGCCTGTGCCGATTATCCATTCAGTGATCCGGAGTTTGCAGCCCTTCTGGAAAAGGAATTTGTCACGGTGATCCGCCAGCAGAGAAACCACCCCAGCCTTATACTCTGGGCAGGAGATAATGAACTTGGATTGGGTTTCAAGCCTGCTCAAAACTGGTACGGAAAAGCGTTTCACGAGGCTGTAACGGCCCCGCTGGTAGCGGAACTGGATCCCTCAAGGGAGTTTCGGTTCACCAGTCCCATGGGCAATGATACGGCCACCATGAACTCACTTATTTCAGGGGATTGCCATCTGGGAGGGCAATTTGATTATAATATGATATTGGGGGGAATCGACAGTCTCAGGGATTACCGCCAGTTCATCAGCAAGAACATAGGCCGCTATAACAGCGAATCGGTGGCCGGCGGCATCCCTCCTGTGGAGACCTTGCTGAAATTTATGAACCAGGAGGATCTGACGGACAATTACATGCTCGATTTTCATATGCATGACCCTTCTGTGCGTGGAATGCATGCCGTGTCGTTCATCGAACTCTTCGATAAGCAATCAAGAGGTCTCTACGGAGATCCCGGTGCGGATAATGAGAGGCGCCTGCGCCAGCTGGAATATATCCAGTATGAATTTATCCGCCTCTCCATGGAAACCGCAAGAGCCCGCAAGTTTTGGTCCAGTGGCATACAGTTCTGGATGTTTAATGATTGCTGGCCTGCTGCTTCATGGAGCATGACCGACTACTGGGGCGATCGCAAGGCGGGATGGTATGGGGCTGCTGCCGGAATGCGTCCGGTCATTGCAGCTTCGCAAGTGGAGGACAACGAGCTGGTCTGGTACGTAACCAGCGATATGATGGAGGATCAGAAAGTGGCGGTTGAAATAAGAATCCAGCCTACAGGTGGAGGAAAACTGAGATTGGCCAGAGCGCTGGAGATCCTGGTCCCGGCCAATAGCAGCAAGGAGGCCCTCAGGCTTCCCATGGGGGAGATCAAGGAGATGCTCGGGAATGATGCGATGCTGGTATGTGAAATCCGGTATGGCGAGCAGGGCTACGACCGCAGCTACTGGACCCCCGGTCTGCCACAGGATGTTATCTACCCGGAAAACACACTGAAAATAACAAAGCAAAACCGGGGAACGGAAGGAAGCATTACACTGAAATCAAAAAAGTGGGCCAGGGTGGTCAGCCTCTATGCCGACGGGGTCGATTTTGAGGACAATTACTTTGAGATGCTTCCCGGGGAAGAGCGAACCATTCACTGGAGATCCGGCAGGGGTGCGTTTGCAGGTGAGATCAAGGTGTCAAGCTGGAATGAATGATCTGGTACTAGAATGAAGCTGTTAAAAGAGACGTTTGTCCCAAAAATAGAGCTCAGAACGTATTAATGAAATATTTTCCAGAAATTCAGGATGCCTGGTGTTAATAAGGAAGTTATATTCTGCCGGGATTACAGCCGAAGGGACTTTTAGGAATAGAGATTTTCGGCTGTTATACCAGTCCGTACCAATCTGTTGCAGAACAGGCAGGGCTTTTCGGGATCTCCAGTTATCCGGCAGGTCTGCCATCCTGATCTGTTGTACCAGGTGATCGTTGTCTGCTGCGGAAATAACCATGCAGGTGTATTCTCCGGCAAGATTTATATTTTTCCTGTGTACCAGCAGTTCCAGCGTGGAGAGGGATCGGGTCGACCCCGTGTAAACAACATACTGGCCGTTCAGGTTCCATCTGGCTACCGTCCCTGAGGCTTCAAGTCTACTGGAGTACTGCTTTCGTGTGATCCGGAAGAGTTTCATACTCAGGCATTATCTCCATATTCCATCCCGGTGAGCCTGCTATCCACAAACCTGATTCCACTTATGGTATGGAGTAAGCTGGAGGGGGCTTCCCCATCAAAGAAAAAATTCTCACCATTCAGCCACTCATTAAAGCTGTCGGCAGACCCGAAAATGTTAATTCCATGCTTGTAGAGAGATAGCAGTAATAGCAAGTGCTCTTTAATATTGTCCTTGATTTTGCTGTCAGGTTTCCTGTAATTTCTCAGGGTCCTTACGCTGATGTTAAGCCAGCCCGAAATAACCTGGTCGGTGGTGGAGGAGTATTCCTTTATCAGGTTCAAATGGTTCCAGTTGATCTCTCTGTTATCCAGCCAGTATAATACCTCGCTTTCGGATAGTCTCTCCGGCAGGGAATCGATTTCATCATACGGATTCATTAGTAATTATCTATTTATCTTATTGGCCTAATGTAACTCGCGATGTAAATTATTATCATCCATATTTGTAGAAAATATGCTAATAATTTTCATGCTCGTTTCATACTGCAAGATAGGCAAAAATGCCTGGTTGAACAAGTAAAAATGCCGCCATATAAATTTTAAAGGATTCAGCTTGCCAAGTTCCTGTTTGATGATATTGTTTTGATCAAAACAGCTGATCCCCGATAGAAGCGATAAATTTGAAGATGAATTTGATGAAGAAATTGTTTTATATCTGGTTTGTATTATTGCTGTCTCTCTCTGTTCAGAGAAGTCGTTTTTGCGGACAGTCCCATTCCCCACCCAAGGAATGGCTTTTGTTCGATGATGTCGTGCTGAAAAAGAAATAGTTATATTTCTACAGTTCAGGAAATATTGTGTATGTTTACTGGGGATAACTAAATCGATTTAGTTGTTGTCTGTAACACCATTGACGCTTGAAACTTTTACGAGCTCTTGCTATGAATATCAGATACCTCTTTATCCTTCTTCTTCTCCTGCCGGTTTCATGCAGATACAAAATACCCCGGGAAACACGCGATAGTCAACCTTTAAATGTCTTACTGATCACCCTGGATGATATGGGATACAGCACCACCGGAGCTGAAGGGAGCAGTGTGCCCGGGATCACCCCACATATCGATCAGCTGGCCAGAGATGGAATCATGTTCACCCATGGATTTGTGGTCTCTCCCATTTGCGGACCCTCGAGAAGTGTTATGCTCTCGGGACGGTACCCGCATAACAATGGCGTAATGGGGCATGGAGAACAGCCGCCTCCTTTGTGGCAACAACCCGAAGTAGTTACCCCAACCATCTCAAAGTACCTTCACGGTATGGGCTACACCACCGGGGCCATCCTGAAAAACAACAGGGAGATCAATAATGTATGGGACATCAGGTATCACGAACTCCCGTACGGTATGGGCTTCCATGACAGGAATCCCGACTCCTTCTATAAACGAACAAAGGCTTTCATTACCAGTGCCCGGGAGCAGAAGAAACCGTTCTTCCTGTACGCCAATCCCATTGACCCCCACCGTCCCTGGGTGAATACCTCCCAGGAGCAGCAGATGCTGCAACAGTGGAACCCTGAGAGACCCTATCCCGCCCCTTCCAGGAAATATACACCTGAAGAGATTGAAGTGCCACACTTTCTGCCGGACCTGCCCGGGATACGGAAGAACCTGGTCCCTTACTATGAATCCTTACACCGTGGGGATGAATGCATAGGAGGCATTATCAGGGCCCTGGATGAAAGCGGTGAATCAGAGCATACCATAGTGATCTTTCTGTCGGATCATGGAATGGCCGCCACTGGCGCAAAAGCTACCCTGTACCACGACGGGATCAGAACCCCCTTGATCGTCAGATGGCCGGGTATCGTAAAGGAAGGACAGGTCGACGACAGTACGATTGTCTCGTCGGTGGATATTGTCCCCACACTGCTGGAGGCCATTGGAGCCCCTCCTGTTAACGGGCTTGATGGAATATCTTTTTATCATCAAATAACCGGTGAGCCAACGCAGTCTCCCAGAGAATATGCTTATACTGCCACGAACTACTACAATCAATCCACACCCGAGGAGTTCCTGCCCCAACGAGCCATTATTGATAAGGAATACTGCTATATATTCAATTCTTATGTGAAACGTTCCAAAGGCACACAGAGTTATAGAGATGGCTGGATGGATGTGGTCCAGCCGGCCCTGGACGGTAACCACCCGCAGTTTAGCCAAAAAGTTCATTCGATTTTACATAAGCCTGTGGAAGAGTTGTACGATCTCAATGCAGATCCCGGTTGCTGGAATAACCTGGCCGGCCTTCCTGAATATGCCGGAGTATTAAACAGATACAGGGAGAGACTGGAAAGCGAAATGCTTTCTTCCCATGATCCTGAATTGACCCAACTGATAGCTCTTATTACGACTTCAAAGAGATCGTAAAAGGTTTAGAAATACCATGAAAGGGAGAGAAATAGCAAAATACATCAGGTTCATATTGCTGGTGTTAAGTATACTGACTGTTGTATCGTGCCACAATAGCGACAAGCCAGATAGTAGCCATACCATCCCCCGGAAATGGATGGAGCAGTGGCAGAATCCTTCAGCGGATTTAAGACCACTCCAGATCGTTCATGGTACGGATCTGCGCAAGCAGGCAGCTTACCTGAAGGATTCCTGTGGCCTGGGAGGCGTGGTATGCAATGTAGCATGGGGGGAAAGCTACCTTAATTCAGAGGAGGCATGGAGCAGATTTGTTGATGGAGTTCGATCCATGCGTGATAACGATCTGAGGGTATGGATATATGACGAAGAGGGATATCCAAGTCTTGCTGCCGGAGGACGGGTTTTGGAAGGACATCCTGAACTCGAGTCATTAGAAATGGTCTATGACAAGGGGAATACTCCTGAGTTTTATTCGAGACCATCCTTTGAATTCACCCATGCCAGCAATAATTATGGGGCGGTTCGACGTTATCCAAATCCTTTAGATATCAGGGCAACTGAACGGTTCATTGATGTAACCCATGAGGCTTATCTGGAACATCTTGGGGCAGAGCTATATGCTGAAGTCGAAGCGTTTTTTACTGATGAACCTTCACTGCTGGCTGTGAACCTGGGACCACTTGGAGAGGAGGTCAGAAACAGGGTAAGAGTTCAGGACGCCATTGATCCAACAAAGAGGCCATTGCAGGCCATCCCCTGGGTTGAGGGTTTAGCTGAAGCATACAGTCAAAAATATAATGAAGAGCTGACACCTCATCTGTTGTCCCTGTTTGAAGGTGATTCTCAAAAAGACAAAGAGATACGACAGAGATACTGGGCCCTGGTCGGAGATGTCTTTACAAGCTCATACATTAATGCCATTCAGGATTGGTGTGAAGACAGACGTACCGAGCATCAAAACAGAGGACCTGTTTCGTCGGGCCACGGACTGAGAGAAGAGAGTGTTTTAATGCATGTTCCGGTAGATGGCAACAAGATGCAGGCTCTTGCAGGTTTGGATATCCCGGGTCTTGATTATTTGAATGCCGATCCGGCATCCTGGACAAGAACAGATGAGGAGTTCTTAGGCGGATGGCAGGCTGCCGCATTGCCCACCTCTGTGGCTCAACTCACAGGGAGACGATTGGTATTTTGTGAAACGGGGGACTTCCTGCAAACCCTGTCCGGCGAAGGTCCTGCCACATTGGAGGAGATGCAATCCGGCAGTGCATGGCAGATGGCCTGGGGAGTCACTGAGTTTGCCCTCTATTATACAATCTCTTATGGAGAGGAATTCCCGTACAGAAATGAATCCACCCATAAAGCCTATTGTGATTTTATCGGACGGGTAAATTCGATAGTCAGAGAGGCTAAACCTGTGAGGAACACGCTTCTTTACAATCCGATCTATGACATGCAACGGGAGTATCAGCCGACAGTATCACCTGCTGGCTTTAAAACACAAAATGAGAAGGTGGAACAGATAGAAAGCTCTTTCAATCGACTTGGAGTTTCTCTTTCAATGGCTCAAATTCCATTTGTACTGGTGGATTATCTGTTTCTGGGGAAAGCGAAGATCTCAGACAAAGGAAGCATCTCCATTGGAGATCAGGAATACAGTTCACTGGTCATTCCCCGGGGAGTGATACTTCCTCCCAACATTGAGGTGTTGGTTGAAGAGATGAAAGAAAACGGGATTGAGGTATTATGGCCAGACCAAGATCTAACTGTGGATGAACTCATTGCGGAACTTGATCCGCTTGAGAAAATCATTCCTGAACGAAACCAAATAGCATTTGGAAAATTCACCCGTTCGGGACGTGATATCTATTTGTTAGTAAATTCAGGAACTGAAGCATACAAGGGGCAACTTACAGTCCTGCAAAAAGGAGGCTGGTCTGTGTTAGATCCACAGACTGGTGAGATAGCACATATTAATTCATCGCGGGCCAATGATAAGCATACCCTGCCGGTGAATCTGGATCCAAAACAGACTTTACTTTTGATCTCTGACTCATTTGGTTTCAGCAGCACAAGCCAGTTATAGAAGTTTATAAAATTTAAATAAAATACTATGAGCATTAACAGACGTGAGGCAATAAAAAGAGTGGCGTTAGCAGGGATGTTAACCGCTACAGGACCAGTTGGTAACCTGATGGCAAATGCGCCTGAAAAAGGTAAAAAAGCTTACTTTAAGTATTCCTTGAAAAAGGGATACCCGGAGTTCGATTATTTCTCGGTTGATTCTTTGGGAAAGAACAAACTTAGTAATAACCCCTTAAAATCAGATGAGCTAAGGGATGAAAGTTTGTTCACTTCAGAAATCGACGAAAAGTCAGCCAAATACTTTCTAAAAGACAGCCCTGTTTCTGCATGGGAGTTTGAAAGAACGGAAAAAGGTTTTGTCCTCCGCTCAAACTATGTTGAGAATAATGTTCCATGGACTTTACACTTCAACCAGAGTAAAAACCATGTTACAATGTTAGGTATTGTTCATGAAGAGAATAAAATTGACCTCCCGGGAGTGTTACATCTGCCCGACATGGGGTCGTTCAGGGTACGGTCTGAGCAGGTAAAAACAATAGATTATTCAGGAAAAAGATTAACCGCAGATGCAGCTCATGCTAAAAAATATGTAAAATTGTCGTTTCCCCCTGCAACAAAAACAGATCAATTTGTAGAATACACTTTTGAAATAGCTGCCATATATCCAAAAGTAACCGGAATAGAAAACGACCCCAGATTTGATGGTTACAGACGTAATTATATAAATACATTTCAGGTAAATCCTCACCTGCAGGTACTGGCCAATAACACCACAAGCGATTCGTGTACTTTTGTTCAGTACGGTTATTCCGAATTGGCAGTTGCAGCACCTGATCTCGTTGATGATTTACGTGCAATTGATTTGGTGAAAATGACAGTTGACAGATATCTGGACGGACAAAAAGGTTACGGACATTTTGGTTACAGGGGAGATATTGATGTTTTTCCTAATGTGCGCTGGGGCGGTCAGTCAGCATCATTGGATACCTATCCATCGCTATTGATTGCTGCATGTAATTACTATCGTGGAAGTGAAGACAAAGCGTGGCTGACTGAGAAATACAGCGGGCTTGTAAGTTGGGCAGAAGAGATCATGAGCAGGGATAAAGACCACGACGGTTTAATGGAATATGGATTTAGCGGGAATTCGAATTCATACTCGGGAGAAACCAATATGCGCCCTTCAAACTGGTGGGATACGATTGGGTTTGGTCATAAAGATGCCTACGCAAATGCAATGGCATATAGTGCTATAAAACGTTTCATAAAACTATGTGAATTAAAGGGTGATGAGTACTCGGTAAAACGTTACACCAGGTTTGCAGGAAAAATCAGGGAAAATTATTACGATACATTTTTTAATCCAAAAACCGGGGTATTGGCAGGATGGAAGAGTGAGGATGGTGAATTGCACGATTACTATTTTACTTTCGTAAATGGAATGGCTATCAGTTATGGTTTGGTAACAAAAGAGCAGGGGAATAGAATTATGGATGCCATGCTTGCCAAAATGAAAGATGTCGGCTATTCAAACTTTGAAAAAGGATTGCCGGGTAACTTAATAAATATTCCAAAAAAGGATTACACCCACTTCGATCCCCGTTGGGGAGGTAATCCGACCGATGAATCGACCGAAGGTTGGCAACATTACGAAAATGGCGGAGTTTCGGGTAACTATGTATATTTTACAATTAAGGCACTATACAGTTTAGGCAGAAAGAAAGATGCAGAGATGATCATGTTTCCACTTTTAAAAGCAATTGAAAATGGAGCATTCCAGGGCGAGTGCGACAATGGTATGACCAAAGACTGGCAAACCTGGGACGGTGAATGCTGGGGGTATGAGGGCTTCCTGGTGGACAACTACTGGAGTGTACTGGCGGTGGCAGAATATTATAAGGATTAATATGATTAAATTTCGAATCGTATGAACAAAACAAACCGGACGGTAATACTTTCCACAACCATGGCAGTTATGCAGTTGATTGCAGCATGTACACCAGCGGGTACAGATACACATGAAGTTATTAATATGAAATGTGAACATATGGTGGATCCCCTGGGTCTTGATACGAGAACACCCCGGCTATCCTGGCAAATGGCGGATGACCGGGAGGGAGCAGCCCAGACCGCTTACCAGGTCATTGTAGGAACAGATCCGGAAGGGGTGATCCGGGGTGAGGGGGATTGCTGGAACAGCGGGAAGATCCCCTCTGATGCAGTATTGGTCTCTTATGACGGGGAGGCACTTAAACCTTTTACAAAGTACTACTGGAGGTTACAGATCTGGAATGAAAAGGATCAGCCGGGTAATCCGGGTGAGCTGGCCACTTTTGAGACGGGCATGATGGACCCGGGCAACTGGCAGGCGGAGTGGATCTCCGATTCAGAAGATATGGATCTGAAACCGGCCCCCTGGTTCAGGAAAGAGTTCACCATTGAAAAGAAGCTCACTTCTGCACGGGCTTATATTGCTTCGGCAGGATTGCATGAGCTCTATATCAATGGCGAAAAAGCGGGTGATGCGCGACTCACCCCGGCATACACACGCTTCGACCGGAGGGTACTATACAATACACATGATGTAAGCTCCCTGCTTCAGCAGAAGGAAAACGCAATCGGGGTCTTGCTTGGAAACGGGTGGTACAACCACCAGTCAACCGCTGTCTGGGACTTCCATAAGGCCCCATGGCGGGCCCACCCGAAATTCATGATGGAGCTGCACCTGAGCTATGCGGACGGGACCCGGGAGGTAATTGGCAGCTCCCCGGAGTGGAAAACAGCGCTGAGCCATGTGGCCTTTAACAGCATCTATACGGGTGAGCATATAGATAACAGGCTGTACAGGGAGGGATGGAACCAGGCTGGTTTTGAGGATGGGGATTGGAAGGATGCCCTCATCGTGGAGGCTCCCACACAAAACATCACAGCCGAGGTGATGCCTCCCATCCGGAATGTGGAGGCTGTGCTGCCTGAAAAGATGACAAAGATCGATGACCGGACCTGGCTTTTTGATCTGGGCCGCAATATTGCAGGGGTTACGGAGCTGGTAGTGAGCGGAGAGAAGGGAACCGAGATCCGGCTGAAGCACGGGGAACAGCTGGGTGAGGACGGCAGGATAGACATGTCCGGAATAGAGGTGCACTACCGTCCCAGCGACGACAGCGATCCCTTCCAGACCGATGTGTACATACTGAACGGAGAAGGCGAAGAGCACTTCATGCCCCGTTTTAACTACAAGGGATTTCAGTATGTGGAGCTAATCTCCAGCAAGCCCCTGACCCTTACCAAAGAGAGCCTCACAGGCTGGTTTATGCACAGCGATGTGGAGCAGGTGGGTTTCATCCGCACATCTGACACGCTCCTGACTAAAATCTGGGAGGCCACCAACAATTCCTATTTATCCAACCTGTACGGATATCCCACCGATTGTCCCCAGCGGGAGAAGAACGGGTGGACCGGCGATCCGCTCAATGCAGTGGAAACCGGGCTTTTCAATTACAATTCCATCAAAGTATTTGAGAAATGGATGGACGATCACCGGGACGAGCAGCGTCCCGACGGGGTACTCCCGGCTATTATCCCAACGGGAGGATGGGGCTACCACTGGGCCAATGGTCCCGACTGGGTCAGCACCATTGCCGTATTGCCATGGTTTTTCTACCTCTACAACGGAGATACAAGGATCCTGGAGGAGAACTACGAAGCCATCAGGCGATATGTGGACCATCTCAGTGAACTCAACCCGGATCATCTGACGGAATGGGGACTGGGCGATTGGGTCCCCATCAAATCGGTATCCAGCGTGGAGCTCACATCATCCATCTATTTTTATGCGGATGCCCTGATTCTCTCAAAGGCGGCCCGGATACTGGGCCATGAAGAAGATGCGGAGAAGTACCTGCAACTGGCCGGCAAGGTGAAGGCTGCCATTAATGAGAAGTACCTTGACCGGGAGAAAGGCATCTATGCCTCCGGATTTCAGACCGAAATGAGTTTACCCCTCTTCTGGGGTGTGGTGCCTGAAGAGATGATACAAGCAGTAGCGGATAAGCTGGCAAAGGCCGTTACAGAGAATGGCACACAGATGGATGTGGGCCTGCTTGGATCCCGGGCCATACTTAATGCGCTGGGTGAGAATGGTCACGCAGATCTTGCCTGGAAGCTGGCTTCCCGGAAGGAGTTTCCCTCCTGGGGATGGTGGATTGCCAACGGGGCCACCACCCTGTATGAGAACTGGGATATAAACGCTTCCGCCGACCTTTCCATGAACCACATTATGTTCGGGGATATCAGTGCCTGGTACTACAAGGCCCTGGGAGGTATCCGGGTGGATGAGATGCATCCCGGGTTCAAACATTTCACACTAAAGCCCCATTTTGCAGAAGGAGTGGATCACTTCAGTGCCTCCCACCACGGACCTTACGGGGAGATCATCTCGGCCTGGAGACGTAGCGGTGCTACGATCACCTATTCCGTAAGCGTACCGGCCAACAGTAGGGCCACACTCTACCTGGAGGAAGATGATAAATTGAAAGAGATCAAGCTGACGGCGGGTTCATACGAATATACCATTCACCGATCAAAAAACTAATCCTAATAATACAGATGAAAAATGCCTTTATACTGATTACACTCCTGTTTATTTCAGGACTGGTAATGCCTTTACGTGCCCAGGAGCATGATGCCAGTGAATTTATCGGGAACCAGATCTGGCTGGAACAGCACGATACAAAGGAACGGGTGGAGCACCTCTTCAGGGTGGCTGCCGAATCGGGACACGGCTGGGCCCGGCTCTTCCTCATGTGGCCCTGGATCGAGGAGCATCCCGGTCACTTTGATTTCCACGTGTTCGACTGGGCCTTTGATGCGGCGGCAAAGAACGGGATAAAGATTAAAGCCACTCTGACTGCCAATTCAGGGCCCTGGCATATCGGGACCCCTTCCACCCTGCACTCCTATACGGGATTTATCTCTCCTGAGCAGCGCGGACCCATGGAAAGGTATATCAGGGAGTGTACGGAGCGTTACCACGAGCACCCGGGACTGGGACAGTGGCTGTTGTGGAACGAGCCCACCGACTATCCCATGTACAGCGACGAACGGCTCCGGTTCTGGAGGGAGTTCCTGAAGGAGTATTATGAGGGGGACCTTGAAAAACTGAACCACACCTGGTACACCGGATACAAGAGCTTCGACGAGATTCCCTTTGCAGAGAACATTCCCAATGAGCTGCACAGGCAATTTATCTGGAACAAGTATGCCCCCTGGTTTGCCGAGTGGCAATACCGAAAGGCATGGCTGGTGGATGAACTCACCTGGATCAGGGACATTGTGAGGGAGATTGACCCGAAAACTCCCATTTCCATCAATCCCAGCAATGTGTTTGAGAACCATGCAGCCTATGGGTACGGGATCGGGGGACTGGTGGAGCTGGCCGATGTGATCGGGGCCAGTTTTCACCCTGCCTGGCAGTTCAGGTTTGCCCAGAGAAGCCAGTTCCCGGCACTGATGTCCCTGGGTGTGAGGTATCTCGACAGTTTTGATCCGGAAACACCGGTGGAGATTACCGAAGTGCAGACCGGCAATACGGTGAATTCCAGCTTCCGGCCCAATGATGTATACCCGGATGAACTGGCCCGTTTCTACCTGGCCGGAATCGCATCGGGAGCCAGTTCTGTAACAGGCTGGGCCTTTAACCACCGGGGAAGCGATTTTGAAACGGGGGACTGGGGACTGGTTGATAATTTTGATCAGCCCAGTGTGCGTACCGAAGCGATTAAGAGGGTGCATGATGTGTTGAATCAGGCGATCCGGGAGACCGGAAAGTGGTCGGCTCCCAAACCCAAAGCGCTGATCCTGACAGATCCCCGCTCCAATGCACTGGAACATATCGAACAGAAGATCGGACACATAGGACATGTGCCGGGCCGCACCGCCAACGACGGCATCCAGGGACAAGCGCTGCTGGGTACCGTACTTCTGCAGTGCGGAATCCCAAGCACCCTGGCATATTCAGACGATTTTGAAGCAAAAGTGGATCCCCATGGACTGGTTGTTGCTGCACACCTTCTGGCCTGGGACGAGCCCCTGGGAAAGCGGCTTCTTCAATATGCAAAAAACGGAGGAACGGTCCTGATCGATGCACCTTCCGGAAGAAGGGACTATAACAGCGAAATGCATTATCCCTGGCCCGGGGGAATGTGCGGTGAACTGGGAATGAGGGCCGTGGGACTGGAGACGAACTCGGAAGGATGGGACCTGGAAAACGCCGGTTCCGAAGCAGGCAAGATGGTACTGTCCAGGTTCAACGGTCAATTCAGCGATGTGCAGAGCTGGAGTTCATGGGACCAGCCCAGGTTCACCTGGGACAACCAGCCCCTGGTATGGGAGAGGGCATACGGAAAGGGAAGGATCATCTTTGTACGCGCTTACCTTGCCGCATCACTGCTTTATGACCAGGAACTGGTCCCTGTGGTGTATGAACTACTGAAAAAGGCAGTCGGTTCACTGTCGGGTGAGCTTGCTTCAGTCTCAGCCAGGAATTTTATCTATACCATCCCGGTTGAAGTGGAGAAGGGATCGCTGACCCTGGTGATGGCCGACGGACAGCTGGACAGGGAGGGACGCATGCTCTATCTGAAAGCGGCCAGGGGAAGCTATTACGATTTCTGGTCAGGCAGGGAGTATGCCACCGGTTCCGATGGTGAACTGGTGCTGGATGCGCCCGATGGGATCGCCCTGTTGTGGAGGCACTAAGATCATTCCATTAATTAAAAATGGAAATTATCAGGATGACATGGCTAAGAAAAAAACACACAGGATAGGCAGACGGGCTTTCATGAAAGCAGGAGGTGTGGTCTCTGCCGGTCTGGCAACCCTGCCGGTAAAGGGTATGGTGGAAGCAGAATCGCCCGAAAAGAAGAACGCAAAAAATACCAACACGAAGGAGGCCACCTATGACACTTACCCGGAGGCTCCCTTCCCAACAGAGCTGGGACTTGGATTTAACTGGTTCGAACACCTGGGAGCCGGGGGGCACTATGCCCGTTGGGAAAATTATCCCCTCTCCACTCAGACCTACCCCGGTCCGGATGACCGGAAGGGCTGGGACGCCATTGAACGGGGCTTGGATGAGCTGAGCCCCGGCTGGTTCAGATTCGGATTGCCGCCCGATCCCCATGTGGATGAAAAGGGGAAGTTCAATGGCAATACGGTCCATTTCAATCACCTGGAGTGGCTTGATGCCTGGGCCACAAAGAACAACAGGATCATCCTGCTGGATACGTTCTTAATACCCCGGTATTATGAGTTTCCCCTGCCGGAGGGAACCCTGGATCCGGGAAGTGCCATTGTGAACATGGCAGCTGAGAACAACAGGGAGTATGCCGAGAATTTCGTGGCTCCCATGATCGATCACGTGGTCAACAAGATGAAACTGAAGTCGGTCAGGTACTTCAACCCCGTAAACGAACCCATGGAGTACGGGGTATACCAGACACCCGGCAATG
Organism: Bacteroidota bacterium; assembly: GCA_039714915.1. GTDB lineage: Bacteria > Bacteroidota > Bacteroidia > Bacteroidales. Next base: position 14,843 of record JBDLIM010000058.1, read on the forward strand.
AACCCGAAGCCATGGTCCATTACGTGGAGATGTACCGGGAAATGCGGAGAGCCCTGGACCGGATCGGGATTGCCAGGGAACGGATCGGGCTCATCGGCTTTGATACCATGTACCCGGTAAAGTATGCCCTTCATGAGTTGACCCAGAACGTGGATATTGCCCCCTACATTGAGGCTTATTCGGTCCATCACTACAACCTGCGTCTGGATTACCTTCCCCCGGATTCAAATCCCGATGTTTGGCGGGAGTATTTCTATAAGGGGCTGAATGTCACCATTGAGCAGGATGACAAGATGTTCCTGGAGTTTGCCAGGAAACAGAAACGCTCCCTCTGGGCACTGGAGATGGGGACCTTCTACTATGGTAAATTTCACAATCCGGCAGGTGTGGCCTCCATCGATGCTGCCCTTACCGTATCAGAAGGAATTATCCGTGCCATCAATTCAGGGATTCCCACATTCTGTATCTGGTCCCTGATGAATCCCAACGATGTGGACGGGCACTGGGCGGTGATGGGACAGAAAAACGGGAAGCTGCTCAAATACAAATACCCCTTTGCCCTTTACAGCCTGATCGGCAAGCACTACCTGCCTGGTTCAAAGGTGTATCCCATCCTTCCCGACCAGGACTCTCCAGAGATTGTACACATTCATGCCACTTTCCTGGAGTCGCCCGCCGGAGAGAGGACCATGCTGCTGGTCAACGATCACCCGGATAAAAAGCAGTCGGCTGAATTTGACCTTCCGGCAGGCTGGAAAGAGATCAAAGGCTTTGATATATCACTGGCCAGCAGGGATGTGCTGAATAAGCCTTCCGGCCGGGTTGAGGTACATGAAGGAAAGATCAGCATAAGCTGCGAACCATTTAGCCTGATTGGGCTAAAGGCATATTAAACAAAAACGCTAACACATGAATCGTTGGATGAAATTATTTCTGATCGCTGTGATGACGATCAGTTCAACGCTCCGGGGAGAAGCATTGAATACCCCGGCAAGTTCCGGAGATGTAAGCGGTGAATGGCAGCTTGGGTTCCACAGGGAGCGGGAGGCGCTGCCTGAAGAATGGTTCCCGGCAAGCGTTCCCGGAGCCGTACAACTGGATTACGCCAGGGCCCACGGATGGGGAGATCACATGTATGCGGAGAACTGGAAAGATTATGGCTGGATGGAGGATGTGTACTGGACCTACAGGACCCGTTTCCCTGCTCCCCGGATGGAGGAGGGAGATCGCTTCTTTTTTATCTCCAAAGGGATCGATTATAAATATGAGATCTACCTGAACGGAGTGCAGCTTCTTACCCGGGAGGGAATGTTCAGGGCGGTGGAGCTGGACCTGACAGACCACTTGACGGAGGCCAATGAACTAAAAATACTTATTCACCCCGTCCCAAAAATACCGGGAAAGCCTGAGGACCGGTCCCAGGCAGCCCAGAGCGTGAAGCCTGCGGTAAGCTACGGATGGGACTGGCACCCGCGTCTGATCCCCAGCGGGATCTGGGATGAGACCTGGTTTGAAACCCGGAAGGAGGCCCATTTCACAGATGTTTTTATGGACTACACCCTTTCGGGGGAACTTGAGTCGGCCCGGATCAGCCTGCAGGTGAAAGGGGCTACGCTGGAAGATAAGCGATTTGAATGGGAGCTTTCAGATCCTTCCGGAAAGATGGTGATGAAGGAAAAAGGAAAGATCTCTGAACTGGAGGAGAAAAGCTTCACCCTTGACCATCCCGAACTCTGGTGGACCCATGACCACGGGAAGCCCAACTTATACACTTCCGTTCTGAAACTAATTGATAACGAGGGACAAGTGCTCCATGAGGTGGAGCAGAGGACCGGATTTCGCAGGATCAGGCTGGTGATGCACGAAGGGGCATGGGCCAAACCCGATACCTTCCCCAAAGGCCGGAGCAATCCCCCCATCACCCTTGAATTGAACGGGAGACAGATTTTTGGCAAGGGATCCAACTGGGTCAATCCCGATATTTTTCCCGGCACCATCACCCGGGAGCGCTATAATGAACTCCTGGAGCTGGCACTGGAGATTAATTTCAATATTTTCCGGATCTGGGGCGGCGGCATCGTGAACAAAGAGGCCTTCTATGAATTGTGCGATGCAAAAGGCATCCTGGTGTGGACGGAGTTCCCGCTGGCATGCAACAATTATAAGGGAAGCCCGGAATACCTTTCTGTGCTGGAACCGGAGTCGGAAGCTATCATCAGGCGAATTCGAAAGCATCCTTCCAATGCCATCTGGAGCGGGGGCAATGAACTTTTTAATGCCTGGGGAGGAATGACCGACCAGTCCCTGGCCATTCGCCTCCTGAACAGCCAGTGTTACCTGCTGGATCCCAAAACGCCATTTATCCCGACCTCCCCCCTGATGGGGATGGCTCATGGCAACTATGTATTTCGCTACCAGGATAACGGAAAAGAGGTATTCCAGGAAATGCCCAGGTCGGTAGCCACCGCCTACACAGAATTCGGCATGCCCGGGGCAGCCTCCGTGGAGTTGCTGAGAAAGATCATACCCGAAGAGGAGCTCTTCCCCCCACAACCGGGCACCAGCTGGGAAAGTCATCATGCCTTTAACTCCTGGGTGGGAGATACCTGGCTGATGAAAAACCTCCTGGAGGAATACTTTGGAGAGGCCGGTACCCTGGAACAGCTTATCGAACAAAGCCAGTGGATGCAGAGCGAAGGGTATAAGTGCATCTATGAGGAAGCACGTCGCCAGAAACCAGTCTGTTCCATGGCGCTGAACTGGTGCTACAACGAACCGTGGATAACCGCTGCCAACAACAGCCTCATCAATTATCCCCACCAACCCAAACCGGCGTTTTACGCAGTTTCCAAGTCCTGCAGACCCTTCCTGGCCAGTGCCCGCATCCCGAAGTTCTCATGGAAAGAGGGCGAAATGTTTCACTGTGAGCTCCATATGCTCAACGACCTCTATGCCGGCATTCCTTCCGGAACCCTCTCCATCAGGCTAAGGGCTGCCGGAGAAGAGGTGGAGCTGCTCAGGTGGGACTTCGGGGAAGCCCCTGCCAACAGGAACTTGGAGGGCCCCACCGTAAGGGGGATCCTGCCCTCATGGGATAGCGACCGCTTTGACCTGGTGCTGGAGGTGGAGGGCCATCCGGAGTATTCCTCAGTATATACTTTGCAATACAGGCCCCTGGAGCACAGACAGCTTAGCAATGCGGCCAGGAGGCTGAACCAGTAAACTGAAGCAATAAACTCAACCATAAAACAAAAAAAACTATCAATAAACCATAAACATGAAATATCTCTTTGCTTTTGCCATTGGATGGGCATTTCTTGCATGCATGCCCCTTTATGCCCAGGAAGTTAACACCTCCACCCTACTGGATGAACTTACGGATTTAAAACGCTTGCCGGATTTGGACGGGCCCGATTACACGGTGCTGAACTTCAGTTCCTACGACCGGCAGTCCGGCGGCAAGTATAAGGATCAGCGAGGATGGTATGATAATTCGGACGGATTCGGGAATGAAGCGATCCCAAACTTCGAGGGGGTAATCGAAGCTGCGGATGAAGAAGGCAAGGGAAAATATTTGATTTGCGATGTGGAGGGTCCCGGTGCGGTGGTCCGGGAATGGTCCGCCATGATCAATGGCCGGGTGAGCGTATCCATCGACGGGAAAGAACTTTACGAAGGTCCTGCCAACCACTTTTTCAGGCATACCTACGATGCCATCGCAGGGATCCCGGAAGGTGAATCCTCCTACGAAAACACCTTCAGCCAGTCCTTCTCAGGCTATTATCCCATCCCCTTTGCAAAGCGTCTCAGGATCGAGTGGAGCGGGAACCTGAAGGAACTGCACTTTTACATCCTGCAGGTCCGGAAATACGAAACCGGCACAAAGATAAGCTCCTTCACCCTTGGGGACATTGCAGCCTGTTCAGAACAGATGCAGCAGGCAATGGAACTCCTGGCCAATCCGGACAAGCTGCCCCTTTCGGAGGGCGTACGAACCATGGACATTGCCGGGATCACCGTTCCTGAGAAGACCAAAAGGGTCAAGGTCATGCAGGTTGATGGCGGGGGCGCCATCCAAGAGTTCTCCATAAAAGTAAAGGCAGGGGACCTGGCATCTGCACTGAGGCAAAACATCCTGCGCATCGCGTTTGATGATTATGTATGGGGCCAGGTCCAGGCTCCGCTGGGCGATTTTTTCACTACGGCCATGGGCATCGATCCCATGAATTCCCTCCCCTTTACAGTGGGAAAAGATTCGGTGCTGACCTGCCGTTTCGTGATGCCTTTCAAAAAATCGGCCACCCTCTGGATCGACAACCTGTCTGACCAGGATATTGAAGTGAACGGGAGTGTAAAAGTGGCCCCTTACAAGTGGAGTGACGACAGATCCATGTATTTTCACACCTCCTGGAGGATCGACCACGATATCACCGCAGAAGAGTATGCCCCGGTGGACCTGGTGGTTTTGATGGCCCGTGGAAAGGGACGCTATGTGGGTACCTCGGTCTTTCTGAAGAATCCGGCCAGCGGGCCCAACAACTGGGGCAACTGGTGGGGAGAGGGCGACGAAAAAATCTACATCGACGATGATAAATACCCCACCCTTTTCGGCACCGGTACGGAGGACTATTTCGGATATGCCTGGTCTTCCTCCGATCTCTTCGATTATGCCTATTTGGGCCAGCCCAGGAACGACGGTCCGGGCAACAGGGGTTTTGTCACCAATTACCGTTTTCATATTATAGATGACCTGGTTTTCCAGGACCACATAGCCTTCTTTATGGAGCTCTTCTCACACGATTCCATTCCAGATTTTACCTACGGCCGCATGGCATACTATTATGCACTGGATGGTTCCTATGACGATCACGAGCTTATTACTGAAGATGATGTGCGGATCCCAGTAATGCCACTGACCTGGGAGCCCAAGAAACTGAAAGGTTCCAAGGGCTTTGAGTTTTACGAGGCCGAAAAGGTGCTTGTAAAAGGGGATCACACCGGCATGGAGGAGAACCTGCTCTGGAGCGGGGGGACATCCCTGGTCTGGAGACCGGAAAAGCAGGGTGAAAAACTGGGTCTTGAGTTGCCTGCAGTGGCTGACGGGGAGGAACTGGAGATCCGGCTTACGGTGAAAAAATCCCCGGAGGGAGGAAAGATCTCCATGAAACTGAACGGCGAGAAGGTGGCAGGGGGCGCCATATACGACCTTCATGAAGATTATCACACGGTTTCCCGCATCATCTACCTGCCAAAAGTGAATAACAGCAAGAAACAGAACCGCCTGGAACTCTTTTTTGAAGGGAATGAAGGCCAGCAGGTGGGACTCGATTTTATCTGGGTACGATCAAGTGAACTTCAATGATTTGATAAGGCGCATTCTGGCAGTGCTAAAGGTCTGAGTTCATATACCACGATTTCCATTTTTTCAGACCCGATTCCAGGTCTTCTTTTACTGACCAGCCTAACAGTCTCCTGGCTTTTTCTGTGGAGTATCTAAAAGTCAGGCCCATAGATTTGGCATCCGTTGTAGACATAATGGGCGTTTTAAACAGTTTCATTTTTACGAATGTCTGTGATGTCCAGGCAATGACAAATGCAAGCCAGTAGGGTATATGGAGAATTCTGAATTTAATTTTATACAGCGCAGCCAGATACTTGCAGATATCTTCCATATTCATTCGGGGATTGTCATCCAGGATCAGAAAATCCTCATTGAGGCTTTCTTCCTTATTTAGCACCCGTATGAAGCTATCAACAATATCATCGATATACACCATTCCAATCTTATACTTACCTCCATCCCATATGGGCATTATTCCGGACCGCAACTGTTCCAGGATTGAAGGCATGAAGGCTTTATCACCGGGACCGTATACCCATCCCGGATAAATAATCGTATAGTCCAATCCACGTTGCCGGAAATCTTTCACCACTTGTGAGGCTTCAATTTTGGTATCGGCATAAGGTTCAGACCAGGGCCTGTAGGGGGAAGATTCTGAAAACACAGTATCTTTTTGCGGCAGGCCAAACACATCGCAGGTACTTACATACACCAGCCTGGAGACTTTGAATTCCAGACATAATTCACAGATGTTCCTGGTAGAAGTAACATTGGCTTCCCTGAAGTCTTTGAAAGGAGCTATGGTATTAAGCATGGCTGCCGAGTGAATTACTACATCCACATCCTTAAATGCATCCCTAATACTTGCAGTCTTACGAATATCCCCGGCCAGAACTTCTATGTACGATCCTGGTGTTCCCGACAGGTATTGTTCAAAGTCCTTATCAAATTCCAGGCTTCTTGTAATTACTCTGACTTTGTGCCCCTGCGAGATCAAACGCCTTACCAGGGCGAAACCAATAAAACCGGTTCCGCCCGTGATCAATATCCACTTACCTGAATCCATGGCCTGGATCATCCCTGTTTCAGGATATCCTTAGCCTGCTGTCTCCCGATCCATAACAAGGCGGAGATTACCAGAGCTCCCGCACATGGGAGAACTGTCATCCAGACAATATACCCGGCTTCCATCTCAAAGATTAATTCATATGCCAGAGCCAGTCCGGTAAACAAAGTAGCTAAAGCGGCCACTATAACATAAGTATCCTGATGAACAGGATTCCGGAAAACCCTGAGGGTTCCATAGGCCAGGGCAAGCAATACCCCTCCTGCCCAACGAATCCAATTTGGATTTATGATTTCAGAACCTGTTGATTCAATATAACTATTTGTGAAAAATAACAGGATAATGCCATAAGTTGTATATGCGATAGCAAAGATTGCCAAGGCAACTTTTAAGAGCATGGAATTCTTTTTTTCAGTCATGATATACCTCCTGTTTTATTGGTTAGAAATAAAGTTACATCGATATGCTGCATTGGCAAGAACACCCTCCCTGGAGAACATTTCAGGAAAGGGAATTACATAGCTTGCAACTGGTCCAGTCGCAGTTTGACATTTAACAGATCCGGCAGATCGGGATCTGCTTCTTTCCAGATCTCTAAAATCCTGGTGTAGTATTCCATGGCACCGGCATGGTTCCTGCTTTCCTCATATGCCCGGCCCAGTTTCAGATGAGCCCGGATCCAGCATTCCTGGCCTTCCCACCCCAGGGAATGATAGTCATTAATCATTTTTTCACAGACTGAGATCGCCTTCTCCCATTCGCCCAACCGTGAATAATAGTATGCCAGGGATTCCTGGTTATAGGGTGAATCATGGAGGGTATTTGCAGTCTCCAGGTATTCTAAAGCTTCGCTATGCTTGCCCAAATGAAGTTCTATCTCACCTTTAAGCAAATTATAGTCTGCCTCATCCTTCCTGTTCCCTTCATTGGTCCTGCTTACAATTTCCTCCAGCAGTAACTCTGCCCTGTTTAAGTCCCCATCTCTTATTACCATTTTTCCAAGTATCAGGTACCACCAGGGTTCAGAGGATGCCTCCACAACTAGTTCTGTGCAATGGTCCAGTTCAGCATGAAACTCATCCTGCATTCCCTTAGCCTGATAAATATTACACAGATACAGCCGGTTCCTTAATTCACTTAATCCATAACCGATGGATTTATAAATAAGGGTAGATTCATGAATCTGATCGATAGCTTCACTGTATTTACCCTGGTACATGGAAAGCAGGGCAAGAGACCTCATGCCCATGGCCTTCTGTTCATTATTCCCATCCAGCTGTTTTTCAAAAACCGACCTGGCTTCATTTATCATTCCCGCTTCAGCATAGGTAAAACCAAACTCATGATTCAGGGAAGGATATTGAAGGAAATCAGGATCGACCCTGAAGGTTTTTAAATAATATTCAATGGCCTTATCATAATCCTGCAGCTTACCATAACAGGTAGCCAGATTGACCAGGACCGAGGGATCATCATCCTTGTAGATTTCAAGTGCCCTGGTAAAAGCAGCAATGGATTCCTCCATTTGCCCCATCATCATGTAATTATAACCCAGACGGAACCATCCTCCATAGGAATCAGGATACTGACTCAGAAAGATGTCCCATTTCAAAACAGACTCTTCCCGGTTCCCCCGGTAACCCTCCACTGCCGCCTGTATCCATAAACGTTCCCTTTCCGTCAGACGATCCAGTAATCCCAGGGCAATGGCAATATGTTCCTCCCCTTTTGTCCGCTTGTTTATAAAGTAATAATAGGCTGCCAGGTTGGAATGGGCCAGTGCAAATTCGGGATCAAGCTCAATGGCTTCCTTAAGCAACTCAATCTCCTCGTCATAATTTGTTTTTCCCTTGATATTGCCGGCATTGGTCAGGCATTTCAGGGCTTCAAGGGAAGGAGTGGTTGCCTTGACGAGGGGAACTGTTTTGATATGAATCTTCTGGAGGGATTCACCCAGGTCTTTGCGTACCGTACCGGCAAGTTTGTCCAGGGCAGGAAGGATCTCTTCCATGCCGGTCGCAGAACTCTGCCTGGATCGGATGGTCTGCCCATTCCGGGGATCTATCAGGCTGGTACTAAGCACATAATTCCCCCCCAATTCTGATATAGTGAGTAAAAGGACCGCCTTGATACCCTCTCTTTCTGCAATCTCAAATGCAATGGGGAGGGTGATCCTTTCCACACTATCCATCTTCATCCTTTTCAGTACCTCATCCACCTGGCTTCGGGGATATACATTGATCCGCCTGGACTGATCAATAGTGACTGTAAGGGCATGTAGCAGAGACTTATCAAACAACGGGTCATCCGTGTTATTTTCAAGATCTGCAATCAGGATCCAGTCCTGCTGCTTAAATCCCAGGGCATTGGGCCTTGGAACTGTAAAAAATGCTGTAGTTGTAAGCATCAGCACCAGAAGAAGGATTATTGTAATCCACCTGGGTTTCCAGCTTACCGAAAGAGAAGCCTGCTCGGAAGGGCTCAGGGTTTCGGTCTTTACGATTCCCTCTTTTGTAAGATCATAAATCCAGCTTATAACCAGGGCCACGGGAAATCCAAGCAATACCGTAATAATGATCACCCTGATGGTCCAGTCCGGCATCAGGAACCTCCCGCAAATAATATCAAATGCTTCAATAATCCCCAATCCCACCACCGCATATACGGTGGCCACACGGGTAACTCCCCTTCGCTTAAGTTCTTTAAAGAAAATGGATAAGCCGGATGGGCTGGATGACATGTCGGGACTATTTATTGCTTACACAAGTTAAGAGCTTATGACGCAAAAGTCAAATGGATCATCAACCACACTAAGGAAGTCGCAAATAAGAAATCAGTCAGGTGTAAAATCAAGCTGCGCAGCCTCAGAATATCCGGGATCCCCGGAATAGTTTTCGTTGCTGGTTGCAAATTCCGGCACAATGGAGTGCATATATCTCACCAACTCCTGGTCCTTCATGCTTTGGTAGGAACGAAGAAATCTATGAATTTTCACAAGAACATCCCGGTAGTCTAACCATGCCACCTCCGCCACTTTTACCTTCGGGTTGTATGTGGGAAGTGTTTTTTCTTCATGGGCCAGCAATTCTTCATACAATTTCTCTCCCGGTCGCAGTCCGGTGTATTCAATCATGATATCCTTGTCAGGCTCATAACCGGATAACCTGATCATTCGCCGGGCCATATCTGCAATTTTCACCGGCTGACCCATATCAAATACAAAGACCTCTCCGCCCAATCCCATAAATCCTGCTTCCAAAACCAGCTGACATGCTTCAGGGATGGTCATAAAGAATCTTGTTATTTCAGGGTGGGTGACCGTCACCGGACCCCCTTCTTCAATCTGTTTTTTAAATATGGGAATGACCGAGCCATTGGAACCAAGCACATTACCAAAACGGGTAATGACAAAGCTTGTACGATTGCCCGGAGTTAGTGATCTTGACTGAAGAAGCATCTCGCACATCCTTTTTGACGTACCCATCACATTGGTTGGATTCACGGCTTTATCTGTGGACACCATCACAAACTTGCGGGTTTTATATTCAATGGAAAGTTTGCTCAATAGTGCTGTGCTGCCCACATTTACACGAATGGCCTCGTGCGGATTCTCCTCCATTAAAGGAACATGCTTATAAGCTGCCGCATGAAAAACAATCTCAGGCTTATACTCCCTGAATATACGGTCCATCTTTATCGGATCAGTAACATCTGCAAGGATGGTCCGCACCGGAGCATGAGAAAAGTGCTCCTGAAGTTCGTTTTCCAAATGAAACATGGGGGTTTCTGCATTATCAACTAAAATGAGTTTCTCAATCCTGAACCGGGTAAGTTGTCTCACAATTTCAGAACCTATGGATCCCGCGGCCCCGGTTACAAGTATGGTATTCTCCCGCAGACCACGCTCAATGATCTTCATGTTCATTTGAATAGGCTCCCTGGTAAGCAGATCCTGCACATTAATTTTTTTCAGCTGACTGACATGAAACATTCCATTGAGCCAGCTGCTGACAGCAGGTACTTCAAGCACTTCAAGTCCCTGATCCACTGCAAATTTAAAAATGTCGGCTTTCTCCTTTGGCGGTATATCATTTATGGCAAAAACCATGGTCTCCACCTTATGTTTCTCCATGAAGCTTTTTGTAAGCTTAGCCGGGCTAAAAACAGGAACTCCACCCAGATTCTTGCTCTGTAAATTCTTATTATTATCCAGGAACGCTAAAATGTTATACTCACTATTGGTGTCACTTTGTATTACCCTTTTTACGATAACCCCCATGGCACCGGCACCAAAGATCAGGATGTTTTTCTTATCCACGTGTTTGATGGAAACCATCTCGTAGAACATCTTAATAAGAATGCGGGAAATGAATAACAATGCATTCAGGGCCACATAATGAATAAGCAGAATAGATACCGAGATTATAAGAACTTCATTCCAGCCTAGATTACGTGCAATGAAGGAAAGAGCAGTCAGGATAATAAGCGAGCTGGAAGTAACAAGCACCACATTGAATATATCACGAATGGTAGTATGCCTGATCAATCCTGCAAAGGACCTGAAGATTAAGGCAAATCCACAATAGACCAGGGTAGTAAGAATAGCATGACTTAAAGCCTCTCCTCCGTCAATTACCTCCAGATCGAAATTATGTCTGAGAAGCAATGCAAAAATAAATGTGAGGAAAACTCCAAGTCCATCTAATCCAAATACCATCCATCTGGGAAGTGAATGCCTCAGGAATACAGATCGCGCTGCCAGGCGCGATTTTTCCATCCAGTTTGGATCATTATTACTCATAATCATTTAGGTCAGTAAGCATAGGGTGCTTCAAAAAACACAAAGTAAATATCACCAAATTTTACGATACTACGGACCCGAAGTTCCTTCCATTTGACAAACCATTACATCGTTATGATCTGTTAACCAAAATCTTAATCTAAAGTGCCAAATGACTGTATTTCAGTATTATTTCTGAAGCATCGAATTAACAGCTTCGAACAGGCTGTTCAAATGGAAATATGATGTATTTGTCAAAGCCACAGGCAATTTCAAGTGAAAAAAATAGGGGCCTTTGGACTTTACGACTTTCTACTGGTGAGCAGCAGCGCTGCGAACATAATCCCTCCATTTACAATCAGCAATTC
>JBDLIM010000059.1:0-26349 GCA_039714915.1 Bacteroidota bacterium
ACCAGGCAAATCTATGACCGACACTTGAATCCTGAAATAACCTAATAAACAAATTATTCCCTTTCATGTTATTCTCTGCATAAGCTGCTTGAATGGCTAAAAAGTTGTGCAGTGATGAGGATTATATTTCTGTGAAGCGCAAAGGCAGGAAGAATCGGTATATTTGCAAAAAATGTGAGCAAAAATCCCCTAAAGAGAAGTGGTGTTGCAAACCCGTGGAAATAAAGCAATGATCCTGGCTGCCGGACTGGGTAGCAGGATGAGGCCAAGGACAGACCATAAACCAAAGGCACTGGTTGAATGGGAGGGAGTGCCCATGCTTGAGCATATTATACTTAAATTAAAAAGTCAGGGATTTGATCAGCTCATCATCAATGTGCATCATTTTGCAGAAATGATTATTGATTTTGTGAAGGGGGAGAACAGTTATGACATTCATATTGAGTTCTCTCATGAAGTGGGCGAAGCTCTGGATACAGGTGGGGGAGTAGCACATGCATCCTGGTTCTTCGACAATAAACCCTTTCTGGTACACAACATCGATATCATGAGCAACATTGACCTGAAAAGATTATACAGTGCGCATGTACAGAGTAAAGCAATAGCCACCATGGCTGTCAAGGACAGGGAAACTACGCGAAGCCTGCTTATGAATGAGGAGAACCTTCTGAAGGGATGGAGAGATAACCGCAGCGGAGAAACCATCCTGGTGGATGGCAGAGAAGAAGAGCTTGTGCCCCTTGCATTCAGTGGCATACACGTTATAAATCCGGAAATTTTCACTCTCTTCCCAAGCGATAAGAGATTTTCCCTGACTCCCTTTTACCTGGATCTGGCCAGGACGCAGAAGGTAAACCTGTACAGGCATGATCCCGATTACTGGATCGATATGGGGAGACTCGATTCTTACAAATAGGAACACATATGGAGCCGACAGAAGAGATGAAAGCGCAAATAGCGCAGTGGAACGAGGATTTAAAGAATAAAAATGCCGTTGGAGTAATCGCTTTCTTTCTCCTGCACTTTGGTGAAGATATTGTATTATCCACCAGCCTGGGCCTGGAGGATCAGGTACTCACAGAGATGGTTATGCGTCAAAACAGACATGCTGAAGTGTTTACCCTGGATACGGGCAGGCTATTCCCGGAGACCTATGATCTGATCGCCCGGACCAATAAGCAATACGGGATCCGGATGAAGACCTTCTTCCCGGATCCGGCAAAAGTAGAAGAGATGGTGGCCAAATACGGGATTAACTTGTTTTACGATAGCTTTGAGAACCGGAAGATGTGCTGCGGGATCAGGAAGGTGGCCCAGTTACCCAGGGCATTTACCGGGAAAAAGGCCTGGATCAGCGGTCTCAGAAAAGACCAGTCGGTATCCAGGTTCTTCAGCAAACTGGTGGAGTGGGACAAGAACAACGACCTGGTAAAGATCAACCCCCTGATCAAATGGACAGAAAAAGAGGTCTGGACTTACATAAAAGACCATAACATTCCCTATAACGTATTACACGACAGGGGTTTTCCCAGTATAGGCTGTGAGCCCTGTACAAGGGCCATTGAACCCGGAGAAGATGTGCGTGCCGGCCGTTGGTGGTGGGAGAATGAAGCCCATAAGGAATGCGGCCTGCACAGGCGTTAACATTCCGACTTTGTTTACCTACTTATGGATCACACCCGATCCGATCAGTTCCCGGTCGCTGTACCAGGCGGCAAACTGACCCGGAGCAATGCCCCGCTGGGGCTCCCTGAAGGTGATGTACATGCCCTTTCCGGTGCAGTGCAAAGTGGCCTCCTGCAAGGGTTGCCTGTAGCGGATGCGAACCAGGTAATCCCGGCTTTCCCCGTTTGTCATGGCCAGGTCGTCCCTGATCCAGTGTAGCTCTTCCGGGAGGATTTTCAAGCCCCCTCTGTACAGACCCGGATGGGAAGCTCCCTGACCTACATAAATCCGGTTAGTCTGCACATCTGTGGCAATGACAAAAAGGGGTTCCTCCTTGCCACCCACATTCAGGCCTTTCCTTTGACCCACGGTAAAGAAATGGGCACCCTGGTGCTTACCGGTCCATATTCCGTCTGCCTTTTCATAATTCCAGGGACTGCAGTAGGATTCCAGGTCTGCCGGCTTGGTTTTTTCTGCTGCATACTGTGCCAGATCAGCAGGGATCTCAAAAATATTCCCCTCTTTGGCTTTGAGCTTCTGCTGAAGAAATACAGGGAGGTGCACCTTACCCACAAAACAAATGCCCTGAGAGTCCTTCTTGTCAGCCGAAGCCAGTCCCAGTTCTTTGGCGATTTTACGTACCCCGGGTTTATGCATATGTCCTATTGGAAATAGGGTTCTGGCCAGCTGGTCCTGGGATAACTGGCAAAGGAAATAACTTTGCTCCTTATTGGGATCATCACCTGCCATCAGGTGATGGATGGTGTGCCCTTCCAGGGTACTGGTCTCTTTCCTGCAGTAATGGCCTGTAGCCACAAAATCGGGTTGATAAGCCTCTGCTGCATTCAGAAAGGCGTCAAACTTGATCTCCCGGTTGCAAAGCACGTCCGGATTGGGGGTCCGCCCTTTCTGGTACTCCGAGAACATATAGTCGATCACCCTCTTCCTGTATGGGTCACTCAGGTCCACCACATGAAAGGGGATATCCAGCTTTTTGGCCACCAGTTCGGCAAAGACCACGTCTTCGTCCCAGGGACAATCGGCATCGATGATACCGGTCCGGTCGTGCCAGTTAATCATAAACAGGGCAATAACCTCATATCCCTGTTCCTTTAACAGATGAGCTGCCACACTGGAGTCCACACCCCCCGATAATCCTACGACCACACGTTTTGCCACTGATTCTGATTTTGTCACAAAATTAGGAATTTCTGCTGTACTGCAAGTTCATCTTTAAATCCTATATTTATAATATGTCCCCGCTGAAAATCTATAAGGCTTCTGCAGGCTCGGGAAAAACCTTCGCCCTTACTCTGGAATACCTGAAACTGCTCTTTCTGATTCCGGGGGTTCACAGGCACATCCTGGCAGTAACCTTCACCAACAAGGCAGCCGGGGAGATGAAGCACAGGATACTTAACTGCCTTCATGACCTTTCCCGGAAGGAGGGAAAGAACAGGCTGGAGGAGATGGAGCAGCTTAAAGAGTCCACCGGGATGGATGAAGCATCTATAAGGCTGAAAGCAGGAGCCTTGTTGAATACCATATTAAACGACTATTCGGGTTTTTCTGTGGGTACCATCGATAAGTTCTTTCAGTCGGTGATCAGAGCTTTTACCCGTGAAATAGGGATTCAGCCGGGCTATAACCTGGAGCTGGATCACCACAGGGTGCTTTCCATGGCAGTGGACCGTCTTTTCCAGGATCTCTCGGAGAATGAAAAACTGCAACGATGGCTGATCCGCTTTGCCGAGGAGCGTATGGAAGAGGCGCGCTCCTGGAATTTCAGGCAGGAAATTATCCAGTTGGGGATGCAACTCTTCAGGGAATCGTTCCAGGGGCTGTTTCTCGAACAGGATCTGGGAGTGCTCGAAAAGGAAAACATGGATCTCTACCTGAAGGAGATAAACCAGCTGGAAAAGCAGGTTAGAAAGGAGATGGTGTCCATGGGAAAATCAGCACTTGAGCAGATGGATCGTGCAGGACTGCAGGTGGAAGACTTCAGGTTAAAAGGGAAATCACCGCCATCCCTGTTTTTAGCCGCGGTAGCCGGAGAGGAGTTGAATTTCACCCAGGCCAAACTGGACGCCCTGGATGAGTCTGCCAAATGGCTTAATAAGAATGCCCCTGAATCCATGTCAGCATTGACAGTGGAAGAACTGATGCCCATGCTGAATCTTCTGTATCAAAAGCAAAAGGTGCTGAATACCCTCACAGCCATCAGGCAAAACTACTATACCCTGGGGATCCTGGGAGATATCTGGGAACATGTCCGTGAATATACCAGGGAGCGCAACTTGTTCCTTATTGCCGATTCAAGCCGTTTTCTAAGGAGAATCATAGGAGGGAACCAGGTGCCCTTCATCTATGAGAGGACCGGAAGCCGGTACAGACATATTATGCTTGATGAATTTCAGGATACATCGGTTTTTCAGTATGATAATTTCAAGCCCTTACTGGATAATGCTCTGGCAGGGGGGAATGAAAACCTGGTGGTGGGCGATGTGAAGCAGTCTATTTACCGTTGGAGAAATTCGGATTGGAAAATCCTGGCTTCGGACCTGCAGCAGGATTTCAGTCATCAGCACAGTCATGTGTTTACATTGGGGATGAACTACAGAAGCAGGGAGGAGCTCATCCGCTTCAACAATACTGTTTTTCAGCTTGCTCCGGAGGTGCTGGCTCAAACCATTGAAGAAGAATTGTACAGCTCCTCGGTTCACCGTTCAGAGGCTCAAATGGAAGTTGGCCGTTTCCGGAATGCCTATGCAGATGCGGTGCAGCAGATCCCCTCACACCGGAAAGACACAGGCGGGATGGTGAAGATTGAGTTTTTTGAGGAAGACGATCGCCAGGAATTCAGGGAACAGGCCCTGTCCAGGATCCCGGAATGGATCGAAGAAATCAGGCGATCGGGTGTGGAGCCAGGGGAAACAGCCATTCTGGTGCGTAGCAGAAAGGAAGGAATTGCCGTGGCTAACACCCTTCTGGAGCATGCAAAAAGCACTGGCGAGCACCAGGGCTTCAGGCTCATCTCCAACGAATCCCTGCTATTGATTCACAATAGCTCGATCGCCCTTCTTTTGTCGGCCTTAAAATACCTGGTTTATCCCGGTGATGCCTTGAATAATGCGCTCCTGAAATACAAGTGTTTCCTTTCCGATAAAACCCGGAACAGAGACAGCAGTCAGATTTTCGATACCTCTCTTCCCATGGATATGTTCCTGCCTGCGGAAGTTCAAAACCGGGTCCATCTACTGAGGCAACTTCCTCTCTATGAGTTAACGGAGTCCTTAATCAAAGCATTTGGATTGGATCAGAACACCCGGGATCTTCCTTACCTGCAAGCCTTCCAGGATCTGATCATTGACCTTCAGAGGAAAGAGGCCCTTGGAATTCAGGATTTTCTGCAATACTGGGAGCAGCATGGATCTCAAAAAGGTCTTTCTGTATCCGAAGAGTCCAATGCCATCCGGATCCTGACCATACATAAGGCCAAGGGACTGGAATTCAAAGCGGTGATTATCCCCTTTTGCAACTGGGAAATCACTACCGATCAGCGAAAAAGTACTATTCTCTGGTGTGAAACCGGGGATACTCCTTTGAGCAGGATTCCTGTGGTACCGGTCCGATACAGCAGTAGAATGCAACATACACTTTTTTCTCCGGCCTATTACAGGGAGCGGATGAAAGGGTATATGGACAGCCTGAATCTGATGTATGTGGCATTTACCAGGGCCAGGGACCTATTATTTATCGGGGCACCGTTCAGAGAAGAGAATACCATGGATCATACAGGCGACCTTCTGCAATCTATTGTGGAAAGGACAGCTGAGAAGAATCCTGCGCTAAATTCGCTGAAAAACTACCGGTCGGGGAATCTGATTCAAATCGGAGCCCTGCCTGGGTACATTGAAAAGCCCATGGAGAAAGATCCCTGGTTATTCACTTCTTACCCTGTGAATGAGGGGAAGCGCTCCCTGAGGGTACGCCTGCGCAGCGATGAGTATTTTGTGGATGAGGAAGGGACCTTCAGGACAGAGCAGATGTATGGCAACATGATGCATATGGTTTTTTCCAGGATTTCCGGAGTCAAGGATGTGGATTCCATCCTGCAAACCATGCAAAGGGATGGGTTGCTTACTGAGAACCAGCGTTTTCCCCTGGAGGAGAAGATCAGGGAGATGATATCCAGGCCCGGAATTGAAAGCTGGTTTTCCGAAGAGGAAGGCCGCAGCATTTATAATGAGAGAAACATCCTGGGTGGGGAAGGGATCCTGTTCAGGCCCGACCGGGTGATCGTAGAAGCGGGGCGTGTGATTGTAGTGGACTTTAAATTCGGAAGGCTTGAAAAAAAATCCTACCGGGTCCAGGTGAGAAACTATATGCAACAGCTGATGCAAATGGGATATAAAAATGTGGAGGGTTACATATGGTATGTAATCCTGGACAAAACCGTTAAAATAGACATGGAATGAGCTATCCCTGGGGCACGGAACGAAGGCTGAACGCATACAGCGACTATTTTAAAAAAAGCTTCGGGGGAAGGATTCAGAAAATCACCATTGATGCAGGATTTAGCTGTCCCAACAGGGATGGAACCTGTGGAACGGGCGGCTGTACCTTTTGCAATAACAAAGCCTTTAATCCGTCGTACAACACGCCTGAAAAATCCATCGAGGCACAGATCATGCAGGGGATGAAATTTCATCAGAAGAGGTATCGGAAAGCCTCGCAGTACCTGGCCTATTTTCAGGCCTATTCCAATACCTACGATGAGCTGGATGCTTTGCGTGCACGTTACAAACAGGCCCTTGAAATTCCCGGCATAGTGGGTATTGTGGTGGGGACACGTCCCGATTGCGTGGATAAGATGAAGCTTGATTATTTCAGGGAGCTGTCGCAGCGAACCTATGTGGTTGTGGAATACGGCATTGAATCAGTCCTTGACCGCACGCTGCAACGTGTGAATCGGGGGCACGATGCTGCAAAAAGCTTATGGGCCGTACAGGAGACTGCTGACAGGGGCATACGTGTGGGGGGACATGTAATCATTGGATTGCCGGGTGAGAGCAGGGAAGATTTTCTGGAATCGGCCAGGGAGCTTTCCCGCTGGCCCCTGGATAACATTAAATTTCATCAGTTGCAGCTGATCAGGGGGACAGCCATGGCCCGCGAATACAGGGAAAAACCGGGAGATTTTTTGGAGTTCAGCCTGGAGAGTTATCTGCAACTGATGATGGAGATCCTGGAGCAGCTCAACCCTTCCTTTGTAGTGGAGCGCATCGCCGGAGAAATAAGTCCGGGAATGGCTTTGAGAGAGGGATGGGGGCTCCGGTACGATGCGGTGTTGCGCAGCTTTGAGGAACTGTTGAAAAAACACGATAGCTGGCAAGGGAAATACTATACAGGCTAATAACATAATAACAGAGCATGATCTTACCATTCCTGGAATCACTGGCAATCCACCTGGCCCGACAAAGCGGACCCGGATTGGGAGATACACGCATTATTCTGCCCAACAGGCGATCAGGGCTCTTTCTTCAGCGGCATCTTTCCAGACACAATGAGCAGGTACAATGGGCTCCCCGGATCTATGCCATCTCCGACTTCATCAATGAAAGCAGTGAATTAAGCCTGAGCGATCCCGTTGAGCTTCTTTTTTCGCTGTACGACCTCTATCATGAAACTGTGCAGGCTCCTGATCCTCTCGATGAATTCTATTTCTGGGGTGAGATTATGCTCAGGGATTTTGATGAACTGGATAAATACCTGGTAGATGCTGAGATGCTCTTTCGAAACATCCAGGACCTGAAGATGCTGGAAGAACCCCTGGCGGGACTTGATGAGGAACAGCTCAAGTTCATACGCCAGTTCTGGGCCGGTTTTCATGAGGGTGATTTGACCGGTGAGAAGGAAAAATTCCTGGACATCTGGAAGCTTCTTCCCCTTCTGTACGATCGGCTTAAAACGAACTTAACAGCCGGTGGGGAGGGCTACCTGGGGATGCAATACAGGGAGATTGCTGAACGGATTGACAGGGGAGAGATGGATCATGAGTGGAAGGGGCGCACCCTTATCGTGGGATTTAATGCCTTGAACAGCAGTGAGAAAAAGATATTTTCCTGGTTGCATAAGCATGGGGCGGAATTTTTCTGGGATTATGACCATCAGTATGTGGACGATGCGGGAAGCGAAGCAGGAAGATTTATGCGGGAGAACAGGGAAAACTTCCAGCCGAAAACAAAACTGGAGGATTTCAGAGGAATGGATGCGGATAAGCAGATCCGGATCTTTGAACTTCCCACCGATGTGCTCCAGGCAAAAACAGTACACCGGATCCTGGAGGAGGAAGAGGCCGGTGAGCAAAGGGATTGTACCGACACAGCCCTGGTGCTGTGTGATGAGGAGCTCCTGATGCCTGTGATCATGTCCCTGCCGGAAAGCACCGGGGAAATCAATGTGACCATGGGTTATCCCATGAAAAACACGCCAGTTTTTAGTTTTATTGATTCGCTGCTACGCTTGCAGAAGAACGTCAGGAAGGGAAGCGAGGGACAGGTCTCCTTCTACCATAAAGACGTGAGCACCCTCTTGCTACATCCATACATGAGAAATATGGAGGGAGATTCCGGATCCGGCCTTATGGAAGAAATCACCGGAAGCAATCTTTTTCAGGTGGATAGCCGCTTGTTTACCGGCGAGTTTGAAAAGAAGATATTTAGGAACATGGATGAGGCCGGAGACCTGCTGACCTACCTTCGTACTATATTTACCCACATCCTGGAACAACTGGCAGGAGAGGAAGCCGACATGCACCGGAGCCTGGACAGGGAGTTTATTTTCCAGCTATTGATGCACCTCAATAAACTTGAAACTCTTCTCGCCCGCCGGCCTTCCATACCGGTGTCCGTATTGGAAAGACTGATCAGAAAACAATTGACTGCCTTACGGATACCCTTTGAGGGCGAACCTCTGTCTGGGCTGCAACTTATGGGGATCCTGGAGACCCGCTTACTCGATTTCAGGCATGTGATCCTGCTATCCATGAACGAAGAGGTGATGCCGGCCTCATTCTCTGCTCAATCATACATCCCTTATGCACTGCGACTGGCCTTCAACATGCCGGCACGCGAGGATATGGATGCCATCTATGCTTACTATTTTAAACGCCTGCTTCAGCGAGCAGAAAAAATTGACCTCCTTTACAACAGCGGATCAGAGGGAATACGCACCGGGGAGATGAGCAGGTACCTTTACCAGCTTATGTACAGCAAAGGGATCCGGGTAATCAGACCGGGCCTGGAAGTGATGGCCAGGGAGACCCCCGCCCTGGAGGTCCGGCATACTCCGGAAATCGTTGATAAATTGTCCCGCTATAGCTATGATAATGAGGATGGTCCTTACCTGTCACCTTCAGCCATTAATACCTACATTGATTGTTCCCTGAAGTTTTACCTCCGATATCTGGCGGGTATAGGTGAGGCGGATGAGGTGACAGAGGAGATCGATGCAGCAGGTTTTGGAACAGTGGTTCATGATTCGATCAGGGAACTGTACGAAACAATTTCCGGGCGGAACGGGGGCAGCATTACCAGGGAGGAGCTCCAAAGACTCAGGTCTTCAGGTCAGGCTGAAGAAGTCCTTAAAAGAGCCTTTATAAAACAACATTTCAGGGGCAGGAAAAGAGCTGGTCTGGAGGGAAAAAACATATTAATTTTCAGGGTGATGCTCCGTTACCTGGAGAAAATCATTGAGACGGATATGGCCATAGCTCCTTTTCAACTGGTCTCTGCTGAGCAAAGGTATGTACGCAGGATGGATATAAGCCCGGACGACCGTTCACTGACCTTAAGGATGGGAGGGAAGATTGACCGGGTGGACCGGGTAGGGGACAGCCTTCGGGTAATTGATTATAAAACAGGGAACGCCAGACAGGGTTTCCAGGATATGAAATCGCTGTTTGATAGAGATTTGATAAGCAGGAACGGGGCTGCCATGCAAACCCTGTTTTACGCCTGGCTGGTGAGTGAAGAACATCAGGGACAATCCGTTTTGCCGGGACTCTACGTGATGAAAGCCTTATACGGGAAAAAGTTTGATCCGGCACTTACCATGGGCAGTCACAGCCGGAAACTCAGGATTCACTCATTCTCAGAACTTGAAGAGGAGTATATTTCCGGCCTGAAGGAGGTGCTTTCCCGGATGTTTGATCCGGATATTCCCTTTACGCAGCGTGCTTATGATGTGAAATGTACGTATTGCGATTTTGCACAAATTTGCAACAGGATTTCCATCGATTCATAATTCTCAGAGATGCAAAAGTTTTATCTCATAGGGTGCTTGGTATTCGGAACTTTGTTTATGCTTCCTGCTTCCTCACAGGATTTAGAACCCAGGCTCCTTTCTGCAGTTCCAACAGGTGGTAATTTTGCCATAGCATCCTACGGGTATTCTTATGGAAACATACTGCTTGATAATTCCCTGCCCATTGAGGATCTAAGTGCCAGCATGAATAATTTTGTGGCAGCTTATGTCCGAAGCTTTAAACTCTTTAACAAACTGGCCAAGCTGGATGTGATCGTACCCTATTCGTTTGGCAATTTTGAAGGCGTGGTAAGCAATGTGGATTCATCCACATCCAGAAGTGGATTTGGGGATCCTATGTTTCGCATATCCATGGTACTGGTGGGTGCCGGACCCATGGCTACCACTGATTTTTTTAAACAAGAGCAGAAAAAGTTCAACCTGGGGGCATTCATCAGAATCCGGCCTCCCCTGGGTCAGTACGACCCGACCAAACTGATTAACCTGGGAGCCAACCGGTGGGCCACCAAAATAGGCCTGGCCGGATCTTATACCTTTCAGAAGAAACTCATTCTGGAGGGGCACCTGGACTCATGGCTTTTTACCGGGAATAAGGAATTCTGGAATGGGAACACCATCAAGCAGAAACCCCTGGTCAGTGCGCAAATGCATGTGGCTTATATTATCAAGCCGGGTATCTGGGCGGCTGTTTCCATTGGTCAGACAGGAAGGGGAGAAACCATTGTTAACGGGATTGACAAAGAGGATCTCAGGCGAGGCTCCAGGTACGGGATGGCCTTTGCATACAGGTTTACCAGGCATAGTGCCCTGAAAATTGCTCTTACCAGCGGACTTTCCACCCGGTATGGAGCCGACTTTACCACAGCCATTCTGGCCTACCAGTTTATCTGGTTTGATAAATACAACTAACAAGCTGCTCATAACAATTTCTCACAGGCATCTTCTCTTTTGTTACTTTAGTAAAAAAGTAGCAAATCTCAAATAATATACAGAAAGCTAATGGTACCGGGCCATGTGACGTACAGCGTTGAAACTAAGAAAGTTAAGCATGTAACTGAAGAAGGAAGGAAATTTCCGGCCACTGCACTGGTTAAATTCCAGATGGATGGGAAAGAGAAACCCTGGGTGGAGTTGATGGGTTACATTGGAATCAGGGAGATCTACAATGCAATTGACAGGGGGGAGAAGCTTAATTTTGATCATTGCTACATTGATAAATTCAGTCTGCGTGACTACAGGCTGACCCGGAACCTGGATGCACAGGAGAAAGTGGTGCTTAAGAATTTTACGGCCAGGAATGCACTGTTTGGAGGGTACACAGCACTTGATTTTTCCAATTCCATTTTTGAAGGTGATGAATTCAGCCTGGAGGATGCCTGGATCAGCAGAGGCAATATCATCTTTGAGTCATCCTGTTTCAAATGTACTTCATTAAGTTTTCATAACACCCGTTTTCCCAACGGCTACTTCAATTTTAAGAATGCATCCATCGAGTCGGAACTGGTTAGTTTTAAGAATTGCAGATTTGGCAACGGGGAAAAGGATTTCCAATATGTTTCATTTGGAAAAGGCTCTGTCTCCTTTATTAATGCCGATTTTCAAAACGGGGATGTGAATTTCATCAATACTGATTTTGGGACGGGAGATGCATCCTTTAAGGTGGCCAGGTTTGGTTCAGGCAAGGTTGATTTTCATTTCGCCGCTTTCAAGGATGGGAAAGTCAGTTTTGAAAGAACTGAATTCGGAGATGGCAGGGTCGATTTCCGTACGGTGGAATTCAGTACCAGCAGGGTGAACTTTAATCGCTCGGTCTTTGGAGACGGGGAAGTTGTTTTTGATGAATGTGAAATGGATTCCGGTAAATTCAGTTTTAAACGTGCAATGCTGGGATCAGGAACATTCAGCTTTGAGGAAGTGATGTTCGAACATGTGGATGTAAGCTTCGAACGGACCTATTTTGGCCAGGGGAAGCTTAGTTTTTACAAATCCTGGTTTAAGACCCTCTCGCTGGATTTTTGTCATCTGGATGGTTTTGTGGATCTGAGGATACATCAGAGCCAATCCCTTGATCTCTCAAATACCATTGTAAGGGACATCATTGATATCAACCCGCATGAATTCTCCGCCCGGATTCAAACCCTCCATATAGCAGGGATGAGGCTGATTGGCAGGGTTTACCTTGACTGGAGATTAAACAGGGTTAAATCCATGATTGAATCACAGGAATTGAGCAGTCACCGGGTGAAAGCTGAACAGTACCGGATCATAAAGGAGAATTCCAAAAGCCTGGGGCACTACAGCGATGAAGACAGGGCCTATGTGGAATTTAAAAGAAATGAATCCAGGGCAGATCTGGCAGCAGAAATAAAACGTAAACCTCTGACAGCTTTATATCAATACCCGCTGTACTGGTTTAAACTTGGTCTGTTTGACAGAGCCGGCCTTTATGCCACAAGTCCGGTCAGGGTTCTGATTACCATGTTTACAACTTTTATTCTCTTTAGTTTCATCTACTATCTGATGCTTCAGTTTACGGCTGCCGATATAGTAGCCTCGGTGGATGATCACTTAAACATTCTGGCCAGGTCTTTTTACCACAGTGCCATCACATTTCTCACCATTGGCTACGGCGATCACTATCCCTTTGGTGCTGTACGCTGGGTTTCTGCCCTTGAAGGCTTTCTCGGACTGTTTCTGATGTCCTATTTCACAGTGGCCTTTGTGCGAAAGATACTTCGTTAATCCAGAAGATCAGGTCTGAGCTTCCTGGTCCGGTTCAGGGATTGTTCATGTTTCCAGTCGGCTATTTTGGCAGCATGACCCGAAAGCAGTATTTCCGGTACTTTCCAGTTATTATACACAGCCGGTCTTGTATACACCGGGGGGGCCAGCAATCCGTCCTGGAAGGAATCAGTCAGGGCTGAGGTTTCATCGGAGATAGCACCGGGCAGGAGCCTGGTCACACTGTCAGTGATTACGGCAGCCGCCAGTTCACCACCGGTAAGCACGTAATCACCAATGGAAATTTCACTGGTAATCAGGTGATCTCTTACCCGCTGATCCACCCCCTTGTAATGCCCACAGAGGATAATGATGTTCTTATTCATGGCCAGGCGATTAGCTTCCTGCTGATTAAAGCTCCTGCCATCAGGAGATGTATATATGATCTCATCGTAATCTCTCTGGCTGCTCAGGTGGGATATGGCCCGTTCGATGGGCTCAATGAGCATTACCATTCCGGCATCGCCCCCAAAGGCATAATCATCCACCCTTCGGTGCTTATCCTGAGAGAAATCACGCAGGTCATGAACCTGCACTTCAACCAGTCCTTTATCCCGTGCTCTTTTAACGATCGAATGATCCAGGGGACCCGTAAGTAACTGTGGCAAAACGCTTATAATATCAATGCGCATGGCTTGAGATTTCCTGCTAAGATAGAACAGTTTTTTTAGTCAAAATGCCCACGGTTACCTAAAAAATGACTAATTTGTATGATTAAGCGAGCCATTAACCCTCTACCTGTCATGAAAAACATTGATGCAAGTGATCCTCTGAAAGACCAGGAAATAAAAGAGCAGAATAAAGAAACACAAAGTTCAGAACCCTTAAGCGAGGAATCAGAAACAACAGGTACCGACGATACCAAAGAAGTTTTCATCGACGATCACGAGGAAAAGCAGAAAAATGATTCTTATGACGACGAGGTGGATCATGAAAGCCATGAGAAACAGGAAGAGGCGCGCGTCAATTTCAGCCTGCTGAGTAAAGAGGATATGGTCAAGTTGCTGAAGGAAAAGCTTGATAATCCCGGCAGGGGGAACATCCGGAAAGATGTGGAAGAAATCCGGCATGCCTTTTATGAAAAGGTGAATGCCCAGCTCGAGGAGAAGAAGAAACATTTTCTTGAAGAAGACGGTAACCTGGAAGACTTCAAACCTGCAGAAGACCCGGCCGAGAAGGAAATGAAGGAGTTGCTGCATAAATACAGGGGGCTCAAAGCAGAATTCGCCAGGCAACTGGAAAAATCCAAACAGGATAATCTAAAGAAAAAGCAGGAAATACTTGAGCAATTCCGTGTCCTGATGGAAGGTCAGGAAAATTTTGAAATCACATTCAGGAAATTTAAGGATTTACAAAAGCAGTGGTTTGCAGCAGGTGTGGTACCTCCTCAATACCTGAAAGACCTGTGGGATTCTTATAATTATTTCGTAGATAAGTTTAATGATTATGTGCGCATCAACCGGGACCTTAGAGCTCTTGACCTGAAGAAGAACCTGGAGCTCAAGGAGAAACTCTGTGAACGTACCGAAGCACTTGATAAGGAACCTAATATAGTTCAGGCCTTCAGGGCCCTTCAGAAGCATCATACCCATTGGAGAGAGATTGGACCCGTTCCCCGCGAACAAAGGGATGAG
Source organism: Bacteroidota bacterium (assembly GCA_039714915.1). Taxonomy (GTDB): domain Bacteria; phylum Bacteroidota; class Bacteroidia; order Bacteroidales. The sequence goes on from JBDLIM010000059.1 coordinate 14,409, forward strand.
ATCTGGGATAGGTTCAAACAAGCCACATCTGTTATCAACCGGAAACACCAGGAATATCATTCCAGGTTAAAGGAATCCCTCCATGAAAACCTGGAGCGTAAAGCCGAATTATGTGCCAGAGTGGAGCAGATTGCTGCCAGGCAATACGATACGCATGGCGCCTGGGTAGATAAAACCAACCTGGTACTGGAAATCCAGAAAACATGGAAAACCATCGGATATGCTCCCAAGAAAGACAACAATGCCATCTATTCCCGTTTTCGCAAGGCCTGTGATGTTTTTTTCAGCAACAAGGCAGCTTACTATGCTTCCGCTTATGAAGAGCAGAAAGAAAACCTGAAACTAAAACTTGCAATCACAGAGAAGGCTGAAGCGCTGAGCCCAAGCGAGGACTGGAAAGAGACTACCACACAGCTCATCAGATTGCAAAAACAATGGAAGGAGATCGGCCCTGTGCCCCGGCGGGATTCTGATAAGCTGTGGAAACGCTTTAGAGCTGCCTGTGATACTTTTTTTAATAACAAGTCAAAGTATTTTGAGAATATTGATTCCACTTTCGAAGACAACCTGAAGGCCAAGGAAGCTCTTTTGAAGGAAATGGAAGATTACAGCCCATCAGATAAAAGAAAAGAAAGTCTAAAGGCGCTGGAAGATTTTCAGACGCGATTCAATGCCATTGGATATGTTCCATCGGGTAAGAAGGATTGGATCAAGGAGGAGTTTCGAAATGCACTGGACAGATTGCTTGAAAAAATAGGTCTTGATGAGTCTGATAGAAGCATTTACAGGTTCAGGAACCGGATAAAAAGCATGAGCAATGCACCACGATCCGACATGAAGCTCAATTTTGAAAGGGATAAGCTGGCCAATAAGTTGCAACAGTTGCGAAATGATATTGGTGTTTGGGAAAACAACATAGGTTTCTTTAAACAATCGGACAGCTCCGAAGAAACCATACAGGGATTCAACGAAAAGATAGAGGCTGCGCGCGAACGAATCAGGGTGCTTGAGGAGAAGATCCGCATCCTGGACAATATGGAAAATGTAAATTAAATCTTTACTTTTACCGCGAATTTAAATCTGAATAAATTTGGGTAATACAAAGTATGTTTTCGTCACAGGCGGAGTGACTTCCTCCTTAGGAAAAGGGATTATTTCAGCTTCACTTGGCCGCTTGCTGATGGCCAGAGGATACAAGGTAACCATTCAGAAGCTGGATCCTTATATTAACGTCGATCCCGGAACCCTGAATCCCTACGAGCATGGCGAATGTTATGTGACAGATGATGGTGCAGAAACGGATCTCGACCTGGGCCATTATGAAAGATTTCTGGGTATACAGACCTCCCAGGCCAACAACGTAACCACGGGCCGGATCTATCAATCGGTGATTAATAAAGAACGCCGCGGAGATTACCTGGGTAAAACCGTTCAGGTTATTCCTCATATTACCGATGAAATCAAGCGCCGCATTACCCAGTTGGGAAGAAAGAATGATTACGACTTCATTATTACCGAGATTGGAGGTACGGTGGGGGATATCGAATCACTTCCTTACATTGAAGCAGTTCGGCAGTTACGCTGGGATCTGGGAGTGGAGAATACCGTCTTTGTGCATCTTACCCTGGTGCCCTATCTGTCTGCTTCCGGAGAGCTGAAGACCAAGCCCACTCAGCATTCCGTAAAAGTACTCCTGGAAAACGGGATCCAACCTGACGTGCTTGTGCTGCGTGCAGAGCGCGAACTTGATAAGGATTTAAGAAAGAAAGTGGCCCTCTTTTGCAACGTGGCACTGGATGCAGTGATCCAGTCCATTGATGTTTCCACCATCTACGAAGTTCCCCTTCTGATGAAGGAGGAGGGACTCGATAAGATTATCCTTAAGAACCTGAAAATTGAAGATAAGGATACACCTGATCTGAAGGAATGGAAGAAGTTTGTGGACAAGTTGAAGACTTCCAGTCAGGAGATCAAAATTGCCCTGGTGGGCAAGTATGTGGAACTCTATGATTCCTATAAATCCATTATTGAATCCCTGACCCATGCAGGAGCTGTGAACAATGTGAAGGTAAAAGTGACCTGCCTGCATTCAGAAATGGTGAATGCTGAAAACATTGATGCAGAGTTGAAGGACTACGACGGCATACTGGTGGCACCGGGATTCGGAGATCGCGGCGTTGATGGCAAGATCCTGTCGGCTAAATTTGCCAGGGAGAATAAGATCCCCTTTATAGGAATCTGCCTGGGATTGCAATGTGCAGTTATTGAGTTTGCCAGAAATGTACTGAATTACCCTGATGCGCATTCCACCGAGATGACCAACATCACCAAGCACCCGGTCATCGACCTGATGGAAGAACAAAAAGGAGTGACAGAAAAAGGAGGAACCATGCGTCTGGGTGGATATGCCTGCGCACTTAAGAAGGGTTCCAAAGTGCAGGAAGCTTATGGCGCGACTATGGTTCGTGAACGTCACCGCCACCGTTATGAATTCAATAACGATTTCCTGGAAGCTTTCGAACAAAATGGCATGATATCCACAGGAATTAATCCCGACAGCGGACTTGTGGAAATCATGGAGCTGACCGATCATCCCTGGTTCGTGGGTACCCAGTTTCATCCGGAATACGGGAGCACGGTGCTCAATCCGCATCCTCTCTTCATCGCTTTCATTAAAGCTGCTGCAGAATACAGTCACCAGTCTTCATTCCTATAGAGGAACTATTCACCGAAATCTTATCGATTTTAATTGAATTTATATTGATATACAGGCTAAACCATTACTTTTGTGCCTGAATTAATCATTGAAGATGGATAGAAATACAATTATAGGTCTGGCGATGATCGGACTCATCCTTGTGGGATATAGCATATTCACAAAACCTGCACGTGAGGCACAAATGGCAGAGCGCAGAAGGCTCGACTCCATTGCACGTGTGGAGCAGGTAAGGGCCATGGAGGATGCTCAGCAGCAAAGGGACCTTAAGCAGGAAAGCCAGGCAGAAGGAACAGCTATTAAGGACACAGCTTCCATGGAGCGTTTATCCGAGGAACTGGGTGACTTTGTGGCCGGAGCTGTGGGTGAGGAAGAGAAAGTCACTCTGGAGAATGAGCAGTTAAGACTTACCTTTTCAACCCTGGGAGGCCGACCCTATACTGTACAGTTAAAAGAGTACCAGACCCATGATTCATTACCCCTTTACCTCTTCAACGGAGACTCCACACTGTTTGAGCTTCAGTTTTTTGCCGACAACAGGGCGATCAATACCGGAGAACTCTACTTCACTCCTGAGATTCAAAAGCTGAGCGATGAAGAAGGACGTTCATTCCAGCAGCTTACCATGAAAATGGAAATCTCGGAATCTGCTTTCATCTCCTATGTATATAAACTCTTCGATGGAGATTACATGCTTGATTTTGATATGCAGCTGAAGGGACTGGATCAGTACCGTACCGACCGCATGGAATTCAAAGTAGATTTTTATGCTCCTTCCCAGGAGAAAGGCTACCAGAATGAAGCCATGTACACCAGCCTTTTCTACAGGTACCATGGTGGGGATGTGGAAAGCTTCAAATCCAGGTCCAAAAAGGAGATAGAGGATGTGACCGAAACCACCAGGATCAAATGGATCGCTTTCAGCCACCAGTTCTTTTCAACCATCCTGGTGGCTGACGAGTACTTTGACGGTGCCTACCTGATGCAGCAGAGATTTTCTGATCCGGGCAAATATGTAAGGCATTATTCCACTTCCATTGACATGCCTTTTGACCGGACAAGCGATCAGATCATGGGCATGCAGCTTTATTTCGGCCCTAATAATTTCACCTCATTAAAGTCTTACGGGGATATGGGGCTGGAGAATGTGGTGACCGTGGGTGGTGCCATGATTCGCTGGATCAACGCCTTTGTGGTCATCCCCATATTTAACTGGCTGAATAACTGGATCAATAATTTCGGGATTATCATCCTTTTGCTGACCCTGATTATTAAATCGGCACTTTTCCCGCTGACTTACAAATCTTACAAGTCCCAGGCTGTGATGCGGGTTCTGAAGCCCCAGGTGGATGAGATAGGTGAGCGCTACCCCAAGAAAGAGGATGCCATGAAGAAGCAACAGGCTACTATGGATCTGTATAAGAAAGCCGGAGCCAATCCCATGGGTGGATGCCTGCCCATGTTGCTCCAGTTTCCGATCCTCTATGCCATGTTCCGTTTCTTCCCCACCTCCATTGAGCTGAGACAGCAGGGATTTCTCTGGGCACATGACCTTTCCACTTACGATTCCATACTTAACCTGCCCTTTACCATTCCAATGTATGGCGACCATGTGAGCCTGTTTACACTGTTGATGACCGTGACCACCATGCTCTCCATGAAATGGAATAACCAGGCTTCAGCGGGAACCAGCCAGATGCCCGGGATGAAGACCATGATGTATATCATGCCGGTGATGTTTATGTTCATCCTGAATAACTTCTCAGCAGGATTGACCTATTACTACTTCCTGGCCAACCTGATTACCCTGGGTCAGAACCTGATATTCAAGAGCTTTATTGATGAGGAGAAGATCCTTAAAAAGATCAATTCCAAGAAGAATAAACCTAAGAAGAAGTCCGGTTTTGCCAAGCGGCTTGAAGACCTCCAGAAACAGCAGCAGCAGGGAACCAGGAAATCTGCGCCCGCAAAGAGGTCCCGGTAAATCACCCTCCGGTTTATATAGTTACTTGCAGGCCAGGCCTTTCAATATGTTATAGAACTCCTCGGTATTTTATGACTTAGTTTGATTCGTCTTTGTTAATGATTTAACTTGGAGATAAATCAACTGACTCAAAAATGGGACATTTCAGACTATTATTCTCTGTTTTATTTTTAGTGGTTTTCGTGAGTACTCCGGCTGTTGCCCAGGATTCCTGGACACGTGGAGCTGATATGATTATACCAAGAGTTGTGCATGCGGTGGGTGCTGCAGATGGAAAAATTTATGCCATGGGAGGCTATATTACAGAGAGTAATACCTTGGAAGAATACGATCCTGAGAGTGACTCCTGGACAAGAAAGGCAGACATGCATATGGGTAGAGGTGAAATATCCGGCTGTGCTGTGGTGAATAATAAAATCTATCTGACTGGGGGATTTGCAGGTTTCGCAACGCTCTCCTCGCTTGAAGTGTACGATCCGGCAGCTGACACCTGGACGAAAAAAGCCAACATGCCAACCATGCGGTGGGGTCATGGTATTTGCCACGTTGACGAGAAAATCTATGTGATAGGAGGTGCGTGGGGTTGGCCGGTCAAAAAAATGTATGAAACCATGGAGGTTTATGACATCGGCACGGACACATGGACCACAAAAGAAGCTACATCTACCCCAAGGTGGATGTTATCGTGCTGTGTTGTGGATGGGAAGATCTATGCCATTGGAGGTTATGATGAAGAGAATGAGAAGTCTCTCTCCATCGTGGAGGAGTACGATCCTGAAACTGACACCTGGACAACAAAATCCTCTATGGCAACCACTCGCTGGGGTTTTGCCACAGCCGAGCTGGGCGGAAAGATCTTTGCCATCGGGGGTGGAGATCCCTATCCGGTAAGCATAGTTCATAAAGCCGTTGAGGTGTATGATCCTGTACTGGATAGCTGGTCAAACAAACCCTATTTGCCAGCTGGCCGGATCGGGATCGCTGCTTGTTCAATGAATGGAAAGATCTATGCTGCCGGAGGCGGGGGGATTGAGCAGGGTACCGCCTTCACAAACCTCTATATTTATGGTACCGCGAATGAAACAGATATAGAAAACAGGATCGGCTTGCCTGATAGCTTCCATCTATATCAGAACCATCCCAATCCTTTTCAGTCAACCACCCAAATCTCGTTTGATGTGCCCAGAGAGTGTCATGTTACATTAAGGGTGTATGATCTTCTGGGCAGACCGGTCTCAACTCTGGCTGACCGGAATATGAACCAGGATTCTTACACTGTGATGTTCAATGCCGAAGGATTGTCTTCCGGGATCTATTTTGTAACAGCAGAGATAGGGGATTATACTGCGACAAAAAAAATATTGTTAAGTCGATAGTCTCCGCTTATCGTCTCCCAGGGGATTCTCTTTACTGCTTCATTCGTAAGGCAGCCATTTTAAGGGCAGTCACCGCTGCTTCATCCCCTTTGTTTCCGTATTTACCGCCGGCACGGTCCAAAGCCTGTTGCTGGTTATCTGTGGTAAGCACACCAAAGATAAAGGGGACGTCGTAATCCAGATTCAGCTCGGTGATCCCCTGGGTCACTCCCAGGCAGATGTAATCAAAGTGCCTGGTCTCTCCCTGTATCACACAACCCAGGCAAATAACCGCATTAGGTGTGAACTGTTCGGCAACAATTCGGGCTCCATAGGGGAGTTCAAAACTGCCGGGTACTGCTGTAATCTTAATGTTCTCTTCCTTCACGTGATGCTTTTTCAGGGTATGAAGGGCACCCTCCAGGAGGGATGCAGTGATCTCTTCATTCCACTCAGCAACAACAATTCCAATTTTAAAGGAAGATCCGTCCGGGATGGTGACAGGATCGTGATCTGACAGGTTTTTCAGACTCGATGCCATCGTATTAGAGGCTCATTTTCGTTTCTACCCTTCCGATGTACTTCTTAATTTCCCTGCCCTCGGTAGTTTCGGGATACTTTGACTCAATGGTTTGATAGGTCTTAAGGGCCTGTTCCAGCTCACCCATTTCTTCGTATACAATGCCCAGCTTTTTTAATAAGATGGGCGAGGAGAAATTATTCTCATACTTATCAATGCCTCTTTTATAAGATGAAACTGCCTTATTCAGCTCACCCAGTTCCACATAAGCATCACCCAGAGTGCTGCATTTTGCAGCGCCCACAAGCAGATCATCCGTCTTAAATTTCCCGAGGTAATCAATGGCTGTCTCATATTCACCAAGGTGATGGTAACATACACCGGCATAATATTTAGCAACTTTGGCGGTTTTTGTAATTCCGTAATCATCAATTACATTCAGGAATCCGGGATAGGTTCCGTACCCGTTCAATGCCAGGTTAAATGAATCCATTTCGAAAAAACGCTCTGCGTAAAACATGTCGGCAGAGGCCTCCTCATTCAAAGGCTTCAGGTAATACCTGTTTCCTCCAATAACGATTAAGAGTACCAGGATGAGTCCGCCAAGTACATAGGTGAGTGTTTTCTGGTTATCCTCTATAAATTGTTCCGAACGTGTTAATGCCTGTTCAATTCCTTCAAGGTTCTTGTCCGTTTGCTTCACATTCTTTTTCTTCGACATCTGCTTAATATTCTTGGATTTGAAAAACTTCCGCAAAAGTAATCCTTTTTTAGAAAAATGCCCTTTATGGCGGCACAAAAATGTGAATGCTTTCTCATATTGAAAGAGATATTCCCTGTTGGTAGGTAAAAAAATATTTTTATTATGAGAATATTCTCATTATCTTTGACCGGAATTTGATATAAGTCCAATAAACAGATCTTTATGAAAATTGCTGTAGCCAGCGGAAAGGGAGGGACAGGTAAGACCACGGTGGCGGTTAATCTTTTTCATTTGATTTCGAAATACCGCACGCCAAAAGTCCAGCTTGTGGACTGTGATGTGGAAGAGCCTAACGACAGGCTATTTTTCCCGGGAGGGGAGATTCTTTCTGAGAAGCAGGCCACCCAGCAGATACCAGTCATTGATAACAACAAATGTACCTATTGCAGGAAATGTGTGGAATGGTGCGAATTCAATGCCATTGTAGTAATTCCTCCGGCTGGATTTGCAGAGGTGAATTCCAGTCTGTGCCATTCCTGCGGAGCTTGTATCCTTGCATGCGAACATGGTGCCATTTCAGAAAGACCGGAAGAGATCGGTACCATTCGCAACATTGATCCGGGCATGCCCGGAATCCTTACCGAGGGCGCCCTGAAGATCGGTTCGGCCATGCAGACCCTCTTGATCAAACAGGTGAAGCAGCAGGTGTTGAGTGATAAAGAGGTGGTGATCTTCGACGCCCCTCCGGGTACCAGCTGCCCGGTGGTTGAAACTGTGGCCGATGCCGATTATGTCATCCTGGTGACCGAACCCACTCCTTTTGGATTGCATGACCTGAAGCTGACTGTTGAATTGCTCCGGGAGATCGGAAAACCTTTTGGAGTGGTGATTAACAAGGCGGACCTTGGCGATCGGAAGGTCTATGACTTCCTGAAGGAAGAGCAAATTGACCTGCTGGGCGAAATTCCCTTTCGAAAGGAATATGCGTCCCTCTATGCAAAAGGTGAAATCCTGAAACAGGTCCCGGAGGATATTAATGAGAAATATGAGAAAATCTTAGAGAAAGTCCTGGAAAAGAATCAATAAGATGAAGGAGATAACCATACTCAGCGGCAAAGGGGGGACAGGAAAAACCTCAATTACAGCAGCCATTGCTTCCCTGGCTTCCGATGCCGTTTTTTGTGACAACGACGTGGATGCAGCTGATCTGCACCTGATCTTTGATCCGGACATCAGGGAGGAACATCGCTTTCTGGGCGCCTGGGTAGCCACCATTGATGAGTCAAAATGCATTGGATGCAATGTGTGCCAGGACCAGTGCCGGTTTGATGCCATCCATACCAATGAAAATGGCTTTCCGGAGGTCAATCCCAACCAGTGCGAAGGTTGTCGCCTGTGTGAAAGATTATGTCCGGCAAATGCCATTTCATCGGAGCGGAGCGATCGAAATTTCTGGTATGTATCAGATACACGATTCGGCACCCTGGTCCATGCTAAAATGGGACCTGGAGAAGAGAACTCCGGTAAACTGGTATCCGAAGTGCGGAAGAAAGCAAAAGAACTGGCCACGGAGAATAATGCAAAATATGTGATCAACGACGGCCCTCCCGGCATAGGATGTGCAGCAATTTCATCACTGACCGGAACAAACCAGGTACTGATGATAATCGAACCCACTGTTTCCGGATTGCATGATGCAGACAGGCTGGTTGATCTGATAGCTACATTTTCCATTCCGGTGTTTGCCGTGATCAATAAATACGATCTGAACCTGTCAATGACAGCCAGGGTAGAGAACTACTTGAAAGAGAAGAATATACCACTGCTGGGCAGAATTCCTTTCGACAGGCACATGGTGGAAGCCATGCTGGAAGGTAAAACCATTGTGGAATACAATAAGGGATTGGAAACTTCAAAAATAATAGGGCAAATCTGGCAAAGCCTTGCCGGGTAGCAAAATTACTTAATATTATGGAAATAAAGATTGCATTTGCATTAAACAGTGAAGAAGCCTTTGAAAGAAGGCATTTCGGGGATGCCGACCAGTATCATATATATGAACTGAAAGATGAAGCGTTCCAACTCATTTCCAAAGAAAAAAATCCTTTCAGGACCGCAGATGAATCCACAGCTCACGGACAAAAATCCAAAGCGGATCAAATCACCCGTTACCTGAAAGACAGGGGAGTTTCTGTCTTGGTATCCAGGCAGTTCGGACGCAACATTAAATTCATTGTCAGTAATTTTATCCCTGTGGTGATTCGCAAAGAATCGCCGGAGGAAGTGAAAAAGATTCTTCTGAAACACAGCAGATGGGTAGAAGAGGAGCTGGACCGGCAACCTGAACGGTACAAACTGTTTACTGTGGACAGTGGCATTTTAAAATCTAAGATTGAACAGAGATAACAGGAGTCTTAGAGAGCAGCTTCAGTAGAAAAGCTTACATTTGTAATGCATGGAACAATGAATTTTGAATATGCATTTAAAATCACTCTCGCTGGTCAATTTCAAGAATTATGAACAGGTGGATGTTCCTCTCTCAGAGAAGATTAATTGCTTTGTGGGTGAGAATGGGGTGGGTAAGACCAATATTCTGGATGCAGTTCACTACCTGGCTCTGTGCAAAAGCAACCTGAATCCCATAGATACCCAGAATGTCAGGCATGATGAGGATTTTTGCGTGGTTCAGGGCCTTTTTGAAAGGCTGGGGAAAGAAGAAAACATTTACTGCGGGATCAGAAAGCAGAAGAAAAAACAATTCAAGCGAAACAGGAAAGAATACCAGAAGCTCTCCGAACACATCGGCCTGATCCCCCTGGTCATGATTTCACCGGCTGACAGCATACTTATTAACGGCGGGAGCGAGGAGCGCAGGAAATTTATGAATGGGGTCATTGCACAGTACAGCAAAGCCTACCTCGAAAACATGATTCAGTACAACCGGGCGCTTTCCCAGCGGAACCGTTTGTTAAAGGATTTTGCAAGCACCCGCAGTTTTAACCGGGATATGCTGGAAGTCTGGGACGAACAATTGATCCGGTATGGAGAGCCGGTATATGAAGAAAGGCACCGTTTTGTGGATGAGTTACTACCGGTCTTCAGTGCTTTTTATGAGCATGTTTCCGGGAACCGGGAAAGCGTAACTCTCACTTACCAGGCCCAACTGCAACAAAAAGGATTCAGGGAGGGTTTGCAGGATTCACTTGATAAGGATCGCATCATTCAATACACTACTTTTGGAGTGCACAAGGACGACCTGGGCATGCATCTGGGGGAGCACAGTTTGAAAAAGAGCGGTTCACAGGGACAACAGAAGACCTTTCTGGTTGCCTTGAAACTTGCTGAATTTGAGTACATACATAAGCTAACCGAAATTCCTCCTATTTTGTTACTTGACGATATATTTGACAAATTTGATGCAAACAGGGTCAAGCAGATTATCAGCCTGGTTGCTGAGAATCATTTCGGTCAGATCTTTATTACCGATACCAATGAACTGCGACTGCAGGGGATCTTAAAAGAAATTCCAGCCGATCACAGGGTATTTAAAATTATGCACGGGGGTACCGTGGAACAGATGGAGTCCTGAAATGGAGCGCAAGGAAGTTAAAAAAATCGATTCACTGCTTCAGCAATTTATCAAAGCCAATAAGCTGGAGAGAGGCCTGGCCGAATACAGGTTAATGAAATCATGGAATGATCTTCTTGGCATAACTGTTGCCAAAAAAACCAAATCCCTGAACATTCGCAATCGCAAGCTTTTTGTGACTCTCCATTCCTCGGTGGTCAGGAACGAACTGGAAATGATCAAAGACACACTGATTCCCCGGCTGAATGAAGCCGCAGGAATGAATGTCATCGATGATGTAGTACTCAGATAATCAGAATCTTTCCGAAGAAGGAAAAAAGAAGGTGGCTTCCATCTCAGCATTCTCATCAGAGTCGGATCCATGAACTGCATTGGCTCTCATGGATTCGGCATACATTTTCCGGATGGTCCCTTCCTCTGCTTTTTCCGGATCTGTGGAACCAATTAATTTCCTGTAGTCTTCAACCGCATTTTCCTTATCCAGTACAGCTACTACGATGGGGCCGGAGATCATAAATTCGACCAGATCGTCGTAAAAAGGCCGACCCACATGCACTTCATAGAAGCGCTCAGCTTCACTGCGGGTAAGATGCAGCATCTTAAGCGCAGCTATTTTAAATCCTGCTTCAGATATTTTATTCAGAATGGGTCCTATATAGCCTTTGGATACTGCCTGAGGTTTAATAATTGTAAAGGTACAAGTGCCTGTCATGATTGTTAATTTTTGGTTGTGCAATTAACAAATATTTTCGGGCTTTGTTAAGCCTCCTCCAATATTTTTTATCTTTGGGCGTTTTATTAGCCAGGTAAGATGGTAGATAAGGATACAGTACAGACCATAAAAAGCTGGATCGGGGAGGCTGAGAGAATTGCCATATTAACCCATACCAATCCGGACGGGGATGCCATTGGCTCCAGCCTGGCCATGGCCCTGGCTTTGAGCAAGCTGGGGAAAGAGACACAAGTGGTGATCCCCGACGGCTTACCCGATTTTCTCAGGTGGCTCCCTGGAATCGACTTATCTACCACTTTCGCTTACAAAAAAGAAAAGGCCATTGAGATCGTGGAAGGTGC
>JBDLIM010000060.1:0-26090 GCA_039714915.1 Bacteroidota bacterium
GTAGCTGAAGAACCTGTAGCTGAAGAACCTGTAGCTGAAGAACCTGTAGCTGAAGAACCTGTAGCTGAAGAACCTGTAGCTGAAGAACCTGTAGCCGAAGAACCTGTAGCTGAAGAACCTGTAGCCGAAGAACAACCCGTTGTTGCAACCGAAGGAACTGAGGCGGTAACCGAGGAACCCGTTGCTAAAGCCCAGCCTGCCAAGGCTGATCCTTCTTCCGATACCGGAATGGCTGATTTCGACTGGGAAGAATTTGCTGCAGACGAAATGGATACATCTGCAGATCAGACAGAATATGAAAAAATGTATTTGGAAACACTTTCCACCATTGCCGAGAATGAGGTAATTGATGGTATAGTGATTTCCATGAACAAGCGCGAGGTGGTGATCAACATTGGCTATAAGTCAGAAGGTGTGATCTCGCTGAGCGAATTCCGTTATGATCCTGACCTGAAGGTAGGGGATAAAGTGGAAATATATGTGGAGAGCCAGGAAGACAAGAAAGGTCAGTTGGTACTTTCCCATAAAAAAGCCAGGGCCATGCGCTCCTGGGACCGTGTCAACCAGGCACTTGATCAGGACGAGGTGATAAAAGGGTACATAAAGTGCCGTACCAAGGGGGGTATGATTGTGGATGTTTTTGGCATTGAAGCATTCCTGCCCGGTTCTCAGATTGATGTGAAACCCATCAGGGATTATGATGCCTACGTGGGTAAGAACATGGAATTCAAGGTGGTTAAGATTAATCACGAATTTAAGAACGTGGTAGTTTCGCATAAAGCACTGATCGAGGAGGAGCTGGAGCAGCAGAAGAAGGAGATCATTGCCAAGCTTGAAAAAGGTCAGGTACTGGAAGGTACAGTTAAGAATATTACATCCTATGGAGTATTTATCGATCTGGGTGGTGTGGATGGACTGATTCATATTACCGACCTCTCCTGGGGACGTGTAAACCATCCCGAAGAGATTGTGGACCTGGACCAGAAATTGAATGTGGTAATTCTTGACTTCGATGATGATAAAAAACGAATTGCACTTGGTCTGAAGCAACTGACTCCTCATCCATGGGATTCTCTGGATGAAGCCATGAAGGTGGGCGACCAGGTGAAGGGCCGTGTGGTTGTGATGGCAGATTATGGAGCATTTGTGGAGATAGCTACAGGCGTTGAAGGTTTGATTCACGTTTCTGAAATGTCATGGTCACAGCACCTCAGGAGCGCCCAGGAATTCATGAAGGTGGGTGATGTAGTGGATGCAGTTATTCTGACCCTGGACCGTGAGGAACGGAAAATGTCACTTGGTATCAAGCAATTGAAGACCGATCCGTGGGAGAAGATCGATGAAATTTACGGAGTGGGCAGCAGGCATACTGCAAAAGTCCGCAACTTCACCAACTTCGGCGTATTTGTAGAGATCGAAGAAGGCGTGGACGGACTGATCCATATTTCGGATCTGTCATGGACAAAGAAAATTAAGCATCCTGCTGAGTTTACAGCCATTGCTGCGGATATTGAGGTGGTTGTGCTTGAGATTGATAAGGAAAACCGTAGACTGAGCCTGGGTCATAAGCAGCTTGAAGAGAATCCCTGGGATGTCTTCGAGAGTGTGTTTGGAGTGGATTCGATCCATGAAGGCACCATCATTGATCTGATGGATAAGGGAGCAGTGGTTGCACTGCCTTATGGTGTTGAAGGTTTTGTTACTCCGAAACATCTTGTAAAAGAGGATGGAAGCCCTGTGAAAGTAGATGAGAAATTAGATTTTAAGGTCATAGAGTTTAATAAGTCCGCAAAAAAGATTATCTTGTCTCATAGTCGGATCCATGAAGATGAACGAAAATCTTCTGACCGTTCTACCAAGCAGAGTGCGGGTGCTGAGGTTAGGAAAGCCACCAGGAAACTGAAGACCAACCTTGAGAAAACAACTCTTGGTGATATCTCCGAACTGGCAGCTTTGAAGACTGAAATGGAAGAAAATCAGAAGAGTAGCAAGAAGGAGAAAAAAAGCACTGGAGACGATAAGGAAGATTAAAGTAGAACCCTTAAACAATTAATTCAGCTATGGAATTCAAGATTGACAAATTTGAAAACCACACTTTGATCAAAGTATTGGAGGAGAAACTGGACACGCATATTGCTCCGACCCTTAAGTCTGAGCTCGTTCTGGTATCAGGAAATGGTGAGAAAAACATCGTTCTTGATCTGGGCAACTGCAGGTACTGTGATTCTTCCGGGCTGAGTGCGATTCTTGTAGCTAACCGTCTCTGCAAGAATGCCAGCGGAACTTTTGTGCTGACAGGTTTGAATGATGCAGTTGAAAGGCTGATAACTATCTCACAACTTGACACTGTATTAAATATTTCCAATACCCTGGAAGAGGCCGTTTCACTGATTAAAGAGGCTGGATAATTTAGTCTTTGGTGACATTTGAATTAATTATACTTGGTAGCAGTTCAGCACTGCCTACTTCGAAACGTTTTCCAACCGCTCATTTACTTAAGGTAGATGAGCGGTTTTTTTTAATTGACTGTGGTGAAGGAACGCAGATCCAGCTGCGTAAATATGGATTAAATCCTGCCAGGATACACCATATATTTATATCTCACCTCCATGGCGATCATGTATATGGCCTTTTCGGGCTTCTCTCCACCATGGGGATGATGGGCAGAAAGATCCCATTGAATCTCTATGGTCCCTCCAGGTTGAAGGAGATGATGGAGCAGCACCTGTCTTTTTTTGGTAATCTGCCTTTTGGGCTCAGTTTTCATGCCCCGGATGCAGATCCGGAAGTTTGTATTTATGAGGATGAAAAGCTTACAGTCCTTCCCATTCCCCTGACACACAGAACCACCACCTTTGGTTATCTGTTTCGGGAAAAGAAAAAGTTGCTTAATGTCAGGAAGGAACAAATTGAAAAGTACGGGATCGGGATTGCCGATGTGGTGAGGATCAAGCAGGGGGAAGACTTCACTTGTTCCGACGGCTCCGTAATTCCCTGTTCCAGTTTAACCCTTCCACCTTACCAACAGAGGTCATATGCCTATATTTCAGATACGGTCTATGATCCGGATCTGCTTCCAAAGGTGCAGAAAGTAAACCTGCTGTTTCATGAGGCTACCTTTTTGGATAAGGATAAAAAACTGGCAGCAGACACTAAACACACTACAGCTGCCCAGGCGGCCACTCTGGCAAAGAAAGCGGAGGTTGGTAAACTATTGATCGGGCATTTTTCGAGCAGATATAAAGATTATGAATTGCTTGAAGAAGAGGCAAGGGCTATTTTCAGAAATACTCATGGAGTTAAGGATGGGGAGGTCTATTCCCTTCCGCCGGAGAGGGTATCCACAGAATAAATGTTAATTTTGCATCATTTACTTCCAAAACAGTTCGAAAGGTGAATGAGAAGATATTGATCCTTGATTTTGGCTCCCAGTACACCCAGTTAATAGCCAGGAAAGTACGGGAACATAATGTGTACTGCGAAATTTATCCCTACAACAAGTTTCCGGATCCCGATGAAACTGTAAAAGGAGTAATCCTGTCGGGAAGCCCGTTTTCGGTAAGGGACGAACATGCTCCCATTCCGGATCTTGCAAAGATCAAGGGAATCTATCCTTTACTTGGAATCTGCTATGGAGCACAATACCTGTCTCATTATTATGGAGGAGAGGTAAAACAATCTGATTCAAGAGAATATGGCAGAGCCCGTTTGAGCTATATCAATACCGGAAATCCTTTATTGAAAAACCTGAAGAGCAATACACAGGTATGGATGTCCCATGGAGATACCATCAATACCCTGCCTGAGGGTTGCCGGGTCATAGCCAGTACCGGCGATGTGGAATTTGGCGCTTATGCCTCTGAAAATGAAGCCACCTGGGGCTTGCAGTTCCATCCCGAGGTTTATCACACCACCGAGGGAAAAACCATATTATACAATTTTCTGGGAGAGATCTGTGCTTGTAATATGGACTGGACCCCGGACGCCTTTGTGGAAAGTACAGTTTCCGAATTGAAGAATCAGCTTGGCAGCGACCATGTGGTCATGGGATTAAGCGGGGGAGTGGATTCCACCGTGGCATCCATCCTCCTTCATCGGGCCATTGGCCCAAATCTCACCTGTATTTTTGTGGATAACGGTTTGCTTCGGAAGGATGAATTCACCACGGTTCTGGAATCTTATAAAGAACTGGGACTGAATGTAATCGGTGTGGATGCGAGCGACAAATTCATCGACGATCTGCAGGGAGTGACCGATCCTGAGGCCAAAAGAAAGAGCATAGGTAAGAATTTTATTGAAGTTTTTGAGCAGGAGGCCAGGAAATTGGAGAATGTGAGCTGGCTGGGTCAGGGAACTATTTATCCCGATGTGATCGAATCGGTTTCTGTCAATGGACCGTCAGCAACCATCAAGTCGCATCACAATGTGGGTGGACTTCCTGAGAAAATGCATCTGAAAGTGGTGGAGCCCCTCCGCTTATTGTTTAAGGATGAAGTGAGAAGGGTTGGAAAGGCACTGGAGATTCCATCCTCTTTCCTGAAACGACATCCTTTTCCCGGACCCGGTCTGGGTATTCGTATCCTGGGAGAGATAAGCCGGGAGAAGATCAGGCTTGTGCAGGAGGCTGATGCCATCTATATCAAGGCTTTACAGAAGCATGGACTGTATGACAGCATCTGGCAGGCAGGTGCCATTCTGCTTCCGGTTCAATCGGTGGGTGTGATGGGTGACGAACGAACCTATGAATATGTGGTAGCTCTCAGGGCAGTTACTTCCACCGATGGCATGACCGCCGATTGGGGACATTTACCTCATGAAGTGCTCAGCCAGGTTTCGAACGACATTATCAATAAAGTCCGGGGGATCAACAGGGTTGTATATGATATCAGCTCAAAACCACCGGCCACCATCGAATGGGAATAAGGAAGTTTATTTGAATATTTACACCAACTTTTTCCCCGGTAGCTCGTTATACTAAAAGTATTATTAAGGAAGAATCATGGATCGCTTAAAACAATATCTGGTAGGCTTATTTTTCATATTTATAACTATTTCTGTGCAGGCCCAGTGGAATCCCGAGGCATTAAAACTGGCACAGGTCATGGATAAAGTGAGTCGTTTTTATGTGGACTCCATTGATGATACCGAAGTGGTGGAGCGCACCATTGTCAGCATGCTTCATGAACTGGATCCGCATTCATCCTACCTGAGCAAGGAGGAGCTTGAACAAATGAGTGAACAGCTGGAAGGTGAGTTTGAAGGAATAGGAGTGAGCTTCAACGTCCTTAAGGATACCATTTATATCATCAGGGCCATATCCGGAGGGCCTTCAGAGAAGGTAGGGATTATGGCCGGAGACCGGATCGTGCAAGTTGAAGGAGAAAATGTGGCAGGCACGGGGATTACCTCAAGGGACGTCCAGAAGCTTCTGAAAGGACCCAAAGGAACCAGGGTGGATATTTCGGTAAAAAGAAGGAATGAGAAGGACCTGCTGGAGTTCACCATTACCAGGGATAAGATACCGGTATATAGCCTGGATGCCTCTTACATGGTGAATGACAGGATAGGCTATGTGAAACTGGCTCGCTTCTCCCATACCAGCATTGAGGAATTTGAAAAAGCTGTGAAGGAGTTAAAACAGGAGGGAATGAAAGACCTCATCCTTGATCTTTCAGGGAACGGCGGGGGCTGGCTTCCTGTGGCTGTGGAACTGGCGGATCATTTTCTTTCAGGAAACAAAGATATTGTCAGAACGGAAGGGACCAAGGTTCCTGACAGGAAATACACCGCCAGAAGGCCGGGACTGTTTGAAGAAGGAAATCTGGTAGTAATGATTGATGGGAGTTCAGCATCTGCAAGCGAAATTGTCAGCGGAGCAATTCAGGATTGGGACCGGGGTGTAATCGTTGGAAGGCGTTCCTTCGGGAAGGGCCTGGTACAGCAACCCTTTCAGCTCAGTGACGGATCGCTGATCAGACTTACAGTGGCCCGGTATTTCACTCCCACAGGCAGATTGATACAGAAGCCTTATGAAAACGGGTATGAGGAATATGCCCTGGACCTGATCAACAGGTATAACTCAGGTGAACTATCAAGTGCCGATAGCATTGAATTTCCCGAATCGCAACAATACAGAACCTTGTCACTGAACAGGACCGTATACGGAGGGGGGGGCATCATGCCCGATTATTTTGTGCCGGTGGATACATCTGCCTATACGGATTACTATGGCCGCTTGATTAACAGGGGCATATTCAATCGCTTTGTACTTCAGTTTGTGGATGACAACCGGAATAAGCTCTTATCCAGGTATGCAGATTTCGATGCATTTAATAAGAAGTATAATCCATCCGGGGATGAGCTGGATGACCTGGTAACATTTGCCACCAGGGAAAAGCTGGAGTTTAATGAGGAACAGTGGGAAATCTCAAAAACACAGCTAGCCCTCTTATTCAAAGCTTACCTGGCCAGGGATCTCTGGGGAATGGATTACTTTTTTGAAGTTTTCAATCCCAGCAATAAAGTGTTTAACAAGGCTGTGGAAATCCTGGAGAACCCTTCTATGCACCAGCAGAAACTTGCTAAAGTAGAACTTTAATGGCTTCTTGGGTACAGGCACACTATGTCGAGGTACTGGGCGTAGTATTCAGTGTACTGTACCTGTTGCTGAGCATCCGACAGAACATTTTATTGTGGCCGGCCGGTATGATCAGCGCATTGCTGTACATGGCCGTTTTTTTCCAGTCGAAGTTCTATGCCGATATGGGATTAAATGCATATTACTTCTTTATCAGCATTTACGGATGGGTAGTGTGGAGAAAAGGAGGGGACGGAAAGAAGGAAAAACCGGTGAGCAGGATTCGGAGGAAGCCTGCTTTGCTGCTGCTGGCAGTGACAGCAGTAGCTTTCCTGGGGATCGCCTTTCTTCTGAAGAATTACACCGATTCTCCCATCCCTTACTGGGATGCACTTACCACTGCCATGAGCTTTACGGCCACCTGGATGCTGGCCAGAAAGATCCTTGAACACTGGATCGTCTGGATAATTGTTGATGTAATCTCCATGGCTTTGTATCTTTACCGTGGCCTCTATCCAACCATGATTCTTTTCGCAATTTACACGGTCATGGCTGTGATTGGATATATAGAATGGAAAAAAGCTCAAATCCCGGCAGAAACATGAAACGGATCCTGATTACCGGGCCCGAGTCGACCGGTAAATCTGAACTAGCCCGGTCTCTTTCACTTTTTTATGGAGGCCTGACCATCCCCGAGTATGCGCGGGAGTATATTAGTTTACTGGGCAGACCTTATCTTTACAGGGATGTGGAGCGAATAGCTCTTAAGCAACTGAAGGAGTATGAGAGCTCGGATCATCCCGATTGGATCTTTTTTGATACCTGGCTGATCATTACAAAAGTCTGGTTTGAGTTCGTCTATGGAAGCTTCCCTGCCTGGATGGAGGAGAAGATCCGGAAGGCAAGATTTGACCTGGTCTTGCTCTGTGATACAGATATTCCCTGGATCGCTGATCAGGTAAGGGAAAATGGGGGTACCAGGCGTGAAGAACTGCTCAGCATATATAAGAAAGAACTTGATTATTTTAGCCTGGATTGGGAGCTGGTGAGGGGAAAGGGAGATGAAAGGTTCCACTGCGCCAGAGTATTGATTGATAAGAAACTAGCACATGGCACTACCTGAAAAATTTCATGCAAAGACAATGAAAGGACTGGAGCCCCTGCTGGCTGATGAACTCAAGTCACTGGGTGCCAGTAAGACAGAAGTCGTAAACAGGGGCGTAGACTTTTATGGAGGACGCGCACTTATGTATCGGGTCAATCTGGCTTCCAGGTTAGCATTGAGGGTACTCTTACCTCTTATGCGATTCGAGGCCTCTGACACCGATATGCTTTACAGAAAGGTAAAGAGATACGAGTGGTCCTTGCATATGGATAACAAAATGACCTTTGCCATCGATGCTGTGGTCCATTCCCCCGTATTCAGGAACAGCCATTATGTGATGCAGAGGGTAAAAGATGCCATTGTGGATCGCTTCAGAGAAAAAACGCATCTTCGGCCTTCCATAAACAGGGAACGCCCCGACCTTTTAATTAATGTACATATTTCAGGGAAATGGGTCACCCTTTCGCTGGATAGTTCCGGGGAATCCCTGCACAAGAGGGGCTACCGGACCGGTCATTTCGAAGCACCTCTGAACGAGGTTCTGGCAGCGGGGATGATCATGCTATCCGGCTGGAACGGATCGACCCCATTTCTGGATCCCATGTGCGGCTCAGGAACCCTGGCCATAGAGGCAGCCCTGATAGCAGCTTCCATCCCTCCTGGAATATTCAGAAAGCATTATGGTTTTGAGAACTGGAACGACTTTGACAGGGAACTGCTTGAACATGTGGTTGGTAATCTCTCTAAGGAAAACGAGGTGAAGGTAGCCATTGTGGCCAGTGATGTGGACCCGGCCGCAGTGACCCTGACCCGACGTTCTGTAAAGCAAATGGACCTGGATAAGATAATTAGAGTGGAGCAAAGTGACTTCACCAATTCACCAGGTACAGAAGAGGAAAACACCATCATAATGAATCCCCCTTATGGGGAGCGCATTAAACCAGATGATATTGAGGCCCTCTACAGTTCCATTGGAAGCACCCTGAAACATAAATTCCCGGGTTCCGATGCCTGGATCCTTTCATCCAGTAAAAAGGCAATGGGTCGAGTTGGGCTTAAACCTTCGGGAAAGCGTATATTATACAATGGATCACTGGAGTGCACCTACGCACATTATAAAACATTTAAAGGCAACTGGAAGGATTATAAAAGTTGAAAAAAAAAGAAGTATTTGAAACATTTTGTTGCCAGTCGCCGTAATTTTTATCTATATTAGTTACTGAAACATTTTTTTTATATTTGCTGATCGGATCAGTAAGGACAAGTCAATTAAAAGAAGCCTAAATGAGCTTTGATGTCAATGAGTATTACTCCAACCTGAATGGCGGAGATGTATTGATGGCCTTCAAGGGAGATATCTCGAGTGAACTCATCAGTAATGTATTAGAGGTGGTCGAAGCCAGGATGGATGAGTACAGTGAAAGCTCAAAAATCCGCAAGAAAGTCTACAATGTATTGGTCGAAAGCCTCCAGAATCTCTATCATCATATTGAGGAATTACCCGAAGCCATGCACGAAGAATTTGGTTCTAAATTTGGTATTTTGCTGGTAAGCAGGGTTGACGACCGATATAAGATATCTACTGGAAATTTCATTACGGAGGGAAAGATTGATATTCTGCGGACCAAGATTGATAAAATCAATTCCATGGGCAGGGATGAACTGAAGGATATGTATAAGTTCATTCTAAATCATCAGAGGCTGTCCGATAAAGGGGGAGGCGGATTAGGTCTGGTGGATATTGCAAGGAAGACAGGAAATATGATGGAGTATACCTTTGAGAAATACGATGATACATACTATTTTTTTAATCTGGATGTATTCATCGATTTTATACAATGATTATAACAGTTAAATATTAGAATATGGAAGCGCTTTCGATTGAAGGAACTGCAAAAACGCCGGTAGTAAGATTTAATGCACAGGAAGGTGTCATTGAAATTAAAGGCAGATCAATCCCTGAGAACTCAATTGAGTTTTATAAGCCACTGGTTGAATGGCTTGAAGAGTACAGCAGTGCACCCCTGGACCTGACCCAGGTTAATGTTCAACTGGAATATTTCAATACCAGCTCTTCAAAATGTATCCTGGATGTATTTAAGAAGCTGGAAGCTATCCATAAGGGTAAAAGTGAGGTCATCATAAACTGGTATTACGAAGAGGATGATGAAGATATGCTTGAAGCAGGTGAGGATTATGAATCCATCATCAGGGTTCCCTTTAAAATGATTGAAATTGTAGAATAAACGCAGGCCCCCGTTAAAATAAAACAGGGTTAGCACTTTTATGGTGCTAACCCTGTTTTATTCTGGTGAAAAGTGGAAAGTATAATGTAGACTTGACCTTATTGGAAGCCCCTATTTTTTTAACATCACATTTCTTTGTTTGGTTTAATATCATATCTTTATCTAGATCTATTGGCGTTCAGGTATTTAATTAATTCTAACTATCATGAGGAAGCTAATAAAAAAGGTGCTAAGGAAATACGGCATTGAGATCAGTCGAACAGCTAAGCAAAAACCCAATATATATAACCAGATTTCAAAATATTCCAGTTTGAATGAAAAATACAGAACTTTGTTAAGCATGCCTAACATGTCAAGGGGGAATTATGTTTGGGGAGCTATATGTGGAGCTGATTTAGCAAGTAATTTAAATCTTGATAAAATATCATTTATTGAATTTGGAGTGGCTGGAGGTAATGGATTAATTGAACTTGAAACCATTGCCATTGAAATTGAGAAAATGTACAATATCTCGGTGGATGTATTTGGTTTTGATACTGGTAAAGGATTAACTAAACCAGTTGACTATCGTGATCTGCCTCATTTATGGAACGAAGGTTTTTATCCAATGGACGTCGAAAAATTGCAGGGGATACTTAAAAAATCTAAGTTAATCCTGGGAGATATCAAGGACACAATAGATGATTTTATAGTGTCCAAACCAGCTCCTATTGCATTTATTTCATTCGACATGGATTTATATACTCCAACTGTTGAGGCCTTTAAAGTATTTGAAGATGACAACGCAATCCTTTTACCCAGAGTTCATTGTTACTTTGATGACATTATGGGGTATTCATATAGTGAATATAATGGGGAGCGACTAGCTATATCTGAGTTTAATCAGAAGTTTGAAACAAAAAAGATATCTCCCATTTATTGTCTGGAGCATTATATCGAAAATAGTCCGGACTGGGCAAAGAAAATATATATGGCTCATTTCTTTGATCATGGATTATACAATACAAATGATGGAATGCTAGTTCAACCAGATTTACCATTGCCAGAGCAAGCATAATTTATAGCCATTCAAACTTAAAGCGTTTTCTGCTTGGTGGTAGTGCGTTCCAACAGGTCCAACAGGCCTTTCAGAACTCTGTAATAGAGCAGGAAATACAGGCAGAGGGTCATGACCCAGATCACCATAATATTCACCCAGATGGTGGGGATAAAAACACCTGCAATCATTTTGCGCGGAGCGTAGAAATGAGCTTTAATAAACCTGTTGGTGGGATCCATATAAATGGGATCCCGCTTTTGGATCATGTCACCTTTTGTTTCTGTAAAGTAATCAAAGGTTTTATTATTGGTCACAAACTCTTCCAGACTTTTGTTTGTATGCTTGAGTTCCAGGGTTTTAAGTTCTTCCAAATCGTAAGATCTCACAATGTGATTAATCTGATTCACAGCCGCTTTGAAAGTCTTCGAGTAGAAATTCTTGAGGGTCTGTAAATATTCCCGTGTATAGGCAAGGATCTCCTCATTGACAGCATCCATAGTGAGCTGATCGGTAAACTTATAGGAGTAGGTAGGTGTGACATCGTAGTATTCCTGCATGAGCATGCGCTGTCTGTATTCATCCCTGATTTCGGTCCGGAGCGCCTTCAGGTTGTAGCTGAGCTGTTCGCTCTCTGCCTCATTGTCCAGGTTACGCTCCACAAAGGTCAGTTTGTTCAAGAGCTCCTTCAGATGAAAATTGGCTTTCAGATTTGCATGGCTTTTTAGTTTGTCCAATGCATAGAAGTTTTTCTGGTATTCATTGTTTGTGAACTGGTAAGTGGCCAGTGCTTCATAGGCCCACCGGGCAGTAATTATTTCCCCGTAAAACGGAATCCGTTTTGGAGAAGAAACCTGGGGGTTCAGATTCTCGAATTTCACAATGATTCCGCTTAGAATGATCTGGGGAATGATCAGGAAGGGAATCAGTATATAGATGGTCACCACGGTTTTAAAACTATCCGAAATCAACAAACCCATTACATTGGCCATGGCCCATGCTGAGAACAGGACCAGCCAGTATTCGAGATACATGCCCCGGATCTCCATGATGCTGTTGCCAATGATCACAAAGGTGAATGCCTGGATGGCCGACAGCATAAACTGAACAGTTACTTTCGAGAGCAGGTAGCCCGACCAGCTCAGGTTCAGGAAAGCTTCCCGTTTCAGGATCTTCCGGTCTTTGATTATTTCTTCAGCACTTACAGTAAGGCCCATGAAAACCGCGACAATTACCGACATAAAGATATATACGGGGAGGTTGCTGTTCTCAGACAGGGTATACCTGAACTCATTGGAGATATCCGAGTCGAAATAGCGAACAATAAATGCCAGCAGGAAAGCCAGAAAAGGAGCTTCCAGGAAATTTACGACCAGGTATTGGGTATCGCTTAATTTCTTTAGGATATCCCGTTTGATAAACACCCCGAACTGTTTTAGTTTCCCGGGAATCTTAAAGGAAATTTCAGGCAATTCTTTTTTATTAGCTTTCTCCCTCTCAGATTCCCTGAAATGCTTTTGGAAATAGGCACTCCACTCATTAGGTGATATCTTCCGGGTGTGGGTTAGTTTGCCATATTCGTCCAGTATACTGGTTTCCACAATGTTGAATACCTGCTCGGGATTTACATTACCACAGGTGGCGCACTCACTCTCATTCCAGTCGGCTGCCTGAACCCTGGACTTAAAGTACATGATCGAATCGATGGGATTCCCGTTGTATATCAGGTATCCCCCGGTATCCAGAATCAGGAGCCTGTCAAACATTTTAAATATGTCTGAAGATGGCTGATGGATCACCACAAAGACCAGTTTCCCTTTAAAGGTAAGATCTTTGAGCAGGTCCAGGATGTTTTCACTGTCCCGGCTGGAAAGTCCGGATGTGGGTTCATCCAGGAAAAGTACAGCCGGTTCGCGTATCAACTCCAGGGCAATATTCAGTCTTTTCCGTTGACCTCCACTTATCTTTTTGTTTAGTGGGGAACCCACCTGGATATCACGAATCTCAAAGAGCCCAAGGTTTTTTAACACACGGTGTACGGTCTCTACCAGTTGGGTTTCGGAATAATTATCGAAGCAAAGTTTTGCATTGTAATAGAGATTCTGGTACACTGAGAGTTCTTCAATCAGGAGGTCGTCCTGTGAAACAAAACCAATGATTCCATCAATGGATGGATCCCCGTTGTGAATATCAATGCCATTAATAAGCACCTTCCCTTCTGAAGGCTTGTTTGTTCCGTTCAGTACATTCAGGAGTGTGGATTTTCCAGCACCGCTTGCCCCCATAATTCCCACAAGCCTTCCCGATTGTTCAGCAAAGCTGACATTATGAAGGCCCAGATCACCGCTTTTAAACCTGTATGTAAGATGATTCGCTTCAAAAACAATTCTCGATTTCACCATGTCACCCACAAACATGGATACGATATCACTGTAATACACTGGTGCGATCTGCTGATACCGCAGGGAGGAACCTGTATTAAGGGGATAGGATTTTAAGGGTTCCAGAAGCTGGCCATTCATGTAGAGTTCGGCCTGCCCCACATACTTTACAAAATACAGGTTGGTGGAATGGACGCGAATAAAGCGGATCTGCCCGAAGAGATTTTCCCTGTAGATGTGTTTAATCTGTTTTCCAGGTGATTTGTCCTTTGCGCTGTCTACTATCAGGTAATCCCCATTGTCGGGAAGCTTGCTGTCAGTTAAAACAAAAGTTCTGATTAATTCAAAATCCTGCTCCGGAATATTGAAGGTATCTGCCACCGTGGCAATGAATTCAATTTCCTGTTCGGTGGCCTGCTGAGTTTCCGATTTAATAAACTCCAGCAGTTGGAATAGCACGATTATCTTTTGTGGCTGGGCCAGCTCTTCATTGATGGCGGTACAGATCTTCAGCACCCTTACACTTCGTTTGGCCAGAAGTCGCTCCTTCTTGCTTACTTTGGCATCTTCCTCCATGACGTGCCTGTAGTACTCATCAAATGCTTCCAGGTACACAGCCACCAACTCCTGGTTCAATTGCCTTTTGAGGAAGGACTCTACTTTTAATCTCCGCTCACTTGCATCGCTTCCGGGACGGGAGATAATAGCAAATAATTGCATTAAGGCTTTTAGAATCTCTTCACTCATTTCAGGGATTAATAAACCAAAATATAGCCAAGGTATGAAATGGTATACGTATTTAATCCAAATAGGTTCACCTATGGGGAGGAGAAAGCGGGGGAGGAGTGATCGGTCTTAAAACCAGAGGTAAACAGCCAGGAAAACAAGGGGGATAAGTATCCCGAGGAGGGTGAGAATGCCTCCTCTTCCGCTAATACCCTTTTTTCCCTTCACCAGGAACAATCCGGAAACGGCAATCAGGATCAGCCCAAAGGCAAACAGATCTGAGAACCAGGTCCATAGCTTTTTTGGCTTGTTGTAATGCAGGTAGTTCATTTCCATAAATACCGGCCGGTTGCGCACCCGGGTCAGTGAAATATCTCCCGAGGGAAGATGCACATTGATATGTCCTCCCTTCAGGTAAATCATCAAATAATCGGAATTGGGGAAATAATACTGCTTGTAATTTTTTTTCTCACCTGTAATCTCCAGGATTTCTTCAATGACATCCCGGTTTACCTCAGTTTTTGTGAGAACCGGTTCATAAGAAAATGATTCCGATCGGGATATAATGCCCGGATTCCAGTGCCTGGCTGCGCCATGATTCAGTGCAATGCCGGAAATGCCATAAATAATGCTCATTCCAAAAAACAAGAATCCCAGTTCCCGGTGTATCCACCGGTTCACTTTACGCCAGTTCATTCAGGCTATTGTGTAAGCTCCTTGAAATCTATAGCTTCAATGAAGTAATCAGCTTTTTCAGCCTCAGTATGAGCCATTTCAGTCTCGTGGTGCTCCTTGGATTCATGGTCTTCCAGATGCTCCTCAGCCTGTTCAGCGTTCAGGACTATAAAAGTTCCCTGAAATGCTACCGTCGAGCCTTCCAGGTCGATCTTGAACTCATCAATGTCACCTCCGGGAACAATCCTGATCTGGGATTCTCCGTCCTCATCAAGTATAAAGCACTTTTGTCCCCCATGTTTGCAAACATGAGTAACCATGCCGGAAACAGCCACTTTCTTACCATCATATTCAGCTGGTTGAGCCAATAGTTCCTGAATAGTTGCAGATACTATTTTTTCGGTTTGAGTGGCTTCCTTGTCTGTTCCTTCCTTACTTGTTGACTGCATGCAGGATCCAAGAAGGATTGCAAGCAGTGCCCAAATGATCAATCGTTGCATAGTTTTAAATTTTAATTTGGGCCAAAAATAGGAAAAATTAACGATTGAAACTTGAAATACATGCATCAAGCTCGTCATAAATCTCAAAAACATGATGTAATTGCAGCAATTTGAACAGTTCCATAACATCATCTGTGGCATTGCATAGCTTAAAATGACCTACGTTGTTGTTTGCAGCCTTCATGGCAGATAAGAACACCGCAAAACCCGAACTGTCGATAAACTTGATCCCCTCCATGTCAAATATTACGCTGACATTGGGTTTGTTGAAGAATTCCAGCAGGCCTTCCTTTACAGGTTCAGCAATAGGTGCATTTAAACGATTGGTATCTTTTAAACGTACAACAATTACATCATCAATATACGTGGTTTCCAGCATTGTTGCTTTGCTTTAGTTTATGTTTTCAAGTTCTTTCAGGGCAAGTTCACTTTGTTCAAGAAATTCATTTACAAGCGATTCGCATCGATCCACCTCTTCTCCTTTATTTGCAAGTATCTCCAGATCCTTGAGTTGGTCTGCCACTTTGGACATTCCCATGACAGCCACAGACGACTTTGCCTTATGTGCCATTTTCGACAGGCTGTCGTAGTCCTTTTTACGGAGCAACTCAGGCATTAATTGTTTATATTCGCCAATCTGTTCACGGAACAGGACGACCATTTCGCGGATAAAATGATCATCTCCGCCCGACATGGTTTTTAAATAGTCTAAATCTGTTATCATCGGAACATGATGCTTGGTTGAAAACTTCGTTAATCCACTTAAAAATATTTATTTTATTTTTAGAAATAAAACCCTTTTTAAATTTTTTATCCCCAATAGGAAGAAATGAAAAAATTCGTCTTGCTAATTGCCATAGGATGCTTCTCATTGCAGATGGTTTTCGCTCAGTTATCGTTTAGTGAAAAAAGGTTGCGTGACAGGACGCTTAATGAGGCTATCACACTGATAACCCGGGAGCAATATGAACAGGCGGCTTCAAAGCTTACACAATGTCTGGATCTGGATAGTACATTTGCTCCTGCTTACCTGCAAAGGGGACGAATATTCATTGAATGGGGACTGGAAGAAGATGCCATGGCTGATCTGGATCTGGCCGTCCAATATGATCCATTACCTGGAGAAGCCTATTTCTACAGAGGGTATATATTATTTGGAAGCGATAGCACTGGTGCAGATGCCCTTCAATTTGACGCTGCTATTTCCAATGCATATAACAATCCATGGGCATATTATTACAGGGGATTGATCAGCTTACGGGAAGGTAAGGATGAAGTGGCGCTGGCAGATTTCACTTCAGCCATCGATCTGAAAGAAGATTTTGCCCTTGCATATCATGAGCGTGCGGGATTAAAAAAGAAGAAGGGAGACCTGCAGGGATCGCATTTTGATTACCAGACGGCGATTGTTTATCAACCTGTGTTTCCCCTGGCCTATAACAACAGGGGTTCGGTTAAGATTCTCCTGGGAGATTTTGAAGGAGCCATTGCTGACTACAGTTCGGCCCTGGAACAGGATCCGGATTTGGCCATTGCGCTGAGTAACAGGGGTTATGCGTATTATTACATGGAAAATTTGGATAATGCCATGCAGGACTTTGACGCTGCCCTGGCCCTGGATGAAAACCTTGCTGATGCGGTTCTTAACAAAGCCTCCCTGCTGGCAAAGCAGGATCAGCCCGGGCCGGCACTCGAGTTGCTGGACGGAATTCTTGATGATCATCCTGATGATGCCATGCTCTTCCTCAACAGGGGATTGATACGCGAGCTTTCCGGGGACCTTGAAGGAGCATGTGAGGATTGGAACCGGGCTCTTGAGCTTGGTGCAGAGGAAGCAGAAACATATGTAAAGGAATGTAATAATCTATAATAAGTTACAGCATTGAGATGGTTTAGTACATGCGTCTTATTCTTTTTTCTGGGCTACCCGGCCTGGTCGCAGGAAAATATAAAAATCAGCAAAGGGCAATTTAAAACCGGGATTGAAACGGGATTTAATGAAGCCTGGAGCAGCATCAGGGAAGGAGATAAGAATTACAAGGCAGGCAAGGGTACCTTTGATATTGCAAGGGACCATTACCTTTTTGCCCAACAGTACAATCCCGAAAACGCTCAACTAAACTACAAGCTGGGAGTCTGTTATCTATTTACAGATGATAAGTACAAGGCCATTGATTACCTGCGCAAAGCATATGCCCTCGACACTGAAGTAAGCGAGGATATACATTTGTTGCTGGGCCAGGCTTTTCAGCTGGTGCTGGAATTTGACAAGGCTGTTGATCATTACAAGATGCATTTGAAAACGCTTGGTCCCGAAGATCAGGAAGTGTATCGAAAAGCTTTGGAAAAGCGCCAGGAGGAGTGTAAGAATGGAAAAGAACTGGCCCTGAATCCGGTACGGGTGATCCTTAAGAATCCGGGTAGGGTGATAAATTCGAAATACGATGATTACAATCCGATTTTTGCTTTTGATGACTCTACCCTGTTTTTTACATCCAGGCGTCCCTTTGAGAAATCCCGGCGAAACGATATAGACAATAAATTCAATGAGGATATATACAGTTCGGATTTCACAGATCAGGTATTCAGCCAGGCCATCAGGTTAGACAAACCCATCAACTCGGCCAACAATGATGCACTTGTGGGTATTTCACCGGATGGCAAGCAGAGATTTATATACAGGGGTCATATCGATGGAGGAGATATCCAGATCTCAAAATATAATTCCGGGAAGAAGAAGTGGTCAAAACCAAAAAGCCTGAGGGGAAAACTGAGAAGCAAGCAGGGGGAGACCTCTGCATGCCTTTCATCCGACATGAAGGAGTTATATTACGTATCCGGTAACGAGGATCTTAGCCTCGGAGGCAAAGATATCCTGATATCGAAACCGGATAGCAAAGGCAGGTGGGGTGATCCAGTTAATGCTGGCTCTAACATCAATACTCCCTATGATGAGGAGGGGGTATTTATTTCTCAGGATGGCAATTTCCTCTATTTTGCTTCCCGGGGCCACAACAGCATGGGCGGATTTGATATTTTCCGTTCTGAAAGACAGGCAGATAAGACCTGGTCCGAAGCGGTGAACCTGGGATATCCGATCAATACGCCAGATGATGAGGTATTTTACATTAGCGATCAGACAGGCTCTTATGGATATTACTCCACGATCAGGGAGGGTGGAATTGGATCTAAAGATATTTATAAAGTGATCTATTTGGGGTCGGAAAAAGAGCTGGTATTCAGGACCAGGGAAGAGCTTGTTGCAGGGCCCGGGCCCGGAAAGAGCGGATTTTTAACTCTTCCCGTGCCTATTCCGCTGGACACATCCTTTGTTATCAAAGGGCATGTATTAGATAGCATTGGTGAGTTGCAGGCTGTTCAATCAACCCTTATTTTCATAGATCCGACCACAGGCAGGCAGGATGCATCTGTACCCTCCGATTCGCTCACTGGGGAGTATAGGGTCAGCTTGTCTGAAGCAAAGGTATACGGGGTGGAAATTCATGCAACAGGTTACCTTTATTTCCTGGATATCCTGGATCTGAGTAAGGAAAACAGTGATCAAATACTGGAACGTGATTTCTACCTTCAGGAGGTGGAGGTTGGAACCAAGGTGGTGCTGGATCATATTTACTTTGAAACAGGCAAAGCTGTCCTTATGCCCGAGTCCAATGATGAGCTTGATCAGGTATTCAGGTTCCTGGAAAATAATCCAGGTATAACACTGGAAATTTCGGGGCACACCGACAATACCGGCTCCCTGCGAATTAATCAGCGTTTATCGAGAGAAAGGGCCAGGGCTGTGGTGAATTACCTGGTAGGAAGAGGCATATCGGAGGAGATGCTGATATCTGAAGGATATGCTGATAGCCAGCCAGTTGCTCCAAACGATACGGCTGAAGGCCGGAGGCAGAATCGCCGGGTTGAGTTTAAAGTACTTTCCAAGTAAAAGCCTGTTATTTAACAATTTCTTTCCTGCCGGAAAGTATTACTTTTGTCGGTATGAACAGAACATTTTATTACGACTATCATGTGGCCCTGGATGCCAGGATGATTCCTTTTGCCGGATTTGAAATGCCTGTTGAATACGCAGGTGTCCGGCAGGAGCATATCAATGTGAGAGAGAATGTAGGAGTATTTGATGTTTCCCATATGGGAGAGATCTGGGTGAAAGGTCCGAAGGCCTTTGAACTTGTGCAGAGAATTACCTCCAATGACCTGGCTAAGCTTTCTCCGGGAAAGATCCAATATACCTGTTTTCCAAACGAAGAGGGGGGGATCGTTGATGACCTGCTGGTCTATTATTGTGAGGCCGAGAAATACATGCTGGTGGTCAATGCTGCTAATATTGAGAAGGATTACCAGTGGATAGTTTCACATAATACCCACAACGCTGTGCTTGAGAATGCATCGGACAGGATTTCTCAACTGGCCGTGCAGGGCCCACGTTCAACCGCCTTGCTTCAGAAACTCACTTCCATAGATCTTTCGGCCATTCCTTATTACCATTTTGTTACGGGCGAAATGGCAGGAGCAGAGATGCTTATCTCTAACTCGGGTTATACAGGTGCCGGTGGCTTTGAATTATATATTTATAAGGGGGATGGATGTAAGGTATGGGAGGCGCTTTTCGAAGCCGGAAAAGAGTTTGGACTGGCACCTGCCGGATTGGCCGCGCGTGATACCCTCAGGCTGGAAATGGGTTTCTGCCTTTATGGGAACGATATCAATGACAGCACGTCTCCGCTTGAAGCCGGATTGGGCTGGATTACGAAATTTACGGAAGGAAATAATTTCATTAACAGGTCTTCACTTGAGCAACAGAAGGAGCAGGGCCTTAGCAGGCGATTGGTGGGATTTGAATTACTTCAGAGGGGCATTCCCCGTCAGCATTACCCCATCCTGAATGCGGAGGGCAAATCCATTGGTGAGGTAACATCGGGCACTCTTTCACCCATGTTAAACAAGGGGATTGGTATGGGTTATGTGGAGCTTCCTTATGCTTCCAAAGGAACTGAGATTTTCATAGGGATCAGGAATAAGCAGATCCCGGCACAGGTGGTCAGACTTCCTTTTTACAAGACAAAAACATAAGAAACAGCCATGGGGAGACAGAAAATAGAGGTGTGTTATTCGCCGGCCCTTTTTCCTTATTATGAGAATCACGACGCCATTGTCGTGGTGACAGATGTACTAAGAGCCAGTTCAGCCATAGTCACTGCTTTTATGAATGGCGTGAAACGGATTATTCCGGTGGGAACTCTGGAAGAAGCAAAAGATTACAAGAACAGGGGCTATATAGTGGCTGCAGAAAGAGATGGCATAGTAAGAGACTTTGCCGATTTTGGAAATTCGCCTTATAATTTCACTCCTGAACAGGTGCGTGGGAAGGAGATTGTTTACAGCACCACAAACGGGACCAATGCAATTCAGCTGGCATCCTCAGGAAGCCAGGTACTTATTGGAGCATACCTGAACATCAGTGCCTTAGCAAGCTACATCAGGGAAACCGGGAAGGATTTACTGGTCTTATGTGCAGGCTGGAAGAATAAGTTTAACCTGGAAGATACGCTTTTTGCAGGAGCATTGTCATCTTTAGTTCTCGAGGACGAACGTTACTCCACCATATGTGATGCCACCCATGGGGCCATGGACCTTTATGATGCTGCAAAGGACGATATGATGGCATATATTGAGAAGGTGGCACAACGGCACAGGTTAAAAAAGAATAAGCTGGACGATGTGATCGGATATTGTCACGAGTTTGACCTGACTGATCTGATTCCTGTACTGGAAGAAAACTGCCTTCTTCCCCTTAGAGATATTAAGTAAAAGCGAAAGAATAACTATTATATATAAGTTATTCACAATGCTTGCTTGTCAATTGTATTAAATGTAATTTTAACTGTTATTTAAATAACAATACCTCAATCTTATACATCAAAATCTTCAAGGAATGAAAAAACATAACTTTTCTGCAGGCCCGTCCATTCTTTCCCCCTACACCATTAAGAATACTGCCGATGGCATTATGGATCTGAATAACTCGGGACTATCGGTCATGGAAATATCTCATCGCAGCAAGGACTTCATGGCGATAATGGAAGAAACACAGCAGCTATTTGTGGAACTGCTGGATATCCCTTCCGGGTACAGCGTTCTGTTGCTCCAGGGCGGAGCCAGCATGCAATTCTGCATGGTACCCTATAACCTGCTGAAGACCAAAGCTGCCTACCTGGATACCGGATCCTGGGCCAATAAGGCTGTAAAGGAAGCTAAACTATTTGGTGAGGTGGATGTGCTTGCTTCCTCCAAAGACACTACTTATTCTTATATACCCAAGGGATATACGGTTCCCTCCGATGCCGATTATTTCCATATTACCACCAATAACACCATTTACGGAACTGAAATCAAGGAAGATATGGATGTTCCGGTAAACCTGGTGGCCGATATGTCTTCAGATATTTTCAGCAGACCCATGGATGTTT
Source organism: Bacteroidota bacterium (assembly GCA_039714915.1). GTDB lineage: Bacteria > Bacteroidota > Bacteroidia > Bacteroidales. Next base: position 21,738 of record JBDLIM010000060.1, read on the forward strand.
CCAAATATGCCATGATCTACGGAGGTGCGCAGAAGAACCTGGCTCCTGCCGGGGTTACCTTTGTAATCATCAGAGATGATATCCTGGGCAATGTGGAGCGGGACATTCCTACCATGCTTGATTACCGGACACATATTGATAAAGGCTCCATGTTCAACACGCCTCCCTGTGTCTCCATATATGCAGCTATGCAAACCCTGCGCTGGTATAAAGAACAAGGCGGTGTTGATGCCATGTATAAACTAAATGTGGAAAAGGCAGCCATCCTCTACGATGAGATCGACAGGAATTCCATATTCACTTCCGGCATTGAAGACGTGGACGACCGCTCCATTATGAATGTTACCTTCGTGATGAAGGATGAATATAAGGAGAAAGAGGCAGACTTTTTGACCTTTGCTACCGGCCGTGGAATGTCTGGTATTAAAGGACACAGGTCGGTGGGCGGCTTCAGGGCATCGATCTACAATGCCATGCCCAGATCCTCGGTGGAAGCATTGATCGACACCATGAAAGAATTTGAAAAGAGTTAGTAATCCATAAAACAAGAGCAAAGCAATGTCCAAAGTTTTAATAGCAACAGTAAAGCCATTTTCTGCTCAGGCAGTGGAAGAGATGAAAGGTGTTTTTCAGGAGGCAGGTTACGAGGTGGAGGTATTGTCGAAGTATCCCGAACAGTCGGACCTGGTGGCCGCAGTGGCAGATGCCGAAGCACTGATCATCCGAAGTGATAAGGTGGACAGGGAAGTTCTGGATGCGGCTTCAAAGCTGAAAATAGTGGTCAGGGCAGGAGCCGGGTATGACAACGTAGACCTGGAGGCAGCTACAGAAAAGGAAGTGGTTGTAATGAATACTCCCGGACAGAATTCCAATGCGGTGGCAGAGCTGGCCCTGGGGATGATGGTATATATGAACCGGAACCGTCTAACTCCATCTGCAGGTACCGAGTTGCGCGGTAAGAAGCTGGGAATCCATGCCTACGGCTACGTGGGCCGTATTGTGGGCATGATCGCCAAGGGATTTGGAATGAAGGTGTATGCCTATGATCCCTTTATCGATCCGGTGATTATTAAAAACGATGGAGTAGTGGTGGAAGAAAGTGCAGAAAGCCTTTACGGTAAATGTGAGTATATTTCTCTTCATATTCCGGTCAATGCCGAAACCCGTGGATCGGTAAATTTCGAGCTGATGAACCAGATGCCAAAAGGGGCTACCCTGGTGAATACGGCCCGCAAAGAAGTGATTGATGAGAAAGGCCTGATCAGGATCTTCAAGGAAAGGGAAGATTTCAGGTACCTGTCGGATATTGCTCCGGATTGCAAAGAAGAGTTGCAGGAACAGTTTGGAGAGCGGGTTTTCTTCACCCCGAAGAAAATGGGAGCCCAAACTGCAGAGGCCAACCTGAATGCAGGTGTGGCTGCAGCCCGTCAGATCATTAATTTCCTGGAGGAGGGAGATACCTCTTTTAAAGTCAACTAGCTTATGGCACAGTTACATGCATTCAGGGGATTCAGACCCGGAAAAGAGAATGTGAAGGAGGTGGCATCCCGTCCCTATGATGTGTTAAATTCCAGTGAAGCCAGAGAGGAGGTAAAGGGGAATCCCTGGTCCTTCCTGCACGTGGTAAAGCCCGAGGTGGACCTTCCTGAAGGAACGAGCCTCTATTCGGATGTGGTATATAACAAGGGCAGGGAGAACCTGGAGAAACTCATAGCCGGGGGTTATTTCATCCAGGATCCCGGGGAGTTGCTTTACGTATATGGCCAGACCATGTTTGGGAAAACACAATACGGGATTGTAGCTTGTGCTGCAGTGCAGGATTACCTGGATGATGTGATCAAGAAGCATGAACTGACCAGACCCGATAAGGAAGAGGACAGGATGAATCACATCCGGGTGACCAATTTCAATGCGGAACCGGTTTTTTTCGCCTATCCGGATCATGCTGAACTGGATACCCTGGTTGATAAGGTGGTATCCGGAACTCCGGAGTACGATTTTTCCACCGGTGATGAGGTGGGACATCATTTCTGGCTGGTGGATAAAGGGGAGGATATAAAGAGGATCATTGAGATATTCCGGAATGATATTGAAGCCACCTATGTAGCCGACGGTCATCACCGGACTGCAGCTGCTGCGCTGGTGGGGCAGGAGCGAAAGGAGCTTAACAGGGAACATAGTGGAGACGAAGAGTATAACTTTTTTCTTGCAGTTCATTTTCCGGCTTCCCAGCTTACCATCATTGATTATAACCGGGTAGTGAAGGATTTAAATGGGCTCAGCAGGGAGGAATTACTGAAAGAACTGGAGGAAGGATTTGTTGTTGAAGAGAAGGGTGCTGAGGTCTATAAGCCGGTGCACTTGCATGATTTCGGCATGTACCTGGAAGGAAGCTGGTATTCCTTAAAGGCCAAACCCGGAACTTACAATGACGATGATCCCATTGGCTGTCTGGATGTTACTGTTCTTTCGGAACAGGTTTTAGGTCCGCTTTTAAACATTAGCGATTTGAGGAAATCCAAGCGCATTGATTTTGTGGGTGGAATCCGGGGGCTGGAAGAGCTGAGTCGTCGCGTGGACAGCGGAGAAATGGCAGTGGCATTCGCCCTCTACCCGGTTACCATGAAGCAGCTGATGGACATTGCCGACAACGGGATGATCATGCCTCCAAAAACCACCTGGTTTGAACCCAAATTGCGTAGCGGACTGGTGATACATTCCCTGGAATAAATTGTATCTTCGGGTATGGGAATTGTCGAGAATCTTCATACACTTCAAACACAGATACCTTCTCATGTTACCCTGGTGGCGGTTTCCAAGACCAAACCGGATGAGATGATTATGGAAGCCTACAAGGCAGGGCATCGTGATTTTGGCGAAAATAAGGTACAGGACCTGGCTGAGAAAGCTGAACGCTTGCCCGGAGATATCCGCTGGCATATGATCGGCCATTTACAATCCAATAAGGTGAAATACCTGGCTTCATTTGTGCACCTGATACATGGTGTGGACAGCCTCAAATTACTAAAGGTGATTCACAGGGAAGCCACAAAGCACGATCGGGTGATCGACTGCCTCCTGCAGATCCATATTGCCACTGAGCAGACAAAATTCGGTTTTTCCAGGGAAGAATTGTTGGATGTGCTCCGGTCTGAGTCCTTCCGGGAAATGGGGAATGTAAGAATACGGGGACTTATGGGTATGGCCACATATACGGAACATTCAGATCAGATCAGGGAGGAGTTTCGCCATCTAAAACGTATATTTGATGAGCTCAGAGTGTCTGTATTTTCCAGCAGCTCAAAATTTGACCAGCTCTCCTTCGGAATGTCGGGGGATTATCAGCTGGCAGTAGAGGAGGGAAGCAACATGGTGCGCATTGGGAGCCTGATATTTGGAGCCAGAAACTATTGAAAAACTGCATATGATTGATCTATCTACCAAATTTGCCGGACTTAGCTTGAAAAGCCCGGTGATTGTGAGCAGCAGCGGGCTCACCTATTCCGTTGAACGCATAAAAAAGATCTCTGCTGCAGGAGCCGGTGCTGTAGTGATGAAGTCACTCTTCGAAGAGCAGATCAATCACGAGATCGGGCAGCTGTCGGCCGAGAGTGACTACCCCGAAGCACAGGACTACCTGAGAACCTATGCCCGCGAGAATTCCCTGGACACTTACCTTTCAGTCATCAGGGATGCAAAAAAGGTGGTTAATATTCCGGTGATTGCAAGTATCAATTGCGTGAGTGCAACTGAATGGATCGATTTTGCACAGAAAATTGAAGAATCGGGCACAGATGCACTGGAATTGAATATTTATTTTCTCCCCATTGATAAAGACAAGGATCCCCGCGAATATGAGAAGGCATACCTGAACCTGGTATCTGAAGTTAAGGCAAAGACAGCTTTACCCATAATTGTGAAACTGGGACCGGGTTTCTCGAATATCACCTGGATGGTAAACCAGCTTTACCTCAGAGGTGTAGCTGCGGTGGTGCTTTTTAACCGCTTTTATACTCCCGACATCAATACCGATGACTTTACTTTCGGATCGGCTGAAGTGCTCAGCTCACCGGCTGAATTAAGATCTTCCCTTCGATGGATAGGAATTGTGTCTTCTCAGGTAGAGCAACTGGATCTGGCAGCTTCCACAGGGGTCCATTCAGGAATGGCCGTGGTTAAACAGATTCTGGCCGGAGCAGATACAGTACAGGTATGCTCGGTCTTATACCGCAATGGCATCGAGTACCTCAGGGACATGATTGCTGAAATGAAAAAATGGATGGAAAAGCACAATTACAATAGCCCGGATCAGTTCAGAGGGAAAATGAATTACAGCAGCCTGGATGATCCTTC
>JBDLIM010000061.1:0-25968 GCA_039714915.1 Bacteroidota bacterium
AGGCCCAGCAGCTTATCACTGTTTATAAGATACAGGTTAGGATCAGCTTCGTAGTCCGGATTCTGAACGTCATAGTAGCTGTAACTAAGCCTCCATTCAGGCTTTGCCAGAAGCAATCCGGCCCCGGCAATCACCTCAAATTTCCTGTAAAAATAACGGTCTATATTCAGTATTGCATATTCTGCATAAATCCGGTTTTCTACGTATTCCACCATGTAATCATAATTCATCTCACGAATTTCATTGTACGAGTAATCACTTATATATGTAGAAGATCTTCTGGAAAAAAGGGAAGCCCCCAGGATCAGCCTGTCAAAGAACCTGACAGAGAGATCCAGAATTTCCATATTCGTGTATTCTCCCCAGTTCCCGTATGAATGGGGTAAAGCTGTCTGGTCAATTGCTTTTTGGATTTCCTCACCTACCACATTGCTGCCAAAACTCACTCCGAATGAATACCTGAACCTTTTCTTCCGGAAGGCACGACGCAGCACATCAGAATGAACAAAGGCCTCATTCAGATCAGGTGGATTATAAAGTGTGTCCACATATACCGACGAATTTCTCAGCCGCATGTGAGGCTCAGAATAGGCCGGGTTGGATGATGGAAATTTAAGGGCAGCGGCCTTCTTTTTCCTCCAAAGCTTATTTCCCCCGGCCTGAAACAGGACATGGTCAATCTCATTCACGTATACGGAGACAAGACCTTTCTGCCAGTCCGGTCCCACAGGCAAGCCTTTGTCCTGAAGAATAAAGAGCGAATCGGGAGTAGCATGGATTTGTTGTCCGGATATAACACCATCGGAACGGGTATAGACAATAACCACCGGTTGAGATTGATTCCAGCGTTGTTCGATGTGGGTCCATTTTTCATCCGAGAACTCCGATTCCTGACCCTGAAGCCAGGCAAATGTGAGAAGAGTCAGACACAACAGAGTAAATCGTTTCATAACATCTTCTGTATGTTTTTTTTATCCTTCTCCAACTGCTGCTTTAAGGCCTCCAGTCCGCTGAATTTCATTTCGTCCCTTACCCTGTGCACAAAATGGATCACCACCTGTTCGTCATAAAAATCACCTGACACATCGAATAAATGAGCCTCAATGGTTTTCACAGCAGCCGAGCTGTCAATGGTAGGCCTGAATCCAATATTCAGCATTCCTTTGTAAATTTCTCCCCTTAGCTCGGCCCTGATGGCATAAACTCCGTTCATGGGGATCAGCTTATAAGTGCCATTTGGGTGTATATTCGCAGTGGGGAAACCCATTTTCCGGCCGATGCGATTCCCTTCCACAATGGTACCTGAAAGGTAGTAGTCATACCCCAGCATCTTCCGGGCCTGATCCAGTTGACCCTTTAAAATAGCTTCCCTGATCAGGGTCGAACTAACTCTTCCCTTCATGGCCTGATATTCCGGCAACTTCTCTATCCTGAAATTATTCCGGTTGGCACACATGGCAAGGCCTTCCGGATCGCCTTTCCGGTCCTTTCCAAACCTGTTATCGTACCCTAACAGAAGTACTTCTATGCCCAGTTTGTCGACCAGATATTTCTGAACAAATCCACACGCGGTATAGGAGGCAATTTCCTTATTGAAAGGGACTATGATCAGGTGATCAATCCCGCTGCGTTCCAGTTCCCTGATCTTTTCTTCGCGGGTATGCAGCAGTTTGAAATCATTAAAGTGCCTGTGCAGAATTATGCGGGGATGGGGCCAGAGGGTCACTACAACAGACTCACCTCCCTGAGAAGCAGCTTGCCTGTTTAGCTCATCCAGGATAAAGCGGTGCCCGGAATGGACTCCATCAAATATCCCAATGGTTGCCACCGGATGATTAAGGGAAATGTTTTCATGAATTAACCTTACTTTCATAGTGGCAAAGCAAATTTAATTCTCAAATTTAATAATTTTAAGGAGCCTTTATGAATGAACCCAATATCATAAGCAAAGATCCCTGGCTGGAACCCTATCGGAACATCATCGAAAACCGGCTTAACAGAACCCTGTTGCGTGAAAAAGAACTGGCAGGTGAAGGCACCCTGCAATCCTTTGCCAGTGGTCACCTTTACTTTGGGCTCCATATTGAATCTCATCACCGGGTAATGCGGGAGTGGGCCCCCAACGCCAGGGAAATGTACCTGCTGGGTACCTTTAACAACTGGGAGGTCCGCGACAATTATGCATTTACCCGGATGGATCATGGGATCTGGGAAATCAAACTTGAGCTGGATGCCATGGCACATGGGGACCGGTATAAACTCCTGATAAGATGGGATGGAGGAGAGGGTGAGCGGATTCCGGCCTGGTCCGACAGGGTGGTACAGGATCCTGAATCCAAAGTATTCGATGCCCAGGCCTGGATCCCCCCGGAACCTTATCAATGGAAACATCCCCTGCCCGACCTAAGCGGATTTCAACCTTTAATATATGAAGCACATATTGGGATGGCCACGGAAGAATACAGGGTGGGCAGCTATGCTGAATTCAGGAAAAAAGTCTTACCTCATGTGGTGAAAGGTGGATACAACACCTTGCAACTCATGGCTATCCAGGAGCATCCCTACTATGGCTCTTTCGGATACCATGTGTCTAATTTCTTCGCTTCCAGTTCCAGGTTCGGGACCCCTGAAGAGCTAAAGGAACTTATAGATGAAGCCCATGGCCATGGGCTTGCTGTTATCATGGATATTGTCCATTCTCACGCCGTGAAGAACGAGTTGGAAGGACTGGGGAGGTTTGATGGGGATCCGGCCCAGTTTTTTCATGGAGATCACAGAAGGGAACATGCTGCCTGGGATTCTCTTTGCTTTGATTACGGGAAGAATGAAGTATCTCACTTTTTACTCTCCAATGTGAATTACTGGCTGACCGAGTACCGCTTCGATGGATTCAGGTTTGATGGGGTCACCAGCATGCTCTATTACGATCATGGCCTTGAAAGGGATTTCAACTCCTATGATTTCTATTTTGACGGTGGGCAGGACGAAGATGCCATCACCTATCTTTCGCTGGCCAATAAAATGATCCAGGAAATCAGACCCGGTGCTATTTCCATTGCAGAAGATATGAGTGGCTATCCCGGCCTCGCAGTACCCGTTCCGGAGGGAGGAATAGGATTTAACTACCGCCTGGCCATGGGCACACCCGACTACTGGATTAAAACCATCAAGGAAAGGGCAGATGAGCAATGGAACATGGAAGAGATTTTTCATGAGCTCACTTCTAAACGGGCTGACGAAAAAACGGTGGGATATGCCGAGTCGCATGACCAGGCCCTGGTGGGTGATAAGACCATTATCTTCAGATTGATCGACAAGGAGATGTACTGGCACATGCAAAAGGGATCTGAGAATTTGGTAGTAGACAGGGGAATGGCACTGCATAAAATGATCCGGCTGATCACTGCTGCTACAGCAGGGAACGGATACCTTAACTTCATAGGCAATGAATTTGGCCATCCCGAATGGATTGATTTCCCCAGGGAGGGAAATGACTGGTCATTTCAGTATGCCCGGCGCCAGTGGAGCCTTATCGAAAACAGGGATCTCAGGTACCATTACCTGGCTGACTTCGACAGGGCCATGGTTACCCTGATCGCTCAACATAAAATTTATAATTCCGCCTGCAATCATGTGAAAAGCGATCCCCGGGACCTGGTCATTGCATTTGAACGGGAAGGATTGCTATTTGTATTTAATTTTCACCCTGTAAACTCCTATACTGATTATGGCCTGGCCGTGGACGCAGGGAAATACAATATCCTTCTTTGTTCGGATGATTCCGAATTCGGAGGATTTAACAGGGTGGATACAGGCATAAGCTACAGGTCCATGGTGGAACGCTCATTCGGATTGAAGCACAACCTGAAATTATACCTGCCTTCCAGATGCGGGATGGTACTTATCCGTAAAGAGGTTCCCAGAATCAGATAATAGCATGGAACCTGCAGGGAGCACAGAGTTCCCTCTTAGATCCACCTTACAAGGGGGAAATCCATGCGATGAGGTATCAGCTTATTACGTGGATAAATCCTGAATCCGATATCGAACAGGCCGGTTTCCTCCACATCCTGGACAAAGGTATACTCGGCAACCGATCCTTCACTCTTGGTACAGCTAAACTCCTGGGTGCCTCTGAAAACAGATTTCTCAAATCCGCTGGCGCTTTTATTGTGCACCATTTCCACACCGATTTCATCGGCTGACAGATCTCCCAGGTCAAGAGTCACCTTGCCTGTATAGGTATTGCCCACTATAAATTCAACCCTGGTTATATCAGGAATGTCATATTCCAGCACCTTAATTTCTTTCCAGTGCGTGAGAATCCTGTGCTTCCATCGTGCAATCTCCTTGGGAATCCTGTAATCATCCTTTTTAAGGGCAAGGGTTCTTTCATACAACTTGCTGTAGAACCTGTTTATATAATCCCGAAGCATCCTGTTCATGGTAAATTCAGGAGCTACATGCGCAATATTGTTCCTTACCATGCCCACCCAGTCCTCGGGTATTCCTTCCTTGTTCCGCCTGTAAAAGGTTTCTGTGATTTCATTTTCCAGCAGGGTATAAATGCGCTCGGCATCCAGCTCATCCTGCAGTTCCTGGTTCTCAAATGAACGCTCAATGGGGAGTGCCCAGCCGGCATCCTGCCTATACCCTTCAGCCCACCAGCCATCCAGTACGCTGAAATGCATGGTCCCGTTCATTACCGCTTTCTCCCCACTGGTTCCTGAAGCTTCCAGAGGCCTGGTGGGTGTATTCAGCCAGATATCCACACCCCGAACCAGACGTTTTGCCAACCGGATATCATAATTCTGGAGGAAGACAATTTTTCCAATGAATTCGGGACGTTTGGATATCTCTACGATCATTTTAATAAGGTCCTGTCCCGGAATATCCCTGGGGTGTGCTTTCCCTGCAAATACAAATTGTACGGGCTTTTCAGGATTATTCACAATCCTGGCCAGCCTGTCCAGGTCCCTGAACAGCAGTTGTGCCCTTTTATAGGTGGCAAACCTCCGTGCAAATCCAATGGTAAGCGCGTCTTCATCCAGGGAGGAGGCTATTTCCAGCATTTGCCCCGGATTATCCATGATGTGGTTGGAGGCATCGGTTAAGCGATCTTTGATGTGATTGATGAGTCTTTCACGCTCATCCGATTTCAGGGACCATATTTCCATATCCGGAACAAGCTTGATCCGGTCCCACATCTGCCGGTCTTCCTGCCTGCTAAAACAATCCGTCCCAAAAGTCCTTTCATACAATTTTTTCCAGTCAGGTCCCAGCCAGGTGGGCAGGTGTACCCCGTTGGTCACATAACCAATATGCAATTCCTCGGTAAGATATCCCGGCCAGAGGCCTGTGAACATGTCTCTGGATACTTCCCCATGCAACTTACTTACTCCGTTTACCTCCTGGGATAACTTAACTGCAAGTATACTCATGGAAAACTTTTCATGAACCTGATTGGGAGTGAACCTGCCCAGGTTCATAAACTGGTTCCAGGTGATCTGTAAACGTTCCGGATAATGGGCAATATAGGTTCTCAACAGGTTCTCTTCAAATGAATCATGACCTGCAGGTACCGGAGTGTGTGTGGTAAACAGGCTGGAACCACGCACTACTTCCATGGCTTCCGGAAAAGTCATATTGTCATCCTGGATATACTCTCTTAAACGTTCCAGGCTGGTAAAGGCAGCATGACCTTCATTGCAATGATAGAGATCTGTGTCAAGCCCGATGGTGCGCATGGCCCTGATGCCTCCAATGCCCAGCAGGATTTCCTGCTTCAGCCTGTTTTCATTATCGCCACCATAAAGGTTATGGGTAATGCCCCGGTCTCCTTCCTGGTTTGCCTCATAATCGGTGTCAAGCAGATAGAGCGTGATCCTGCCAACCATTACTTTCCAGAGGCGCGCAAAAAGGGTGCGCCCGGGCAAAGCAAGTTGTATATACTTCCAGTTTCCATCTTCATCCCTCACAGGTGCGACGGGCAACCTTGAAAAATCCTGGGCATCGCTAAGGACCACCTGATCTCCTCCGGCAGATATTACCTGCCTGAAATATCCATATTTATACAGGAGTCCTACCCCCGTCATGGGAATGTTGTAATCACTGGCTTCTTTCAGATAATCCCCGGCAAGCAGACCCAGTCCCCCCGAGAAGGTCTTCAGTGAATTATGCAATCCATACTCCATGCTGAAGTAGGTAATGGAAGGCATTCCACTCTTTGCTTTCTCACTCATGTAAGCTGTAAAGTCAGTATGGACCTTCTGCATCCTTTTAATAAATGCCGCATCTTTTTCAAGTTTCAAAAGGGTATCGTAGGGCAGCCTTTCCAGCAACTCCACCGGGTTCTCACCCACTTCTTCCCAGAGTTTGGGATGAACGGATGCAAACAGGTCAATGGCATCCTGGGTCCAGGACCACCAGAGGTTCCTGGAAAGTTCCTCAAGGGGTTTTAGCTGATCCGGAATGGATTGTTGAACCAGCACCCTTCGCCAGTGTGGATGGATGTCCACCAGGGCCTGCTCCGTTTCGGGGAGCTTTTCGATGCGCTCCTTTGCATAATAGGTGGACTCTTTACCGGAAGCTCGCTCGAGGGCAATATCGTAAGCTTTCCAATAGTGCATGATCATATTCTCCCATAATGCGATCCTGGATATGGCAAATGCCCCGCTCCTTAATTCATCCCTGGATTCATTCTCCAGCATGCACTGTTTTACAATTGCCTGTCCGATTTCCGCCACTACTTCAATGTCATTGAAATCATCCCTGGGGATCACGGTGATTCCCCTTACTTCCTTTTTGTATTCATTGGCAACCCATAATCCGAATCCGGTGAGTGAAGTAGTAATCGTAGGTATATTAAAGGCCAGACTTTCCAGTGGGGTATATCCCCAGGGTTCATAATAGGATGGAAAAATGGTCTGATCCAGGCCAATTAACACATCGTAATATTCCAGGTCAAACACTCCGTCACGCCCATTCAGGTAAGAGGGAACAAATATGACCTTAACACGGTCTTCTCTACTGTTAGTCAGCCCACTGGCGCGAATCCTGTTCAGAATCAGGTCATGCTCGGCATAATGAAGGTTATGAGTGAGATGCCTTTCCTGTAAATCAATAAGCTCCTTCCTGTCCATGGCATCAAGCAGATCCCTACGGGGTCCGTAATGGTTAGCCGGAATCAGTATAAAGGCAATAACCTTTGCCGGACAATCTTGTCTTTTGTTTAACTCTCCAAGCGCATCAATGAACAGGTCCATACCTTTGTTCCTGAACTCATACCTGCCGCTGGTCCCCAAAAACAAGGTGTCTTCCGAAATCTCTTCCCCTGTAAGGGACCTGGCCACGGATTTCATCTTCTCCCTGGCCTTTGCCCGCCTGCTTTCAAACGCGTCCTCACCTGGTACAAAGCTGTCTTCAAATCCGTTGGGAAGGACCATGTCCACATCCCTCTGATGAAATTGATGGCACTCCTTTGCAGTAAGTTCACTTACGGTAGTAAACGCATCGGCATGGGTACTTGCCAGTTTTTCCAAAGAGTGTTTCGCAACTATATTCAGTTCCCTGGCTTTCTGATCCCCGTTCAAATGGGCCATGTTGCTGTAAAGCGCCTGGTTATTTCCTGCGATGGACCTGCCTACTGAAGTGGCATGGGTAGTGAACACCGTACCCACCCTCGGCTGATATTGTTCCAGGTACAAGAGTCCTGCACCGGTTTGCCATTCATGAAACTGAGCTACAATATTCTTACCCCCCACATCGTAATACCTGGAGAAACTTTCTATTACTTTCCCGGCTGCATACCCAAACAATGCAGGTTCCACATAATCCCACTGTCCACTTATGGAGTCTAGTTTATATGTTTCCCAAAGGTCTTTAAAAATGTCATCTTTCTGATTGAAAAAAGTAGTAAAATCAAGCACTACGGCTATGGGCCTGCCGGCAATCTTCCAGCGGCCTATTCTCACCCTGATCCCCTCCTTTACTGCACTTTCTCTCCAGTCGGAAAACAGATCGCCGTCCTCTTCAAACTCGGGATGTTCTTTATTTTCTCTCCACACATCCGGCCCGATGGTAATATATTGGTCCTTCATCTCCTTGACCACAGAAAGCGCCTTGGTTGAAATCACCGTATGGATTCCTCCAATTTTATTACATACTTCCCAACTAACCTCGAATAAATAATCAGGTCTGTTCATACTTCTCTTATGTTTCTGATTTTGTTAACTTTTCTTTTTCGCAGAAGAACCGGTCTTCTTAGCAGAAGAGCTTTTTGTGGCTGCCCTTGTCTTTTTCGGAGTTGAAGGCTTCTTTGGGGTGGAGGTCTTCTTTACTGCCAGACGTTTTTCGAGCTTTTCCAGCTGTTCTTCTTTCTCTTTAATAATCTTACTTAAACGTGCTACATCATTATCAACGCCTGTCTGAATAGCCGCATTCACCCTGATCTCAAAATCACTCAATACGTTCATGTAATTGATGAATGCATCATAAGGAGTATCGTAGGGATTAAAATAGGAATGGACTTCCCCATCTGAAAAAAACTTGGTCGACATGTAGTAAAAATGATCACTTACCTGCAGGTAGTCAAAGTCCTGTTTGATGGCATCATCGTCCACTGAATACACTTTATCTGTGAGTGAATACAGCTTATTAAAAGCTTCATGTTGCATTTCATTTCCCAACCAGGCAGTCAGGTCACGCTCCTCATCAGCCCATGAAATGGGATTTGGCACATGAGCGGCTGAAACTACCTGAAGATTATCGGCAACCTCCGACGGAGTGCTGAAAGTAAAGGGCGAATTATTTAACACCACACCGGGCAATGCCTCCAGAAAATCAAATATCCCTGTCTCCTTCCATTGATGTTCCCCGAAGGTCTCGTAATCCATAAAAAGGTTTATTACCTCCTCCTCTTCGGGGGCCTGATTCAACCAGTCCACATACTTTTCCGCTGTTAAAGGATACTCGTCCCATCCTTTATTAGAGAACCTGAAAGCTATATCATCACTGAGTTTGAAATTTTTAAGGAGTAATTTCAATTTCGGATTGATGGCATTGCAATAAAGATAGTTGGGACTTTTCCATCCCAGCACATGCTTGGCTCCTTCGGTCAACATAGCCTTGAATCCCATTCGGGCCACCATGGCACCTATTTCATCTGAGTATATAAGCTCTGTATTCCGGAATACTTTGGGTTCCTGCCCGAAATACTCTTTGGTAAGTGCCCGGTGAGCTTTTACCTGTCGTACAAATTCATCACGTCCCTTCAGGGAACATAAAGAATGGTCCAAAGTCTCCGATAAAAACTCCACCTGTCCGGTATCCGCAAGCTTCCTGAAGCTCTCGAGTACTTCAGGTGCATACAACCTGAACTGCTCCATGGCAATGCCCGATATGGAGTAGGCAATTTTAAACTGTCCTTCATGCCTCCGGATCAGGCTCAGCATTAATTCATTGGCCGGCAGATAGCATTTTTGGGCTACTTTATTCAGAATAGATTCATTGGAATAATCATCGTAATAATAATGCTCGTTGCCAATGTCGAAAAAACGATATCTTCTGAACCTGAAAGGTTGATGGACCTGGAAATATAAACAAATGGTTCTCATATGAATAGTAATAAGTTGCTATACAAATTCCTGGTAAACTGAGTGTACTTTCTTTCCCGAATTCTCCCACTTCATATCATTCACTTCCTGCACCCCATGCTTCCTGAACATTTCAGCCAGAGAGGGATAGTTCAAGAGCCCGTATATGGCATCGGCCAATGCATCCACATCCCAGAAATCTACCTTAAAAGCATATTTCAGAATCTCTGCCACACCCGACTGATGGGAGATGATGGACGGCACATTGGACTGCATGGCCTCCAGCGGGGATATTCCGAATGGTTCCGATACAGACGGCATTACATATACATCACTGATGGAGAACATCCTGAATACGTCATCCCCCTTTAGAAAACCGGTATAGTGAAACCTGTCTGATATGCCCAGGGCTGCAGTCCATTGGATCATTTTCTCCAGCAGCTCGCCACTCCCTGCCATAACAAACCTCACATTGTCCATTTTCTGAAGAACCTTATATGCTGCCTGCACAAAGTATTCAGGTCCCTTTTGCAGGGTAACCCTGCCCAGGAAGGTAACCACCTTATCATTTATACCCCGCTTCAGCTTCAGTTTTTCATGATCCGTAATGGGATCTACCGCATTATACACAGTAACCACCTTATCGGGATGGATCCCATATTTTTCAATCACTGTATTTCTGGTCAGGTTGCTGACAGCAATGATCTTATCGGCAATATGCATCCCGGTTTTTTCAATTTCGAAAACCGTGGGATTTACTTTCCCTCCGCTCCGGTCAAAATCTGTAGCATGTACATGGATCACCAGGGATTTCCCTGAAGCTCTTTTTGCAGCAATGCCTGCCGGATAGGTGAGCCAGTCGTGAGAATGAATAATATCAAAATCCTCTTTTAATGCAATTTCCCCGGCTACCACCGCATAATTTGCAATTTCTTCATAGAGGTTCTTGCCATATTTACCGGTGAAGTGAAGCTTCCCCCCCATGCTTGTTTCCACAAATCGCTTCCCCCGGTGTTCAGCCATATCGACAAGTTCCTCATACTCTTCAGGAGAAGTGTATGGGACAAGGTTTGAATTGATCTCAATGTACGAAAGGTCTTTCAGATACTTAGTTTCTCTTACCTTCCTGATGTCAACGCTAACGTCACCGGCTCCAAGCACCTTCATTCGACTCTGATCTTCATCGCCATAAGCCTTTGGAACCACAAAAAGGATCTCCAGATTATCGATTGAGGACATGCCGCGGGTAAGTCCGTAACACGCTGTGCCCAATCCTCCGGAAATATGAGGTGGAAATTCCCACCCAAACATCAGTACCCTCATAAAATCGAGATATTGAATAATTAATTAAAGCTGTCTATCATCTCGCCAATTCTTAATAATGCAGCAACTCCGGTCGCCTGAGAAATCGCACCCCGGGCCATATGGGGAGGATTGCCATCATAAAGTTCAGAAATACTGCCAATTCCCCTGCTATCCAGAACCTCTTCAAATCCATCGCAAATTCTTACAACCAGATTATGTCCTGACTTTTTATGCACTTCCAGGTAGCCCTTCACAAAATGTTCGAGCAACCAGGGCCAGACAGCTCCCTGATGATATGCACTATCTCTTTTTTCCTGGTTTCCTTCCACTATTCCTTTATAAGCCTCATTTTTTGGAGACAAGCTTCTGAGGCCACGAGAGGTAAGAAGCTCTCCCTCAATGACATCCAAAACAGATTTCTTCATTTCCAGGGGAAGTGGAGAATGGTCTACAGCCACAGCCATCACCTGGTTGGGCCTGACCGAAAAATCCTTGTAAGAGCCATTGATATAATCAGCCAGGTACCCTTTATCCTCATTCCAAAACTGCTCAATAAATGAATTAGCAATGAGCTCCGGAAGGTCATTCCAACTTTTTACAAATGCCTTATCCCGTTGATCCGCCCATTCCAGTGCCTGGCAAACTGCATTATACCAAAGGGCATTTATCTCTACAGGGGAACCACTGCGGGGAGTAACCGGCACACCTTCCACCATGGCGTCCATCCATGTAAGAGCGGTTCCATCCTTGGAAGCAAAAATCAATCCGTTATCCATCATATGAACAATCCCTGCAAATCCATCCCTGTAAGATGAAAGAATGGATTTGATCACTTTTCCATATTTCTTCCAGATATCATATTCAGGATCATACCGGGCATATTGCTGCAGGGCCCAAATGAACCAAAGAGAAACATCCGCCGAATTAAATACAGGTGTGCCTTTATAAACAACATTGGGAAATAAGCCATCTTTCAAATCCGAAACCATCGTAGCTATCACCTTTCGCGCTGTGGACAGATCCCCGGTACTTAAGGTAAGGCCGGGAAGCGCCATAAAGGTATCCCGTCCCCAGGTTCCCGACCATGGGAATCCGGCTCTGATTTCCGTATCCACCTTTTTCCTGACAATAAACTGCTGGGCAGCATTTAAGAGGCAATTTCTAAGACTATCTTTGGGAATACGGAAATTTAATTCTGATCTGAATTTACGCTTAAGCCCATCGGGTGCGATCTCGGAGGTGGAAGCTGAGAATACCACGGATTCACCCTTCTTTATGGGCATTTCGAAATGTCCGGGGACATATAAATCTTCCTTGTATTCGTAACCACGTCTCTGCTCCTCCATATATTCTATGTTATAATACCAGTCAGGAACCGGGATAAAGTCCACTGGTTTGGAGCATTGCATAAAAAGGTCCGGATAACCTTCATACAGCCGTGATTTGATGCCATTGCCTACCGGAGAATACCTGGTATTGGCATAAAGGTTTGATTTGCTCAGGGCATGATAGTTCCTGAATGCCAGAAATGGCTTCAAACGTAACAATGTATCTGAATTAGCCTCGAGCAGGGTATATTTAATCAATACCTGCTCTGCTTTTGAAACAAGGAGGATTTCCCTTGACAGGACAACTCCTCCAACTCTGTAGATCAGGTAAGATCCTTTTGTAGCGTCAAAATCCCTAACGTATTTATGTCCTTTAGGAAGGTAACTATCACCTTCGTACTTGTGAATTCCCAGGTTGAACTCCTTCTCATGCTGAATTATCGTTGCATCCAGTGTGGATAACAGTACGTGATGTTCGCCATCCATTTCCTCCAGGGGGCACACAAGAAGACCATGGTACTTTCTCGTATTACATCCAACAATGGTGGTCGATGCATAGGAACCCGCACGGTTTGATCTGATCAACTCTCTGGAGAGAGAATACTCCAGATTAACCAGTTCGGACTTTTCAAACTTCAGGTAACTCATTAACAGGGGAATTAAAATGTCAAATTCAATAACAGGCTACAAAATTACTAACAATAAATAAAGAGCAGCAGTAGTTTAGTATTAAAATACAAATTTAGAAACTAATTATTACATATTACATTCTTGCTATTTTTACAAAAAAAATATCTGTAATGCCAGTCAGAATAGCTTTTTACCTGATCACCTGTTTGCTTAGTATTTCTATTGCCTGTAATCGCAGCAATCCTAATACAGAACAGCCTGTAAATGCCAGCCATCAGCTAAGTATAAAAGGAGTTATTGAAGGATACCCGGGAGCTGAGCTTGTCCTGGAAGAGATGGGAGCCAGGGAATACATTCCTGTGGATACTGTCCTTTGTGACGGATCGGGTGCCTTCGAAATATCTTTCACCGCTGATCAGCCTGCATTTTACGTGCTGCGTTATGGGAATTCGGCTTACGTAACTCTTCTGATGGAACCGGGAGAATCGCTTAAATTCGAAGGAACAGCAAAAAGTACAGATGAATACCGGGTACAGGGGTCCCCGGGATCGGCCCTGCTCCGGACTTTGTCCGCTGAACATAAACATACCCTGAAGGCCCTGGGGGAGATTGCCAGGAAGAATATGGCATATGTCTCCTCGCCTGAGTATCCGGCCCTGAAAGCGGAATTTGACAGGCAGTTTGATTCCATCACGGATCAATTCAGGGAATATTCCGTTTCTTACATGGAAGAGAATGCCGGCTCCCTTGCGATCCTGGTAGCACTTTACAACCTGTACGGACAGGGACTCCCGGTTTTTCACCCCGGAGAGGATCTCCAGGTTTATAAATTCGTGGACTCCGCATTAATGATCCGCTACAGTGATTTTGAAGCTGTAAAGCTTCTGCATGCCCAGGTTATAGAATCTGAACACCTGTTAAGTGATAATCGGGCAAAGGAGCCCCTTCAAAAAGGAAAGATCGCTCCCGATTTTGTATCTTCACGCCCTGATGGGAGTCAGCTGGCCCTTTCGGACCTGAAAGATTCTTATGTTTTGCTGAACTTCTGGGCAGCCTGGAGTCGCCTGAGCAGGGAAGAAAATCCCAACCTGAAGGAGGCCATGGAGACTTATGGGGATAAGCCTTTCAAGATCCTGCAGGTATCCCTGGATGAGGACAGAGAAGTCTGGTTAAGTGCCATCAGGGAAGATCAGTTGAACTGGAATCATGTGAGTGATCTGAAACGCTGGGAAGGCTCTGCAGTGGATCTGTATCATGTGGATAGGATACCCTTCAATGTACTGATAGATCCTTCGGGAAGAATAATGGAAATAAATCTGTTTGGAGCAGAACTAATAAACAAACTTGAACACATTTTCAATTAATAAGATGGTGAGAAACATACAGGGCATTATTGTGTGGATTCTGCTGCTTGGGCTGGTTGCCTGCAGCAGCAACCCTACAGAGATCAGGGGCCACGTTACAGGGGGGAAAGATAAATTGCTTACACTCGAAAGACTGGATGTGAACCGCACCTCCCTTGTGGATTCAGTAAGGGTAAAAAAGGATGATTCCTTTTCATTCAGGACCCGGCTGGAGGATCCTGAGCTTTTCGTCATAAAAAGCCAGGAAGGCAGGATTATAAACCTTCTTCTCTCGCCTGGGGAGAAAGTCAGGATCCATACATCCCATGACTCTTTTGGAAGTGCTTACCAGGTGAATGGTTCGGCAGAATCGGAAGGAATCAGGATGCTGGTGGAACATCTGGACCGGACCCGGATGGAGCTGGATTCTCTTCAAAATGCTGCCGACTCCTTAAATGCGCCGGATAGCCTGCAGCTGGAACTGATCCGCAGTGCCTATGCACAAACCATCATTAAACAAAAAAGATTCACCATTAAATACCTGGTGGAACATATGACCTCCCTGTCAAGCGTATATGCTCTTTACCAGAAATACAATGAGGAAAACCTGATCCTGGGAAGCGAAAATGACCTCCAGTATTTTAAAACACTTGCAGATTCCCTGGAGCTGGCGTATCCAAACTCTACACTTACACAATCGCTTCGGGCCGACATCAGGCAGAAAGAAGCCAGATTTAACAATGCCATACAAGTGAATAAACTGCTGGAGATGGCCGATGGAAAAGAAGCGGGTATGCTGGATCTTTCCATTCCTGACCGGGATGGAAAGGAGATCAGCCTCTCGGCCTTAAAGGGCAAAGTGATTCTGGTCTGCTTCTGGGCTTCCGGGAGCGATGCAAGCATTCAGACGCTTCTGCAGTTTAAGTCCACCTATAAGAAGTATCATGACCGGGACTTCGAAATCTATGCCATTTCACTTGATAACAACAAGATCAGCTGGATGAATGCCATGGACTTCAACGAATTTGAATGGATCAACGTGTCGGAGCTTTCCTTCCCCGAATCAAAAGCCAGCCTCTATTACAATGTCACTTCCATTCCAAGCACCTTCCTGATAAACCGGGATGGTGATATCGTGGCGAAAAACCTGTATGGAAGGAATCTGGAAACCTGGCTGGACAACCTTATATAATTTCCAATGCCAGGAAAGAAACATATCTACTTTATCTCCGATCTCCACCTGGGCATGTACCCGCCGGATGAAAGCCTTAATCGGGAAAAGCTGGTTGTACAATGGCTGGATGAAATTACAGATCAGGCTGCCGAACTATGGATGCTTGGGGATATCTTTGATTACTGGTTTGAATACAAAAAAGTGGTTCCCCGTGGATTTACACGCTTCCTCGGAAAACTAGCCTCTATGAACGATTCAGGGGTGAAAATCCACCTGATTCCCGGGAACCATGATATCTGGGTTTTTAATTACCTGTCGAAAGAAATAGGATTAGAGATTCACCGGGAAGCCCTGATCAGAAGCTGGAATCAGCACCAGTTCCTGCTGGGTCACGGAGATGGTTTGCACCATGGCGATTTTTCTTACAAGATGCTGCAGAGGATATTTAAGAACCGTCTTATGCAGTGGTTCTTTGCCAGGATCCACCCCAATGGTTCCACCTCATTTGCACACTGGTGGTCTAAAAAGAGTCGAATGCAAAAGGGCGCTTATGAAGAATTCCTGGGAGTGGATAAGGAACACCAGATTCAGTATGCCCGAAGGCGAATTCTGGAACATCCTGAAATAGAATTCTTTGTTTTCGGTCACCGGCACATACCCTTTGATATCCGGATCGCAGATAACAGCCGCGTTATAGGCCTTGGGGACTGGATAGTCAATTTTACCTACGGGGTATTTGACGGGGAAGAGTTTCAACTGAAAAAGTACCTGGAAGATCAAGGTAGCATAATCAAACAATAAAATCCCATATACCTCATTGGTACACGATTTGTATTCTGCCCACCTGTGCTTCCCGTTGAAAAACGATTTTCAGAAACCGGTAAGCGGCTCCTTCCGGATAGCTGCTGTACAACAGGGCATCCCAGTACCCGTAGTCGCCCAGGGTGGTTCTCCTGCCTGAAACCTCGAAATCACAGGACTGATAATCCATGCCATCCGTGGAGACCATCAGGGATAAGGCTGCCTCCGAATGCTGTTCAAATGAATGGATGTGGATCGATTCGATGTTAGCAGGGAGATAATAGACCACTTCGCTGCCTTTCTGCCCCTTCAGCCGGTCCGAATCTTCCCTGAATTTCCGGTCCTGCCCGCTGGTAAAATCAAGCTCTCTGACCTGGTAGCAATTCATGGGACCACTCATCTCATCAATCAGGGCACCCCCGGAAGCTTTCACTGGTCCGGCCACATTAGACCAACCGGAAACCCCGGATGCATTCATGGCCTGTATCCTGTAAAAATATTCCTTAGCGGATACAGCAGATCTGTCGTTATAGAGTGAGCCATATTGCACAGCGGCATCAGAAACGTTGAAGGCGATCTGCTCCCAGGGCCCCTCTTCACGCCCGGAACGTTCAATGTTGTATCCCGAAGCACCCGCCGAGCCCTGCCAGGAGATGGCGTACACATGATCAGGAGTCAGCAATGCAGGGGCATCCGGGACCGGCAGCGCAGGAGCAGCGGTGCCGCTTATCTCGTAAGCTTTGGTTCTCATCAGGTGAAGCAGGCCGGTTTCTCCATATTTTTCTCCGCTGCTGAACCCGGGCCAGTGGTAAGCCTTGTAGAAATCGTGCCCCACCGGTTCTGAATGCCAGTAAAAACCGCCCTCCCTCCGGTGCGAGCGGATGCTCCAGTTCAGGGTTCCTGCAATATCCTCCCTGGCAATGATGAAATCATATACACGCTCAATGGCTGCATTGCTGCTGAATCCCAGTTCACCCAGCACATAGGGTTTTCTTCCCCTGATCACATCCAGGTTTTTTTGAATGTTTTCCAGCTGGGAAATGGGGTCCTGTTCATAATGGTGGGATGATACGATGTCGATATTGGGGTCCAGGACCGACGATTCATACACCTGCCGCTGGTTATCGATGGCAAAATAGCCATCCATCAGCAGGTGGTTCCTGTCAATGGATTTAATGTAGGCTGCTATCTCCTTTACCCAGCTTTCAGGGCTCATCAACTCATTGCCGGTCTCCCAGCACAGGATCGCCTTGTCATCCTTATACTTCACCCCGGTCAGCGTGTTGGTACGGTTCAGGGCAAATGCAATGGTCTTCTTAAAATCCATGATCAGTTGCGGGTCGGTCCAGAATTCCTCTTCTGCCTTATCCCTGAATTCAGCATATTGCGGAACCCCTCCCATCCACTTCCAGTTGTTAAGCAGCGGGAAAATAATACGCACCCCCTCTTCATTGGCAAGTTTCAGCATCAGGTCGGTGGTTCTGAAAGCCTCTTCATTGAACCGGCCCGGTCCGCTTACATAGGCCGGTACTGCATCGGCTTCATCGGATCGCTTCACAGGAAGGGTATAGATGCGGATCACCTTCCCTCCCATCTGGCTCACGGTCTTCATGGCATCCCTGATCTCAAATTCATCGGGCAGGCGGTAAGGATGCTCCCGGGAAAACTCCAGTTCATCCTCCACAAAATTCAGATTGGGGATGTTCATGGAAATAAACCTGAACTCCCGGTTCCCGTCCATCAACTTGTTCCCTTCTGCACTAATGAAATGTTCAAATCCCTTGTCCTGTGAGTGCACATGTGCAAACAGAAACAATCCCATGAGGGTGAACAGCAGGATGGTTTTCCTGTTTTCCGGTCTTAGAAATGCCATACTAAATACAAGATTTTATAAGTTTTACAAGGTACTTTATTTTCGAAACACCACCCAAAAAGAAACCGCCCCGGCATCCCGGGGCGGTTTGAAATTCAAATTAATGTAAGAATGTTTTAGCTGAACAGGCCGATGGTAACGGTCAGACCGGCCATAACCACGGATACCATGGTCATCAGTTTGATCAGGATGTTCAGGGAAGGTCCTGAGGTATCCTTGAAAGGATCACCTACGGTATCACCAACAACACCTGCTTTATGAGCGTCACTCCCTTTTCCGCCGTAGTTGCCCTTTTCGATGAATTTCTTGGCATTGTCCCAGGCACCACCCGAATTGTTGAGCATCACGGCCAGTGTAAAGCCAGTGGTCAGGCCACCAACCAGGAGACCGATCACACCTGCCACACCCAGTACGATCCCGATCACAATGGGAACGATGATGGCCAGGAGTGAAGGAAGGATCATTTCACGCTGTGCACCTTTGGTGGATATGGCCACGCATTTTGCATATTCGGGTGTGGCTTTTCCTTCCATAATCCCGGGGATCTCCCGGAACTGCCTGCGTACCTCCTCAACCATTGCACCTGCAGCACGACCTACCGCTTTCATGGTCATCGCACTAAATACAAAGGCCATCATGGCGCCGAAAAAGATCCCTCCCAGCAACATGGGATTAAAAACGGAAAGATCATAGGCTGCTACAAAATCGTGGATATTGGCTGTGGCAAGTTCAACCACATTGACCCCATCCGTTGCAACCGGAGCATGATCTGTATAGAAGATGGTATCACCCACCTGCTTAAACCCGTCGATCGTTTTATCAGCGATTCTCCCAAGCCAGAGTCTCACCTCCTCCATGTAGGCTGCAAGCAGTGCCATAGCAGTCAGGGCAGCCGAACCAATGGCAAATCCTTTACCTGTGGCAGCGGTGGTGTTCCCAAGCATATCCAGGGCATCGGTCCTTTCCCGCACCTCGGGTGGGAGCTCGGCCATCTCGGCATTACCACCTGCATTATCGGCAATGGGGCCAAATGCATCGGTTGCAAGGGTAATTCCCAGTGTAGAGAGCATTCCAACGGCTGCAAAACCAATTCCGTAAACCCCTTTGGAGAATTCGACAAATCCACCGGAGAATCCAAAGGCAGCAATGATACCAAGGACGATGGTAACAACCGGGATCCAAGTAGAGTACATCCCTATGGCAATTCCGTCAATAATAGTGGTGGCAGGACCCATCTGGGCCTGAGCGGCGATTCCTTTGGTCGATTTATATTCGTCCGAGGTAAAGAGCTCTGTTCCCTGTCCGATGATAACCCCTGCTGCCAAACCAGCTACAACTGCACCAAAAATACCCCAGGTAACCATACCCGTTGCGGCCATAACGGCCATCGCAGCAAGGATAAGGATGGAACTTCCCCCGGTACCAAGCAACAGGGCATTGAGCAGGTTTTTCTGCGTAGCTGACTCCTTGGCACGCACCATAAAGATCCCTGCAATGGAGAGAATAATACCGATTCCGGCAACGATCATGGGAGCCACAACGGCCTGTCCCTGTTGGGTAGCGGTGAGTCCCGGAAGGGCAGCTCCCAGTGCGGCAGTTGCAAGGATGGAACCTGCATAGGACTCATACAGGTCAGCACCCATTCCGGCCACATCACCCACATTATCACCTACGTTATCGGCAATGGTAGCGGGGTTGCGGGGATCATCCTCGGGAATCCCGGCTTCCACTTTTCCAACCAGGTCGGCACCTACATCGGCAGCTTTGGTATAAATTCCACCGCCCACACGGGCAAAGAGTGCCTGGGTGGAAGCGCCCATCCCGAAAGTGAGCATCACTGCCGTGATCTCAATAAGCTTCTGTTTTTCTGTGGTCCCTTCATGTACCAGGGTGAGCCCGGCCCAATGCAGGCCATGGGTCATGTTCTCCACACTGAAGACAAATTTGTTCAGGATCCAGAACCAGCCGGTGATATCAAGCAGTCCGAATCCAACAACGATCAGTCCCATAACGGCACCACTTCGAAAAGCGACCTGCAGCCCCTTGTTCAGTGACTGGGAGGCCCCATGGGCCGTTCTGGCCGAAGCAAAGGTGGCAGTTTTCATTCCCAGGAACCCACAAAGTCCGGAGAAGAAGCCACCAGTCAGGAATGCTATGGGTACAAATGGATTTTGTACACCCAGGTATGCCAGGACAATCAGGATAATCAGCAGGACACCAAAGACAAGTCCGACCACACGGTACTGGCGCTTCAGGTAGGCCATAGCACCCTCACGCACATATTGTGCAATCTCTTTCATCCGGTCGGTTCCCTCGGAGTTCTTCATCATGTTTTTGAAGAATAACCATGCAAATACAAGTGCCACAACAGCAGCAAGGGGAAGCAACCAGAACAGGGCAAAAATATTGTTCATAACTCTAATTTTTAAGTGTTTAGTTTAAAACAAGAAGCAAAGATAGATAATTTGATTTTAGAATGATATTAAATTAATTGTCTAAATGATAAATTGACATTCGTCACAAATGCTGCTATATTTGTATAAATCGATACGTGAAGCTATGAAACATCCATTCAACACGCTGTTGCTCGTCTTCGCTTTAGCTTTCTTACCTTCTTTGAAGCTAATTGCACAATGTGAACCTGATACTGTAAATTGCAAGGATACCGGTGATCCGGGTCAGATTTGTCCGCCGAACATGCCTCCGGCAGTGGTGAACGAGCTTTATGATGAAGTGATTACTGTGATAGCTCCGGATACAGCAACTGTGGGGGAAGTTCAAATTGGAATAGCCTATATTGAAGTAGACTCAGTAAAGAACCTTCCTCCCGGAATTGAATATCATGCAAACGCTGAAAAATTTTACCCGGATTCGGCATACTGTATCCAGATTACCGGCACACCTACAGAAGCCGGGGAATACGCTTTAGTTATATATGTTTCTCCTTTCATACATTATCTCAATCAAATTGTGAAAGGAACACAAGTTGTTGACGATTCTTCAGTCGTAATAACTGTGAATGAGACTTCCGGACTGGATCCTTACAAGATCAACGATTTTCAGGTGCTTCCCACTGCTCCCAATCCTTTTTCTGAAGTAACCAGGCTTGGTTTTTATACTCCTTTTGATGACCACATCAAACTGCAGGTCTATAACATCCTGGGCAGGCTGATGCACGAAGAAATGCAGGGAGCTCCTCCGGGTGAGCATTATTTTAATTTTAACGGGAGTACATTAAATCCCGGAACCTATTTTTACCGCATTACGAACAGTTCCGAATTATACACAGGGAAATTTATTAAATCAAGGTAAGGCTCAGAAAGTGACTTTTGCCTGAAGTGTTATATTTCGCGGGGGACCAATATCTCCGGGTCTGCCCAGGTATTCCACATTAAATGCATTTTTCAGGATGGTATTGATCCTGAACATCTCAGTAATGTTCCATCCCAGCCTGAAATCGATCAGGGTATATCCGCCGGCATGTTCATCCCAGTACCCGGGGAAACCCGGCTGCAGTAAATTCCCGACCAGATTGTCAATAAAAGCCTCATCCACATTAATCATCCGGGAGTTATATTGCAGGTTCATACCGGCAAAAACCTTCCATAGCTCTGCTTCAAGGTCCGCCTTGAACAGGTGACGTCGCCTGTATTTAAGAATGTAAGCCTCATCCTCCCCTTTACCGGACTCTTCAATAATGGATGGATCCACCGGGTTCATAAAAGTATAGCCGCCCGAAAGCACCAGTCCCACAGGCCCCAGTGTTCCCATTCCATTGAAAGTCAGTTCCGCCCCGTTAATCCTGGCACTGCCAATATTGAGTGCTTTGAATCCCACATGTTCTATGCCCGGAATTTCAACGGAATCAGGAGGAAAAGCTCCGAATGTATATTCGATCATGTTATTATATTCTGTCCAGAACAGGGCCAGATCCGCATAGGCCATCCAGTTACTCCACTTGAATCCCTGCTTTATACCTACTTCGGCACTCCATCCCCGCTCGGGTTCCAATCCGGGATTCGCAAAAATATGAAGTCCCGCGAATTCGCCACTGGCGAATTTCTCAGCAACGGAAGGGAAGCGATATCCCTGGCCAAAAGAGCTTCTTATAAAAGTTGCTTTCCCTACCTGGTAGTTCAAGCCTGCTCGTAACACAGGCAGGGAATAAAATAGCTCTCCATTCAGTGAATTCATTTCCCAGCGTACCCCGGAAGAAAGTTTCAGACGATTAGCTATCTGTGCATCCAGTTGGGAATAGATGGCAGTATTGGAGCCTTTGTGATCTTCGTAGAGGTTGGCCAGTATGGTATTTCGCGAAAAGGAAAGCCCACTGGTCCAATTGGTACGGGATCCGAATTTCTTCAAATACCTGTATTCACCGTACCATAGTTT
Source organism: Bacteroidota bacterium (assembly GCA_039714915.1). GTDB lineage: Bacteria > Bacteroidota > Bacteroidia > Bacteroidales. The sequence goes on from JBDLIM010000061.1 coordinate 22,440, forward strand.
GGAAAAACTATTTCTTGCCACATCCAGAGTGGCATTCCCCACACTGTAAAGCCTGGTTTTAAGCGTATGCTTATCTCCATCGGGGGTATAATATTCCAAATAGGGATCAATGTTGTACCTGTGTCCTGTCAGGGGCACCACCGTGGAAGGATTCTGAATATATATACCTGAATCGGCATCCTGCCATAGAAGGAAGTCTGCCTTATCTACATACATCCCACTCATTGATACTCCTGCCGAAAGACGCTCAATTTTCTTAAACTTGTAACGCAGACCCAGATTGCCCCTGATGCTGTGTTGGTAGTCGCCAGTGCGGTAGCCTTCATTTTTGAAGTAGTTGCCCCCAACCGAGAGGTCCAGATTTCCAATCTTTCTTAAATGGGAGAAGGAAGCTCCGGCCGTAAGCGGATTCCTGTCCCACCATACCATTTCTTTACGTTTGGGTTCAAGGTAGGCTCCACCAAAAAGTGTCACCTCGGTTTTCGGCTTGTTGCCGGGAAAACGGGTACGAAGGTTGATAGCCCCATTCAGGGCTGATGATCCGAAGAGTACCGAAGATGCGCCTTTGATTACCTCTATCTGATTCAGATTCTCCACAGGCATATAGTCCCATTTAATATCCCCGGCATCGGCCGAGATCATGGGCAAATCATCCACCAGCATCAGTACCCGGCTTCCGACACCATAACTAAAGCCACTGCCTCCCCTGATGCTTGGTTGTCCATCCAGAATACTTATTCCAGGCGTTTTTTCCAGGATCATATCAAGAGAAACAATATTTTGATTTGAAAGCTGATGAGGTTTAATGAGCTCCATGGAAACCGTTACATCCGATATCTTCTGTTCGTATTTTCCGGCACTTACCACCACCTCATCCAACATCCGGCTTCTGACTTTCATCATGATATCCAGATGGATCTGTTCACCGGCCGCCAGCCTGACCTCCTTTCGCACCATTTTATACCCCACATAATATAATTCCAGGGTATGTGTTCCGGCACTCAGTTCAAGAATGAATTTCCCTTCTATATCCGAGATGGTCCCTGTGCGTTTGTCTACGCTAATACTCACTGCCAGCATTGGTTCTGCACTTTCAGCATCCAAAACCACTCCGCTGATTCCTCCCCTGTTCTGTCCGAGGAGCAGGGACCCGCTAAAGCATAAGAGGATAACTACCAGTTTTTTAATATGCGCAAGATATGGGCCCAAGATTCATTCAATTTCTTATATTTATCCGACTAAATTACCCTTTTAAATCTAAATTGAATAATATGTTACTTCATCAGCAGTTTGTCCGGATGGCCAAAAAGCATGCAAAGAAGCTTGCCATCAAGGACAAAACCACCAAAAGTGATGTCAGTTACAGTCGTGCACTTATCGGAGCACTGATCCTGGCGAAAAAATTTAAAAAATACGACGAGGGTTACATCGGGATAATGATCCCAACCTCGGCAGGATGTGCCCTGGCTACTGTTGGAGCCCTGATGAGCGGTCGGGTTCCAGTGATGATTAACTATTCTACCGGTGCGGAAAATAACGCTAAATATGCACAGGATAAATGCAGCTTCAAGACCATTATTACTTCCAAGGCACTGCTTGAAAAGATCGACTGCCCCATGATCGATGGGATGGTGCTTATTGAGGATATAATGAAAAGCGTAAGCACAGGTGATAAGCTAAAAGCAGCTTTAAGAACCAAACTCCCCACAGCTATGATCCTGAACAGCATCCATGGTGGACATGAAGACGATAATGCGGCTATCCTCTTTACCAGTGGAAGCGAAAAGGATCCAAAGGTGGTACAGCTTACACATAAGAACCTGGCAACGAATATTATAGATTTCAGTGAATACGTAGGTATATACGAATCGGATATCCTGCTTGCCAACCTGGTCTTCTTTCATATTTTCGGATTGACCGTAAACTTATGGGTAACATTTGTAAAAGGCATGACCATGGTCACCTATGCAAATCCCACCGACTTTCAGACTATCTGCGGGATTGCCCGTGAAGAGAGACCGACCATCATGGTGGGCACACCCAGTTTCTTCTGGGGCTACCTTAAGAAATCGGAACCGGGTGATTTCAAATCTCTCCGGATTATGGTTGCCGGGGCAGATAAGTGTCCCGATGCTTTGCGTGAAGGCTACCAGAAGAAACATGGAGTCACGCTGTTGGAAGGCTATGGTGCTACCGAAACCTCACCGGTTGTATCTGTAAATTCACCGGAATTCAACAAACCGGGCAGTATTGGTAAGGTTATACCCAACGTACAAGTTCGTATTGAACACCTGGAGACAGGTGAAGATTGTAAAACCGGAGAGGTAGGAAAAATACTGGTAAAAGGGGACCTGATTATGAAAGGCTACCTGAATGAACCCGAGTTAACTGGGGAAGCCATTGTGGATGGCTGGTATAATACAGGAGATATGGGTTACCTGGATGAAGACGCTTACCTGTGGCATTCAGGCAGGTTTAAGCGCTTTGTCAAGATCGGAGGTGAAATGGTATCCCTGGTAAGGGTTGAAAACGAAATGGAAAAACACCTTCCCGAAGGTGTGTCATGTTGCATTGTGGAAATTCCGGATGAGGTAAAAGGATCAAGCATAGTGGCAGCTGTTACCAAGGAGATAAACAAGGTTGCCATGCTCAGAAAGATGGGGAAGGATTTACCCAACATTTCCCTCCCAAGGCAATTTTTCGTGATCGAAGAGCTTCCTATGATGGGAACCGGTAAAATTGATTTTCGAACCGTAACTGCCATGGTAAACGACATGGTCAAGAAATAGGACCTTAATTGATCTTTCCATGATTGAATTTAAATGGAATCCTGAAATCCTCTTTTTTATCATTGCGGTAGGATGGACCTCCGTGGGTTTTGCATTCTATTTGTTCCTGGCCAGGAACAAATCCTTAAGTCTTCGAATCTGGAGTTCACATCCGGATATTGACACGCAGGCAAAGGAAGTAATAGTACAAAGGTTATGGGGATTCATATTCATGGGATTATTGCCGTTTATCCTAATTGCATTATGGCCGGGGCAGAAATTAGTGGATTACGGCCTTGGGTTTTCGTTTCAGTCACAACTTCCCTGGTGGATACTTGCAGTAATAGCCTTTATCATTATTGCAGGGGCTTTTGCTGCTGCAAAGCCTGGGAACCTCGCTGTTTACCCTCAAATCAGGTCTAAACAATGGTCCCCCGGCATGCTGGCTTTAAGTAGCTTCACCTGGGTTGTTTTTCTCTTGGGCTATGAATTTCTATTCAGGGGATTTCTGCTTTTTGCCTCGGTAGCTGTAATGGATGTTTGGGCTGCCATCGCCCTGAATTGTGCACTCTATGCATTTGCTCATCTCTATAAGGGCCCTGGCGAGACCTTCGGGACCATCCCCTTAGGTATCCTGCTCTGCTATTTTACCTTACTTACCGGAAATATCTGGACCGCTTTAGTTATTCACTCAACGATGGCCTTAAGCAATGAATGGTGGTCCCTAAGGGCGAATCAAAACATGCATATTAGTCGTAAGT
>JBDLIM010000062.1:0-25748 GCA_039714915.1 Bacteroidota bacterium
ACATTGATAGAGATTTTTGTAAATACTTTAATTTCTGTAATGGCCACAAATATAGAAATACTTTTTTCTTAAATTTGATTAAAACAGCATGTTATGAAAATTTTCAAGGCTGAGCAGGTTCGTCTCATCGATGCCTACACCATCGAGAATGAGCCTGTGGCATCCATCGATCTTATGGAACGTGCAGCCACCAGGCTTGCAGGCTGGTACGTACGGCATTTTCATACGGATCGGCAGGTAGTAATTTTTGCGGGTCCCGGGAACAATGGGGGAGATGCGCTTGCAATAGCCCGCCTGCTGGCCGGGCGACAGTTCAGGGTAAAATGTTTTTTGCTGGATTTTGGAGCTCCCTCGGCCGATCATACCCTTAATAAGGGAAAACTGCAAGCTCAGAACAGAGTTAAAGTTGTGGAGCTCAGAGCGGGGGACAGTCTGCCTGCTATCGCTGAAAAAGATGTGGTAGTGGATGGCATTTTTGGTTCCGGACTCACAAGAAAAGCCTCAGGATTCCCGGCAGAAGTGATACAACATATTAACAGGCATGCATCTACGGTAATAGCCATTGATATCCCGTCCGGACTTTTTGGTGAGGACAACGGGGAGAATGATTACAGCAGTGTGATTCATGCATCATATACCCTGACCTTTCAGTTTCCTTTTCTGTCATTTTTCTTCGAAGAAAACGATTCCAGTGTGGGGGAATGGAGGGTACACGATATAAAACTGCACCCCCATGTCATCCGTGAAAGCTCCACACCCTATCAGACCATTGAGCCCGCTATGATCAGTGCCATGCTTCCTGTCAGAAAACGATTTTCGCATAAGGGAACCTTTGGTCATGCACTGCTTATTTCGGGTTGTTACGGAATGATGGGAGCCGCACTGCTTGCAGGCAAGTCCTGCCTTAGGAGCGGAACCGGACTGCTTACCCTGCATGTGCCCAGATTCGGTTACAACATCATTCAAACAGGTTTTCCTGAAGCCATTGTGAGTCTTGACCAGTCCGATATCCTGTTTAGCGAACCTCCCGATCTGGAGCCCTATTCGGCCATAGGAATCGGTCCCGGCCTAGGATGCAAGCCCAATTCCGGAAAGGGATTAAAGATGGTACTGGAACAGGCACAGGTGCCCCTGGTCATTGATGCCGACGCCCTGAATATTCTGTCTCAAAACCAGGAGTGGTACGACATGCTGCCTGAAGGATGCATACTAACCCCGCATCCCAAAGAGTTTGACAGGCTGGCTGGTGCCAGTGGAGACAGCTATTCAAGGCATTTGAAGCAGCGTGAGTTTGCCAGCAAATACAAGGTGGTTGTGGTGCTTAAGGGAGCATTTACCGGGATTGCTGCACCGGATGGATCCTACTGGTTCAATACTTCCGGGAATCCAGGGATGGCCACAGGAGGCAGCGGAGATGTGCTTACCGGACTGATTACCGGTTTGCTGGCTCAGGGCATGGCTCCACTGGATGCAGCCCTGACTGGTGTTTACCTGCATGGTGCTGCAGGAGATCTGGTAGTGGAAGACATTGGGCAGGAGGCACTTATTGCCGGGGATATGATCAATTACATGGGGGCTGCATTCAAAGCTGTGAACAGTTAAACTTCGTTAAATCAGGGCCTCTTTCGGGTTTGGTTTTTTATATAGTACCTGATTTTCATATTTTTGATTTATGGTGAAGATTTTACTTCGTATGCTGATGGTCATTGGTGGAACAATATCTGCAACCGAGGGCTATATTGAGCAATCTGAGGCTTTTATTGCCCAGGTGAACAGAGTGATAGAAGAAGCACATGCCCTGGGCCATACCCTAATTTATATCAAGAGCGAGGTGGCCAATCCCCTGATTAATATTTTGAACAATACCCTGGCCAGGGGATCGGAAGGTGCAGAATTCGATAAGCGACTCCTGATGAAGCCCGGACATGTGATAACAAAGCGGAAAAACGAAACCCTTCAAATGTTTTTTTGTATTCAAAACGTGGAAGTGCTAATTTCACAACAAATTTCTTATTCAAGACATATATGAGACGATTACTTACATACATAGCAGTTGCATTATTTCTGTCGGCCTGTGCAACAACCACGCCTTTGGAAACCCGGATCACCAAACTGGGAGAAGAACCGGCCGGTGTGAAGGGACAATATATTTACGGGCTGCCTCAGACCGTATTAAAAGTGGAGCTTACTTACAGGGAATCAATGAATATACCTGGTCCTTATGCAGATTATGCAGAAAGATACCTGGGTATCTCCGAGGTGATCAGGCAGAAAGCAAGCCGGTGGAACTTACACAATGTGGCTGTCAGTGCTTTAGAAGAGCCTGATCCGGAGCATTATTACTCACTGAATGTAATGAAGGGAGAGTTTAACAGGGAAGCCCTGGACAGACTTCTGGATAAGGGAATCATTCTGGATGGAACCGAGAGCGTGCATGAGAGTATAAAAGGGGAAGGCCTGGAATCTGCACAGAAGCCCGATTACCTTAAGTATGTGGATCTGGGTGTATACACCAATTTCGAAGAGCGCACCGAAACCATGTATAAGACACTTGTTACGGATACATCTTATGTTCAGGTACCTGTCCAGCGTACCGTGGTTGAGCAGAAATCACCTTCAACAAAAGCCAGGGAAGCAGCGGATTTCTTGCTGGAAATCCGCTTGAGAAGGTTTGAAATGCTTACAGGCGAATATGAAGTATACCCTGATGGCGAAGCCATGGGTACTGCCCTGAATAAAATGGATCAGATGGAGGCATCCTACCTTTCCCTGTTTACAGGCAAGACCATCTCTCGCCTGAAGAAAAAAACCTGGTTTATTGTCCCGGAAAAAGGCTCGGAACCTTCCCGTTACAACCTGGCCATGTTTTCAGAACAACTGGGTTTTATTCCTTCCGAATTGCTGGAGGGACTTCCCCTGGAGGTTCAGATAACACCGCTGGGAAAAACCCATATGCCGGGCAGTTATTTTGAAGGTGGCGGAGCGAATCAAACTCAGAACATGCTTTATTACAGAATGCCTGATGTGGCCGGACTCAAGGTAGTATATGGAACAGAAGTGCTTTCAGACCAACGCATATCCATTTTTCAGGCAGGTGCCCTGATGAGCACTCCTGTGAATTAGAAGCTCATTTAATCCTGCTCAATCCTATAATTTCCTCAGGTTTAATACCTGTATCTGCTGCTTGTCTGTGGTGAGCACTTTAAGAAAATAGATACCTGTGGGATAGGTGGAGGTATTAATCACTAAGATATCCCCGGGATTTACTTTTTTATGTAGGATCTGCCGGATCAGGCGGCCGGTGACATCCTGAATCTCAATCATAAAACCATCCTGATATGGGATATCGAATCGGATGTGGAGTTCATCATTCACAGGGTTGGGATACACTGAAATATTCCAGTTGGCTTCATTGGCTATCATGCCCACTCCCAGTGTAAGTGGCTGTTGAAATCCCTGGGTGAGCATAAAATCACCCCCGCTCAGGGTATTGACAGCCAATTCACCCAGTGTCCAGGAGAGGCTGATACTTTCATTTTCAGCATAGCCTCCACCGGATCCGATCACGCTGGGAGCCATGGTAAACTGGCCCTGGGCAAGGTTGGAGAGGAATGCAATACCACACAAAAGTGTAATTAGGCGGCCCATACATTTGAACTTTCTTCAAAGTTCATAAAAAAGGGATTCACTTTCAACTATTAAGCACAAAAAGTGCTGAGCGGCAACAGGTTTTATTTTTCGGGGACATCTTCAAGGATGGCTACCAGAAAATCCCAGAATTTCTTCACTGTTTGAATCTCCACTTTTTCGTCGGGTGAATGGGGGAATCTGATGGTGGGGCCGAAGGAGATCATGTCAAGGTTCGGATAAACCCCTCCCAGCAAACCACATTCAAGACCGGCATGTATTCCCTTGATTTCAGGGATTTTCCCGAAATTCTTGTTGTACACATCCTGGCAGGTTTTCAGAATCGGGGAATCCATGTTGGGTTTCCAGCCCGGATAATCACCACTCAGTTCTACCTGGGCATCCATCAGGTGAAACACAGCTGCTATTTTCCAGGCAGTGGCTTCCTTCGCACTGTCCACCGATGAGCGGGTCAGGTTCAGGGCTGTAAATTTCCCATCCTTTATGTTTGCGATGGCCAGGTTATTGGAGGTTTCCACCAGGCCTTTCATACTCTGACTCATGCGTTGAACTCCATTGGGACAGGCAAATATTCCCCGGATGAATTTGCCCTGGTCCTCCACAGGAACCACTTTTGCAGGCATGCTGGTGCTGGAACAGGTAAATGATAAATCAGGTTCTGTTTCGGCAAATTCTTTCCTGTATATATCCTGGTATTCGGAGACCATGGCTTCAAATTTTCCGGCAGATTCTGAGGGAACCAGGACAATGGCCCTGGACTCTCTTGGGATCGCATTTCTAAGGTCTCCTCCTGTAGCTTCAGAGAGCCTCACTTTCAGATCCGATTCCGCCTGCATCATGAAACGAAACAATACTTTGTTGGCATTGGCCCTTCCCAGTGGAATATCTATGCCGGAATGCCCCCCCTTTAAACCATGAACATGAACCAGGTAGGCATCGCATCCTCCAGGAGCATCTTCTTCGTTATAGGATTTGGTAGCGGAGACATCGATGCCCCCTGCACAGCCAACATATAGTTCACCTTCATCCTCCGAATCCATATTGATCAGGATGTCCCCGTTCAGCAAACCAGGTTTAAGTCCGAATGCTCCGGTCATGCCAGTCTCCTCATCCACAGTGAAGAGTGCTTCCACCGGCCCGTGTTTCAGGTTGCTGGCTTCCAGAACAGCCATGGCTGCTGCTACCCCGATTCCATTATCAGCTCCCAGGGTAGTTCCATCTGCAGTTACCCAGTCCCCGTCAATCATAGCTACGATGGCATCCTTCTCAAAATCAAAGTTTGCATCGTTATTTTTCTGGGGAACCATGTCCAGGTGGCCCTGCAAAATGACTCCCTGACGATTTTCCATCCCGGGTGTGGCCGGTTTTTTAATAATTACATTGCCTACCACATCCACCATGGTTTCCAGTCCCAGGTCTTCTCCGAACTTCTTCATGTGTTCAATTATCTCAGCCTCTTTCTTAGAAGGTCTGGGAATTTGTGTCAGTGTATGAAAATGTTTCCATACTTCCTTTGGAGTTAAATCACTTATCGTACTCATTTCAATATCTGCTTTATGTTATTTACTTTTTTCAATGTTTGGGAGTTCCAGTCCATATCCTTTCTTCCTGTCTTCCGCTTTCAACAACAGGGCTACGATCAGGGCAAGAATGCCAAATCCGGTAAATATAGCCATGGGGAGTGTGTAATTGTAGGTGGCCACTTCCACCCCTTCCTTCATCACATAACCCGTAATGCAATACTTTTGAAGCACCCATCCTATCAGAGCGGGAACTCCCATCAAGCCCCAGTTCTGCACCCAGAAAATCAATGAAAAAGCAGTTCCCAGGTACCTTTCCGGGATAATCTTTGGAACAGACGGCCACATGGCAGACGGCACCAGGGAAAAGCCGATTCCCAGGACAATAATCAGGAAGATGGCAATAAACCAGTGATTAAGAACCGGAATAGTGAAGAGGGCATGCACAATAATCAGAAGCACTGCACCAATAATCATAATGGTGGCACCTTTCCCTTTCTTGTCATAGATCCCGCCAAACAGCGGAGTCAGAAGGATGGTGCCAAAAGGAAGCATGGCTGGAATGGTTCCGGCCAGCTTGGCAGAAACGTCAAATTTCATGGTCATCAGGTCTGCTGCATATTTCAGGAATGGAAATACTGCGGAGTAAAAAAGGACACAGAGGAGGGCAAGATACCACCATCCCCTGTTTGTAATAATGTGCCCGATATCTAAGATTTTAAAGGATTCATCTTCAGAAACCTCGTTATTGCTGGCTGCCAGTTCGGCCTCAGAGGCATCCAGCTTTTTATCAATGAAGGTATAGATAATAAAGGTGATAAGCCCTATGCAAAGGAGGACTAGTCCAAGCAGGATAGGTTTTGAAACATGGCCCAGTTTTAGGGCAATAGGAGAGGAGATCCCCAGAGCAAGGGCAGTACCCAGCCTTGCCACAGCCACCTGAAGGCCCATGGCCAATGCAAGCTCCTTGCCCTTGAACCATCTCACGATAATTTTAGATACCGTAATTCCGGCCACTTCCACTCCAACGCCAAAAATGGCGAAGCCAAGGGCGGCCATGAAAACCTGCGCCTTGGTATCGAACCAGAGAATATGCCACATAACTCCGTCCAGGGATTGGGTGGATACAGCCCAGAATTTCAGGGTTGCACCCGCCACCATGATGGAAGCTGCCATCACTCCTGTGAACCGCATTCCCATTTTGTCCAGGATCACCCCGCCGATGATCAGCATCAGCAGGAATACATTGAACCATCCATAAGCACTTGTGAAGAATCCGTATTCCGCACTGTTCCATGTGAGTTGTTGTTCGAGTAAACCTTTCAGGGGTGCCATCACATCGGTGACGTAGTACCCGGCCAGCATAGTAAATGCAACAATTCCCAGGGCTGTCCATCTTGCAACTACAGAATCTCTTATGCTTTTCTTGAGTGCTTCCATCAAATAAGTTATTGGTTAAAAAAATAATCACTAAAAATAGGAAAAATATACTGCCTGTGGTGGTTTTATAGAACATAGTGAAAAAGTAACTCACAGGGTATTAATAAAAACCCTATTTTCGCTGAAAACTGGCAGGTGATTTGATGTAAGGATGAGCACATAGTTCCGACTATCCTGTTAAAAGAAATACAAAGCAAAAATGATAACAAAAAAAAGGACTATACTAATCGGGCTTGCAATCATGCTGTTGACTTCAGCAGCTGCCCAGGAGAAGGTGAAGTGGTACTCCATTGAAGAGGCAGTTCAGCTGGCCAGTGAGAATCCCAGGGTACTGGTTATTGATGTGTATACGGACTGGTGCGGATGGTGTAAACGAATGGATGCCAATACCTTTTCAGACCCGTCTGTGGCTGAAATGATGAACAAGCATTTCTATCCGGTGAAATTGAATGCGGAGGGAAAAGAAGATGTGGTCATCGGGGATCGTACCTTTAAATTTGTGGATAACGGTCGAAGGGGCTACCATGAGATCGCAGCAGTTGTTACGAAAGGCCGGCTTTCTTATCCCACCGTTTCCTATGTGGATGGTAAGGGCAGGGTGCTGGAAGCTTCTCCGGGTTATAAAACTGCAGAGCAATTCAAGGTATACCTGGCATATTATAAGGAAGAGGCATACCTTTCTAAGACATTCGAGGATTTCGCTGCTTCCTATACCGAATAAGCGGATAACATCTGATTTAGCTCGGACCTTATTTCTTCCTGTAAAGAGGCAGGCTCAAGTACTTTCCCGTCTTTTCCAAGACTCAATAAGAGGGACTTAAATTCGTAAGTGGGATGGACTTTGAATGAGAAAACAATCTGGTATTCATCTTCCTGCTCAATATTCTGGGATTCGTGCCAGGGTTGGGTGATCAGGTACTGGGCCTGGGTTTTCTGTACTGCAATCTTAATTAGAGGAGGCTCGCCCTGCGGAGCAATAATTCCTACGGTATTCCTGAAATACTGACCTGTATCAAATTCCGGCTCCCTGTAGGCTATCCCGGGAGCATCCTGAAGATCCCGGATGCGGTCCAGAGCGTAGGTTCTTACCTTTCCCTTGAATTCGTTTAAGCCAATCATATACCATCTGAAACCATGTTCCTTCAGCAGGTATGGATGCACCTCGTTAAAATAAGGCTTATCCTCATAGAAAGGAAGGTAGTACAGGCGCAGTACCTGTTTCATCTCAATAGCCTTAATGATGGGGGCCAGGTATTGGGTTCCCTTGATCTCAGGGGCCTTTCTGAAATTTATAAATCCCTGGCCACGATAGCGATCATACAGATCCGCGATCATGGAATGAATCTCCAGGTTATTCTTCGTGTATGCCATAGTGAAAATTGTTATGTACTCAAAATTAGCAAATCCATACTCAATATTTGATACAATAAGTCCGGTCCTTATCAGCTATTTTGAATTAAATATTATATTGCCTGCCATTTTAATCCCGAATACCATGAAACAATTATTCATAATCATCTTAAGCTCACTTTCTTTCGGCCCCCTGTTTGCTCAGCAGCTGAATATGGAACTCTTAAAAGGAATGCAGGCCCGTAATATTGGTCCGGGAGGAATGAGCGGCCGGGTGACAGCCATTGATGTGCAAAAGGACGATGCTTCTGTATTCTTTGTCGGAACTGCTTCGGGTGGTTTGTGGAAGACCGAGAACGGGGGAACCAACTTTACTCCTGTGTTTGAAAAGGAGCAGGTGGCAAGCATTGGCGCGCTGGCTATTGATCCTTCCAATCCTGATGTGATCTGGGCCGGGACTGGCGAGGGCAATCCCCGCAACAGTCTCAACGGGGGATATGGCCTGTATAGGAGTTTGGACAGAGGCAGGAGCTGGAAGCTTATGGGACTTGAACAAACACGACACATTCACCGGATCATTGTGCATCCGGTCAATTCCGATGTGGTGTACGTGGGAGCCATTGGCAGTCCCTGGGGGTCGAACCCTGAGCGAGGGGTTTATAAGACCACAGACGGTGGAGAAAACTGGGAGCAGGTGCTCTATGTAAATGATCTGACGGGAGTGGCCGATATGGTAATGGATCCCAACAATCCAAACAAACTTTTTGTGGCCATGTGGGAGCATCGGCGCTGGCCCTGGTTCTTTAAGTCAGGCGGCGAAGGATCCGGCTTGCACATGACTGTTGACGGGGGAGCTAAGTGGAAGCAACTTAGTTCTGAGGATGGCCTGCCAAAGGGAGAGCTGGGCCGGATCGGCCTGGCCATTGCCAGAGGAAACAGCAAATACGTTTATGCGCTGATCGAATCTAAAAAAAATGCACTCTATCGTTCCACAGACGGAGGTTATTCATGGAAAAAGCGGGGTGAGAAGAATATTGGTAACAGGCCCTTTTACTATGCAGATATATACGTGGATCCAGCCAATGAGAATAGGGTATATAGTCTATACAGCCAGGTCAATATAAGTGAGGACGGAGGCAAGACCTTTTCAATCCTTGTTGGATCCAACATACACCCGGATCATCATGCCTGGTGGATTCATCCGGAGGATCCCGCTTTTATGATCGATGGGAATGATGGAGGCATGGCCATTACCCATGACCGGGGAAAGAACTGGAGGCATATTTCAAACCTGCCGGTTTCCCAGTTTTATCACATCAGCGTGGACATGGAATTGCCATACCATGTATACGGGGGAATGCAGGACAACGGTTCATGGAGGGGACCTGCCTATTTATGGAGCAGAGGAGGCATTATCAACACCTACTGGGATTTCCTCCTGGGTGGAGACGGATTCGATGTACTCCCGGCACCCGGCGATCCTTCCACCTGCTACGCAATGTCGCAACAGGGCAATGTGCGGAGGATTAATCTGAATACAGGTGGGAGCGTCGATATAAAACCCGCAAAATCAGGGGATGCAGAATTGCGTTTTCACTGGAACTCGGCCATTGCCCAGGATCCCTTCGATGCAAATACGATCTATTTTGGGAGTCAGTTTGTGCATAAAAGTACCGATCGGGGAGACTCATGGACAAGCATATCCGGTGATCTGACCACCAATGATACCACAAAACAGAAATCTAATGAGAGTGGCGGACTTACCTATGATGTGACCGGGGCGGAAAACCATACCGCCATCCTGGCCATCTCACCCAGTCAGGTGGAACAGGGTGTCCTGTGGGCGGGTACCGATGACGGAAATATACAGCTCACCACCGATGGAGGTGAAAGCTGGACCAATTGCTCTCCAAATATCAAAGGCCTGCCTGAAGGAGCATGGATTCCTCAGATTGTTCCCTCGGTCATGGAAGGTGGAGAAGCCTATGTGGTAGTAAATAATTACAGACAGAATGACTATGCCCCCTACCTCTTCCATACCAGCGATTACGGGAAGAAGTGGATCCGTGTACTCGATGAATCGGATGTTCCCGGCTATGTATTGTCATTTGCCATGGATCCTGAGGAGCCCCGCTTGCAGTTCCTGGGTACGGAATATGGCCTGTATGTGAGTATTGACGGGGGTGAGAACTGGACCAAGTGGACCAATGGATACCCCACTGTTCCCACGATGGACCTGGTCATACATCCCAGGGAACATGACCTGGTCATCGGGACCTTCGGACGTTCAGCCTACGTTCTGGATGATATCAGGCCGCTCAGGGCTTTGGCCAGGGAAGGGGAGGAGATCCGGAATTCGATCCTATATCCCATTCAACCCCCGGTGGCTTACCTGGCTGATACAAAAAATGCCCCGGGTTATTATTTTACCGGAGATGCCTATTTTGAGGGTGAGAACCGGTCAACAGGAGCGAGGTTAAGCTATTTTGTCAAGCTTGAAGACGCTGATACTGTGACCAAGGACAGCCTGTGCATCCAGGTAATAGATTCCGAAATGAAGCTTGTAAGGACCCTGAAGAGTGTAGCTGAAAACGGCTTGAACCGTTCGGTATGGCATCTCGACCGGAAGGGAGTCAGGCTGAATTTCAATAAATCAAAAAGCCCTTCGGGAAACCGTGAATCAGGGGGAGGGGGCTCTGTGCTTCCGGGAGAGTATACCATTCAACTGGCTTTCAGGGGAGATACGGTAAGCACCCTGGTCCAGGTAAAACCCGATCCCCGGTTTGAATATGATGTGGAAGGCATGAAGGACAAGCAGGAAAAAACGGACCTCCTGCTTGCTAAACTTAAGGAACTGAATAAGGCCATGGATCAAATCAGGTCCTGCCAGGAATCCTATGAGCTGGTGAAAAAACTGGCCGGGGAGAATGATTCAGAGGAATTTAATGAAGTGTCCGAAGCCATGAAAAAAGAGCTGGACCGCATCTCAAAGGCGATTTTCAGGGATGAATCCATTCAGGGGATTTACTTTTCTTCGGAAGCCCTGTCAGTCAGATTAGGCGGAATATACTCCATCACTGGAGCCAGTCGTCCGTTGACAGCCAATCAATTGCAGAAATATGACAGGTATATGACCCTGACCGGTGAAACCCTGGAGCTGATTTATGCGTTTATAGATAACGAATGGAGGGATTTCAGGGATTTTGTTAATAAAATGGAGTTGCCGCTGTTCCGGAACTGACATTTTGTATGTCAGGAATGTGTAACTTGACTATACATGGAAGAATTACGTGACACTTTAGGGAACGGTAGCAGGGAAAGCAGGCTGGGAAATTGCCTTCTTGCCATCAGGAACAGGTCCGGCAGCAGGCTTAACCTGGTCCTGCATGGAACTGAAGTAAATACGGTGCGGGCCATGACCATAAGGCGGTATAAGCGCCTTAAGCTGATGAAGGGAACCTATGTGGTAGAGGCATGGCTCTCCAACGGGCGCATCGGGATCAATGCGGAAAACATCCCGCACATCAGCATTGAAAAGATCACCGCGCGTAAGGATGTTTCCATCCGGGGAAGGAAAATCGTGGCCGATTTTGTGAATGACCGCGCCAAGCTGGAAATTGACACAGAATAGCTAGTAGTTCAGATTGGAAGCAAGCAGAGATTCAACCTGACCGATGGTCAGCTTCTTCCTGAAGGCATAATCTTTCACCTGGTCTTTACCGATCTTACCCACAAAGAAGTATTTGGATTCTGGATGGGCAAACACCAATCCACTCACAGAAGCGGCTGGTACCATGGAGTAATTCTCCGTAAGCCGGATCCCGTGTTTTTCTGCCTCCAATAAGTCAAACAGCACCTCCTTCTCCGAATGGTCGGGACAGGCGGGATAGCCATGTGCAGGCCTGATCCCTGAGTACTTTTCCCTGAACAGATCATCCATCCCCAGGTTTTCGTTATCAGCATAACCCCATGCGACCTTTCTGATCTCTTCATGCACCAGCTCGGTGAATGCTTCGGCCAGGCGATCGGCCAGTGCCTTTAAGAGGATGGAAGAATAATCGTCATGAGACTCTTCAAATTCCTGTAGTTTCTTTTCAATGCCAATCCCTGCCGTAACAGCGAAGGCACCCAGGTAATCGTTCATGCCCGAACCGGCAGGAGCGATGAAGTCGGAAAGGCAAAGATTGGGCAGTGCCTTGTCCTTGGTGGTCTGGTTTCTCAAATTGCTGAATCTGCTTCTGATCTTTTCTTCGCCTTGCTCATCGTAGACCAGGATGTCGTCTCCTGAGGAAGCGGCAGGAAAGATCCCGAAAACCGCATTGGCCCTGAGCCATTTTTCACGGACGATCCGATCGAGCATCTCCTGGGCATCCTCATACAGCTTCCGGGCTTCTTTCCCGTATTGGGGATGATCAAAAATCTCAGGGAACCTGCCTCTTAATTCCCAGGTAATAAAGAAGAAGATCCAGTTAATATAGGGGATGATCCTTTCCATTGGATAATCGATAAGGGTCTGGATCCCGGTCTGCCCGGGCTTCAGGATTTTGTCGGGTGACCACTCCAGGCGAAGAGCGTTGTTTCGGGCTTCTTCAAGCGAAAGGTAAGAAATATCCCTGCCGGCCATTGCATAATTTGTTCTTAAAGCTTCATAATCCCCGGCGATCTCTCCCAGGTAGGTATTCCTGTTTTCGGAGGATAGCAGGGAGGCTACTACGGCAACGCTTTTGGATGCATCCTTCACATGAATAACCGGTTGATTGTAAGCAGGTTCTATTTTTACAGCGGTATGGATTTTTGAAGTGGTGGCTCCTCCAATCAGCAGGACCTGCTTCATTTCACGCCTTTTCATCTCCGCTGCTACATGGATCATCTCTTCCAGGGAAGGAGTGATCAGCCCGGAGAGCCCCACAATATCCACCTGCTGTTTTACTGCCTCATCAAGGATCTTGTCGGCCGGAACCATCACTCCCAGGTCAATCACTTCATAATTGTTGCACGCCAGAACTACTCCTACAATGTTTTTTCCAATGTCGTGCACATCACCTTTAACTGTGGCCAGTAAAACCTTAGCCGCTGCCTGGCTTCCTGCCTCCCCATCCGCCTTCTCCTGTTCGATAAAGGGCAGCAGGATGGCTACAGCACGTTTCATTACCCGGGCACTTTTTACTACCTGGGGCAGGAACATTTTGCCGTCTCCGAAAAGATCCCCCACCACGTTCATGCCCTTCATTAAGGGACCTTCTATCACCTTGAGACCCAATCCATACTTCTGATGTGCTTCAAGTGCATCAGATTCTATGTATTCTGTTATTCCCTTGACCAATGCATGCTTTAAGCGCCCTTCCACATCCTCTTCCCTCCAGGCATCCACTTTTTCAAGCACTTTCTCCGTTTGTTCCAGGCTGGCCGAATATTCAATAATCCGCTCAGTGGCATCAGGGTGCCTGTTCAGTACCAGGTCTTCTGTGTATTTGAGCAGTTCAGCAGGGATCTCATCATATACCTGGAGCATCCCCGGATTGACTATCCCCATATCCAGGCCCGCTTTAATGGCATGGTAAAGGAATACCGAATGAATGGCCTCCCTGACCACATTGTTGCCCCGGAAAGAGAAGGACAAGTTGCTAATGCCCCCGCTGACCCTGGCATAAGGCAGGTTCTGCTTGATCCAAATGCATGTATTGATGAAATCCACCGCATAGTTGTTATGCGCTTCAATTCCTGTTCCTATGGTTAATACATTGGGATCGAAAATGATGTCATCAGGAGGAAAATCCAGCTTGTTCCTGAGCAAAAGGTAGGCCCTTTCACATATTTCCACGCGTCGCTCGTAAGAATCGGCCTGTCCCTGCTCGTCAAAGGCCATTACGATTACAGCAGCACCATATCCCCTGATTTTACGGGCATAATCCAGGAATTGCACTTCCCCCTCCTTTAAGCTGATGGAGTTAACCACGGCCTTTCCCTGGATGCACTTCAATCCGGCCTCGATTACAGAGAATTTTGATGAATCAATCATCAGGGGTACCCTGGAGATGTCCGGTTCAGCCAGCAAGAGATTCAGGAAGGTATGCATCTCCTTTTCTGCATCCAGCATGGCATCATCCAGGTTAATGTCCAGGATCTGTGCCCCGTCTTCAACCTGTCTTCTGGCTATCTCAAGAGTTTCGTCGTATTTCTTCTCGCGGATCAGCCTGGCAAATTTCCGGCTGCCTGCCACATTGCATCGCTCACCAACGTTGATGAAGTTGGATCCTTCGTAAGCATTCAGAGCTTCAAGACCGCTCAGTCTTAATCCTGTTTGAGGTGACTTTGGTTTACGTGCTTCTGATTTTGTCAGCAGTTCAGCAAATGCGCTGATGTGATCCGGTGTGGTGCCACAGCATCCCCCCACAATATTCACAAAGCCTGCATCCAGGAAATCCTTGATATGTACTGCCATCTGGACCGGAGTTTCATCGTATTCTCCAAACTGGTTGGGCAGGCCCGCATTTGGATGTACCGAGACAGAATGGGATGATTTCGCGGCCATTTCTCCCAGGTAGGGGCGGATCTCTTTGGCACCCAGCGAGCAATTCAGTCCGATGGACAGGAGTTTGGCGTGATCCAGAGAATGCATAAATGCTTCCAGGGTCTGACCGGAGAGGGTGCGGCCACTTGCATCCGTAATGGTACCCGAAACCATAACCGGGATGGCGATCTGCTTTCCGGCCAGGCTCTCTTCAATACCCAGCAGGGCAGCCTTGGCATTCAGGGTGTCAAATACGGTTTCCACCATCAGAATGTCAGCACCACCCTCCACAAGTCCCTCTGCCTGCTCTTTATAAGCTTCTTTCATCTGGTCAAAAGAGACTGCCCTGAAACCCGGGTCATTTACATCGGGAGACAGGGAAGTGGTTTTATTGGTGGGACCCATGGATCCGGCCACAAACCTGGGTTTATCGGGATTTGTCTGTTCAAATTTCCGGGCCTCTTCCGCTGCGATCCTGGCCGATTCGAAGTTGATCCTGTACACCAGGGACTGCGTATTATAGTCAGCCTGAGAGATGGAAGTTGCATTGAAGGTATTGGTTTCAATAATATCTGCCCCTGCTTCAAGATAGGCTTCATGAATTTCCCTGATAACATCGGGTCTTGTGAGCGATAGAAGATCATTGTTACCTTTCAGGTCATCAGGATGCCCTTTCAACAGATCACCCCTGAAATCCTCCTCCTTTAACTTATAGCGCTGAATCATGGTTCCCATGGCTCCATCCAGCAACAGCACCCTCGATTTCAGGATCTCCAGGAGCCTGTTTCCCCGTTCTGTCATCCTCATAGGCCCGAAATTACTCATTTCTATGAAAAATCTCAGTTCATGCTTAATTGAACCAGTTCATTTCTCTTGTCGGCTATCCTGGCAGGCATAGCCGGGCGCTTTTCAGTTCCAGCCTGCTTCCAGAAAGCACGGATGACCGAGCTGATTTTTTCAAATTCCAGTAAAAAACCATCATGCCCGTGGAAGGAATCAATTTCACAATAGGTCCCGTTGCACAAATGAGCCAGCAACTTCTGTTCGTACACCGGGAAGAGCTGATCTGAGGAGATCCCTATGGATAGTACCCTGGCCCTGATTCTTCCCGCCGCATCTCCCAGCGATCCCCGCTCCCGGACAATGTTGTGTGTATCCATAATCCTGGTAAGGGCATGGTAACTGTAAGCATCGAAGCGCTGCACCAGTTTTCCCCCCTGGTAATTCTGGTAGGATGATGCCCTCAGGTCTCCGGTCTTTAATTCATTTTTCTCCTGTTGGGTATGTACATATACAGCTTCGTTCCGATAACTGAGCAGGGCAATGGACCGGGCAGCCTTTAATCCGGCATTTCCTCCATAGGAACGGTCTTCGGCATAACTGGGATCGGCTTCTATGGCCAGTCGCTGGGACTGGTTAAAGGCAGTGGCCCAGGGAGATATTTTAACAGAGGACGCAATAAATACCAGGTTATCAATTAATTCGGGATACATGATGCTGTATTCCAGGGCCTGTGAACCGCCCACGGAGCCTCCTATGACCGTATGAATCCTTTTAATGCCCAGGTGATTCCTCAGCAATTCAAAAGCCTTCACCTGATCCCTGATGGTGAGTTCAGGGAAATCCCGGAACCAGGGCAAACCGCTTTCCGGGTTGGTGGAGGCCGGTCCGGTGGAGCCGTAACAGGAACCGGGCATATTGGCACACACGATGAAATGGGTATGGGGATCCATCAGTTTCCCCTTTCCAATCATCCCCGGCCACCAGTCGGCTGCTTCTGAATTTGCAGTTAAAGCATGACAGATCCAGATGACATTGTCGGCCTGCTCGTTCAACTTCCCATATGTGTGATAGGCAAGATTGAGAGAGGGAAGGGCATCCCCCTGCTCAAGCCTGAACTTATTCTTATATTGAAATACCTGTGGTTTCATGGCTCTTATATTTTTAATGCCTGTTCGAAGTCAGCGATGATATCATCAATGTGTTCAAGTCCAACCGATACTCTTAAAAGAGTGGGAGTCACCCCGGCAGCCAGCTGAGCCTCTTCCGAAAGTTGCTGATGGGTGGTGGCAGAAGGCTGAATAATCAGGGTTCTGACATCACCCACATTGGCCAGGTGACTGACCAGCTCCAGCTTATCCACCAATCTGATAGCTTCCTCTTTTTCTCCCTTCAGGGTAAAAGACAGAACCCCTCCGGCACCCTTTGGAAGGTACTTTTTAGCATTCTTATGATGGGAACTGTCTGTCAGTCCAGGGTAATTGACCTGCTCTACCCTGGGATGCCTGCTCAGCCATTCAGCCAGGGCCTGGGTATTTTCCACATGCCTTTCCAGCCTGAGTGAGAGTGTTTCCAGTCCCTGTATCAGTAAGAATGAATTAAAGGGACTCTGGCTGGGACCCACGTCCCTGAGCCCTTCTACGCGCGCTTTTATAATAAATGCAATATTTCCAAAGGGACCTTCACTCCCGAAAACCTCCCAGAATTTAAGTCCGTGATAAGCTTCGCTGGGTTCAGTGAACTGAGGAAACTTGCCATTGCCCCAGTTATAATTGCCGCCGTCCACGATCACACCCCCTATGGATGTGCCGTGTCCGCCTATCCATTTGGTGGCCGACTCAACCACTATATTTGCACCGTGATCCAGGGGTTTAAAGAGAAATCCGGCCGCCCCAAAGGTGTTGTCCACGATGAACGGAATGTCATACTTTTTAGCCAGTGCCCCGAATTTCTCAAAATCCGGAATATTAAATCCCGGGTTGCCAATGGTTTCCAGGTAAATGGCCTTGGTGCGATCATCAATTAGTTTCTCAAAGTCATCCGCTTCCAGGGATTCGCTGAAGCGGGCTTCCCATCCAAGGTTCTTAAAAGTAACCTTAAACTGATTGTAGGTGCCTCCATAAAGATAGGGACTGCTCACAATGTTATCCCCCTGCTGCAGGATGGTATTAAAGGTCAGAAACTGGGCCGCATGACCGGAAGAGACAGCCAGAGCGGCCACTCCTCCTTCCAGCGCGGCTATTCTTTGTTCAAATACATCATTGGTGGGATTCATGATCCGGGTATAGATATTCCCAAATTCTTTAAGTGCAAAAAGATTGGCCCCATGCTCGGAGTTATTGAAGGTATAGGATGTGGTCTGGTATACAGGAACCGCTCTGGCATTGGTAGCGGAATCGGGTGTATGTCCTGCATGAATCTGCAGGGTTTCGAATTTTTTATTTGTTGTGCTCATAATGGTGAATTGTGATTGGTGAATTGTGAATTGTGAATTGTGATTGGTGAATTGTGATTGGTGAATGGTGATCTACCGATCCCCGCTCACTACTCACTATTTACCACTACGAAGCTTCTATACAAAGAAGATGGAATCTGCCTGTACGCTTACCGAAGCTTCGGCCAGCGCATGGACATAGGCACGATGGGCACGGTGTACTGAGTTGTTTTCATAGCAATCCTTTTTGTTATTATTTCCCTTTCGGGTTAGGTTGTGGCACCTTCGCCTGGGGGCGGGTTGCCAGGGGATCTGCGAGCCTAATCTCTCACCCCTTCTCAATAACAATCACACAGAAATGTGGTATTGATGCGTCAAATATATGTCACAATTTGGCTATATGCAAATCATACAGCCGGTTATATCATGAATTATTTAGAAAGCAAAACACTAAGATACAGAGTATCAGCAGTGTAGTAATCTTGTAAATTTGAATTACGCTCGCGCATTAGCTCCGCTGAGCTCGTAAACTCGGTTCCCCGTAGCTTGCTGCGGGGTTAGCGAGCACAAATAATATTTGCAATCAATCGAAGATTGGCTAACGCCGAGCTTCGGTTCCTCGGAGCTTGCTGCGCTGAGCTTCAATTAGAAAGTGTAGGTTAAGCCCAGGCCAAACAGTTCTTTAAACTGGACCCGCGACTCATGACTGTCAATTTCCCCGTCCCCATCACCATCAACACCGAACTCAATGTCATAATCATAGATGAGCTGTGTCAGCAAAGAAGCAGAAAGAAACTCATTCACCTTGAAGGTAAGGAGCAGATCCCAGTTTACATCCACATACTGGGGATTGTCAAAATAATTAGAGAAGAAATCCACTTTCGTGTCCAGAATCACATTTTTAAGAATTTCATTCTTATATGCGAGTTTGATATAAGCACCGAATTCTGCCCTGACAGTTTGCCCGGGATCCAGGCCATATGTGCCCTCGGCGGAGAGATCCTCATCCAGGACAAAGGTAAACTTTGTAGCAACAGGTGAAAGAAAGGCCGAAAACTTATCATTGGGCTTATAGTCCATACCAGCTGAAAGGTTGAGATAGCCGGGAGACATAAAATTTGAAATCTTCAATCTGTCGACTTCTCCGGGATTATCATATCCCTGAGCGAACTGGGTTTTAAAACCGAACAAGGCACTGTAGAACCATTTGTCGGAAGCCTTATACCCGTATTTTGAAGAAAGCTCAATCTGGTCATCACTTTTCCGGGTTGGATCGTCTCCCTGTCTGATCAGACCGAATCCAAGGATCAGATCATTATCCCAGTTGAGTGTACCGTCATCGTAATCGGCCGATAATTTAACCAGGGCATTACCCGAAATACTGTTATCTCCACCAGCCGCCCAGTTGGTAAGTGAAAGCTGGGAAAGGTTCAGGGAAGTAACGCCACTGTATTTCCACAATGTATCGGCATCTGCAGGTTCCTGTGCAAAAGCAGAAACTGTCAAGGCCAGTGCAAGTAAAGAAATTGTAAGTTTTTTCATGATTGTCAGATTGGAATTTTCTTTTATTATTTGCTATTTGATTATGTTATTGTTCTGATTCAGGATGTTCAGCAAAGGCCTTAAACCGTTCCATATTAAGCAGGGTATTGTTAGTAAAGGCTGATTTCATAAACGGAGCCATCAGGGCCATGAGTCCCTTGAATTTAAAAATACTTTCCGAACGCCAGATGGTCATATCTTTAGTTTTCTCCTCAAAATAATTGTACATTTCATTGTAAACTCCGCGTGTTTCATATACCCCGTGAAATGCATCCGGAAGGTCCCTTTTTGTTATGGTTTCAGTCATAAGCAGATCCCCTCTTCGTCCTTCATAAATCAGTTTGGAACGAGCACCTTCCTGACCAGACTGACCACTTATAAGCTCAAAACTTTTTAGTCCCGGTTGCCACTTATACATGTTTTCGACGCTGTCAAACAGTTCAACGACTCTTGAGCGGGCCAGGTTGATGCTTACTTCAATGGTATATTTCACAGGCAATTATCTATTTATCTTATTGGTCCTATGTAACTTACCATGACAATAATTACATACTCTTTTTATCACATTAATGTAATTATAGTCACGGACGTTTTATTTTAAATTAGTTAATAATCCATAACAAATCAAATTTAAGATTGTTGACGGCAGTTTTTAACAGCTTTCCCGATTTTTAACCGAAGCTTTGCCGGGATTTCACTTTGAGTGAATACATCTTGGTAGATTTGATCCATACCAAAGCGGAAACTGAAATGGAAAAAAATGTACTTATCATTGGAGGAGGAGTAGCCGGACTTTCTGCCGGTATTTACGGACAACTCAACGGATACGATACGGAAATCCTGGAAATGCACTCCCAACCGGGAGGACAATGCACAGCATGGAAGCGAAAGGGTTATACCTTTGATTACTGCATTCACTGGCTGGTGGGTTCTTCCCACGGCGCGTTCCATGATATTTGGAAGGAGACCGGTGCATTGAATGAGCATACCCGCATTGTGGATCCCGAAACCTATGTAACTATGCAAATGCCTGACGGGGAGGACTTTATTATCTATTCTGACATTGATCGCTGGGAGGAGTATCTGATCCGGATGGCGCCTGAAGATCAGAAACCCATTGCCCTGATGTGTAGCCATATGCGAAAGATGTCCACCATGCAATTATTAGAAAAGCCGACGAGTCAAAGGAATCTGCTTGATTATTTCAGGTTTTTTGTAAAAAGCGGTCCGGCACTCAGGCTGTTCATGAAATATAAAAAGATGTCGTTGGAAGAGTATTTTAATAAGCTGGGGTTTCGAAGCAGGGTAATGAATGATCGCCTGCTTGAAATAGCTAAAGCCATGGATGATTTCTCTGCCGTAGCCTTCCTTTTTACACTGGTTTGGTTTTCACAGAAAAATGCCGGATACCCTGTAGGTGGATCCATGCCCTTCACTCTGCGCATGGCAGAAAAGTATGAAGCGCTGGGAGGTACATTTACAGGGAAGAGCAGGGTGGAAAAAATCTTAACTAATGACGGCAATGCAGTGGGAGTGAGGATGGCCGATGGTACTGTAAGGTACGCCGATTATATTATCGGGGCCTGTGACCTGCATACACTGATGTATGATATGCTGGATGGCAAGTATGTCACCCGGGAGATTGAGAAGGCATTTAAAGAATGGCCGCTCTTTAAACCCATTGTGCAAGTATCCTTCGGGATCGATGCAGCTATTGAGAGCATGTTCCACACCTACCAGGTAATAGCACCCGGGAAAAAAATCGGAAGCACCACGCTAAAAACCGGCTACGGAGTTTCCAACTATAACCACGATCCGGAGATAACTCCTGTAGGAAAATGTGTGATGAAGATGCTCTTTGAATCGCCCATTGAAATCTGGGAAAATATGAGTAAGGAGGAGTACAGGAAAGAAAAGGAAAAGATTGCTGCTGACGCGGTGGAGAAATTGATTGAACTGTACCCCGCAGTGAAAGGACATGTGGATGTGGTGGATGTGGCCACGCCATTGACCGATATAAGATATACAGGTGTCTGGAAAGGAGCCTTCGAGGGCTTTTTGCCCACATCAAAAAACATGACAAAGTCCATTAAGAATAAGGTGAAAGACCTGGATAATTTCTATCTGATAGGGCAGTGGCTTAGCCCGGGGGGAGGATTGCCCCCTTCAGCCCAGTCTGGAAAATGGGTCTTCCAGGAGATTGCAAAAAAAGATAAAAAGAAATTCAAAGCAGCTTAGACATATTATCCCTGAAAACTTTAATTTCGGGGTGTGGAAATCGGAGATCTTTATAACAATCTTAAAGAGGCTTACACAGCCGAAAATCTGGGACTGATTTCGCGACGCATTATCGAGATGTTCAGGGAGCATCGCTACGATACCATGCGGGCGGTCCAGAAGGTGGTCAAGGAATATACCCCCTGTGAAGGGGAAAAAATCAACAAGGTTTTTTCCCGGCTGATAATGCTATATCATCCCGACCGTTTGAGCCAAACCCTGGGGCAGTTGGAGCAGGCTTACCGTAGAGGCGATTTTGAAGAACTCTATGCCATGTCTCACATCCTTACTGTTCAGAACCTGGAGCCTGAACAGGTTACAGTCAGTTCGGTAATTAGCGATGAGGACCTTGCCGAGGAGTTTGGATGGGATGAAGGGGCAGATGGATATTCCTATTTTATGGCAGGGGAGGAGTACCAGGAGGAGGACGATCAGAATGAAGAGTTGGATTATGCAGGAAGAAGTTTTCTGACTGCCTTGAAAAGAAGGGTTTATGGCAACCTGAATGTGGATTTCCCCTCATATCTGCTGGAGGACCTTGAAGAGATCGAAATGGCCGATTACGAGATTGAATACCTGGATGGCATAGCTGCCTGCAGGCATGCAAGGGCTGTGGACCTGTCAAACAACAATCTGACGGACATCAGTGAACTTTCCGAATTACACCAGGTGGAGAGGCTCTATCTGACCAACAATCACATCGTACTTATCGATTCCCTGAGTAACCTTACCGTCCTTCAGGTACTGGATATATCCTATAACGATGTGGATGATCTATCCCCCTTATTTGACCTTTCCCATCTCAGTTACCTGAATGTGATGGGAAACCGGATTCCGGCCTGGCAGCTTGAAAAGCTTCAGTTGAAAGGAGTGACCATCGTTGATTAGCTCAGGATTGAAGGGCCTGTTCAATGTCCTGCTTCAGATCTTCCACATCTTCAATTCCTACCGAAAGTCGGATCAACTCCTCTGAAATTCCTTCCGATTTCCTGCCTTCAGGCCCCAGGTGCCGGTGGGAGGTATGAGCAGGAGAGCTGCAAATGCTTTCTAATCCACCCAGGCTCATGGAAGGCTTGATCAGTTTCAGCCTTTTCTGAAATTCAATGCCTCCCACACCATCCACTTCAAAGGAGAGCATTCCCCCAAAACCGCTCATTTGAGAGGCTGCAATTTCATGACCGGGATGGCCTGGTAGTCCCGGGTAATTTACCTGCTTTATCTTGGAGTGTGTCTCCAGAAAATGTGCCATCTCCATGGCATTATCGTTGATGCGTTCCACGCGTACATGAATGGTCTTTAAACTCCTCTCAAGCAGATAGAGGGTAATGGCATTCAGACTGCCTCCAAAATTCAGTCCGGTCTGATATATGTCATCCATCAGATTTTTTCGTCCTGCCACTGCCCCGGCCAGGATGTCACTGTGGCCTCCCATGTACTTGGTCGCGCTGTGAACAACAATATCGATACCCAGGCTGGCGGGCTGCTGGTTCACCGGTGAACCAAAGGTATTATCGATTATGGTGATCACACCTGCCCTGTGGGCTGATTCGGCAACAGCTCTGATGTCGGTGATGCAAAGCAGGGGATTGGAAGGTGTTTCGATATAGACTACCCGGGTGTTGTCCCTTATACATGCTGCAATATCTTCGGCAGATTGACTCTTAGCCACCGAATACTCTATCCCAAAGCGCTCAAATTCCCGGTCCAGAAAATGAGAGGTTCCACCGTATAAACCTTTCTGAAACACAGCATGGTTGCCCTTCCCCAAGAAAGTGAGAAGCACCGTACTGATGGCAGCCATTCCTGAACTGAACACCAGGGCGCTCTCAGCATTTTCAAGGGATGCTATTTTTTCAGCTACTGCTATTTCATTGGGAGTATTCAGGTAGCGGGGGTATACGGTGTCTTTCTGATCAATGAATTCAAAGGAGGTAGAAGTATAAATGGGTGAATTTATACCTTTCTTTAATTCATCATGCATGGTGCCCGAATGCACGCACCTGGTTGGAAATCTATCCATGAAATAGCGGGTATTAATTGTAGTTAAAAATTCATTGTTCTGCTTAGCTGGACAGCAATTCCTTCATCGCTTCCATATTCCGGGAATTAATAACGGTTTTCGATTCCGGAGTATACAGAAATTCAAATAGGTCACTGTAGTGTTCTTCCACCTTGGGCCTGATCACCTTCATCATGGGATTCATTAATTTATTCTCAACCGTGAAGCCCTCAGCCAGGATCCCGATGTTGGCAGGTATCCAGCGTTGGGGGAACATGTCCCCGTACTCTCCTTTGCTTCGGTATTTCCTGATTTCATTATCCACCAGGCTGAGGCATTCCCGTACAGCCTCTTCCGAATCCGGGGACAGACTTTTACTCTTTATATGCCTTTTTAAAGCGTCACGATCGGGGTGTGCCAGAGCCACCGTATAGGGATCCTGATTGTTATGCAGAAGACATTGATCGATGAATTCAGACTGATCGGAAAAAGCCTCTTCAATTCCTTCCGGACTGTATTTTTCTCCGTCATCCGCAATAAGCAAACTCTTATAGCGACCAAGTACATAGAGAAAATCATCAGGATCCATATATCCCATATCTCCCGTAAAGAGCCACCCGTCCTTGATGGTATCTGCAGTGGCCTCCTCGTTTTTCCAGTAACCCTTCATCACGTTTTCTCCCCGTATGACGATCTCGCCCTTCTCACCCAGGGGCAATTCGCTCCCTTCGTCATCACATATCCTGACTTCCAGGTTTTCTGGTATCAGGCCAGAGGAACCCATCTTATATGCATTTTTCCCGTTGGCGCTTATAATAGGACTGGCTTCCGTAAGCCCGTAACCCTGGTAAATTGGAATGCCAATGGCATAAAAAAAGCGTTGCAACTCAATGTCCAGAAGTGCTCCGCCCCCAAAAAAATAAGCCATACTTCCACCCAGTCCCTGCCTTACTTTCTTAAAGATAAGCGCGTCGAAAAGGGCATATACGGGTTTAAGCAGGGCTTTTAATCCCTTACCTTTGTCCCAGGCTATCCCATTGTACCGGTAGGCCACTTTTAATCCGGCTTTAAACAGAGAATAGGTGAGATTTCCTTTGGCCCGGACAGCACTCTCAATGTTATTCCTGAAATTCTTTGAAACAGTAGGAACACTGAACATCACTTCGGGCTTGATTTCCTGAATGTTTTTTGAGATGTTCTTCCGGGTTTCAAAAGAGGTCTTTCCCATTTCAAGGGCAGCGATGCTTGCACCCACCGACATAATGGTAAAGAGTCCGCAAGTATGTGCAAAACTATGATCCCAGGGCAGGAAAAGGAACATCTTGTAATGTTCAGGTACTGTAAGCAGTGACAGGGCCTGTTCCGTATTGGATGTATAGTTCCGCTGACTGAGCATGATTCCTTTGGGATCGGCTGTAGTCCCTGAAGTATAGCAGATATTGGCTATATCGTCCGGACTAACAGATTCATAGACCTTCTTAAAAGAATTAAAGTCCTTTTCCAGAACTTTTTTTCCTGCTTCCATCAGATCGCCCATGTAAATCTCATCCGTCCCGTAAGAGTCCTTTGGATCCATAAGAATTATTTTCTCCAGATCGGGTAAGTCCTTTTTAATTGCCTCGATTTTTTTTGCCTGGCTGGCTGAAGTCACCACCATGCGGGCACCTGAATGTTTAAGCCGGAACGTCAGATCGGCCGGTTCATTCAATTGAATGGAAATGGGTACATCAATGGCACCCAGATAAAACATACCCATCTCAGCCACTACCCACAAGGTACGGCCTTCGGCCAGCAGAGCAAGCCGGTCGCCTTTTGTAATACCAATGGTCATCATTCCCGCAGCAAACTGGTATATCAGCTCTTTCATTTCCGAATAGCTGGTTGGCTGGAATGCTCCGTTCCGCTTCTCCCACATATAGGGATTAGAAGAAAAGTTTTGAACGTTCTCTTCGAAAAACTGGACTAAAGATTTCATAGGATTGTGTTTGAAATATCAGATAATAGCTTGTAAGAGAAATCAAGATAGGAAATATTGCTGAGGGTGTAGCAAGGTTCAGTACAAGGGAATACATCAGGTTTTTACTTATTTCAACCGGAAGCCTGGCAGAACTGGAAACCCAATTGATTTTAAGCGGGATTCTAAAAGAAAGTGCTTTTTTTGATAATCAAATCTCTAATTTGAATATGGATCATAAGAGCCTTCTATAACCATTTTTAATTTTTCCAAATACTCAAATCCATATTTCA
>JBDLIM010000063.1:0-25650 GCA_039714915.1 Bacteroidota bacterium
GGAGCCTGATAAGAAAGGCTGGCGATTCTGCCGGCCTTTTTTTATGGTTCCGGTTGTCCTTCCATTGAAATCATTGTTGATCAGAGAAAATACCCTGTTCATTTCTTCCTTGGTTAAAGCATCCCTGATAAACCCTAAGGATCTTGCTGTCTGAAATTCTGATAGAGTACAGATTTAGTTCAGTTTTGGCCTCATAAGATTCTGCCGAAACAGTTGTTATACTTTTTAGTACCTTGCCTTCATGTGGTAACTCGGTTCCGGCATCACAGGCAAATATTGAAAGAATAGCCTTTTATTTATTCATAAGTACCCCAATATGATAACAATCAGAAGGATAATTTTCTTTACCTCACTTGCATTAGTTCTGAATGGATATGGCCAGGATAATTTGAAAATCCGAACCAATAACTCTGGTGATATTATTGCTTTTGGAACGTTTAGCGGTATTCTCGATTTCGGCAATGGTACTGTATTAGGCCTAATCTCCAGTGAAGATGAGGGTTATTTTCTTGCGAGTTTCGATTCTACAGGAATACTAAATTGGGTAAAGCATTTAAAAGGTGAATCTCAAAGATGTTCTGGTATGTGCCCAGGCATTGGATTAGCCATAGATTTTAACAACAATATCCTTATTACTGGAAACTATTGGGATCATATTGAATTTGATTCAGTGAATACCCTCAGTAATACCGGAAGGGCAGAGTCTTTTGTTGCCAAATATGATAAGGACGGTAACTTTACGTGGATGCTTCACGGAAGCAGTCCAGGTATATCAAGAGGTGTTGAAATTGATACAGATTCCAAAGGGAACATTTACGCATCAGGCTATTTCAGTGGCGAAGGTCCATTTACGCTTGACTCTACAATATTCCTACCTGCCGAGGAATCCTTGGAAAGTATTTATGTAACGAGAATCACCTCAACAGGAATTGTCGAATGGATGCAAAGAATCTATGGACCAGGTCCGGATAGTCGTGCAGGTGTTCATGTTCAATCACATGCCACGGATAGTTCCGGGAATTGTTACCTGACGGGATACTATGGAGGTTCAAATGGAGTGAATATTTCTTTTGGGGAGCATGTTCTTACCTACTATGGAGAGGACATGGAAATTTTCATAGCCAAATGCGGTTCCGACGGAGAGCCATTATGGATGATTAATGCACCCTCAGCATCTGGATTTGACATGCCCGATCAAATTGCAGTTAATGATAATGGCAATTTGTTTATTACAGGAATGATAAAGGAAACAGTTCAATTTGGCGCCTTACCCCCTCTGAATCCGAATTACATCATGGATTTATTTATCGCCAAGTACGATACAAGTGGACAAGCGAATTGGGTTACGCTTGGGATGCCGGAACCAGGATTTGTAAATGCAGTTGGTACAGGTATTACTGTCAGCAATACTGGGAAAGTATTCTCAGTAGGAGCCTTTTCAGATTCCTTGCTTTTTCCTCCATTGCCATTAATTAGTTCGGATTCGGGTTTTGGATTCCTTGTAAAACATGATTCAATGGGTGTTGCTTTAAGTGTTTCCAACCATGATCTTCGTTTCCAAGACATTGTCTTTGGATCAGATAGATACCTATACACTATTAGTGGGAACGCAGCTGCATTGATACATGAATCTGAAGTTACTATAACAAAGTGGGACCTGGATTGTAACAGGATTTGGGACAGAGTTATTCATAGTAGTATTTACCTTGGGAAAGAGGAAAGTCAACCCTCACCGGACATTACAATTTTTCCAAATCCAACATCAAATGTAGTATCCGTGAGGTTTGATACACCTCCCAGGAATTTTACGTCAATCGCAGTATATAACATAAATGGCCAGGTTGTTTTGAGTGATCAGATAGAACCTGGGAATCAAATTTATCGAGTTGATGTATCTGAACTGGTTGGTTCGGTTTTCATACTTAAAGTTGAGACCGACAAAGAATCATTTACCAGAAAGATCATTAAGTTAGATTGATAAAGCAGTAGTTAAGTATCATTTTAGAAAGCGAGATTCATTTTCAAAAGAGTCTCACCCTTTATTCTTAATTCAAGAAACTGCTCTTTTTTCAATTTCAGCTTAATTGATATACTCTTCGAAAATGATAGCCGCAGATTGCATACATGACCGTGTAGAGAAACAGGTTCGGGCGATGAAATAAGGTCCAGAACAATAAGCTCCAGAATTCTCCGCGTCCTTTGTTGAGAATTCCTATGATCAGGATCGATCGGAAAAAAGCCCGCAGGTAATAACGGTCAATTCTCAGAACTTTTCTGTTTACCGGTCCTATTTTCATCAGGCTCCTTTGTATTCTTTCATAATAGGGCTTGACCTCATAGATACTGTGAATAATCGAGTGATATCCTTGTAACAATTCATCTTCCGGCATGCGGGGAGTGAAGTTCATGGTGAAATCGGTATTGTTACCGGTCACCTCTGTGGTCAACCTGTTTTCTGATTCAAGGCGTTGATACAGCCGTGTATTTTTTGGAGCGTTCAGCAGACTAACCATGGCCCAGATGATTCCGCTTTGTTGTATGAAGTCTGCTTGTTGTTGAAAAATTTCAGGGGTATCAGAGTCAAATCCAACAATAAATCCTCCCGAGACAAACATGCCCGCCTTTTGTATATCGATCACATTTTGTAGCAGATCGCGATTTCTGTTTTGTACCTTATTGCAGTTGTTTAAAGTATATTCCGAGGGCGTTTCAATGCCAATGAATGTGGAGTAGATCCCGGCATCGATCATCATAGCTATCAGCTCTGTGTCATCAGCCAGATCTACCGAGGTCTGGATATTGAATATAAAAGGATAGGAGTGTTCACGCATCCATTTATGGATAGCCGGAAGCATGTTGTTTTTGATCTCCTTCTTATTTCCCATAAAATTGTCATCCACGATGGAAACACTTCCCCGCCATTTCAGTGCGTAAAGTGCATCAAGCTCCCGGATGATCTGATCTGCATGTTTTATCCGGACCTTTTGTCCCAGCAGAACGGGGATTTCACAAAAATCACATGCAAAAGGACATCCCCGGGATAACTGAATAGCCATGGAAGCGTATGCATTCTTGTTCAACAGGTGAAAATCGGGGACCGGAGATTGTGACATATCTGCAAATTGCTTTGTTTCAGATATGCGACGGATGTTTCCTCCCGTCTCCATAGCATCCAGCAAAGGAGTAAGAGTGATTTCCGCTTCATTCAGAATAAAGTGATCAACTTGTGGGTAATCCTCATACTCAAGTGTAAAGAGTGGTCCGCCGGCCATCGTCTTTACCCCATATTTGGAGCATTCAGCCAGGATCTTGTCCACAGATTCCTTCTGAACATGCATGGCACTGATAAACACATAATCTGCCCAGGCGAGATCTTTAGCCTGAAGCGGGGAGATATTCAAATCCAGCAGTTTTTTATTCCAGTGTGATGGTAACAGGGCCGAAACGGTGATTAAACCCAAAGGGGGTTGCACCGCTTTCCTGGAAATAAATTGAAGGGCGTGTTGAAAACTGAAAAAGGTATTCCGGTATTCAGGGTATATTAGCAGAATATTCATACCTGCCTTGGTTCTACTTAATAAAAGTATTGAATAATTTTATGTGCTAAACCTCAAGCAATGAAAAACCTTTCTCTTATAACAATCGTTTTGATGATCCTGGCTCTCTCCTGTAAGGAAACAGAGGATCTGAATCCTGTAAGGATAGTAACAGAATTGGATATGGGCAAATCCAGGGAAATAACACTTTCAAACGGGGATATGGTTAAGCTGACCCTGCTTGAGATCCATGAAATCCGGGATAGTCTCCGCAGTGCCATACGTGAGGTTCGCGTTAAAATCAGCGTCGATGGTGAAGTATGTACGCTGAGTTCGGCTAATTACAATTTGCCTGTGGAGCTTGGTAAAGTTCAGATTGATTGTCCGGTAGTAAAAAATTACTACTCCGATGCTTCCGGAGATCAATGGGGATTGACACATGATGCCCGTTTCAGGTTGTGGCCCAAAGGGTCTTCATTCATGGACCCGGGTACATTTGTTTATCCTTTGAAACAGCAATGGTTTGCCGGAATGAGTCAGTCCGGAAATGAACCGACTTATGTGGACTGGGGAGAAAACCTGACTAGTAAAAATATATATTACCATACAGGACATGATTTTGGAGGAGCCGAAGGAATGGATGAGATCCTGTCGGCCACCGATGGCTTGGTAATTTCGATACTGAGTGATACACTGGAAGGTTATCGGGATTTCCCCAGTGATATCCGACCCGATGTGATCTGGATCCTTAGCGATCTGGGTTGGTATATCCGGTACAGTCATTTGGACAGTGTCGACCCGTCCGTACTGCTTGGCAGTCGAGTCAGGATGGGTCAACGATTAGGCTTCATTGGCAAACAGGGCCATAGTGGTGGATGGGTCCATCTCCATTTCGAGATGAAGACCCGGGAGACAGCTTCTGGTAAATGGGGGACCGAAGATGCCTACCCCTATCTCTGGGAATCGTATGTAAATCAGTTTAAGCCCAAAATCATTGCTGTGGCACGTCCGCATCAGTTGTTATGGACCGGACAGACAACCCTGCTTGATGGTAGCAAGTCAAGAAGCCATACCGGTGAAATTGTAAGTTATGAGTGGACCTTTTCCGATGGATCTGTTGCAGAAGGGGCTGTCCAGGAACGAAACTATACGGAACCTGGCGAATACAGTGAGATCCTGAAAGTAAAAGATGCAAATGGACATGTGGATTATGATTTTACTGTGGTACAGGTGTATGACAGGGACCAAGCCGGTCAGACCATTCCGGTGATGCAACCTGCTTACTATCCATCTATGGATATAACACCTGGCGATCCGATTACTTTTCTGGTCCGGTCATTTAATACGGAAACAGGAAGCGAGATCTGGGATTTCGGAGATGGTTCTCCTTTGGTCTCAGTCACATCTGATACCCCGGGTAAGCACAACTACACCGAAGGAAGATTTGCAGAAACAGTCCATTCTTTTGCTGAACCGGGCCATTATATCGTAAAGGTTGAGCGGTCTGATGAAGCCGGGATAAAGGCCACAGCCCACCTGCACGTGGTTGTCAACTGATCATTTCCAGCACACCCCGTACATAACCTAGCGATTCGGCCAGGCCAGGCAGAGGATTATTGCCATCCTTTTCAAATTCAAAGCTTACTACCTTGCTGTAGTTTTCTTTTATAAGCATTTCCAGGAAGCCTGGGATATCAATGACTCCGTGTCCGATCTCAATGGTTTTCCCATCTGCTTCTGCCTTGTCTTCATCTTTGATATGGATATCCAGCACCCTGTCCATGAAGCGCGCAGTTTCTCTGATGGGATCCAGCCCAATCCTGGTTGTATGTCCAATATCCACACATAGGCCCATTCCGGGATCCATATGTTCCACTTTCCGATAGGCACTCTCGGGACTGGGGTACTTGTCATCACCCGGACCGTGGTTATGTATGGCAAGATTGATCCCCGTCTCTTTTACCCGGGTGTTACAGAGCTCCAGCAGTTCATGCTCGGGAACTCCCACAATCACTTTCATCCCGGAAGTTTTTGCGTATTTGAAAGCCTGGTCAACCTCCTCCCTGGTTTTCATATAAATAACTCCTCCGCCATACAGATCAATGCCCGCACTGCGAACTTTTTCTGACTGGCTACGAAGTTCTTCATCGCTTAAGTCCAGAGGCAGATGCATGCTCTTCAGGCACAGTAGGTTTATTCCCAGCCTTTGAGTCATTGCAATGGTTTCGTCCAAAGAAAACTCCCGGAATGTGTAGGAAGCGATCCCCAGCTGAAAAGGGACCTCCGTACCACCGTTATTCGATACAATCTCTGATGCCATTAATGCAGGTGCCTGGGTTGCGATCAGTCCGGCACCGGATACTCTTAAGAAATTTCTTCGGGTAAAATGCATGGTATTTCGTTTTGAGGTTGATATGAAGTTAAATTAGGAAAATTATGTTACAAGATAATTGATTATGCTCCAAAATCATGATCAATCCTGCTTTTGGATTGTATTTTATATGTAACTTCGGCCTGCCAAATTTTGATTTATACATTTTTTACTAAAGAACTTAAGATATGAAACTTATAAAGAGGATCTTTTCCATTCTTTCCATAACGTCTTTCTGCACACTGGCTTTTGCCCAGGTCGACCCGATGCAAGCCATGCCTAACGATGAGACAGTTCGTACGGGAGTACTGGAAAATGGAATGACCTACTATATTAAATCCAACCAGGAGCCCAAGGAACGGGCTTCATTTTATATCATTCAAAATGTGGGTGCCCTGCTTGAGGAAGATCACCAGAATGGCCTGGCCCATTTCCTGGAACATATGGCTTTCAATGGCACCAAACATTTTCCGGACAAGGGGATTATCAATTTTCTGGAGCGGCATGGGGTAGCTTTTGGTGAGAACATTAATGCTTACACCAGCCAAAACCAGACGGTATATATGCTGTCGGATGTTCCGGTGAATAAACCTCTCATCCTGGATTCTTGTCTGCTGATCTTAAACGACTGGTCCAACTTCTTGTTGCTGACTGAGGAAGAGATTGATGCAGAAAGAGGAGTGATCAAAGAGGAGTGGCGTACAAGGAATTCAGCACAACGCAGGATGATGAAGGCCTTGATGCCTTACCTCTACCCCAATTCAAAATTTGCGGAAAGGGATGTGATTGGCGATATGGATGTGGTGGAGAATTTTGAATATGATGCGCTGAGGGATTTTTATCACAAGTGGTACAGAACCGATTTGCAGGCCATAGCCATTGCAGGGGATTTTGATGCGGAGGAGATGGAGCAGAAGGTTATAGACCTTTTTTCAAAAATTCCACCTGTGGAAAATGCCCCGGAAAGGCCCTTCTATGAAATCCCTGATCACTCTTTACCTATTTACGGACTGGTAACCGACAAGGAAGCTGCCCAGACCATCATCAGGTATATGATTCGTCACCGGAAAAGTGGAGAAGGCCCCGAAACGATCATGGATCACCGCGAAAAATACATCCACGAGCTGTTCAATGCCATGATGGGTCAAAGGCTTGAAGAACTGGTTCAAAAGGGGGATCCGCCTTTTGTCATTGGGGTGATAAACTATGGAGATTTCGAAAGAGGTTATGAGGCTTTAAGTGCCATTGTAATGCCTAAACCCAACCTGGAGGAGCTTGGGCTTACAGCCATTATGACCGAACTGGAGCGTGTCAAAAGATATGGATTTGTTCAGGGCGAACTGGACCGGGCCAGAGCCGAGATTATGACCCGGTGGGAAAAGTACTATAAGGAGCGCGATAAGATCAGCAATGAGGAATACATAAATGATTATATGAATCACTACCTGGAAGGGGATGCCTATGTTTCGGCCGAGACCGGCTATATGTATGTACAGGGAATTCTGCCCACCATAACCCTGGCTGATTTTGATCAAGGGCTTGAAAAGTGGATCACCGAAGAAAACCAGGTACTGGTCATTCAGGGTCCTGAAGGAGAGGATGTGGAACATTTAAGTGAAGCTGCTTCACTGGCAATTTTCGAGCAGGTGGCTTCAGCTAAGATTGAGCCCTATAAGGATGTCGAACTTGCAGAATCACTGGTAAGCGGGGAACTGGCCCTGGCTGCTGTAACATCCACCAGGGAGCTTCCGGAATTTGATGCAGTGGAATGGACCCTTGAGAACGGGGCGAAGGTGGTTTTCAGGCATGCCGAATTTGAGAAGGACCAGGTCCAGATCCGTGGCTACAGCAAGGGGGGTAGTTCACTTTACGGGGATGATTACGTGCCAACTACGGATATGCTTACCTCGCTGGTAAGTTTTTATGGAGTGGGTGATTTTGATGCCACGGGACTTCAGAAAATGCTAAGCGGGAAAAATGTATCCCTGCAACTAAGCCTGGGAAATTTATCGGAAGGACTAAACGGAAAGGCCAGTCCAAAAGATATGGAAGACATGATGCAACTGCTATACCTTCATTTCAACCATCCCCGCTTTGATGTGGAGGCCCACGAAGCCATTGTTGCCAGGTACATGGCCCTGGTGGAGAATATGAATAACAATCCTCAGAAAGTTATGGGCGACTCCCTGAGTCTAATACTCACTGATTACCATCCGCGCAGCAGGGTATTGGACCAGGAGTTTTTGAAGGAAGTATCTTTTGATAAAATAGAAGAGGTATATACCGACCGCTTTGCCGATGCCAGCGATTTCTTCTTTGTTATAGTGGGCAATATGGAACAGG
The DNA here is from genome assembly GCA_039714915.1 of Bacteroidota bacterium. Classification (GTDB taxonomy): domain Bacteria; phylum Bacteroidota; class Bacteroidia; order Bacteroidales. Next base: position 8,251 of record JBDLIM010000063.1, read on the forward strand.
AAAAAGTTAAGGTGTTGGTCCAAAAATATATCGGGGCTATCAAGGACCTTGACCGGGATGAAATGTGGGTGGATCGCAAGGTATATGAGCCTGAAGGGATTGTGGAGAAAACCATTCCCCTGGCACTGGAAATCCCCAAGGCCAATGTAAACATTGTGATCAACCGGGAAATGGAATACAATCCCTACAACCGGATGGTGATGAGGGTAATTGAGGGAATACTCGACCTCAGGTATGTGGAATCGATACGCGAGGAAGAAGGAGGAACCTATGGTGTAGGGATCAGGACCTCACTAAACAAGTCGCCTCTTGAAAAGGCCACTATGAGGATTTCATTTGACTGCGATCCCACCCGCTCCGCCGAGCTTAAAGAAAAGGTATTTGACGAACTGGAGAAGCTGGCTAAAAAAGGCCCGTCGGAGGTGGATCTGTCTAAAACCGTAGAGAACATCCTGAAGGACCGGGAACAAAGCAAGGAGCACAATTCCTACTACCTGAGCACCATTTATACTTATTACATCCACGGCATCAACTATGACGATCCCGACAATTACGAAAACATACTTAAGGAGCTGACCACCAAGAAAGTGAAGAAGGTAATGAAAGCCTTTTACAAGAATCCAAATGTGGTAGATGTGGTCTTTGTGCCCGAGGAGGTTGAGGCTGAATAATTGTCCTCCTCTTTAGAACAGCCCGTGAATCTGAGCGTTGATGTCATCAATCACCGAACTCAGGTCCTCGGGCTTATCCCTGAAGTTGTAATTGTCCACATCCACAATCAGCAGCTTACCCAGGCTATAGGTTTCTACCCAGGCCTCGTAACGCTCATTGAGGTGTTTCAGGTAGTCAAGCCGGATGTTATTCTCGTATTTCCGTCCTCGCTGCTGGATCTGATCTACAATAACCGGAATAGATGCACGTAAATAAATAAGCAGGTCCGGGGGTTCGATCAGTGAACTCATCAGGTTAAACAGGGCAAAATAATTTTCGAAATCCCTGGTGCTCATCAGACCCATGCTGTGGAGATTGGGCGCAAAGATATACGCATCCTCATAGATGGTGCGGTCCTGAATGATCTTTTTCCCGGACTGGCGAATTTTCACAATCTGGCTGAAACGGCTGTTCAGAAAGTAGATCTGCAGGTTAAAGGACCAGCGTTGCATATCCTGGTAAAAATCGTTGAGATAAGGATTGTCATCCACATCTTCATACTGAGCTTCCCAGGCATAGTGTTTGGCCAATAGACTGGTAAGAGTGGTTTTTCCAGATCCGATATTTCCCGCAACAGCTACATGCATAATTCCTGAATTATTAAGAGAATCCCACTAAAGATAGTAACTTTTACGGGTTTAGAATATCACTTAGCTCATCTAAATATTTCCGGTCATTGGCAAGCCTGGGTATTTTGTTCTGTCCACCCAGTTTGCCTCTTTTTTGCATCCACCTGTAGAAGGTCCCGGGCTTTAGCGAGACCACTTTAGGCTTTTGTAAGGTGAGATTTTTATAGCGTTTGGCTTCATAATCCGAGTTTATGGATGACAGGGACTGATCCAGCGTATTAACAAATTCATCCAGGTTGTCTGGCTGGGCTTCAAATTCAATCATCCATTCATGCGCCCCTTTTGATTCGTCACTCATATAAAGTGGTCCGGCGGTGTATTCCTTTACTATGGCACCTGTTTTGGAGCAGGCGGTCATCAGTGCACTTTCAGCATTCTCAAGGATGACTTCCTCTCCAAAAGCATTGATGTAGTATTTAGTTCGTCCGGATATCTTAATCCGGTGTGGATAGAGCGAAGTGAACACTACGGTATCACCGATCATGTAGCGCCAGAGTCCTCCGTTGGTACTGATAATCATGGCATAGTTAAGCCCTGCCTTTACTTCACCTACCGTGTAGGCCGGTGGATTGGCTTCATCCAGTTGATCCATGGGAATAAACTCATAGAAAATCCCAAGATCCAGCATCAATAACATGTCATCCCTTGACAGGTCATCCTGGATTCCAAAGAATCCTTCTGATGCATTATAGGTTTCCAGGTAATTCATTTTGTCAGAAGGGATCAGTTTCTTAAAAATTTCCCTGTAGGGAGTGAAACTAACACCGCCATGGGTGAAGAGTTCCAGGTTGGGCCAGACTTCCAGGATATTGTTCTTCCCGGTAAAATCCAGGATGGCTCTCAGCAGAACCAGGTTCCAGGAAGGAACCCCTGCTATGCTGGTCACATTTTCATTGACAGTGTGACGGGTTATCTTTTCAAGTTTTTCTTCAAAATCAGGGATGAGAGCGATTTCAACGGCGGGAGTCCTGATGATCTGAGCCCAGAAAGGGAGGTTCTCAATGATTACTGCCGAAAGGTCCCCGAAATAGGACTGATTACTGAACTCATTTACCTCAGCGCTTCCTCCCAGTGTGAGTGCTTTTCCTTTAAGGATACCATTTCCGGGCCTCTCTTTGGTGTAGAATGCGATCACATCCTTCCCGCCTCGAAAATGGCAACCTTCCAGGGCTTCAAAGCTTACCGGAATAAATTTGCTTTTATCTGAAGTGGTACCCGAGGACTTGGCAAACCATTTAATATCCGTTGGCCATAGGAGGTTCTGTTCCCCGTTTCGTAAACGCTCGATATAGGGTTTAGTGTCCTCGTAGGTGCTGATGGGAACCCTTTGTTGAAAATCCTCAATGGAATGAATAGAGTCGAAGCCATATTGCAGTCCCCAGGTGGTTTTCGCTGCCTGATCCACTAACCTGGTAAAAACATCCTGCTGTACATCAAAGGGGTATTTTTTGAATAGCTCAATCTGATGAAGACGTTTCACGTTCACCCAGGAGATAATGGAGTTTAGCAGAGGCATTTGGGCTTGCTTACAGTATCAGCATGGCATCGCCATAGGTGCCAAATTTATATTCCTCTTTTATGGCCACCTGGTATGCATTCATCAGGAACTTATATCCGGCAAATGCAGAGACCATCATTAACAAAGTGGAATAGGGCAAATGGAAATTGGATACCATCCTGTTGGGAACACTAAATTCGTAAGGAGGAAAAATAAACTTATTGGTCCAACCGTCAAATTCCTTTAGAAAACCGTCGGTGGAAACTGAGCTTTCCAGTGTACGCATCACTGTAGTACCCACTGCACATACATTATGCTTTCTCACCTTTGCTGTATTGACAAGTTTCACGGCCTCGTTCTGGATCATGATCCTTTCCGAGTCCATCTTATGCTTGGTAAGATCCTCCACATCCACAGTCCGGAAATTTCCGAGCCCAACATGAAGTGTAATATAAGCAAAGTCGATTCCCTTTATTTCCAGTCGCTTAAGCAGTTCCCGGCTGAAATGCATGCCTGCGGTCGGAGCAGCTACTGCACCTTCGTGTCTGGCATAAACCGTCTGGTAGCGTTCTCTGTCTTCCGGTTCCACATTTCTTTCAATGAATTTAGGAAGTGGAGTTTCGCCCAGCTCAAACAGGGTTTTCTTAAATTCATCATAATCTCCGTCATACAGGAAGCGAAGCGTGCGTCCACGGGAAGTGGTGTTGTCGATCACCTCAGCCACCAGAATATCATCTTCCCCAAAATATAATTTATTTCCAATCCTGATCTTCCTGGCCGGATCTACGAGCACATCCCAAAGCCTCTGTTCACGGTTTAGTTCCCTCAGCAGGAATACCTCGATTTCGGCACCGGTCTTTTCCTTGTTGCCATAAAGGCGGGCAGGAAAAACCTTGGTGTCGTTGAAGACCATCACATCCTGGTCATCAAAATAACCTATAATGTCCTTAAATGTTTTATGTTCAATCTTTTCTGTGTCGCGGTGAAGGACCATTAATCTGGATTCATCGCGATTTTTAGCAGGAAATTTAGCTACTAATTCCGAAGGCAATTCAAATTTATATTGGGATAGCTTCATATTGGAAATGTGGTTATTTGTGTGATGCAAGCATCGTTATACGTAAAAAACACTAAAAAGTTACAAATGTTCTATGTTTTTTATAAAGTTCTCAATTGAAATTGCATTCTCAACCTGATAAGGTCCGATCCTGGTCCTTCTCAAACCTGTGAGATGGGCTCCTGAGCCCAGCTTTTCACCAAGATCCCTGGCCAGGGCCCGAATGTATGTTCCCTTGCTGCATTCCACCAGCAGTGATAGATCCGGCATATGCTTTTCAAGGAGTTTTAATTGATTAATGACTATCATCTGGGGTTTTAATTCCAGGGTTTTACCCTTCCTGGCCATTTCATAGGCTCGCTTTCCATCCACACTTTTGGCAGAAAAAAGAGGTGGTAATTGCTCTTGTTTGCCTTTTAACGAATCAATACCCTCGTCGATCATTTCAGGCGTGATGTGTTCCCAGGGATAGGTATGATCCACCTCAGTTTCAAGATCAAAGGACGGGGTGGTGGCACCCAGTCTGAGCTGTGCCTCATATACCTTATCCAGATCCTGGTATTGGATAATTTGTTTGGTAGCCCTTCCGGTGCATATGATCACAAGGCCCGTGGCAAGCGGATCAAGTGTGCCTGCATGACCTACCTTGATCTTCTTGATCCCCAGGTGATACCGAAGCGATTTCCGGATTTTATTGACCACATCGAATGAGGTCCATGTCAGGGGTTTATCTATAAAGAGAACCGCTCCTTCCAGGTATGTATCCGCTTTGCTGTAATCCATCAGATCAACCAAAAACTATAGAAATGATACCGATCAGGGCACAATAAATGGCGAACCAGTAGAGCTTACCTTTTTTTACCAGGCTGATCATCCAGGTACATGCCAGGTATCCGGAAATGTAGGCTGCCAGAAAACCAATGATCAGCGATCCCACTGCAATGCTGTTTTCAGCAGGAGAGGATGACATGGATAAAATATCCAGAAGCGCTGCTCCAATTATAGGAAGCAGGACCATGAGAAATGAGAACCTGGCCACATCACTTCGCTGGTTTTTTAAGAGCAGGGCTGTGGCTATGGTTGCTCCCGATCTTGATATCCCGGGAATGGTGGCTACTGCCTGTGCAATACCCATTATAAATGCATCCAGGAAAGGGATTTTCTTTTCACCGGTCCTGACAAGCTGGGTCGAGATCAGCAGAAGAGCCGTTACCAGCAAAGCACTGCCTACCAGGGTCAGGTTTCCCGAAAACAGGGATTCGACTTCTTCCCTGAACAAAATCCCCACAATCAGTACAGGGATCATGGAGACCAGGATTTTTGAAACATACCTGGTTTCATCGTTCCATTTGAATGCCAGCAGTCCGGAGCTCAGCTCTTTGATATCCTTGAAAAATACAGTGATGGTACTAAGCACAGTGGCAAAATGTACCAGTATGGTAAAAGTAAGGTCTTCTTTTACCTCTACATTTAGCAGTACTTTCCCGATTTCGAGGTGACCACTGCTGCTAACAGGCAGAAATTCTGTGAGTCCCTGGACCAGGCCAAGGATCAATGCTTCAATCCAGGTCATACAAACATGGGGTATTACTCCTCACCACCACTCGATTTGGGCTTTTTCATGATGGCCCAGATCTCGAAAATAAATCCACCCAGAACAACCAGGGGTGCCAGGGTAATGCGGCGAAAACTAAAAATTTCTTCTTCATTAAACACATTGGGATCGTCCGATTTGCCACCGATCATCAGGATGAAACCCAGAACGATGATTGCAAATCCAATGACCAGGAGAATGTAATTCTCTTTGGCCAGTGCAAAGTTTTCCTTACCAGTGCTTTTTTTACTCATAGCGACTATATTAGTAAAGCTTATCTGTTTTAATATTTAAATACTTGTTAACTGCAAAAAAGGTGGAAATCCAGTTGATCACAACTCCCAACAGGATTACTCCGAGGGCAAGGATGGCCATCATGTCATAATCTCTTAAGGATAAGACTCCTTCAAATTCTTCCTGAAGCAGGAAGACCAGTCCAAATAAAAGGACCAGTGCAATCAGGCTTCCCGTAAAACCACTTGCAGCTCCCCTTAATAGAAAAGGCCTCCGGATAATTCGCTGAGTGGCTCCGATCAACTGCATGGTATTGATTATAAATCGTTTGGAATATATGGAAAGCCGTATGGTATTATTAATCAGGGTAACTGAAATAAGTGTAAGGAGCAGTGAAAATCCAAGTATAACCAGTGTGATCTGGCGGATGTTTTCATTTACGGCATACAGGAGGGACTTTTTATAGTATACTTCCTCTATGGAATTATATTTCACCAGGTCCTGTTCAATCATCATCACCGAGTCGGGATTGGCCCAGGGCTGATGCAATCTTACCCGAATGGATGGGGGCAGGGGATTATAACCCAGAAACCTGATAAAATCCTCTCCCAGCATTTGCTCAGTTTCAAGGGCTGCCTCTTCCTTGGAAATGTATTCTGTGGAGAGAATGTAGTCACGCGCATCCAGGATCTTCTGAAGCTGGTAAATATCCGCTTCCTTTACATTTTCTTTCAGGATCACATTGAAACCAATGCTCTCCATCACCTGCTTTTTGATGTTGCGGCCGTTGATCAACAACAGACCAACAATTCCCAACAACAGTAAAACAAGTGATATACTGATGATTGAGGTAATATATGAACTGCGAATCCTCCGGGAATATGTCTTGCTATCCTTCTTTGACATTGCCTGAAAAAATGGCTGTCGCAAAGATAGGAATTTAATCGAGGATTTTAGTCCAGGCGAAGGAATCCTCTAAATCCCCATTCTGGATCCCTATCAAGGTCTCATATAGTTTGGTACTTACAGGTCCGGGAGTGTCGGGATCTCCAAAGGTATAGCTTATATCTTTCTCCACATCAACCACTTTCCTGATGGGAGTGATAACAGCTGCCGTTCCACAGGCTCCTGCTTCTTCAAATTCTGCCAGCTCTTCCACCGGTACCGGTCTTATTTCAACTTTCATACCCATGCTTTTAGCAAGAACCTGCAGGCTCTGGTTGGTGATGGAAGAAAGAATGGAATGGGATTTGGGAGTAATAAAGGTATTGTCCTTGATCCCATAAAAATTTGCGGGTCCGCATTCATCAATATATTTTTTTTCCCTGGCATCGAGATACATTGCGGTGGCATATCCTTTCTGGTGTGCTTCAGCAATGGAACTCATGCTTGCAGCATAGTTGCCCCCGACTTTCAGGTGGCCTGTCCCCTGTGGGGCAGCCCGGTCATGATCCCTGCAAATCATCATGTCTAAAGGTTTAAAACCGGTCTTAAAGTAAGGTCCGACAGGCATCACAAAGACCAGGAAGGTATATTCTTCTGCGGGACGTACGCCCACTTCAGGCCCTGTTCCGATCAGCAGGGGACGAATGTAAAGTGAGGCTCCCGTGCCATAGGGAGGAACATATTTCTTATTAAGGAGAACTACTTTTTCCACAGCCTCGATGAACAGTTCTTCAGGGACTTCAGCCATCAGGATTCCCCGGGCAGACTGGATCATTCTCCTGGCATTTTCCCTGTGACGAAAAAGCCTGATCCTACCATCGGCTCCGGTGAAAGCTTTGAGTCCTTCAAACGATTCCTGCCCGTAATGCAGGCAGGTGGCTCCAATATGAATGGGAAGATATTCATCCGATGACACTTCCAGCTCACTCCATTTTCCATCCCTGAAAACGCTCCTTACGTTGAAGTCCGTTTTCATGATGTTAAAACCCAGGTTTTTCCAGTCAAGATCCATATTGTTCCAGTTGAGAATGCATAAGTGATCAAAAGTAAACAATCCAATCCTCAGCGACAATATTGAAAAGATGTTATAAAAGGATGTTTTAAATCCATCTTTCTTTTTCGAGTATTGCCATCTGCTCGGCGCTCTTAACCTCTCGCAAACGCTGTCCGGCCAGGGTGAAGAATTCGAATTTATAAAGCAGTTCCAGCTGCTGGTGCTTGAATTGCTGGCCATTGATTTTGGAGCCTGTCTCCTTTAGCTCCTGGAAAAGTAGTTTAATCCGGGTGGTAAAATCTGGCCGGCCCGTATAATCCATCCTGGCATCAATTAGCACTTTTTCCAGGTGGTTGTGTGGATCGCAGGGCATTTTAGTGGCAAGGATCAGGTTACAGATCTGGTCAATCTGACTTTCGGAGTACTGGAACTCAGGAAGGATTTCTCTGCAAATTACAGCAGACCGGTTTTCAAAATTAGTATAGGATTGGGAAAGACCTGTAAACAGGAGCAAGGCTGCAGTTCTGATCAATAGTCTGTCGTACTGGTCGAGCTCCTCGGCCCGGCAAAGCAGAAAGGCCTGGTTATACACTTTCTGGGCATGTTCAAGCTTGTGAAAATGCAAATAATCGGGCAGGTCCTTCATAAGGGATCCGAATATCACATCTTCAAGATCACCCAGGCGGAGAATCTGAAGTTTGGTGAAGAATCTTTTATTGGGAATACCCTTCAGGTCGACTGACAATTCAGGTCGCAGACCGTTAACAAAGTACATATCGATGTTACCCTTATATTTTACCGGTAGCTTGCCCCTGTATTCACACATGAAGTAATCCTTCACCATTCCGTATGTGATTCCGGAAATATTCACCTTCCCCGGCTCACCCGAGGATTCCATCCTGGAAGCCGTGTTTACTGTATCTCCCCAGATGTCGTAAGAAACCTTTTTATGTCCTACAACTCCTGCGATGACCGGACCTGTGTGGATACCGATGCGCAGATCCCAGATCTTTGCTTTTGAGGATTTTAATTGGGTCATATAGGTTTGCATTTCTAAAGCAGCCAATACCACCTCCACCGGATTTGTGCTGTTCTTTTTTGGAATTCCTCCGGCTGCCATGTAGGCGTCCCCTATGGTCTTAATCTTTTCGATGTTGTATTTCTCGACTACCGAATCAAAATGGAAAAAGAATTTATCCAGTTCATCAATCAGTGCTTCCGGATTCATTTCCTCAGCAATTTTTGTGAAACCCTGAATATCAGAGAACAGAACGGTGGCTCGTTCATACTTGTCCCATTTAGCCTTTCCAACAGCTTTTAATTGTGAAGCAGTTCTTTCCGGGATCACTTCAGCAACAAGCTTGTCCGATTTCTCCTTTTCCCTGGTCAGGTCCTGAATTTTGGACTGGATCCGCAGTGATATTCTGGATTCGGCCCGTTGTAAACTAAGCAATTGCCATTTACGAAGCAGGAAGAGAAAAATCAGGAAAAGAAAACTGTAGATTATATACGCATACCAGGACTTATAAAAGGGAGGCTTTATCACAAACTCCATTTTGGTTAAAACCGTTTTTTTGCCAAACAGATCCAGCCCCTCTGCCTCTAATGCATAGGCACCGGCTTTCAGGTCATCAAATTTCAAAGTCCTGTCTTTCTGCCAGGGAGACCATTCCTCCTGAACCGGTTTTAAACTGTACCTGAACAGGGGTTCGGGCCTGTGCTGGAAATCCAGGCCTGACAGCTTAAAAGAAATATCATTGCCTGATATGGCAAGCTGTTCAATTTCTAATAAAGCTTTGCTGCCTTTTGCCTTCACTTTCCTCAGATCCAGGAGCGACACTTTGTTTTTTCCTGTAATGATCAGGGTACTGTCATGCAAAACCAGGTCAATGATGTCGCCCAGTGTCCCCAGAACCGGGTATGAGGCACGATCTATGACCGTTTCCCTGTCCGAATCCATCATCGGCAAGAAGGTATCCTCACTCTTTACAAGCCTGTATACCTGGTTTATGCTATGCAGAAGGAGCTCCTGGCCCACGACTTCAAGCCTTAATAACAGGTCATCCGTATGGAATTGAGTGGGAGTAGCCCTGTCCATAGGTCGCGATAGGCTATAGACCCCGTTTCTGCAGAGAAAAAAGATCTGCTTCTCATGGTTCACAAAGGAATGAGATAAATCGAATGAGGGATCAATAAGGGTGGCATCCCATTCTTGTTCATTACGGTGATAAAGGGTGAGCCCGTCTGTTCCCGATGCAATCAGGCTGTCCCGGTCAATACCCAGGATCCCGGTAAAACTGCCCTGACCAATAACTTCAACGCTGTCATCCATATCATAATGGAAGACAAACAGGTGTTCCTGACCTGCAGCATATATCTGCTTGTCTGCCGATGAGAGCAGATGAACCGATTCGGAGTAATCCGGGATGAGGCGATCTATGCACCAGCTTTCGGCCTTTGGGTCCAGTTGTTTCAGCATGAATAATCCACGAGTAGTTCCCAGTGCAATTCCTTTATCAACGGCCAGGGAGGATAATATCAGACCCGTTTCTGAAGGATCAGTTTCAAGAATGCCCAGTGGCGAAGGATCACTGATTTTATATAAGGAATAAGGAGACAGGATCCAGGTTTCGCTGTCATTCCTTTTAAAAACCTGTACGATATTCTCGGTGACTATCCCAGTGGAGGCTGGCAGTTCAGCCCATAGGGGTAGATCCGTTTTTATTTCCCCGGGTGCCGGAATAATGCTTTCCCCTGTCCACTTGAGAATTTCAGAATCTCCTGTTAACAGGAAGAGACTGCCTTCTGTAATTTCAAAGCGAACTATAGTTGCCTGAGAAGGAATAAGCCTGATACGTCCGTCGGATAGCTGGTAAATCCCCCTGTCAGAACCAATGTACAGATCCTCTTTATACCTGATAATTCCCGAGGGGATGAAGGTTCTTAGTGAAGCTGGAATCAGGTGCTTCCTGGAAAGGATCCGGAAATCCGGACCCTTATCCCTGATCAGGAAGCCCATATCGTTCGTGGCTGCATAGTAGAGGGTATCGGACGTATAGCCTGTTACATGTACAGGCCCGCTGAGTTGTATATGCTGGGTATTTTCACTTTTCAGGATGGTAAGTCCGTTGTCTTTTCCTATGAATACCGTTCCATGCGTATTCTGGTAAAACGATACATTTGGAAAATCACTGTATAAAGGGGGTAATTTAATCTCCTGAATCCAGGGAATGAGATCGAGCTTCCGATCCTGTGCCATTCCACAGCAGAAGCGTGATTCACAGGTTATGAAGAGCAAAAAAATCAAGTAAATCCTGTATGACTTGAAGAATAAATTCATAACTTGTGAAACTCAGGTCGTGCTTCCTTCGTAAGACATTATCAAAAGTAAAAAAATATATTTACCCTTTAATTGATAACCAAACAATAGGATATTTATGGAAAAGTTAGAAAGGCCAATAATTGTTCCGTGGGATTTCTCACAGGTCGCTGAAAACGCTTTTCAGCATGCTGTAAATATTTCCAAAAAAGTAAACAGAGATATTCTCCTTTTACATGTGGTCCACGAATCCAGGGATGTTGAATCAAAAAAGGAAGAGCTGAAGACATCTGCTGACAAACTGGGAAAGGAATATGGAAAAAAGCCCCATGTAGAGGTGGTGAAGGGAAGTATTTTCAATGCCATTGGAGATCAGGCCAAGGAAAAGAAGGCAGAGATGATTATCATGGGAACCCATGGTATGAAAGGAGCTCAAAAACTATTTGGAAGTAAAGCGTTAAAAGTGGTTGTATCATCACGCATCCCATTTCTGGTTGTTCAGGATAAACCCCTGAAGGACAATATTGATACAATTATTCTACCCATTGATTTTAAACGCGAGAATAAGGAAAAGGCAAACTGGATCTATTACCTGTCCAGGAACTTTGGATCCAAATTCATTATTCTGAAATCTGCTGCCAGAGACAAGGGCTTCAGGCGAAAGATCCTTTCCAACATCAGATACGTAGAAACTTTCCTGAAGGGGCATGATGTGGCGTATGAAATTGTTACTACTCCCGGAAACGAAAGCTTTAAGAAAGAGATTGTAAGTTTTGCCAAGCAGCATGAAGCCGACCTGATCCTGATCATGGCCACCCGTGATATACGCTGGGTGGATTATATGCTTGGAGCTCCGGAGCAATACATCATCGCCAATCCGGAAAATCTCCCTGTAATGTGTATGAATCCGAAACCGGCCAAAATTTCAAGTGGTTTTAGAGCTGCAGGAGGAGGGGCATAAACTAATCACATTATTCTTAATTTAATGGCCGCAATATTGCGGCCATTTTTTTTTTGCCTATGGACATTGTTTTTGCCACAAATAACCTGCATAAGCTTAAAGAGATCGGGGCCATGCTGGGAAAGGAGTTTCGCTTACTGGGTTTAAAGGACCTGGATATTTCTGAAGAGATCCCGGAAGATTTTGAAACCCTGGAGGAGAATGCTTCGCAGAAAGCCTGGTACATTTATAACAGAACAGGGAAAAGTTGTTTTGCTGATGACACAGGACTGGAAGTGGAGGCTCTGAACGGGGCTCCGGGAGTCTATTCGGCCAGGTATTCCAGAATGGGACAGATTATCTTCCCGGAAATGGAAGCTGCCGAGGGCAACATCAGGAAATTGCTCATGGAGATGGAGGGAAGGACTGAAAGGGAAGCACGGTTCAGAACAGTGATTGCTCTCATATTGAATAAAGTAGAATACCAGTTTGAAGGCATTGTGGAAGGAGAAATTACCCTGGAATCTTCGGGGGCCAGGGGCTTTGGTTATGACCCGGTCTTCAGACCAAAGGATTATGACCTGACTTTTGCAGAAATGGACCTGAATTTGAAAAACCGCATTAGCCACCGGGCAAAGGCGGTAAAGCAGCTTACTGAATTTCTGACAGCTAAGTAATATGTGGGCTAAATTTGCGTATTTAAAGAAACACTCATTTATGCTGAGGAGGATACTGTATTTGATAATCGGCCTTGGATTCTGGCTGGCGCCTGCACTTCAGGGGCAGATTAAACTGGGTCAGTGGAGAACCCACCTGCCCTACAAATATTGCACTCTTGCCGAGGCTACTGATGAACAGGTATATTGTTCTACTACGGGAGGTCTCTTCTATTATAGCCTGGAGGATAATTCGCTTGTTAAAGTCTCTAAAATTGACGGATTGTCGGATAATGGGGTAGCTGCTATGCGATGGAGCGGCGAGTTGGAGATCCTGATCATGGCCTATGAAAATTCGAATATGGATCTGATCAGGGACAAAGTGATCGTTAATATTCCTGATATTATGAAGAAGCAGATCCCGGGTGACAAGTCCATCTATGATATTTATTTCATGGGACAGGAGGCCTACCTTTCCACCGGATTTGGCATTATAGTTCTGAACCTTGAAAAAGATGAAATCAGCGAAACCTATTTCATTGGGGATAATGGGGAGGCCCTGAAGGTAAACCAGGTCAGCTCCGATGGAAGCTATCTGTATGCAGCCACCGATAAGGGAATTCGCAGGGGACTGATCTCAGATCCCTTCCTGGTGGATTTCAATGCCTGGGAAATCGTTACGGACATACCTAATGCCAACGGAGCATTCAGTGCCATCACCTATTTTGAGGATGTAATGTATACGTCCTATGCAGATCCTGCGGGAGAGCAGGATGTGATCTATTACAACAAGGGGAACGGATGGAACATATATTCCTACTTTACCGGCAAAACCTGCCGTGAAATGCTGAACCAGGGGACATACCTTTCGATTGTGGATGAGTGGGGTGCGCACCTGATCAATGGGGATGGACTGGTCATGAAGCAATTGAAAAGTTCAAATCCCATGTCAGCTTCACTGGATGATGCAGGTAATATCTGGCTGGCTGATCGGGGAGGAGGTCTGATCACCAATCACGGAGGCGAAAAATGGTCCATTATTCCCAATGGTCCGAACTCTACGTCAGTGTATGCTATGGAAGCATCGGGTAATGTCCTGCATGTAGTTCAGGGGGGTGTATCCGGGTCATGGAATAACCTGTGGACAAGTGCAACCCTGGAGACATTTAGCGGTGAACAGTGGGAGGCCCAAAAGTATACTGATGCCAGGGACTTTCTGGCCCTGGCCATTGATCCTGCGAATCCAAATCATGTTTTTGCAGGTTCATGGGGATACGGACTTATTGAATTTCATGATGATGAGATTTTTCGTTATACACAAACAAATAGTTCACTACAAACTATTTCGGGCGGCAATGCCATAAGGATTGGGGGTGTGACTTACGATCCGGAAGGGAATTTATGGATGACAAATACAGGGGTGTCTGAACCCATCTCTGTCAGGAAAGCCGATGGCAACTGGAAAAGTTTCAGGGCCGATAATCTGATTACCGGTTACAGTGCCCTTGGTGAAATCCTGGTCACCCAGTCGGGCCATATTTGGGTCATCGTTCCCAGGGGAAACGGTTTGTTTGCCATGGACATCAACTACACCATTGATGATACTTCTGACGATGAATACAGGAAGGTGAGTGTGGTGGATGAATTCGGAAAAATAATTACCAATGATGTGCGTTCATTTGCTGAGGATCGCAATGGGAATTTATGGCTGGGAACCAACCAGGGAATTTATGTGATTTACAGTCCCTACAGGCTCTTTATGGAAGGATCGGTCTATGCTAAGGAAATACTTATTTCCCGAAACGATGGCACCGGGCTTGCTGATCCCTTACTTGGGACACAGGTGATTACTGCCATTGAGGTGGATGGCGCCAATCGAAAATGGCTGGGAACCTCCAGTGGCGGGGTGTATCTGGTTTCCGACGATGGCCAGGAAGAGATTGAACAATTCAACGAAACAAACAGTCCCCTTCTGTCCAACAGCATTTCCGATATCTGTGTGGATGGTGTTTCGGGGGAAGTTTTTTTCGGAACGGAAAAAGGGATTATCTCTTACAGGGGAGAGGCCCTGCAAGGGAGTACAAACTATAGCAATGTGGTGGTATACCCGAATCCGGTGCGTGAGACCTATGACGGACCTGTAGCCATAAAGGGCCTGGTGGAAAATACTACAGTTAAGATCGTAGACGTAGGCGGAAACCTGGTGTACGAAACCGAATCGCTGGGCGGACAGGCCCTCTGGGACGGTACCAATTTTCGGGGCGAAAGGGTAGCCACCGGTGTATACCTGATCTACCTTTCTTCAGCCAAGGGGGAACTTTCACATGTAACAAAACTCCTGTTTATTCACTGATTATGATCCGCCACTAAGATGATCCGCAAGACCAGGGGCATTGTATTGCATACCACCCGGTATGGAGAATCAAGCCTGGTGGTTCATTGCTATACAGAACAAGACGGTCGTCAATCCTATATGGTCAAAGGGGTCCGAAAGTCCAGGAAACAAAACCGCTCCAACCTTTTCCAGCCCCTCTTCATACTTGATTTCGAAATCTACCATAAGGACTCCAGGGAGATCCAGCTTGTGAAAGAGATAAACAGGGCCATGCCTCTGAATTCCATGCCATTTGATATTACTAAAAGCACCCAGGCTATTTTTATGGCAGAAGTCTTATACCGTGTGGTGAAGGAAGAGGAAGCAAATCCCATGCTTGCCCACTATTTGATCCATACCATTCAATATCTGGATGCAATGGAAGAGCCTTCCCCTGACTTTCACATTGTCTTTCTGTTTCAGCTTTCCAGGTACCTGGGTTTTTATCCTCAAAATAATTACGGAAATGGGAATGTTTTATTCAATCTAAATAGCGGCCTCTTCAAATCACACATTGCCGATCCTGATTTGCAACTCAACCAGGCGGACAGCTTACTCTGGAGCCGCTATATGTTGCTTGACTTCCAGTCAATTAAGGATGTTGATTTCAACAGTTCTCACCGGCATACCATGTTGAACAACCTGGTTCGCTATTTCAAATTTCATGTGGAAGGCATGGGAGATATTCGTTCACTGGAAGTTTTGCATACTTTTTTTCACAATTAGCTCTTATTTTCGCCGTTATATTTTATTAATTTCGAGTAACATACGTATATATAATGCGTATAAGCAACGAAACTCAGCTATTTTGGGTTTTAAATCAGGTCGTGTTGTTTTAATAAAATCCGGACACCTGGCCATTGGGTATCCGGATCTAATTTTTTAAAAAGGTGATCTCCCTGCTAACGGGAACCATACGTACTAGACCACATCAATCGCCATCCAAACCTGGCCTGGGAGGCCTGCATCTTTTTGGACTCCTTCCGTTTCGATCACCTTCTCTTACAAAAGCCTCATTTCGATTGCCTTACATCCTGCTGACTCTTCTGTTTGCGTTTTTTTTGGTACCGGAGTTGAGGTGCCAGTGGCTGGACGGATATTGTTACAGAAAACAGATCACCATTCAGGAATCACAGATTCCGGATGGAACAGAGTTCACAAATTTTCCGGTATTGATAAATATTTTATCTGATACAGACCTGGAGGATGAAAGCCATAGTGGGTATGTTAATAATTCTAACGGCTGGGATCTGGTTTTTACCTCCTCAGATGGAATTTCAGTCCTGAATCACCAGGTGGAGCATTATGATCCAACAACAGGGGAGTACATCGCATGGGTTCAGGTTCCCACACTTGATGATAATAATGATACTGAGCTTTACCTCTATTTCGGATATGATGCACCTGCGTCAGATCCTTCTACAGAGAATACCTGGTCAAATGGGTATGTGTCCGTTTACCACTTGCATGATGATTACCTGGATGCCGCTGGCAGTAATAATGGTTTAGCCAGTGGGGTTGCAAATGCTGAAGGAAAGATTGGTAATGGAGAAATATATGATGCCAATTCGGATTACATCAGTATTGCGACATCCGGGTGGGCTTTAGGTTCGGGAACCATTGAAGCCTGGGCCAATACCTCTGGCAATACAACAGCAGATTACCTGATAGGCCATTCAACGGGACCCCCATGGGGCAACAGAATTCAATTATATGTTGATGATGGTGGTGCACCCAATAACCTGGATCTTGGCTTAGGAGATAGTCATACCCGACATACCGATATAGTGAATATGTCTGCTGATAGCTGGTATCATGTTGTCTTAACCTGGGATGGTAGTAATTATGAGGTTTACGTAGATGGAACGTCCAGTGCATCAGGCACGTATACCGGACTAGGAGCCTTTAATGCCACGGCAAACATTGGCAATGAGGTGAACAATCAGGCCAGAGGCTGGAATGGTCTGATTGATGAATTTCGGATATCAACCAGCGTTCGATCAGCCAACTGGATTGCTACAGAATATAATAACCAGAATACACCAGAATCATTTTATTCTCTTGGGATTCTTGAGGATAATCCACCAACTGCTGTTGCTGGTGACGATCAGGATATCTGCGGAGTACAGGTAGCCACCCTTGCCGGCAATGAACCTACTATTGGTACGGGCACGTGGACCAAGGTAAGTGGTCCTGGTAATGTGACCTTTGCAGATGAGAATGTCTATAACACGACTGCTACAGTTGATGCCTATGGCACCTATGAGCTACGCTGGACCATAGTTAACGGCACTTGCTCCAGCCAGGATGAGGTGATCATCGGTTATGCCGAGGGTGCTGTTGCAGGAGGCGATCAGGATATCTGCGGAGTACAGGTAGCCACCCTTGCCGGCAATGAACCTACTATTGGTACGGGCACGTGGACCAAGGTAAGTGGTCCTGGTAATGT
>JBDLIM010000064.1:0-24002 GCA_039714915.1 Bacteroidota bacterium
TTGATCTGTCTGATTTTTTTTCCAAAAGTAACAACTTTAATGAATCGTGCTGCCAGGTAAATAACCACTAAAGTAAATATAATGGTTGCACCTGAAGGGATGTCAAGATAATAGGAAATGAAAAGGCCTGCTAATGAAGCCAGAAAGCCAATAACAATGGAACCGATCATGATGTGATCGAATCGCTTGGTAAACAGGTTGGAAATATTTTGGGGGATGGTAAGTACTGAAAGCACCAGGATGATCCCGGCCGTACGAATGCTTAAAACAATGGTGAGTGCCACCAGAACAATGAGAATATAATTCAGCAACATGACGGGGATTCCCCTGATTCTTGCAAATTGTTCATCGAAGGCCACATACAGTATGGGTTTATATAGGATTATAAACACCAGGGATACCAGTACAGCCAGCATAAACATCAGCCACAGGTCGGTAGGGCTTACTGTGATAATACTGCCAAAAAGGAAACTCATCAGGTTTGGAGCATAGCCCGGAGTCAGATATATAAAAATAATTCCGAGGGCCATTCCCAGTGACCACAGTATGGCAATGATCGAATCGTTACGAAGTATCTTTCTGCGGGTAAGGTTTTCGGTGGCCAGGGCTGCCAGGACAGCAAAAATGGCTGCTCCCGCAAGGGGTGGAAATCCAAAGAAAAAGCCGATACCAACTCCTCCAAATGAGGCATGGGTAATACCTCCGCTGATAAAGACCATACGCCTGGACACAATGTAAGTTCCTGTTATCCCACAAGCTACAGACATTAGCAGTGCAGCAAGGATGGCATGTCGGATAAATGAATAATTGAACAGATCTATGAACTCCATGGTGCTAATGCTTGTGTTCCTTCATGACCCTGTGGGGTATGGTGCCGTGTGAAATGATCTCTATGGGACAATTATAAACCTTCAGTTGTTGCTCGCTTATTTCGTTGGATGAATGGTAGTGAAGATTCCTGTTTACACATGCAATGCTTTTAATAAAAGGCGAAATCATTCCAATATCATGCGAGACCAGCAGAATGGCCATGTTTTCGTTCAGGTCTTTCAGAAGGCTGTACAGTTCCATCTCAAACTTATTATCCACATGAGTGTCTGGTTCATCCAGAACTAGGAGCCTGGGTGAAGAGACTATTGCCCTGGCAAGCATGGCGCGTTGAAGTTCTCCTCCTGAAAGTTCACCGACGGGCCGCTTATGAAGGCTGGCCAATCCCACCTTGTCCAGCATCTCACTCACCTTTCTTTTTTCATCTTTCCTTATCCTTCCCCCCGGGATCATGCTGTGTTCAAGACCGGAGGCAATTACTTCTCTAACCGTAATGGGAAAGCTTTCATCCACAGCTGTACCCTGAGGCAGGTAGCCAATTTCTGATCTTTCAAGAGAAAGGGAGATGGTTCCGTCCTGTGGTTTCAGCAAACCAAGGATAAGCTTCACCAGGGTGGTCTTTCCCCCGCCGTTGGGCCCGATAATTCCAATATAGTCCCTGGCCATAACCGTAAGCGAAACATCTCTAAGCACACCATGCTTTTCATAGGCAAAGCTCAGATCTTCAATCTTCAAGAGTGTCTGCTTGCTCATAATGGCTGTTTAAACTGATCCACAATAAAAAGCATTTGTTTATTCCATTCTTCGTCCAGAGGATTAAACTGTACTATTTCCGCATCAATTTCCCCGGCAAGTACTTCTGCATTCCTACTGTCGAATTGGGATTGAACAAAGATAGTGCGAATATCATGCTCCTGACTCAGATCGGTGAGCCTTTTCAAATGTGCGGGTGAAGGAGTCTTCCCTTCAATCTCGATTGGATACTGATGCAAGTCATAATCCCGGGCGAAATAAGTTAGAGCCGGATGATAAATCAAAAAGCTTCTTTCTTCAGCTTCCTTCAGGCGCATGGATATGGAATGATGCATTGAATCCAGTTCTTTATTGAACTCAACAAGTCTTTTTTCCATGGCTTCCTCCTCGCCGGGGAACAGGAGGGTTAACTCATTGAAAATGTTATGAGCTATAATTTTAGCATTGACCACCGACATCCAGATATGAGGATCAATACCTCCATGTGAGTGTCCATGACGCCTTTCTTCTTCCTCTTCGGATTCATGAATGAGTTCAATTCCCCTGGAGAGATCAATGATTTTCATTTCCGGATTTACCGAAGCGATCTTATCCATCCAGCTGAGTTCAAATCCCACATAACCTATAAGCATGTAGAGTTTCGACTCCTCCAGCTTTCTCAGCTGTAAAAGGCTGGGCTCATAGGTAGCGGGACTGGCTCCCGGGGGGATCAATACATTTACTTCCACATGCTCTCCGGCGATCCTTTCGATAAAAAACTTCTGGGGCTGTATGCTCACACTAATTACAGTTTTAGTGCTGTGATCATCGTTCGTGAGACATGATCCCATTGAAATTGCAATGATTCCAAATAGTATATTCAACACATTTCTGTTCATTATTTTTCCGGCTTAAATATCCTGTAAAGCGGGGTTCCTTTGGGTGGAACCGGATCGTGCCCGTGGCCGCCCCATGGATGACAACTCAATATCCTTTTTGTTCCCATGATCAATCCTTTAACCGGACCATGGACTTTCAGCGACTCAATGGCATATTCAGAACAGGTGGGATAGTATCTGCATGATTTTGGGAGAGCGGGTGAGATGATCCATTGGTAAATTTTTATGGGGATGCTCAGCAGAGTGATAAAAAGCCACCTGATCCACCTGACCAGGAAGAACTTATGTACGCGATCAATAAAGGGAACCAACTCGTCCATGCTCAGTTGAAATTGACACAAAATTAACAATAAAAACACACTAATTTAGACCATTTCTTAAATGGATTTAATTTCAATTTTGCTTATTTTTGCGACTCATTTCTACAATTTGTTTGAAATTGCAATCATTTTAATATAAATCATAATTATGAAAGAAGCTGTTGCTATACTTTGCGCAGGCGGACCTGCACCTGGAATTAATACTGTAATCAGTGCAGTTACTAAAATATTCAATAACAACGGGTATAACGTGCTTGGAATTAACGGAGGATATAAAAGCCTTTTCTCAGATGAACCTGCGTTTGAATTCCTTGATTTTGACTATGCCGACCAGATATACAGCAGGGGTGGTTCAGCTTTGAAGATGAGCCGCTATAAGCCCAAAGATGATGAATTTAAAGTTGATTTCTTTAAGAAGAATAACGTTAAATTGCTGGTGACCATTGGGGGTGACGATACTGCCTCAACAGCCAACCGGCTGGCAAAATACCTTGCAAAGCAGAAGCTGGATGTGAAAAACATCCATGTACCCAAGACCATAGACAATGACTTGCCTCTTCCTGAGGGTACTCCAACTTTTGGGTATCATTCCGCCAAGGAGGAAGGCGTCAGGCTTTCAACAACCATTTATGAAGATGCCAGAACCAGCGGGAACTGGTTTGTGGTTAGCGCCATGGGGCGTGAAGCGGGTCACCTCGCTTTTGGTATTGGTACAGCATGCCATTACCCGATGATCATTATCCCTGAAATGTTCAACAAAACCAAGATCACCTTCGATAAGATTACCAAGATGGTAGTTTCATCCATGGTGAAGCGGAGAATTCTGGGAATTGATTATGGGGTGGCTATGATCAGTGAAGGTGTTTTTCATTTCATGAGTGACGAAGAGATCATCGATACCGGAATCAATTTTACGTACGATGATCACGGTCATCCGGAACTTGGAAATGTAAGTAAATCCCACATCTTCAATATGCTTACCCAGCAGCATCTCAAGAATTTACGCATCAATGTAAAGAGCCGTCCGGAGGAAATAGGATATGAGCTGAGGTGTTGCAGGCCCATAGCCTATGACCTTTCATATGCGACCAGGCTTGGCCTGGGAGTATACAGCCTTTTTATTAAAGGGGAAACAGGGTGTATGACTACTATAGACAGGGGCGGTAACATTTCACCTCTTTACCTGAAGGATGTGGAAGATGAGAAAGGTAAAGTGAAACCCCGACTGGTAAATATAGATTCAGAGCAGGTACAGGTTATATTCAGAAATAACCTGCACTACATTACCAAAGAGGATTACAGAGCAGCTAAGAAATACGTAAAGAATCCCGAAGACTATGATTTCCTGAAGATCCTGAAATGGGATGATTAGAGTGTCTTGCTCCCTGCCATTGATTTATTACAATTAATGGCTTATTTTTAAAGGAAAAATCATGGCACAGGGGATCAAGAAAAAAGGGACAATTGGGATATTAACTGGCGGCGGGGATGTGCCGGGACTTAATCCGGCCATTCGCGCCGTTACTATTCGTGCACTTAGAGAAGGATATCAGGTAGTTGGCTTGCGAAAGGGCTGGTCGGGGATTACGGAAATTGTGAGGGATAAAAATGCCGATAACAGCGAGCATTTCATAGTACTCACCGAACAAATTGTAAATAAGGCGGGCAGGACAGGCGGTACCTTTTTACATACTTCTAGGGTAAATCCGAGCAAAGTGAAGAAGGAAGATGTACCCGTACACCTCAGGGATACTTATAAAAAGGAGATCAATGACCTTACCCCTGATGTACTGGAGAACCTGGCCTTCCTTGGAATAGACTTTCTGATACCCATTGGCGGAGACGATACCCTGAGTTATGGCGTGCGCCTTTACCAGGAAGGATTTAAGGTTATTGCCATTCCGAAAACAATGGATAATGATGTACCAGGTACGGACTACTGCATTGGATTCAGCACCTGTGTCACCCGTACCATAAACATGACCAATACCCTGCGCACCTCGGCAGGATCGCATGAACGAATCCTGGTTTTAGAAGTATTTGGGAGGTATGCCGGATTCACTGCAATGATTCCTACCATGGCCGGAGCAGCCAACCGATGCGTGATTCCGGAGCACAATTTCGATATTAATCAGCTCACCGAGTTGCTCGTCGAGGACAGGTTCCAGAATCCAAGCAATTATTCAGTGGTTCTGGTATCTGAAGGGGCCACCTTTGCAGGGATGGAGGAAATGATGTTCATGGATGGAGAGAAGGATGCCTATGGACATGCCAAGCTGGGTGGAATCGGAACAGCCGTCTCGGATCAGATAAAGAAAGCCTCTGCACAATTTAATAACGGTGCTCCTATCAATATTATCAGCCAGCACCTGGGTTACCTTGTGAGGGGAGGAGATCCGGATGCCATTGATTCCATTGTTCCCATGGCATATGGAAATCTGGCACTGGACCTGATTCTAAAGGGAATCCACGGCAGACTGGTGGTATTGAGAAATGGCAGGTATGACAATGCACCTGTGGATGTGGTTACCAGTACAAAAAAGCTGGTAGATGTGAAAAAACATTACAACACAGAGCGCTTAAGGCCACATTTCAAGAGCTTTGAATTTCAGCCACTCTTTATCATGAGCGGAACCTGAGGCAAAATCTCGTACTGAGATTTTGCCAGTCAAACCGAGCTATTCTATATATATCCAGGCATCTTCAATGACACTTTCCCGGATAGTTTCAAGTTTATTAAGTGCCGCCTGTATGGATTCATACGAACCAGATGTTACCAGGTTAAACTGGTAGGGTCCGGGCAAAATTTTACCATCATAGCCCTGTTTTTTCATTTCTGCTGAATACTCATTAGCATAGGGTGAGTTTTTAAATGCACCCACAATGATATGAACCTTGGAATGTGCAGCTTCTTCGCATGCAGCAAGTTTAAGCATGGCTTCGTCCATCTGCATTCGGCTAAGAGCCAGTTGATCCTCTAATTCTGCACAGCCTGCAGCCTGAGTTTTGAGTGCCTGATTCTGGGCAACCAGTGCATCAATCTGTTCCTGGGTCATGGATGGTTTCTGGAACAAACTGCATGATGACACCAATAATCCAAGCAAAACGATTCCGACTAATTTCTTCATAACTACTACGTTTTGGTTCTGTTTGACTAAAGATAGTGAAAATACAATATATGGGCTTTTGGACATATTTCCAATTGTTAATAAGTCTATGTGGTTGTGAGTCAATATAATAAGCCGAAATGCCATATCTTTACTTTATGAAAAGCACATTCCCGGAAGACGTCTTTCTTGCAGCCAAAGAGTATTTATGGCTTTTATCAAGGGGATACCCTCAGAAGTCTTCATTGAAGTTGGTTGGGGATAAGTTTATGCTAACCAGGAATATGCGGCAGGTCTTATACCGGGGAATCTCTTCCGGGGAGAGGGCTGATGCACGAAAAGAAAGAATTGGATCTGTCAGTAATAGGGATGTGGTTCTGATCGATACCTACAATGTGCTCTTTACTGTAAATAATTATCTGCTGGGTAAACCCCTCTTCATATGTAATGACGGTATGTTGAGGGATGCCGGAGAGATGAGGGGTAGAATAGTAAATAAACCTGTGTTTTCCAGATCTGTGGACCTGATGCTGGAAATTCTGAAGGAATGGCCGGCTGCAACCTACGTTCACTACCTGGATGAGCCGATCCCTTTCAGTGGCAGGTTATCCATTGAGTTATCCAAAGATATGGTTCAGATGGGCATTGAAGGCGAAGCCCTAACGGTAAAATCGCCCGATCAGATGCTTATGAATCAACCTTGCGATGCTATTTGTACCTCGGATACAGCCATCATTGACCATTCCAATTGCAAAGTCATAGACCTGCCTTTCTTTCTTCTTAAAAAATACTTTCAGACAGATTTTCCTTCACTTTCCGTGTAAGGTATGTAGGCCTGGTCCGACCAAAGTGCTAAACATATCTGACAATGAATTTTAAGAAAGCCGGAGCAATGGGTGTTTTGCTCCTCATAGTTGCCATATCCTGGAGCCAGGAACCCGAATTCAGACTCCGGGACCTTGAGAATACCTGGCAGGAGTATTCCGATCTGAAAGGGACTCAGCTGACTGTTATTGATTTTTGGGCCACATGGTGTCAACCCTGTATAAGGTCCATTCCCCTACTGAGTGAAATGGAAAAGGAATTCAATAGCAGGGGAGTAAGATTCATCGGTGTAAGCATAGACGGGCCAAGAAACCAATCAAAAATCAAACCCTTTGTTCAGTCCCTTGGGGTAGAGTATCCCATCATCCGTGATATGGATAGTGAGCTAATGTCCGATCTTGGGGTAACTGCCGTCCCCACACTTTTGCTGTATGATGCAAAAGGTGAGCTGCTTTTTTTCCATGAAGGATTCAGACCTGGCGATGAAGAAATAATCAGAGATCACATTGAAAAGCACCTGGTTAAATAGGATCTTGAAGAGGAGCATCGTCCTGCTGCTGATTTGTATTTCCGGATCTTTTGCTTTTGGACAGTTATCCGGAACTAACCTTTTTGAGTACCAGTTGGGAAACCTTCCCTATACAGATCCTTCGGATCTTTCGGTTCATTATGATCAGCTGAATCTGGG
The DNA here is from genome assembly GCA_039714915.1 of Bacteroidota bacterium. Lineage (GTDB taxonomy): Bacteria > Bacteroidota > Bacteroidia > Bacteroidales. The sequence goes on from JBDLIM010000064.1 coordinate 7,400, forward strand.
ATACAGGTATAAGAGCCTGAAGGCCACTCTTCGCTATGAGCATTTCCTGAGTCAAAATGAGGGAAGTTCCTATGCAAGCCTTAGCCAGTTCCAGATTCAGTACAGAAAGGATAAAATCGATCTAAAGGTTGGAAACTTTAATGAGACCCTGGGAAATGGTTTGCTGGTAAGGGGATATGAAATTGCAGGTTCGGTATTTGAAGAGGAATCATACAGGTCGAGGTATGGCTTTTACAGAGATATGCTTGGATTTTCAGCCAAATACAGTGGAGACATCTGGTACTTTCAGGCATTGAGAGGCAAATCACTGGTTAATACCCTGCCCCCGACGCTTCCCGTTAATGAACGCAGGATAGATCTGATCGAAGGCATGGAGACCGGAGTATCTCTATTCCATCAGACCCTGGGTCTGATCCTGATGCGCAATACAAATCCCTTTGAGAAGGATAATTTTTACTCCCTGCTGCTCTCCGGATCTGTACAAGGGTTTATTTCTTACAATTTCGAATACGCTCATAATCTGGGCAGGGATCTGCCGCTGTTTGCCATGGAAGATGAGAACCGGTATGGGATGTATGGTTCTATGAGTTTTAGCCTGGGATCATTCGGATTAAGCTTTGAATATAAGAATTATCATGACCTGCTTATCGGAACCGGCATCAGTGACCCTCCAACTGCAGTGAAAGAACATAAATACAAAGTCCTGAACCGGAGTATCCATGTACCGCAGCTGATTGATGAATCTGGAATCCAGGTGGAAGTATTCTATACATTTAAGAACAGGGATCGCCTGGTGTTTAACTATACCCATTCCCTGAACGAGCTAAATGAGGTATACAGCTTCAATGAGATTTTCCTGGAGTATAGTTTTTATCCCGGGCTAAAAAACGATGTGAGCCTCTTTGCCGATTATGCTTCTGATGAATTCAAATTGGAATATACCCGCTATGCTGCAGGAGGTGTCTGGGATTATCAGGTGGCCGGGAACTGGTCGACCCAGCTTCATTTGGAGTACCAGTTTATCGAGAGGGAATTTACAGAGAAAGATAAGATGCATAACGGGGTGATAATCCTGGGAGTATCCAAATCTTCGAGGCTAAATGTTTCCATGGTATGGGAATTGAGTAATGATCCTTACTTAACTGACAGGCCGGATACCGGTGAATTTGAATCGAGCATGAGGTACTGGCCCGGCCTGGAAGCTTCTTACCGGATCAACCCCACCAATATCCTTTCTGTATTTGCAGGAAAAAGAAGGGGAGGGCCGGCTTGTACCTCAGGAATTTGTTACGAGGTGCTGGATTTTGAAGGAGTGGAAATCAGATTAAAAACCAAATTTTAAAACAAACAGATATGAAACGAATTTTAAAACTGACAATGATGCTGCTGTTAGTGGCATTTGTCCAGGTAAATGCGCAAAAGGTAGGAGAACCGGCTCCTGGTTTTGAAGTGGGATTGCTGGGAGGAGACACCCTCAGCCTCTCAGACCATGATGGGAAAGTGGTGGCCGTATTCTTTTTTGGAAATACATGTCCAAGCTGCAAAGCGGTAGGATCTGTTATCGAATCATCGATACACCAGGAATTTCTAAAGGATTCGATGGACTTCATCATGGTGGGAATAGATACCTGGGATTCGAGTTCCAACGAGAAGTCAGTGGCCGGCTTCAAAAATGCTACAGGGATCACCTTTCCGCTTGGTATCAAGGGGGGTAATGTGGCTGTCGCTTATAAGTCGACCTATGACAGGCTGCTGATAATTGATAAAGCCGGGACTCTGGTGCATAAGGGCCTTGTGGTAGCGAGCAACGATATCGACAATGCCATTAAGGCCATTGAGGAGGGGCTGACTGTTACCGGAGTGGAAGATCTGAGCTCAGAAAATTGTCCAGGGGTATATCCCAATCCAGCCAGCAATGTAGTTCATGTGAAAGCCGGTGAGGAGCTGATCTCAGGGATAACACTTTTTGACCTGAGTGGAAAGAAAGTAAGAGAATCCGTTCTGAACTCAGGCAATACCCACAGTGATATTGAAGTGGACCTGTCTGATCTTTATCCGGGAGTATATTTTTATTCTATACAGACCGGGGGATCATCCCAAACGGGAAAACTGCTTATTCAGAAGTAGTTATTCCCGGAAGGCTGAGCCAGGTTGAGATGGGAAAATGATCTGAGTAATCCGTTTTTATTCTCTTGAACTGGTAGGGAATAAAGGGATCACTGTACATGATATAATCAATCCGAAAGGAGGGAAGCTCGCCGGCATAGGTGTTCCCGAATCCTCTCCCTGCCTTTCTGAATGCATCCTCAATACCTTTTCTGATCCTGCGATATGCATAGGACTGAGGAGTGTCGTTAAAATCACCCATAACAACCACAGGATAGGGGGAGTCCTTGATGTAGTTTGCGATCATCTGAGCCTGTTCAGCCCGCATGCTGAAAGCCGTTCTCAGCCTTGATCCGATCTCTTTGATCTCCCGCATCTGTTTGTTGGAATACTTCAGACTTGCAGTATCTATAAAAGCGTAGTTCTCTTCATGAAACTTGATGGATTGCAGATGGATATTGAACACCCTGATGGTATCTGTCCTGAACAGGATATCGGTATACATGGCAGCATTGGATGTTGAATTGAATGGAATTCTGCTTTTTTTAATAATGGGGTATTTACTGAAGGTGGCGATCCCAAATCCTCTGTTCCTGTTCTTACCGGCAGAATAATAGACCGCACTCTGGCTCAGTGCCGGCAATAGGTTTGAATTGGCCTTATGGGTATCTGTTCTCTGGTCGGAAGTGTAATATTCCTGGAAACAGAGAATATCGGGCTTCTGCTTTTGAATAAAATCAAATATTTCGTTCTTCACATGTGGATCGCTGGTCCACCGGTACACATCAAATCCCCGCACGTTATAGGAAAGCGCCTTAAACATTTGATCCGGATTGGATGAATCAGGGATTTTAGCATCTTTAAAGTTAAGGGGCACCATGTTATTCAGATGGCTCCAGCCAATCAGGATTACAACTATTGAAATAAAGATCTCTTTCTTTAATCTGATCAGCCAGTAGCAAATGAAAAGGAGGTTTACAATCAAAATGTATGGATAAGCCAGTCCGAAAAGAGCCGGAAGGAAGACCTTTGCCGGATTTATAAGAGGAGCCAGGTAGGACAGAATCATTCCCAGAGCCGCAAGGACATTCAGGATCAGGATCGCTCTGTCGGTAAATCTTCTCACAGCTATTTTTTATCACTCATTCTGAACAACAGTTCTTTTTCTCTTGCAGAAAGACTGTCGTAGCCTGCTTTTGAGATTTTATCCAGTATTTTATCGATTTCTTTCTGTTCGTCAGCTTTTTCCTGCTTGTATTCAACATCGTCGGAAGAACGTTTGTGGGTAACTTTCATCTTCTGCTTTTCCGGTTTGAACCAGGAAGCAATCCGGTCCATGAATCCATCAAATCCTTTTAAGATGTCCTTGCCCTTCTTGTAATAATTTGCAAAGAGAAAGCCCATCAGACCCCCACCGATATGAGCAATTTTTCCTCCTGTATTTACTGAAAAGTCAACCAGTGAAGTGAAGATAAACATGATCAGTGCTATATACACAATTTTAACGGGTCCGATAAAAACAAGATGCATCCTTCGCTCAGGACGGTAAGTGGCAGCAGCCACTACAATGGCCATCACTGACGCCGAAGCCCCCATGGCAATGGATCCATCCCTTACTTCTTCAAAAACAGGAAAAACATTGTAAAACAGCACAAAGAGCAGTCCTCCTGCCAGTCCCCCCGTCAGGTAAACACTCAGCAGCTTTTTCAGCCCAAGTTCCTGGACAAATACAGTTCCAAACCAGTATAACCAGAGAAGATTGAAAAGAATATGAATGAAATCCACATGAAGAAACATATAGCTAATAAGCGTCCATGGACGCCTGGCCAGTACATCGAGATTTGCAGGAATGGCCAGGTAATCCAGAAAGATGCCAAAGCTGTTACTGGAATTCGACAGTAACATGACAATCCTGACAATTTGTACCGTTAGAAACAGGCCCAGATTGAGGTAAATTAGCTTGTGCAGTGTGGTCCCCTTCCGGAAAGACTCTTTTATTTCATCTATAACATTCATTTAATCAGAAGATTAATAGAAATTCCTGGTAAATTTATTCCAATATTTGATAAGAATAAATCCAAAAATCATACCACCCAGGTGGGCGAAATGTGCGATGCTGTCGCCTGTTTGGGTTACCCCCAGGAAGAGTTCCAATGCCCCAAAGCCTATGACCAGCCATTTAGCTTTAATGGGAAAGGGGATGGGGATGATAAACAAGGGAGTATTGGGAAAGAGCATCCCGAAAGCCAGCAATACGCCATACACTGCTCCTGATGCTCCTACTGTCGGTCTGATTAATTCTCTTCCCAGCTGGTAGAACTGGTTACCGGGTTGCAGGATCTCATTGAGAAGGGCCATGTTTATGCGGTCCACTGAGTAGGCAGATTTCAAGCTTGCAATTTCAGGGGCAAACTGGAGGTAGTTCACCAGCATATGAAAAAATGCTGCACCCAGGCCTGTGGCCAGGTAATAGATCAGAAAGCGCTGACTACCCCAGACACTTTCAAGGGTTTTACCGAAGATCCACAAGGCCCACATATTAAAAAAGATATGTGTGATACCTCCGTGCATAAACATGTGGGTTACAATCTGCCAGGGTTTAAACAAGGGCGACTGAAAGTAGAAGAGACCAAGAATACCATTCAGGTTGACACGAAAAAACTGCTGAAAAAGGAATAAGGCCAGCAGCATTACCACATTAATAATAATCAGGTTCTTAACCACAGGGGGCGTATTACTCAGTCTTCCACTGTAAAAGCGACTCATAAGTTTAATCTTTAAAAAAGGTATCCAGTTCTTCCAGTTCGACAATCTTCACAATCAGCTTGCCAGAAGGAGAATAATTTGGATTGCTGCAGGCAAAAAGTTGATCCACCAGCTCCTGCATCTCAATCTCGGAAAGTTGTTTCCCGTAGTCGATGGCTGAGGCACTGGCAGCTGCCCGGGCTACTCGTTCAGGTATCCCGGTGCTTATTTCACCCTGAAGCGATTTATATTGTTCAATCATCATTTCAATCTTGTCCACCGCACTTACTGCCTCCATTTCGGCCGGCAGGCCATGCACTACTATGCTGTTATTGCCGAAGTCCCGTATGTCAAATCCCAGCTGCTCCAGGTTTTCCAGCATTCCGAGGCACACCTGATAATCTGCAGCATTTAAGCGGATGGTTTCCGGGAACAGGGATTGCTGTGAAAGGGCTTGTTCCTTTTCATGAGCTTCCAGCATTCTTTCAAACAGGATTCTTTCATGTGCTCTTCTTTGATCCACCATCATCAGTCCTGATTTAACAGGAGAGAGAATATATTTGTTCTTGATCTGAAGGTTTTTATTAACTGCAATCCGTGCCTCAGCTGAAGGTTCAAATAGCTGTTCCCAACCTGTAAAACGGTCGTCCGGATAGGATGTACTTCTCTTCTCCCTGTCATAGCTGCTTTCTCCCTCAAAAGGATTATAAGCAGGATTGGTGTCGATGGAAGGTTGTTGGACATCCGTGTCTTTTGTAAGGATAGGAATATCTATGACCCCTTCTGTGTTAAAATCAAGGGTAGGGGACAGGTTGTTTCTTCCAATGGCTTCTTTTACAGAGGCCAGTAATATTTTCCAGATGGACTTTTCATCCTCAAATTTTATCTCTGTTTTGGACGGATGTATGTTCACATCGATTCTGGACGGATCGGTTTTGAAGTAGATAAAATAGGATGGGAAATGATCAGCAGCCAGAATCTGATCATAAGCATTCATCACCGCCTTGTGAAAATAGGGATGCTTAATATACCGGTTATTTACAAAAAAGAACTGTTCTCCATAGGTCCTTCTTGCATGTTCCGGTTTTCCGATAAAACCTGATATGCCGATGAGAGAGGTTTCCGATTCCAGGGGGATCAGGTAAGAATTTGCAGATTTCCCGAGTACTCCAATAATCCGCTGCCTGAGATTTGAAGGTGGCAATTGAAAGATGTCGGACTCGTTGTGGATCAGGGAACACTCTATTTCGGGGTGGGTAAGTGCTACATGGTTAAACTCGGTGATGACGTGCCTGAGCTCGGTATGATCGCTTTTCAGAAATTTTCTGCGGGCCGGTATATTGAAAAAGAGGTTCTTTACCTGGAAATTGGAACCCGTGGCAGTCTGTACCGCTTCCTGCAATTCGAGCTTTGATCCCGCCATCCGTACATAAGTTCCGAGTTCATCTTCCACTTGTCGTGTTTTCAGGGTGATTTCAGCTACAGCAGCCATCGAAGCCAGCGCTTCCCCCCTGAAACCACGGGTTTGAATGGAGAAAAGATCCTCAGCCCTGGTAATTTTTGAAGTAGCATGCCTTTCAAAACACAGGCGCGCATCGCTTTCCGACATGCCTTTCCCGTTGTCCACTACCTGCACCATGGTTTTTCCGGCATCCTTTACGATTACGCGGATGATCGTTGCTCCGGCATCCACAGCATTCTCCATCAACTCCTTCACTACTGAAGCTGGCCTCTGGATTACCTCCCCCGCTGCGATCTGGTTAGCAATCGCATCACTCAACACATGGATCGTATCTGACATCTATCTGAAAAATAATAGGTAAGCAAGAAGGAAAAGGACAGCAAGGATGATCAGCAGCCTGATGTTTGTACTTCGCGAGGCCTTTACTTTCGCCTGTTGCTTGGCCTGCCTGAAAGATCCCCTCTTAATAGTGGTCCGGGTCGGATCTGAAGGCATATCTATTCCCATTTCAGCCTTGATCTGCCTGATTCTGTCTTCCCTCTCCTCTTTCTCCGGATCCCAGTAGCGCGGAGAATAATTAAATTGTTTGTAGCCCGGGAGCTTTATAAATCTGGGTACACCCATAATCAGATTCTTTGGTGTGTAAAGTTAGCGAAAAAGTCTACATAGTCGAAAGTCAATAGTCGAAAGTGTTTTTACTTCTGAGGGTACTAAAATTATCAAGGAGCCAACTCTCCTGAGAAGGCTCCTTGTCTGAATCGGCTTATTTATCCAGGATTATTCCGCGTCGGCATCAAACACGACAGGAACAATAACTTTCACCTTTACTGGTTTTCCCCGCTGTTTTCCCGGGCTCCAGTCAGGCATGTCTTTAAAGACTTCCATGGCGGGTTTTTCGAATTCCTTATGGGTACTGCCGGCCACTCCGATGTCTTCAAGTTTACCTTTGGTGGTGACATTAAACTGTACCGATACTTCACCGCTAAGCCCTTTCTTCTTAGCGGATTCGGGATATTCCAGCTTTGAATAGATATAGGTTTTCAGGGCGGCTTTTCCTCCCGGGAAGCTGGGCATGTCTTCTACGATATAGAACACTTCTCCATCCTTCTCCAGTGTGTCGGTCTCCTTCTTCTTGTTTTTCTTCGATGCGTCTTTAGATGTTATCAGGATCACGCCATTTGCTGCGTTATATTTCTTAGCTATTTTTGATTCGGGATCTTTGATCACATCAATTTTTGCGATCTGGTCAGAATCGAGGTGCTTGATCTCCTTGACCACTTTGCCGTCCAGCACAAATACCGGTTGATCCTCCGAACCATCGGCAACTCTGATGGTGATTCCATCCCCGTCTTCCTGTATTACTTTTAAGGGAATTGATTCCAGATCCATAGTGTAGGTTTCGGCTACAAGCTTCAAGGGTTTTTTACCCACCTCTGAGGCTTTTACCTGGATGGTAGCATATCCAACAAAAGAGATCACAATCTCAGGATTGCCTTCCACATATAACATGAATTCCCCATTCTTATCTGTTATTGTTCCGGTGGTTGTCCCTTTTATCACCACAGCGGCACCTGGAACTGCTTCCCCCGATTCAGCAATAAGCACTTTTCCTTTTATGGTTTTCTCCTGAGGGGTCATTCCTGTGGTGAGCCCCAGGGTGATCAGGACCGCAGGGATGAGCAGGGCAATTTTAACTATCCCGGCAAGGGATTTCTCTGGCTTTTTCATCATCTTGAATCTTTTAAGTGTTAATGAATGATTAAACTGGTTTCCCAGCCTGAACACATTCACACCCAGGGTGTGATTGAGCAGCTGGGCCCTGTAACGAGCCGGATTAATGCCGGTCGACAGTACCTGCCTGTCGGCCAGATGCTCGTGGTTTTCTTTAATCATCCTGGAAATAAGCCATGAGAAGGGATTGAACCATGTAAGCAACAGGGTAAGCTCCATGAGCATCAGGTCGATGAAATGGAGTTGTTGAATATGTGCTTTTTCATGGAGAAGTACATTGTCAAGATCCTGGGTGCCTTTCAGGGATCGGGGTAAAAATATTCTGGAAAAGAGGGTAAAAACCTGATCGTTACCGGTAAATGCGATGCCATTATTATCCTTGGTTTTTTGCCAGGTCAGGTTCCACTTTAGGATTATATAAAGGTTCTTTAAAAACATGAAAGCAAGTCCAAGGATATAGGTGATGATCAATACCTGGATCCAATTTATGGTAAGCCCTGTCCTGGCCCCCGATTCCGTCAGTCTGGCAGGCAGGACATCTGCTTCCAGAGGATCAATAAAAACGATGGGAGTCAGATGTACAAACAACTCAGGTCTTCGGAATACGATCAAGGGAAAAATCCAGGCCGAGACCACGCCCATCAACAGATATGCCCTTTTGATTATCAGGTTCGGATCATTTCTGAATAATAAATAATAAGGCAGAAAAATAATAGCCAGTCCCGCAGATACTTTAAGCAGGTATATAAAGATTTCACTCATCGTCTTCACTTTGTTTAAGTTCCGACTCAATTTCACCGATCAGATCCTGCAATTCCCCCAGGTTCAGGTCATTCTCTTTGGCAAAAAAGGCTGCCATCCGGGAAAAAGAACCATCAAAATAGTTGGAAACGATGCCGGAAAGATATCCTCTCAGGTAATCTTTCTTCTCAAGCAAGGGATGATAGAGGTAGGTTGTGCCCACAGCCCTGTGTCCTACAAATGCTTTCTTCTCAAGAACCCTGACCACTGTAGAGACTGTTGTATAAGGGGTATTGGGTTCATCCAGTTCATTCATAACTTCCCTGATGGTCGCTTCTTTGAGCTTCCACAGGACCAGCATGATCTCCTCTTCGGCTTTGGTGAGTCTTTTTGTCATCTACCTGTCTATAAGTAACAGGACAAATATATAACTTAATTTTACGTAAAGCAACTATAAATGCAGTAGATTAACTATAAAGTAAGTAAAATTCTCATATTGAAGCCTCTAAGTACATGATAAACAATGTGATGAGTGGAATAAAAAAATTATCATAGCCTTTTGTGCTAACAGCTTCAGTGAAGGCGGTGGTCACTGAAATCACCAGGGCCATCAGAAGCGCATAATAAAAACTTACCTGCAGATAGTAGAAATAGGCAAGGCTGACAACAAGCGCTGTGCTGAGAAAAAAAGCGATGCTACCTTCACGGGTTTTATCTTCTTTCGAGATCCTGTTAAAGAACTCCCTGTCTTTTTTCCCGAACTCCCTGCCTATAATTGCTGCCATTACATCGCCGATGGAAAGGACAAGCATGGGGAGGACAAAGAAAAAGGCATTGTTCAGGATAGAGGAAGCCAGAAAACAAATGTAAAGGGAAGCAAAGAAAAGGTAAGATCCTGCACTGTTGGATCCTGATAAATGATGGGAAGGGAGCAGATTCAGATTCCGGGTAAGAAAAAGAACGACTGAGGATTGAACCGCAAGCAGGAGTACCCACCAGTGAGAAGTGAAGATCCAGGGATAGGGCAGGGATATCATACCGGCAGCCAGATGGGAGAAATTCCTGGACCATTCGGGTTTCACCCTCAGAAAACGGTAGGATCCTTCTCCAACTAATAGGATCAGACCATAGACAAGTGCGTAGCCTATATAGAATTTCAGGTTGACATTCATCCTATTATTTCTTTTGCGAGGCTTACTAAAAACACAGCTCCTCCGGCCATAATATGACTGTCAAAGCGGTCCAGGAAACCTCCATGACCAGGCAGCATCCTGCTAAAGGTAACAAGTCCTGCCTTCCTTTTTACATAGGAGGCCAGCAGATCTCCCATAAATGCAAATAGGATTACCAGCATGCTCATCAGGATCAGTTCAGCCCATTCTAATAGAAAGGAATTCCTTAGCAGTAAGGCAGTTCCCAGAGTGACTGTGATTCCTCCAATCAGACCTTCAAGGGTCTTGGAGGGACTGATTCCAGGAAGAAGAGGGATCTTTCCAAACAACTGTCCGGCAATCTGACTTGATCCGTCGAAGAGAATCACAATGAAAACAGTGAACAGAATTTCCTTATCCGGCAGGTAGAGGAATCTCCAGAAACCTGCCAGAACAAGTATGAAGCCTGCTGCCAGCCAAAATCTGTTCCAGCTCTTTTGAATAGCCTTCCACCATTCCAGGGAGCAAAGGATCATCACCAAATGTGCCATCATCATAAATGCAATATCAGAATATATCTTGCTGTTCCAGATGAGATTGAAAAGGATTACATAACTAATGAATTTAATCCATTGTTCTCTGGACCGGTTTGAATCCAGTTTACGGTTAATTAGTATCAGAAAGAAGGCTCCTGAGAGAAAATGAAGCATGATCAGGAGGTATGGGAAGAGGAAGTTATTCATTGCCAATCCTTAAGTCCTTAAATACCCAGTATATCCCTTTCACATTGGATCGCATTTCAGGAATAAGCAGTTGGATCGCCAGATTCTCAATAAAGGCCATCAGGCTTATGTTCACCATGAAGTAGAAATATACAGGTATATAAGCTACAAAGAATAGAAGGATGAAAAAGAAGCCCTGGAGATATCCTGCTGCTTTAAGGGAATAGAGGTGGAAGCTCTGGATCTTTCCAAATTTGATCATTGGAGATATAATAACGATCACATAACAGACCACAAATACATAAAACAACCAGGCATCTAATCCTATCTCATCCAATTTAAAGACAATAATACCTCCGAGTGCAGTGATATAGACCCCTATATCAGCCAGGGAGTCGAGGCGAGCCCCTATGGAAGTCTGCTGTCCGAATCTCCGCGCGATCCAGCCATCCCATACATCCGTATTCAGACTGATTACCAAGAGTATGGCAAAGGCCATTTCCTGTCCCAGTACAATCATCAGGGCAATCACCGGAAACATAAACAGCCTGTACAGTGAGAGGATATTTGGTATGGTGAGCGGTATTATGAAGTTCAGGAGCTTTATTTCAGACATGACGGTTTGTTTGAAAAAGTTGACAGCCCTGATTCTGAAGCATAGGAATGGCCTCTGCCAGTAGCATCTCCCTTACATTTCCAACTGCACCCCGGCAAAATGGACAGCCGAGGTAATTGCCTTTTGCATCAATATGAAGGTAGCGGTTCCCGGCCCCAAAACAACCGGTCTGCCTCTGGTGATATCCCGGGAATTGAATGATGGGGTAGGAACGGAATTGTTTTCCGGAATTCAATTTCAGGTAGAAATCCACCACTGCCTTTTGTTCCTCTTTTCTGAGAAGTATATCCTTACCTGCGTAATTACCGGCCTTTCTTGCTTCAAGGAATCTTACAAAGGGAACATTCAGATCCCGCGCCAGTTCCATATATTTCATCAGCTTATCTTCATTGGCCATTGCACGGGTAACGCAGAGGGTGAGATTGGTCAGGATTCCGGCTTCATTGCAGTTTCGAACGGCTTCCAAAGCCCAGTCATAAGCTTCCGGGTGTTTACGGAAGTCATTGTGCTTTTCTTTGTCCCAGTGATCCAGACTAATGGTAGCTCCGGTCAGCCCGGATCGCTTCAGTGATCTTGCCTTATCAATGGTCAAACCATACCCGGAGGTGGATAACCAGAATTCCATACTTCCCTTTGCATGCTCCATCAATCTGAGCAAATCATCCAGCCTGAGCATGGGTTCACCACCTCCTATCTGCATATGCCTGATCTTATTTTGCAGGGCATCATCCATCACATGTTGAAGGTCGGAATAACTCAGGTGTTCTTCTGAACTGAGGTTCTCGCCTTCAAAACAATGCTCACATTGATAATGACAGCGACTGGAAATGGACAGAATCAGGGTTTGCAAGGGGACCTGAACAGCATCCTTATTAAAGGCTTTGAGGATTTCTCTTTGAATTACATCCTTGAATCCCCTGGATGGAAATCCGGGTAAATAGATGCTCCAGTAATACCGGCCGCCGGCATGGGCAATCTTATGGTCCTTACTATAGCCGTGGAGACGTTTTCGCTGACCGGCCAGCAAGCGAAGGGCCTTTATTGATAAGAAAGGACTTTTGAATGTATGCAAGGATATTCTCAGGAGTGTAATACCTGCCCAAAATTTGATACACCAGGCCCGGAAACCAACTAGCAACACCTTACTTTCCTCTCTTTCCCATCTTCCCATCCTGAATCTTATGTTCCGCCAGCATTTCCTGCATTAACTGATTTGAATATACATTGAAATTCCCGGATTTCCGGATCTCCTTCAGTGCTTTCAATTTGGGAGCACCTTTCGGGTCCATAAGAATCTCATAATAGCCTTTACTGTGAAGTACTATGGTTCGGTCTTCTCCTGTCATTTCCGGAACCGGAAACACAAGTGAAGCTTCATTCCCTATTTCGGGTTGCACATAATAACGATTATCATCACCTATCATTTCTTCACTTACATCTTCCCCTTTTTCATCAATGGCTTCACTAAGCGAAATCGATCTGGTAACAAATTCCGATTCTTGACTTACACCAAGAGCCACATAACCGATCTCCCAGAAATAGGATCCGGCTTCCAGTTTTATCTCTAGAGGACCGGCTCCCATTTCACTGATATCCAGACTCAGGATATCCTGCTTAAAAGCCATCGGACCCACCGAATTGAAATAATCCAGGAATACCCATTCCCCATCCACTCTCATATAGACGGAGAGGGGGATATTCTGACTGAGGCTCCAGTTTTTCATTTTCTGAGCATCGCCTTCGGCCTGTTTTTTCATCCACATGTTATAAGAGACCCCAAGCATTTCCCTGAAATTCTTATAAACGAAATCGAGCCAGTAAGAGTTTTTTGCTTCAATGACAAGGTCAACCCTATTTGTTCCTTTTGGTAGATCGAAGCTCAGAATTACACCGTCAAGGAGAGGTGGATCCTTTGAGGGATCATCGCCCACATAGATCAGATCATCTTTATCTTCCAAAAGTTTCTTAACATCACTTCCTTTCAGGTTGGTTGCCGATAAGGGCTTCCCTGGTTCAGCCAGAGAATGCGGCATGCCATATTTATCCACCAGTACTTCCTGATTAGGCTCGTGATAGAATACCAGAAGTTCGAGCATATTTGTATACTGAACTTCTTCCAGCTGGTTGGATATTTTCAATTTGTATTCCCCCTTATCCTCTACAAGGTCGGGAAGCAACAAATAATCGTGACGCTCAAGAGGTTTATATACTGCACCACTGTAAATTTCTCCCGCAAAAACAAAGTCTTCTCCATTATAAGTATATATAAATGGACATGAATTTCCGGAAAGCAACATGGCAAGCAGCCACAAGAGCGTGAAAGCCACATATGCAACTGGTATCATGGCAATGCCAAACAGAATTGAATATCCGATGGTGTGGTTGGTAGAGTGGTTGTATATATCCAATCGTTCGAGATCGGTGAGAGCTACCATCCATACTTTTTCCTTATAACGGGTATTCTGATTTACATAAAGGTGGACTTCATTTAACAGGCGGGCATCTCCCTTTTTCTTCCTGTATCTCTTCGCGGAATTTGGAATTACAGGCCTGATGTCTTCATTGTTTCTATAGTAGGTTAATCCGAGGAAAAGCTCTATACTATCCGAAGAGAACCTAAGTGAGTCCACATAATATGCATTGTAATCCCGGTGCACCACAAAAGATTTCCCAAGGTCTGATAAGCTCATTAATTCACCGCTTGGGGGCTGATGCGTGGTCGATACCTTGTAGTAGTAACAGCTGACGATAAAGTTTATCAGAAGCAGAATAATAAGCCCTGTCAGTCCTCTGCGGATTAACTTCTTATGCTTTTTCCAGAAAGTTCTATGGGTACCCAGCAGCAATCCAACAAGAAAATTGCCAAATTTCATATTTGAGTTTTAGGTAGGTTAGTCATGGAAAGATATGCATTTTTTAAAACTTAAAAGGTGCATGGCATCATTCGTTTATGATTCCAGCCATAAGGTTTCCTAAAATAAAGGACAACATGTAGGACCGATATAGGAGCTGTCAAACACATTAATCCGAAAGAAATAAGTATTTCGGATTATGTTGATCAAGACCTATGGCAGTGCCATTCATGGGATTCATGCGATTAAGATTACGATAGAAGTAAATATCTCCCAGGGGATCAGGTTCTTTATCGTGGGTTTGGCCGACCATGCAATTCGTGAAAGCCAGCAACGGATTGAAACTGCTATTATCAATAACAACTACCAGTGGCCAAGGTACCGGATTGTGATCAATATGGCCCCGGCTGATATCCGGAAGGAAGGCACCCATTTTGATCTGCCGCTTGCCATTGGAATTCTTGCAGCTTCAAAACAAGTTTTTGCCGACCGGCTGAAGGATTACCTGATACTGGGAGAGTTGTCCCTGGACGGAAGTGTAATGGCCGTAAAAGGAGTCCTGCCCATGGCTCTGAATGCCAAGGAATGTGGATTTAAAGGAGTCATTGTACCCGAGGTGAATGCAGGTGAGGCTTCTGTGGTGGAAGGCCTGGAGGTAATCCCTGTCCCCGATTTAAATGCCGTGGTATCTTTTTTAAATGGTATGGAGCAGATCGCTCCAATAAAACGGGATTTGAAACGAGACCGGATTGATGCCAGGGATCTGAATGGCCTGGATTACGCTCAGGTTAAAGGGCAGGAAGCTGTTAAAAGGGCGCTTTTGATTGCCTCTGCCGGAAGCCATAACTTGCTCATGGTTGGTGCGCCTGGATCGGGTAAAACCATGATGGCCAGGCGCCTGCCTACTATTCTTCCTCCCATGACCCTGGAGGAATCCATTCAAACCACCAGAGTGCATTCTGTGGTAGGAAAAATGGGAGCAAAGGGAGGACTTGTAAGCACCAGGCCTTTCAGATCGCCCCATCATTCCATTTCGGACATAGCACTCATAGGAGGAGGAGCTTCGCCAAAACCAGGGGAGATTTCTCTGGCGCATAACGGCGTGCTTTTCCTGGATGAGTTGCCGGAGTTCAAGCGCAATGTGCTTGAGGTATTGAGGCAGCCGCTTGAAGAACGTATTATTCAGGTGAGCAGGGCAAACTATACGGTGGTCTACCCGGCAAACTTTATGCTGGTGGCTTCGATGAATCCCTGTCCCTGCGGGTATTACAATCACCCAAAGAAGGAATGTAATTGTGGCCCGGGCATAATCAAAAGATATCTGTCCCGTATCTCGGGACCTTTGCTTGACAGAATTGATATGCATCTGGAAGTTACTCCGGTTTCCTTTAAAAGCCTTTCTGGAACAAGAGATTCTGAGAATAGTAAATCTATGAGGGATAGAGTGCTGGCAGTGAAGAAGATCCAGGAAGACCGCTTCAAGCATATTACCAATGTGTATAGTAATTCGCAAATGGAGTCAGGCTTACTGAGTCAGCATTGTGTTCTGGACAGGGCAGGTCAGTCGATGATCGGAATGGCTTTAGAGAGCCTGAAGCTATCGGCCCGTTCTTACAATAGGATACTGAAAGTGGCGCGCACCATTGCTGATCTCGAAGAAAGTAAAAACATCCGCGTTTCACATGTGAGTGAAGCAGTTACCTACCGCAATCTGGACCGTGAAGGGTGGTCGGGGTAGTTTTGAAAAACAAAATTCAATTAATAAATTGTAAAGAAATCTAACAGTCATGGCGGGAGTAAAAAATGAGATACAATATGAACGGCTTTTTGAAAGAATCGAAGAGCTATTGAAGATTGTTGATGACAATACTCCAATGGACAACCGGTACATGGTAGAGCTGGATCTGTTGTCAGAATTGGTGGCAGAGTACGAAGAGAAACATTACCCCATAGAGCCACCAACATTGATCGAGATGGTTCAGGAACGCATGTTCGAAATGAAACTGTCCCAAAAGGAACTAGCCGAACTATTGGGTGTAAGCCCTCCACGTATTAGTGAATATTTGAACGGAAAATCAGAACCTACCCTTAAGGTAGCCCGCATCATGCACAAGAAACTGGATATTGATGCAAAAGTTTTACTCGGCTAATTACACTTCTGCCCCCCTGTTTATTGGTTCACATTAGGATTTGTCTTGTATATCTTTGGAATCTGAACTAACTTGTAGTAAGTTGCCGTGCTCAAAGATCCCAAGATCTTAAAGAGTACCCTAACTTATTCTATTGTGTTAAAAAGATTCGCTCTCATATTGGGATTGTTGTCTGTTGTTGGTTTTGCGTTCGCACAACCATATACACTTACAATAAATACAACTGGTCAGGGCTCCGTTACTCAGAATCCTCTTCCTGATCAACCAGGTGATACCTATTTAGATGGTACGCCTGTAACACTTACTGCTGTTCCAGATCCTGGTTGG
>JBDLIM010000065.1:0-23178 GCA_039714915.1 Bacteroidota bacterium
AATCTCATCCGGTATCTGTATCTGCAGACCGCTTTTTCCGTATGCCAGCTTGATTTCCATATAATCCATAACTTTTAACTAAGGACTTATGACTATCGACTTATGACTATCGACTATATTATGTTTGTTCCGATTGTATATACCAGGATCAGTCCGATGACACCCACAATCAATCCCACCAGGGTCATCGGAAGCAGGTTCCGTTTTATAAGCAGGCCTTCCACTCCCACCAGTCCCACCGTAGCGCAGGCAGCAATTACATTATGTACGCAGATCATATTGCCAATGGCGCCTCCGATATTCTGCAGGCTTACGATCAGTATGGAGGATATGCCCAGCTGATCGGCAATGGAGTACTGGAAGAGGGAAAAAAGCATGTTCGACACCGTATTGGAACCAGACATGAAGGAGCCCAGGGCCCCGATAAATGCGTCCACCAGGGGCCAGGCTCCCTGGAATATACCAGTCATGGCAGTGGCCATTGCTATAGGCATTCCCACAATGCCGTCCGGATTGTTGCCCGATTGCATCATGATCCGGACCATGGGCACGGCAAAAATAAGAGCGATCAGCGGATTCCTGATCCGTTTAACGGCCTCTGCCCAGGCTGCACTCACCTGTTTTCCTTTCATCCCGAATATGGGAATGCACAGCAGGGCCACCAGGATAAAGGGCATAATGCCGGGATTATAGAGGGGATCCACCGTGCCGCTGACCGTGGTTCCGTACAGGCCGCTGTAATTGAAGCTTGCCGCTTTCACCCAGTCGCCGAAGGGAAGGGATCTGACCCGTGTGAGGACCAGCAAGAAACCAATAATCACGTAAGGGATCCAGGCTTTCATAACGGAGACTTTTCCATTGCCGGAAGCGCTCTCCATGCTGATGGAGCCCACCCAGTTCTTTTCCCAGCTTGCTTTTTCAGGAAAATCCCATTGGGTTTTAGGCACCAGGAATCCCGCTTTGGTAGCAGGTATAAGGATGGCCAGTCCGATAAGTCCGCCCAGCAGACTGGGAAATTCAGGACCCAGAAATATGGCAACCAGGAGGTAGGGGACCACAAAGCAGAATCCTGCAAAAAGGGCATAGGGCCAGATGGCCAGTCCGTCTTTAATGCTCCTCTTTTCTCCAAAAAATCGCGTCAGCATGGCCACCGTGATCAGGGG
Source organism: Bacteroidota bacterium (assembly GCA_039714915.1). Classification (GTDB taxonomy): domain Bacteria; phylum Bacteroidota; class Bacteroidia; order Bacteroidales. The sequence goes on from JBDLIM010000065.1 coordinate 1,164, forward strand.
CAGGATAATCCCGGGAAGGGCATGCTGTGTCGCGGTCCATACCCCTATTTGCCGGATGTATTCTGTATAAGTGAGCCCCGATTCGGCAATGGCCTGCTGGACCGATGGGATATCCAGGGAAGATTGCACCCCGATAAGAGTAGGTGTTCCCACGGCTCCGAAGGAGACCGGGGTCACATTGGCAATAAGTGCAACCATCACAGCTGCAAGGGCCGGAAAGCCCAGGGAGAGGAGCAAAGGCGCAGCCAGGGCAGCCGGTGTTCCAAAACCGGCAGAACCTTCTATAAATCCCCCGAAAAGCCAGGCAATGATCACGGTCTGTACTCTTTTATCCGTGGAGATATTTGAAAATCCCCGGTTAATGGCTTCGATGGCCCCGCTTTCGCGCATGGTAAAAAGGACCAGAAGGGCCCCGAATACAATGAAGACGATCTTGAAGGCAATCACCACCCCGTTTGTCGTGGAGGCCAGGATCCAGTTGGCAGGAGTTTTCCAGACCGTAAGTGCCAGGATCAGGACGATTACAAATGCAAGAGGCATGGCTTTAGTGGCTGGCCACCTGAATCCGACCATGAAGACAAAAATGGCTACAATGGGCAAAGAGGCGATCAATGCAAGTATTCCGGAAGACATGAAGAGTTAGTTTGATTGCAGCATGAAAATATTTAAAATATTCCAGTTTGGGCCCATTGTGTTATTTTTATTGTTTATTGTTATCTGAGATTCCTTGGAGCTTGCTCCGAGGAGCTTCAATTAATACCTATTACCCATGCATATATTGATAGCACCCGATTCTTTTAAAGATTGTCTGAATGCCCGGCAGGTGGCCCTGGCTATCAAAAAGGGAATGGAAAAGGTTCTTCAGGGAGCCACATTTCAGATTGCACCCATGGCTGACGGAGGGGAAGGGACTGTGGAATCGGTCATTGATGCCACCCGTGGCCGGAAGGTTGAATTGACCCTTATGGATCCCCTCATGCGTGAAACCTCCTCCTTTTACGGGATCACCGGTGATGGCACTACAGCGGTAATTGAAATGGCTGCTGCTTCAGGGATCGAGTTGCTGAATCCATCGGAAAGAAATCCATGGATTACTTCCACCTACGGCACCGGACAACTGATAAGTGATGCCCTGGACAAGGGTTGCAAAAGAATATTGCTGGGCATTGGTGGCAGTGCCACCAATGACGGGGGTGCCGGAATGGCGGAGGCTCTGGGAGTAAAGTTCACCGGAAGAGGCGGTACCATCCCGGGTCCGGGTGGAGGTTCCCTGGATGAGGTGTTGACGATCCGGATGGATGGATTGAATCCGGCCATAGAGGGTGCTGAAATACAGGTAGCCTGTGATGTAAGCAATCCGCTGACGGGCCCTGAGGGAGCTTCGGCCGTTTACGGGCCCCAGAAGGGAGCCGACCCGGTGATGGTAAAAAAACTGGATGCCAACCTGGAATACTTTGCCGGACTCATTAAGGATCAGCTGGGAAAAGAAGTTTCGCATGTGCCCGGTGCGGGTGCGGCCGGAGGACTGGGAGCAGGACTAATGGCATTTCTGGATGCAAAGCTGGCAAAGGGTTTTGATCTGGTGGCTAAAACGGTTCAACTGGAAGAAAAAGTCAAAAAGGCCGACCTGGTAATTACAGGGGAGGGAAAAGTGGATGCACAGACCCGCTACGGGAAGACGCCTTTTGGTGTAGCCCGGCTTGCCCGGAAGTACAACAAAGCGGTGATCGCTGTGGCGGGAACCCTGGAGCAGGATGCCGACATTCTTTATGATCATGGATTTGATGTGATTATGCCCATCCTGGAGAAACCGGGTGATCTGGATTATGCCCTGACCCATGCAGAGTACCTCCTTGAACAAACAGGAGAAAGGATGGGCAGGTGGCTTGATCTTTCCCTTTAGTGAGCCAAAAACATTTACCGGACTGGCAAATTTGATAATAATCTTCATCTTGTTCATAATTAATCCCCTCTATTGCTATTTTTGCGCTTTATTTTATGAATTAAAACACAATCAAGATGTTGGTATTCAAATTTGGAGGTGCTTCAGTCAAAAGTGCAGAAGCTGTAAAAAATATAGTGGATATCCTGCAGCGTTTCAGGGATGAGGAGATAGTGGTGGTGGTATCGGCCATGGGAAAAACCACCAATGCCCTGGAGAAGATCATCGAATGCTACGCGGGCGAACACAGAGATTGTTTCCAGGAGGAGTTTGATCGCCTAAAATCCTACCACCTGGAAATTGTAAATGGATTATTTCAGGATGAGGAGCACCCTGTTTTTAAGGAAGTGGAGGTCATCTTCGGAGAATTCAACAAGCGCTTACAAAAGGAACCTACCCTTAATTACGACTTCGACTACGATCAGCTGATCTGTTTTGGCGAGATACTGTCCACCACCATCATCAGTCATTTTTTAACTTTCTCGGAAGTTCCCACCAGGTGGATGGACATCAGAAAATCATTGAAAACGGATAACACCTGGCGTGAAGCAAGGGTGGATTGGGAGCTTTCTTCCAGGCTGGTGAATGAAAATTTTCAATTCAATGGAGAAAAGATCCTGATTACCCAGGGCTTTCTGGCTTCTACCATTAATGATCAGTGCACTTCCCTGGGCAGGGAAGGTTCAGATTATACGGCAGCTATTCTGGCTTATATGCTGAAGACAGAAAGTGTAACCATCTGGAAAGATGTTCCGGGCGTATTGAATGCCGATCCCAAGTACTTCGATGATACCGTATTGCTCAAAAAGCTCTCCTACCTGGACGCCATTGAGCTGGCCTATTTCGGAACAAGTGTGATACATCCGAAGACCATCAAGCCGCTTCAGAATAAGAACATAAACCTGTTCGTAAAATCCTTTGTGGATCCGGACGCCCCCGGAACCCTGGTGGGGAATCTTGCGTATGACAAACTGATTCCCTCATTCATTTTTAAGATGGACCAGGTATTAATAAGAACATCACCCCTCGATTTTTCATTTATCAATGAAAATAACCTGGAGGAGATCTTTGGCATCCTGAATAAGCACGGGATGAGAATTAACCTGATGCAGAATTCAGCCATCAGTTTCAAAATGATTGTCAATAATGATAAACGTAAGTTGAGGCTCGTGGTGGACGAACTCGAAGAAAAATACAAGGTAGCATACCAGACCGGCCTGGAGCTGGTTACCATCCGCTACTTTGATCAGTCCACCATAGACCGGGTAATGATAAACAAGGAATTGATCATGGAGCAGCGTGGGGTACAGAATGTTGAACTCCTGATCAGGGATATGGGATAAAACTAAGCAACATGAAAGCAGTATTTCGCAAGGTATTTTTTTTTAGTTTTCTGCTAATTTCCGTATACACTTTACCAGGCTGTGGCCAGGAAAAACAACAGCTTGATACCGGGGAAGAGTATATCGGTAAGTTCACCATTAAGGATGCCCGCTTTGCCATATGGAATGGTTCTGCCTACGTTCCTTTTTTTGTGAAGGGTATTAATCTGGGCATATCCCTGCCGGGGACACAGCCCGGACACCTGGCTGCCACACGGGAGGATTACCGGCGATGGTTTCACCTGATCAAGGAGGCCGGCTACAATACCATCAGGCTTTATACCCTCCACTATCCCAGGTTCTACGAGGAACTGTCTCAATATAACCTGGATCATCCCCGGAATCCCCTGCTGGTAATCCAGGGGATATGGCTGGAAGAAAATGAATCGGCAAGAGATCTGTTCGAAATGACTTCAGCTTTTAACCAGGAGATCAGGGAGGTGGTCAGTGCAGTCCATGGAGACATTCAGATTGATCATCGCTTCGGGAAAGCCTATGGCGATTTCACTACTGATATCTCGCCCTGGCTACTGGGTTTTCTTCCGGGCAGAGAGATCTTTCCCGGCGAGGTGGCTCTTAGCAATGAAAACCATGGGGACGTATCGGACTATTCCGGTGCCTATTTTCAGCTTGCTCAGGGAGATCCCATCGAGGTCTGGCTCGCCGGACGGCTCGACAGCCTGATGATATACGAATATGAACATTACCAGACGGTCAGGCCCACCGGATTTTCCTCCTGGCCCACCCTGGATCCGCTTACCCATCCGTCGGAGTTAGATAATGTGGACAGCTCCGAGGACCTGGAAAAAATCGACCTCTCCAACCTGGAAACATCCGATTCTTCGGGTGGATTTTTTATCGGCTACCATGCCTACCCCTACTATCCCGATTTTGTGATTCACGATCCGGTTTACGGATTTGAGTCCGATACTGCGGGACCCAATAGCTACCTGGGCTATCTGAAGGACCTGAAGGCGCACTACGGAAACATTCCCCTGGTCATAGCCGAATTCGGGGTTCCCACCAGCTGGGGAAGCGGTCACCAGACTCCTTCGGGCATGAATCACGGGGGCCTTTCAGAGGAGGAGCAGGGACGCTATACCATCCGAATGCTGGATAACATTCATGAAGCCGGTTGTGCGGGTGGAATCCAGTTTTCCCTCATCGATGAGTGGTTTAAGCAGACCTGGATTACAAATCCCTTATCGGACAGGGACTACAGACATTTCTGGCATAATATTGCTTCCCCCGAACAGAATTTCGGCATCCTTTCCTTTGCACCCCCCCCTGCTCCCTTTACCCCCACCGGGACCTTTCCCGATCAGGTCATTAAACAGATCAAGGTTCATTCGGATTATACCTTCTTCCGGATCCGGATTCAAATGGACACGGAGAAATTTCTGGACGATACACTCTGGATTGCCCTTGACACCTATGATGAAACCCTCGGTGAAAGCCTGTTGCCGGATGGAAGCTCCATTGCAGTGGGAAGCGATACGCTGAGGGCCGAATTTTCATTGCAGATCCCTCTGGGTGGAGACAGGGCCGATCTTTTTGTAATCCCTTCCTATGATGTGTATGGGATTAAGGCCCTGAACCGCCTGGATACAGTTGTTTCAAAGACCAGCGATTCGGGCCAGTGGAATCCGGTCAGGTGGCTTACTAGTTACCATTATAACGTTACGCAATACATTGGCAGGTTAAGCATATCCAATTCGGAAGATCCCTACCAGTTTCTGAATGCGGTAACTGTCTTCATCGACAGCCTGGAGATCAGGATTCCATGGACTCTCATCAATTATCCGGCACCTACGGTCAGCAGGGCCATGCATTATGTTTCACACCTGGAGGGCAACGATCTGCATATTGATCAGCGGGACACCCTGACCGACGGAATTGCGCTTACTGTCTCTTTGAATGATCAGCTCTTCCCCACTGAGCGCTACACCTGGAGCCCCTGGGATTACGAGAAGATTGTCAATGATCCGCCCACCGAGCGAAAGAAGCAATCCTTCCACTACCTGAAGAAGATGCTGCCCCTGTTTAACACTCCTCCCATTGCTTATGCAGACACCTTTGAAGTCTGGCCCGGGAATCCACTGGATGTAGGAGCAGGTGAAGGTCTGCTGGCCAACGACATGGATCTGGACGGCAATCCTCTGCAGGCCTTACTGCCTTTGGGTAGCAGTGTCGGGAACGGGAACCTCTACCTTCATCCCGACGGGAGCTTCAACTACATTCCTGATCCGGATTTCACAGGGAATGACTTTTTTATGTACTACCTGGATGACGGGGCTGCCTTTTCCTCCCTGGCCCCTGTATTTCTTAAGGTGGCCTTTCCTTCCGGTGATGAGCAGAAACTCCATGATCTACACAGCTCCGTATTTCCCAATCCGGGGAAGGAACGCTTCTGCATAAAAACCACAGGATCCTTTCAGGAGGCTTCTTTGCAGGTGGTGGACATGATGGGCAGAGAAGTAATCCATACGAGGCTTAAAGATTCAACAAACTGGATTGAGATCAGGGATGCCGTACCCGGAGTTTATCTCTTCAATGTGAAAATTGATCAAATTGTCGAACAGCATCGTATCCTTATATTATAATTTACGTATGAAAGACCGGAGGTCCTATGAAGATCCTTGTTTGTGAAGATAATGTACTGACGTTAAGGACCATTGAGTTCGCTTTGAAAAGAACAGGATTTGAGGTGGTGAAGGCCGTGGACGGGGATGAGGGAATCAGAATTCTGGATGACCAGAAGATCGATGTGGTAATTACGGATATCAACATGCCCTACACCAAGGGACTTGAGCTGGTGCTTCATGTGAATAAAAAATTTGGAAAAAAAATACCGGTGATAATCATATCAAGCATTACGCATAAAGAGACAAAAGATCATGCCCTTGAGCTGGGAGCAAAAGGATATCTGACCAAGCCATTTGATCTGGATGCATTGGTTGATATGGTCAATTCCCTTACCCCTGTGAATTGATAATGATATGTACAGGCAATTTGCTATTATCCTATACACTCTGCTGCTTCATGTTCCTTTAAGGTCACAGGAAACAACCCAATCATATAAGACGCCTGAAGAGGGCTTTACCCTGATGAGGCAATTCGCTGCTGAACAGAAGTACGATTCAGCAAAACGCATTGGATATGAATTGCTCGAAGAGAATCCTGACAATCACGATGTGTCGCTGTACCTGGCCAGGTTATACGGGTGGGAATCAAACTACGATTCGGCCTATTCCATCCTGGACGGGGTGTTGCAGCAAGACTCCACCCTGATTGAAGCCTATGTGATTCGGGTGGATCTGGCCTACTGGAAAAACGACTGGGAAAAGCTGGAGCTCTATGCCGGCGACGCTCTGGAGAAAGATCCCGGGCTGACTGAAGTGGAAGAAAAACTCCTGCTGGCCAGACAACAGGGCAAACGAAGCCTGGAAAAACCGGAGCTCCTGGTGGCCTATTATTACGATCACTTCAGTGTTCCTTATGTACGCAACTGGCACATGGTCACGGCAGGAGGAGTTATTCCCACCGGGATTGCCATCTTTTCACCTTATGTAAATGCGGGTTATCATCCGGGTCTTGAGGGACAATCCACGGATATTCAGTTTAATCTGGATGCATATTTTAAGCTGGGTACCAGGAATTCTTTCCTGGCTGGATATGGATTCTCTCCCTCGGGAAGCCATGATTTCCTGCCGGGACACAGGGCTGCACTTGAATACTGGCGGGTATTGCCAAAAGGCTTCGGAGCATCGGCCGGTTTGCGCTATTTTTACTGGGATGATCATTTCACCTTCCTGACTCTATCCGGGGAAAAATATGCAGGAAATTACTGGATTTCACTCCGGTCTTATCTGTTTAGCAAGGATTACGGAATTTCCACTTCCTGGTACCTGACTGCCAGGAGGTACTTCGACAGCAAGCACAATTACATACATGCCACTGTGGGATACGGAACGGCTCCCGATGAACCCTTACTGGTTGTATCAGATCTCGATCGACTAAATGCACTCTCATTAAAACTGGGCTTTTCCAGGCAGTTGAATTCCCGCTTACGGCTTCAGGTCATGGCGGGTTACGCCTATGAGGAGTTTGACGACCAGGAATACCGGAACAGGTTTGACTTCAGAACCAGCTTCTTTATCAAGCTTACCCGGTGAAAGCCCCTGTCCTGCATATTATCATTTTTCTGATGCTGATCCTGTTCGCAGGAGGGCCTGAGATCGCAGCTCAGGATCAGATCCTTGATAAAAGCAGGGACAGCACAGAGCAAAGCAGCCCTTATAAGATTGTGGAGGTCTCTCCACAGGCTGATGTGGAAGGATTCCTGGCGCGTTATTCCAAAAGGGCCATCAGCAGGTTTGATAAATCACCTGTTTTTGTAACCATCCTCTATGTGGTGATTCTCTACTCGATCATTACCCTGATTGTATTGCTGATTATTATTCTTCTGAACAGGAATCGGCTGCAACGCGAGGAGAAACAGCGAAGCTACCTGAACGAGGTCTACCAGCAAAAGTTAATGGACTACCTTTTTGAAGAGGAAAGGAGGGAAGAAGCCAGGATAGAACTTGAAGAGATTGCTGCAAATCAGTTCGACCGCCAGCTCTTGATCGATCAGATGATCGACCTGAGCATAAACCTGAAGGGGAACATCAAGGAAATCATCAAGGAGCTCTACCTTTTTCTGGGCCTGAAGGAGGATTCTCTGAAGAATGTGAACAGCCGGAAATGGCATGAGAAAGTAAAGGGAATCAGGGAGCTGGCTTATATGAACATCAGGGAGGCTGTGGGTCAAATCCTGGAGAGTCTCAATTCAAATAATGAAATAGTACGCATGGAGGCACAGATAGCCATGGTCAGATTATCTGATGAAAATCCATACCATTTCCTGCACTTCATGGAGAAACCGCTGGCAGTCTGGGAACAGGTTACTCTTCATGAACTGCTGATTCAGCACGACCTGAAAGTCCCTGCTTTTAAAGATTGGTTTGCTTCTGAGAACCTGAGTGTGGTCAATTTTGCACTGGAAATGACTGCATGGTTCAAGCAGAAAAGCTCTGAAAAAGAGGTCATAGGTTTGTTTAATCATGAAAATGAAGATGTGCGGAATACGGCCTACAAGGTATGCGGGGAAATCGGGCTGGAAAACTCATTGCCTGTTCTGAAGGAAGTATATGAAAATGAATCCTACAAGAACAAACTGGAGATACTGAACACTTTTGCCAGGATCCCTGAGGAGCAACACCTGGATTTTCTTAAATCGGTGCTGGATATGGAGGACGATGTGCAATTGCAGATACAGGCCACCAAAGCCATGGAGAATACAGATGAACCCGGGATATCCATGCTGATTAAATTGATGAAGTCGAAGTCGGAATATAAAAATTATCAAATTATCATCAGGCATGTCCTGGATGGAAGGATTTATTAGCCATGGAAGGATTATTCAATACTCTGAAGTTTTTGATGCTGCATTCAGTATTTATTATTACTGCCTTAATATTTGGTACTTATCTCTTACTTACCATATTTTCAGCCATCTCACTGCGTAAATACCTGCGGAAGAACAGCTATGTGGATTACAACTCAATTGTCTCTTCCCCCCTGGCTCCCTCCTTGTCAGTAATAGCTCCTGCCTTTAACGAAAACCAGACCATTGAAGATAATATCAGAACCCTGCTGTCGCTTTATTATAACAACTTCGAGGTGGTGGTGGTAAACGATGGCAGCACGGATAACTCCATGGAATTGATGATTGAGACCTACGACCTGGAAAAGGTGAATTACTTTTTTGATTACCGTCTGCCGTGTAAACGGATACGCGGAGTATATAAGTCCAGGAACAGATCCTTTAAGAAGCTGACGGTGATTGATAAAGTGAATGGCGGAAAGGCAGATTCACTGAATGCCGGGTTGAATGTATGCAGGAACGACCTGGTGGTGAGTATTGATGCCGATTCGATTATGGAGCCGGATGCCCTGCTGAAAATGGTGAAGCCATTTATGGAGGCCAAGGAGAAAAAGGTAATTGGTGCAGGAGGGGTGATACGCATTGCCAATTCATGTGAGATCTCCGGGGGGCATATAAAGAAAGTCCATCTTCCCAGGAAGTTTCTTCCGCGTGCGCAGGTCATGGAATATACCCGGGCATTTTTGATGGGCCGGATGGCATGGAGCGAACTGGACGGTCTCCTGCTTATATCGGGAGCACTGGGTATGTTCGATCGGGAGATCGTGATTCAGGCAGGGGGCTATCATACCAATACGGTGGGAGAGGATATGGAACTGGTGGTACGAATCAGGCGTCATATGGCCGATCAGGATTTAAAATATGATGTGGTATACATTCCCGACCCCTTGTGCTGGACCGAGGTTCCATCCACCATCAAAGTGCTGGCCAGGCAAAGAAGCCGGTGGACCAGGGGAACCCTGGAAACCCTGATTGCACACAGGAAGTTGCTATTTAACAGAAAATACGGAAAACTGGGAATGCTGGGCTATCCCTACTGGCTGATGTTCGAATACCTGGCACCCATCATCGAATTCTTTGGCATACTCTGGTTTATTTTTCTGGCTATTACAGGCAAGCTGAACTGGCCCTTCTTCCTCTTACTGACCGGGTTTGTATATTTCTTTGCCACTTCTCTGTCCATATGGGCGGTCCTCTTCGAGGAAATGACTTTTCATAAATACGAGAAACGAAGGGATGTGTTGAAACTGATCGGCACCGCTTTTCTTGAACCCATATTTTACCATCCCATGGTGATGCTTATGTCCATCAAAGGGAATATTGATAAGATATTCAACAAGAATACCTGGGGAAAAATGGAGCGAAAGGGATTTGGCAACCATTGATCTTATGCCTTAAGACTTTCGCTCTCGGCCCGGTTTCCTGCCATATCCACAGTTATCACTTTATAGTCACCACCGGTAGCTTTTCCTTTAAACTGAAAAGGCTGTTTCGTGATCTGGGGCCGGTGCTTCACTTCAGCCACTTTCCGGTCTCCGCTGAAGACCTCATAATGTGACAGGGGATCTGAAGCCGCATAGGCTGTATCCCAGGTGATCTTTAGCTCATCCTTACGGGCCAGCTTCACATTCCGGGGAGGGGACAGTTCTTCCCGGGGAAGCTGGAACCAGTTGGTCTGCCCATCCTTCACCGTGCCTGTCTTCGCTTCAATCTCCAAACGCCGGGCTTCACTCATTCCGTCGGGCTTAACCTGGGAAGCATAATAATTCTGTACCAGCTGGCACTTCAGGGGATCGTCCGAGATCTGACCAATCCCTATGATGGCTGTATGTATGCCCGGAGTGGTCAGGGCATATTCCACCAGTGGTTTGCTGGGAAGCTCTCTGGTCCCCACAGTCCGGACCACATCATCTGCGGTTCCCGACCATCTGGATTCTTTGCTGTACATGGCGCCGTCGGCAAAAACCTTCATGGCAATGATGCCCAGATTCGCTGCCTGAGCTACTGGGATGACATTAAACTGGTGGTTCAGGTAGCGCTTGTCATTGGGATTGATGGCTACCAGCATGCCGTCCAGGATATCATAGTCATCTCGCTGGATCATTTCAATCATGGCAGGTGAGCTGAGGTGTCCGGAGAAGCCTATATGCCTGACCAGTTTCTCATTTTCAGGATTTAAGCCGGTATGGTTGGTTCCATCCCTGAAATCGCGCATGGCTACCAGGGTTCCGAAATTCTCATTTTTATCCAGCGGAGTCTCCAGTCCCTTGTAGAGCACATCCACCTCGTCGGTATTATTCAGGCTGTGCATCAGGATCATGTTCACGTAAGCCCCCTTAGGGTAGGAGCCCTTTCCATCACCGAATAACTGGGACAGGGATCTTTTCAGGTCGGCCACGGCTCCCTGTCCGTGATCTCCCTGGGTCCAGTTTTTTACGGTATCTGTATCCGAAAAACCAGGCCTGGCCCACCGGATATGCGTTTTAGTGGTGAGAAAAATGGATTCCCGCAACTTTTTATCATAGTCCGCTTCACCCGGGATGAGGTTTAGCTCCCGGAAGGCTTTGCCGAAGTTCAGCTGACTTCCCAGGTAGAGGTTGGAGGTATCAAAATAGTTCACTCCCATTCTAAAGGCTTTCAGGATAATGGGAACCGGGTCCACATCCTCCGGGGTCCATTGAAGGGAGGCCTGTCCCCCGAGACCCAGGGTTGTCACTTCAAATCCGGTCTTCCCAAAGGTTCGTTTCATGGGAGCGGGTAGCTGGTCCAGTCCGAAACGGAATCCGGGCAATACGGTGAGCCCGGCAGCAGCTGCAGCAGACAGCTTAACAAATTCACGGCGGGATACGATATGTTTTTGCATAGTAACTAAATGTATTAAGTGTGCGTCCTACATGAGATAACCAAGTTAGGGCAAAAGTGTTGAAAAATCCAGTGTACGTTAACGTACACCCCTGTACGGAAATGTGCTATTTGCTAGATGGGTATAGGGTTATAATGCGCAGAATATCAATACATAATAGCCATTGGCACAATTTCTGGTAAATTAAGATAAATACAAAACTTATGTGGAAAAATTTCATCAGGGTAACCATACGTAGCATTAGCAAGAACAAGGCCTTTAATGTGATCAACATAGCCGGGCTGGCCATTGGCCTGGCCAGTGCCATATTTATTATCCTGTATATCATCAGCGAAACCAGCTACGATCGCTTTAACGATCGGGCGGAGGATATTTACAGGTTATACATCAAAGGAAAAATGGCCGGGGAGGAATTTACAGGAGCCTGGAATTCACCCATAGCCGGACCTACTTTTTACGAAGAGATCCCGGAAATTGAAAATTTCTGCCGCTTCGATTTCTACAGCAACATGCTGATGTGGGCCGAGCCGGACCAAAAATACTTAGAGACTTCGGTGATGTTGGCCGATTCCTCCTTTTTTGAAATTTTTTCCATAAAGCTGCTGGAAGGGGATCCGGCCACTTGCCTGACGGAACCCAAAACCATCCTGCTTTCCGAATCAAAAGTGGATCAATACTTCCCGGAAGGAAATCCCATGGGGAAATCCATAGCCCTGAATAGTGAATCAGAACTTTACCGGGTTACGGGGGTGGTGGAGGATGCTCCCAGGACCAGTCATTTCGACTACGAGTTTATTGCCTCTTATTCCTCAGACGGAAGAAGTGATAACACCTTCTGGTTTAACAACTGGATGATGACTTACTTTCTGGCCAGGCCCGGAACCGATCCGGAAGTGCTAAATGAGAAAATCAATGCATCCCTGATAGAGAACATCCGTTCGCAGCTGAAGCAATTCATGGGGATCTCTCCGGAGGAGTTTCAGGAAGGAGGAGGAGAATACGGGATGTATGTTCAGCCCCTGCTGGATATACATCTGGATCAAGGCATTGACCTTCCCAATGAGGTGGGTTACCGACCCATTGGAAACCGCACCTACCTGGTGATTTTCGGAGTGATTGCCTTTTTCGTTCTGATAATCGCTTCCATTAATTTTATGAACCTGAGTACCGCCAGATCCTTAAGTCGGGCCAAGGAGGTGAGCCTGCGGAAGGTGGTTGGATCGAATCGGAAGCAACTGATCAGGCAGTTCCTGTTTGAAAGTGTGTTTATGAGTTTGCTTTCTCTGGCCATTGCACTTGTACTGGTCATTGTCCTGATTAATCCCTTCAATAACCTGGTGGGAATGAACCTGGAACCTGGAGATATCCTGCGCTGGTACATGATTTCTGCGTTTGTAGTCCTGGCTGTGCTTGTGGGGCTGTTCAGCGGCTCCTATCCTTCCTTTGTATTGGCCTCCTTCAAGCCCATTTTTGCATTGAAAGGGAATGCTTCTGTACGAAACGGGACCACTTTACTTCGAAATGTGCTTGTAATTATACAGTTTTCCATATCGATGATTATCATTGCAGGTACCCTGGTCATCTACTGGCAATTCAGGTATATGACCAATAAGGACCTGGGATTTGACAAAGAACAACTGGTGGTGATTGAAAGGTTGCATCCCCTGGACCGGCAGATTCAAGTGTTTAAGGACGAATTGACCAAGCATGCTTCCATTCTGACGGCCACCAATTCCACTTCCTACCTGGGAACCACCAACAGCAACAGCACCTTCGTAATCAAAGGCAGACCCATGGAAGAGAGTGCCATGATGTTTGTGTATTATACTGATGAAGATTTTATGGAGACCTTCAGGTTTGAACTGGCCAATCCGGAAAGCAGGTTCCTTTCGGAGGAGTTTCCGGGGGATTCTTCAGCTTGCCTGATCAATGAATCTGCCATCCGGAAGTACGACCTGGAAGACCCCATGAACACCATTCTCATACGGCCGGGTGAGGAAGGATTTACCGATGAGTTAAGGGTCATCGGAGTGGTAAAAGATCATCATTTTTCCAGCCTGAAGAGCGAGATAGCTGCCCAGATCATTATGCTCAAACCAAAATCCTGGAACTGGCATGGATACATCACCCTGAGACTGGCTGCGGGTAAGGATAACATTGAAGCCGGATTGAAACATGTGGATCAGATGTGGAATGAACTAGCCGGGGATGAGCCTCTGGAGTATTATTTCCTGGATGAGCAGCTGGAAAACTACTATGCGGAAGAGAAACGAACCGGGGCCATCACCATGATCTTTTCCATCCTGGCCATTTTTATTGCATCCCTCGGATTATTCGGATTGACCTTGTACAACTCCCAGAAACGGATCAGGGAGATTGGTATTCGCAAGGTAATGGGAGCTACAGAAACAAATATTGTTACTGTGATCTCAAAAAGTGTGGGTTATGCTGTGGGAATCTCCATTGTGATTGCCATGCCTGTGGCCTACTTTATGATGCAGGACTGGCTGAGGGATTTCCCTTACAATATGGGATTCCAGCCCCTTTTGTTCATTTCGGCGGCTCTGCTGGCCATCATTATAGCTATGGTTACGGTCACCATAACCTCTTTAAAGGCTGCCCGCATCAATCCGGCGGTGGCACTTCATTATGAGTAGGCAGGCCTACTCATAATGAAGCGAGTCAAAAGTTGTAAGTCGAAAGTCAAAAGTCGATAGAAGTTAGAAGCGGATGGTAAACTTGACCTTCAGGCGGGCGCTGGCTTCTTCCATCTGGAAGCGTTCATAGGGATCGCGGGCAATGCTGTTCCATACCAGGAAAATTTCGCGCCCGGGCTTGAGAATCCACTGAAACCTGGATTGCCATCCCATTCTCCCCGATTCACTGTCATACTGTACAAAATTGTAAAGGGTGATATCCGGACTGAAGAGGATATTAAGATTTATGCGGTAGATGTAAGCAATAAATCCGTCTTCATCAGAGAAATCCACATCGTTCCTGATCAGTTCACCACCCACAAAGAGGGGAACGATGATTTTATATCCGGTTTTCAGCTTGATTTCATTCCTGGTCCCGTTGTAAAAACCCCCGAAGCGATAATCCAGCGTTCCCCAGAGTTTTCTGTGCTGGGACGAATGAATGGAAGCAGTCTGGTAAAAGAAACGATGCTTGCCCTCAGGTATGATGTGATCCTCGTATATGGAGAACGGATCTGTCAGGAACTCATAGGATGATGCCATCTTCCATCCCAGCTGATCCCCTGTCAGGAACCTGATCAGAAAAGGCGTGACATCCCATTCCCTGGTCAGCAATTGTCCGTCAAATCCGGTGATGTGATCCAGACCGGTCCCTACCTGCACCTGCATAATTCCCCAACGTTCGGGCCTGGGCCCTACCTTCACCTCACCGTAACTTTCCCGGACCCCGGGACGCGGCACAAATCCGATTCCTGCAATAAAATTCTCCTGGATCTGCATATGCCCCAGGCGCAGGTACAGGAAATCATTGGGATAGACAAATTCGGCTCCAAAAGCAAGTTCACGCCCCTGCTCCTGTACATCCTGATTTTCGAACTGCGTGAAGGATTTCAGTCCGTACAGGGAAAAGGCCAGATTCTTATTTCCCATGAATTTCGAACTGCCCAGGCGAAGGTCCAGACCCAGTAAATAATTGGAGACATCCTCAATTGAATTTCCATAGGTGGAGATCATTCCCACCTGAGACTGATCCCCGAGATTCCGCGAGATCCTGGATACTACAAAATGTGAATTCTGCCAGTCCTCCCGCCGATCCTGCATATACATGGCCCCAATGTTCCACTTTCCCGATTGACCGCTAATCTTTCCTCCATAGATAACGGGAATGGGATTGCCCGTTGAGTCGAGACCAATGCGCCTGGAAAAGAAGGGAATCAGCCTGGTGTTGTAACTGTTTTCCCTGTCTCCGTTGATCCCGAAGTTGAAGTAATTGGATCCGTCCAGGAAGAAATCCCGTTTCTCGGGGTAGAACAACCTGAACCGGGTCAGGTTGATCTCCTGGTCGTCCACTTCGGTCTGGGCAAAATCCGTATTCAGGGTCACGGCTGCCTTCAGATTGGAGGTGATGTTGTAGTAAGCTTCCAGTCCCGCATTAAAAACCGGTGAAACATCACCTTCTTCCCGTTCATAATCCGCACCAGTGAGTCCATAGGGTATGAGGTCCAGCCCCACCCCCTGGCTGATCCCTTGTAAGCCCTCCAGGATCCCTGCATCGGAGACCTGAAATATGTGAGAGTTCAGGTTGGCTTCCGGCCAGTACCCGATCTCCTGCTTATGCATGTAGTGACGAAGCAGCTTTACACCCCACTGCTTGGCTCCCTTTTCAAAGCCCAGGGTTTTAAAGGGAATGGCCATTTCACAATCCCATCCTTCTGAGTGTATTTGTGCCTTTCCGGTCCACAGGCCATCCCATGCTTTGTTGAAAGCAGCTCCATTTTCGCTCACAATGGCATCCCCTATGGAACCCCGGGGGCCCACCTGGAACCAGTAGGCGTTTCGTTTATCCAGGTAAGTATCCAGAATGATCTGAACACGATCGTCGTATCTCAGGCTCACATCCCGGGCCAGCTCCTTGGCAGTGATCAGTTCCGGATCCTGGTAACAACGCATGGCAATATAGAGATGGTGCTGGTCAAATCCGAAATAGACATCGGTCTTCTGGGTCAGGGGCTGGCCCGTTTCAGGCTCCCGCTGGACGAAGGAGGTGAGCGCTTTGGCTGACATCCATAGCTCTTCACTGATGATTCCGTCGATTACAGGGGAAGTCTCAAACCTGGATGCAGTGATTTTTGCCTGGCCTGCAGTATAACTCAGATAAAGCAGGAGGAAAACTGCGCTTGGGATAATCCTTTTAATATGTGACACATTTTTGAATGAGTTCCCTAAAATAGCACTTTCATCTTAAGCATCCATTGAGCTAGTCAAAAGATGCTTTCTCCTTAAGTGTTTTAAGGAAACCGGCGTCTACCCAGTAGATATCCGCATTTCCGTTTCCGGGTGAGTTATAGATTTCTTTCAGTTTCCTGTAATTCCAGTCAGCTTCTTCAACTTCATGAGTGCGGGTGGCCATAAAGAAAAAGGCGCTGCCATCGGGTGAAACGAAGGGCGACCAACCCCTGGCATTGTCCAGGTTAATTTTCTCTCCCAGATTGAGGGGTTCAGACCATTGATCCTCCTTATCCCGGAATACTATGTAGTAATCCACTCCATCGTATGCATCAGGCATCCCCACGGCGGGAACGATGATGTAGCTTTCATCGGGAGCTACAAAGGCATTGAAGCGGTTTCTGCCGCAATTGACCTGTTCAGGCAGCAGTTCAGGTTCCTGGAAGGCTCCGTTTTCCCACCTGCTTCTGTAAATCTGGTTAAGGCCGCTTCCTTTTTTATTGCGTGTAAAATACAGGCTTCCATCGGAGGTCAGGGAGGGGAAATACTCACCCCCGTCCGTATTAACGGGTTCGCCCAGGTTTATGGGACTGCTCCATCCTGATTCGCTGCGATTCACATACCAGATGTCCTGATCTCCAGGCTCTTCATCGCCGTCAGGCCGGCTCGACAGAAAATACAACCTGGAACCGTCGGCCGAAAATGCAGGTTCGAAATCGGCCACTCCCGGTCCACCCGAAAAGGGCACGATTTCAGGTTGGGTCCACTTCCCGTCCACCTGCCTGGAGTAAAGGATGGTGGAGTAGGTATAATTGCCAATAGCTACGCAAAAGTAAATCTCATTTCCGTCAGGGCTGATGGCCACATCCCTGGTAAACATTCCTGTGGATACCACTCCTGGTGCAAAAGGCCGGGGGATGGAATCGGGAAGGCCCTGTCCCAGATAGGGTCCTGAAAGTGCAGGGAACTGTGAAGAGACCGGATGGTCTTCACCGATCCTGTTGCATGAAAAAGTGATCAGAAGAAGAACGGCAAGAAGCGAAACTGGAAATCTCATTTTGGCAAGTTTTGAAGGATTGTTATATACTATGATGCAATCCACTTCGAATACCCTATCGAAAATAAGGATGTCTTATTCCTCCACTCCGAACTTAAAAATGGTCTGGGACACGAATTTTTCTCCGGGCCTCAGAATGGAGCTTGGGAAATTGGCCTGGTTTGGTGAATCGGGGAAATGCTGGGTTTCCAGGCACATTCCATAATTCTTCACAAAGGTGACTTTACCTGAAACCAGGGTACCATCCAGGAAATTTCCGGTGTAAAACTGCATCCCGGGTTCGGTGGTAGATACTTCCAGAAAGCGTCCGCTTTTAGGATCCATCAGCTTGGCTGCAAGCACCTTCTCTTCTGAAGAGCTGTCCAGGACATAATTATGGTCATATCCTCCCGGGTTACCGCCTACCTCGTCAATTCTTTCTCCGATGATCCAGGGCCTCCTGAAATCGAAGGCGGTTCCCTCCACATTGGCAAGTTCACCGGTGGGGATTAATTCATCATTTGAAGGCGTGTATTTCGAAGCATTTATATACAATACATGGTCCAGAATGGTCCCTTCACCAGCCAGGTTAAAATAGGAATGGTTGGTCAGGTTCAGGGGAGTGGCCTTATCGGTCTCTGCTTCGTAGGTTATAAAAAACTGGTCCATAAGCAATTCATAGTTAACTACCACCTTCAGGGTGCCGGGATAGCCTTCCTCTCCGTCCGGACTCACATAGGTGAGCTTTAAGGCAGCTCGTTCGTCGCAAGCAATGACCTCAGGAGTCCAGACTACCTTGTCGAATCCTTTTAATCCCCCGTGAAGGGCGTTGTTCCCGTTATTAGCAGCAAGCTGATAGCTTTCCCCATCCAGGCTGAACCTGGCATTGGCGATCCGGTTGCCATATCGCCCAATCAGTGCCCCTAAATAAGGGTGTCCCTCCAGGTATTGTTCCAGGTTGTCATATCCCAGTACAATATTAGCTGACTTCCCATCCCGGTCAGGAGTATGAATTTCCGTGATAATACCTCCATAATTGGTGATTTTTACCACAATACCCTGTTCATTGGTCATGGTAAACAGCATGATTGAATCTCCCTCAGGGCTCATGCCAAATAAAGACTTCTCCACCTGGCAGTCCGGATTTTTCTTTGGAGTCGACTGGCCCTCTTTTTTGCCTGAGCCGCAACCCGCAATCAGAAATACAAGGGCAATTACCATAGAGATCCCAGTGATCAGGGGGTAGTTGGATAATGCTTGGATCTTTTTGTTCATGTGTATATAATATTAGAGTTATAATGTTAGTTTGTTCGCTCAAATTCCAGCCTCTCACCCCGGACCATCTCGTTAAACAATCCGTCCCGGTATACCAGCTTTCCGTTTACCCAGGTATGACTAATCTTCGAATGAAAGGTCTCTCCTTCAAAAGGAGACCATCCGCACTTGTAATGGATGTTTTTATGTGCAACGGTCCATTCCTGTTCCATATCCACCAGGACCAGGTCAGCCTTAAGTCCCGGTTCAATAAAACCCCTGTCCTTCACTCTGAACAGCCTGGCGGGGGCATGGCACATTTTCTCCACCACTTTTTCAAGGCTCAGTTTATTGCGATGTACCAGCTCGAGCATGGCCACCAGCGAATGCTGAACCAGCGGTCCGCCAGAGGGAGATTTGAAATATTTGCTCTGTTTCTCTTCAATGGTATGAGGTGCATGATCTGTAGCCACCACATCCAGCTTATCATTCAACAATCCGGCCAGGAGGGAATCCCGGTCGTGCTTTGTTTTAACAGCCGGATTCCATTTGATCAGGGTTCCCTTGCTTTCATAGTCCTGGTCATGGAACCAGAGGTGATGCACACATACCTCGGCTGTGATCCTCTTTTTATCAAAATCAGTTCCCTGTTGAAATAATTCCAATTCCTTCGCAGTGCTCAGATGGAGCACATGCAGGCGGGAATTATGTTTTTTTGCCAGTTCCACAGCCAGTGAGCTGGAAAGGAAGCATGCCTCTTCACTCCGGATTTCGGGGTGAAGACTTACGGGTATGTCATCCCCGAAAATTTTACGTTTTTCTTCTGTATTATTTTGAATAGTGATCTCATCTTCACAATGGGTGGCAATCAGGGCAGGGGATTCTGCAAATATCCTTTCCAGTGCCTCACGTTTATCCACCAGCATGTTGCCTGTGGAAGATCCCATAAAGACTTTCACACCGCAGTTGGCAGAAGGATCCAGTTTCTTGATTTCCCCGATGTTGTCATTGGTGGCTCCCAGGTAAAAGGAATAGTTGGCCATGGAAACCTCGGCAGCTCTTTCATACTTCTTTTCCAGTTCCCCGATGCTTGTAGTCTGAGGCCTGGTATTCGGCATTTCCATAAAGGAGGTCACCCCGCCGGACACTGCTGCTTTCGATTCAGTGGCTATTTCGGCTTTGTGAGTCAGGCCCGGCTCACGGAAATGTACCTGGTCATCGATCACCCCGGGAATCAGGTACCTGCCATCTGCATCGATTACAACTGCCTGGTCCTGCTCTACATTTGGTTCTCCTTCAGATACAGCTCTGATGATCCCCCCTCTGACCAGCACGAATCCATGGCTAATGGTTCCCTTATTTACAATTTGCGCATTTCTAATCAGGTAGTTGTTCATATGTATTGCTCGCTTAGCTCGCTGTTAGTATGTTCACTGCGTGAACGTTAGTAGTTAATATTGGCTTCGTCAAAGTTAGTTCTTTTTAACTGATCCCCAACCACCATTCACCATTCACCATTCCCCATTCCCCATTGGCTCGGCTTTCTGCCTCACCGAGCTCCGCTTCGCTTCGGTTCACCGTTTGTACCTTTTGAACCAACTTGCCACCGTAAGCCTGATCACCCCAAAAATAGCTTCACTGACTATTTTTCCTGACATTTTAGAGGTGCCTTCCCTGCGATCGGTGAAAATAATAGGCAGCTCCACCACATTGAATCCATACTTCCAGGCCTTGAATTTCATTTCAATCTGGAAGGCATAACCTTTGAACTTAATCTGCTCAAGCCTGATCACTTCCAGGACTTCTCTGCGATAACAGACAAAACCTGCGGTGGCATCCCTGACCTTCATGCGGGTGATCAGCCTCACATATACCGAAGCGAAGTAGGATATCAGGACGCGGCTCATGGGCCAGTTCACTACGTTTACACCTGATATATACCTTGAACCAATAGCCAGGTCTGCTTTCTGATGGTTACATGCTTCAATGAGCCGGGGCAGGTCATTTGGATCGTGTGAAAAATCAGCATCCATTTCACATATATATAAGTATCCCTTTTTAAGGGCCCACTGAAATCCGAGTATATATGCTGTTCCAAGCCCGAGCTTCCCTGAGCGTTCAAGCAGGTGGAGTGAACCTTTGTAGGTGGACTGAAGTTCTTTGATGCGCTTCCCTGTGCCATCGGGAGAATTATCATCAACGATCAGTATATGGGTATCTATAGGGAGCTTCATCACCGCATCAATGATCCGGTCGATGTTCTCTATTTCATTATATGTGGGTACGATGACCAGTTTTTCACTCATCTTAATCTTTTCGAAGCAACAAAATTACAGCATTTTTTGCAGAATTTATTAGGCAGGTAAAAGGAAAGAAGTATATTTGCACGCCGCTTAAGAAAACGGAGTTCTTTTAAAGAGTGCTATATAATTTACAGATTATCAACCGAATGGAATTTTTTTTAAAAAAATTCGAAAAAACATTTGGAGAATAAAAATTAAAGCGCTTATCTTTGCATCCGCTTTTGACAAGCACTTGTTCTAAAAAAGACTGATTTTGTGAAGAAAGATTTTGCAGGGAAACGATAAAGTTCTTATCTTTGTCACCCGCAAAAAACGGAACAAAGTTCTTTGAAAATATTGAAGTAAGAAATAGGTAAAGAAGTCACCTGAAATTCCAAAATGAATTTTAAGGAGTGAAGAATCTTGAGCAAATTAAATTTTTTTACAATGAAGAGTTTGATCCTGGCTCAGGATGAACGCTAGCGGCAGGCCTAACACATGCAAGTCGAGGGGTAACGATGTCTTCGGACAGGCGACGACCGGCGCACGGGTGAGTATCGCGTTTGTAACCTACCTTTAACTGGAGCATAGCCCGAAGAAATTCGGATTAATACTCCATAACACTATGAACTGGTATCTTTTTATAGTTAAAGCTCCGGCGGTTAAAGATGGGCATGCGTGACATTAGTTTGTTGGTGAGGTAACGGCTCACCAAGACCACGATGTCTAGGGGGTCTGAGAGGATGATCCCCCACACTGGTACTGAGACACGGACCAGACTCCTACGGGAGGCAGCAGTGAGGAATATTGGTCAATGGGCGCAAGCCTGAACCAGCCATGCCGCGT
>JBDLIM010000066.1:0-22803 GCA_039714915.1 Bacteroidota bacterium
GACTTACGACTATCGACTTACTTCAGCCATTGATCAAGCCAGCCCTTAAACTCCCGCTGCCAAAGAATTCCGTTCTGGGGACTCAGAACCCAGTGGGTTTCCGAAGGGAAGAAGAGCATGCGGCTTGGAATGCCCATCATCTGTGCGGTGTTGAAGGCGGCCATGCCCTGAGTGTAAGGAATGCGATAATCGTGTTCTCCCTGCGTCATCATGATGGGGGTGTCCCAGTTTTCCACGAAATGGTGGCCTGATCCTGCATAGGATTTCATGGCCACGGGATTATCCTTTTCCCATGGTGCCCCACCTTTTTCCCAATGGTCGAAGAACATTTCTTCGGTGGTGACATACATCATCTCGGCGTTGAATACCCCGCAATGGGAAATAAAGGCCTTGAACCTTTTCTCATGGTTACCAGCCAGCCAGAATATGGAGGATCCTCCGAAGCTGGCACCTACGGCACCCAGGCGTTCTTCATCCACAAATTCCTCGGCGCTTATGTCATCAATGGCACTGAGCAGGTCCTGCATGGCCAGTCCGCTGTTGTCCTTGCTCACCTGGTCAGTCCACAGTTGCCCATGACTACTCACACCCCTTCGGGCCGGAGCAATGACTACGTAGTCGAAGGAAGCCATCTGGCTCATGTTCCAGCGGTAGCTCCAGAACTGTCCAAGCACGCCCTGTGGCCCACCCGTGCAGAACATAAGGGCCGGGTATTTCTTGCTCTTGTCAAAATGCGGAGGATAGATGGCCCAGACCAGCATTTGCTTGTTGTCAACAGTGGTCACCCAGCGCTTCTCCACCGTGGGCATGGTAAGCTGGTCAAGGAGGTGCTTATTCTCAAAGCTCAGTTCGGTGGCCTCACCGGTGACCGGATCCACACTGTAGATCTCCTGTGGTTTGGTCATATCCACCCGGGTGGCAATTAGCTTGTCCCCTGCCAGGGCTACGCTGTGGTAATCATGCATGCCTTCTGTGATGGCCTCAATTGTGGTGCTGGCCACATTCATTTTTAAAATCTGGTGTTCTGAATTCACCCCGCAAACAAAGTAAAGGTGCTCTCCATCATCGGCCCAGACCTCGCCAAAGGGAGAATAATCAAAATCGGGCGTGAGATATCGCTTCTCCCCATTGGCCATGTCCATTTCAAACAGACGTTCCTTGTCCGCCTCATAGCCGGCTCTTTCCATGCTGTGCCAGTAGATCTTACTGCCATCGGGGGAGAAGAAGGGTACACGGTCGTAGCCGGGCATGCCTTCGGTCAGATTTTTTGTCTTTCCGCTTTCCAGATCGTAGAGAAAGATATCCGAATCGGTGCTGAAAGTATACTCCACTCCGCTCATTTTTTTGCAGGTATAGGCAATACCTTTCCCGTCCGGGGTCCATGCCAGCTCTTCCAGTCCTCCGAAGGGTTTCATTGGAGAATCAAATGCTTCTCCCGGCATCAGGTCGGTGCCGGCAGAGAATCCATCCTTGAAGTCTGCAACAAAAATATGACTGTAGGCACCGTCTTCCCAGGTGTCCCAGTGACGGTACATGAGGTCGTTGATGATCCTTCCATCGGTCTTCTGAAGGTCGGGGTGCAGGTCCTGGGTCGTTTTATCAACCTGTACCTCCTGTGTATAAAGTACTTTGCTTCCATCGGGGGAGAAGGCCAGTCCGGTGATGCCTCCCTCCACATCTGAGATTTTGGTTTTTCCGCTTCCATCATCCTTCATCACCCAGGCCTGGAGCTCACCCGAAGCCGAAGATATATAGATGACCTGTTCCCCATCGGGGTGCCAAACGGCATTAAATTCATTCTGAGGAGTTTCGGTCAGCTGTATCTTTTCTGAGCCATCTGCATTCATCACAAACAATTCCCTGTTGCTCCGGTTTTGCTCCACATTGTAGTAGGAAACTCCGTACAGAATCTTTTGGCCATCAGGCGATACCTGTGCATCGCTCAGGCGACCAAAGGCCCATAATACCTCCGGGGTCATGATGTCGGAGCTTAATTCCAACTGGTTTTTTGTAATAAGCGGAAGTTCAGTATCGTTTTGCACAGAAACCTGGCACGTTACAAGCAATCCGCATAGAATGGAAAGTACTATAAGTTTTTTCATGGCTGTGATTTTGGGTGTGGAAGTTAAAACAATCTCTAAGAATTATTTAGTCTGCAGACAATGTTTTTGAACCACCTGTCTTTTTTCCGGGTTGGCCAAAAGGGCCTTGACTGCTATTGCTAATTTTTCATACATTTGTTAAAGTATGGAAAATCAGGCTGATATCCAGATACAACTTTTCCAGAAGATCCGTGATCAGCTCTCCGGTCACATTTCCCTTGTAGATGAAATAGCAGAAGTGCTTGAAATCAGTAATGACAGTTCTTATCGAAGAATTCGGGGAGAAAAAGCTCTATCTATCCATGAAGTTCAAAAGCTGGCGGGTCATTATAATTTCTCGGTGGATGATCTGACAGGAAATCGCTTCGATTCAGTCACTTTTAAAACCAGTTTCCTGGACGGGGAAAACTATTCTTTTCAGGACTGGCTGGGGAATTTACTGCAGGTTACTCTTGAGACTGTCAGCGCAGACCAGGCCGAAGTACTTTTCATCCTTAATGAGCTCAATATTTTCCATATCATACAGTTTCCGGAGGTTTGTGCATTCAAACTGTTCTACTGGCAGAAGTCAAACCTGAATTTTAGGAATTACAGGGATACCCACTTTTCAATCGGGAATCTGGATGAAGATATCCTGAAGGTATCCAGAGAGATAGCAGATCATTTCGTGAAGGTAAATACCATTGAATTTACCACTGAGGAATGCCTGAACTCCTACCTGAAACAGGTCCTTTATTATTCAGAAGCAGGTTATTTCAGTTCCCGAAATGATGCAACTGCTCTTTGTGATGAATTGCTTGAACTTGTGAATCATCAACAGAAGCAGGCAGAGCTGGGATTCAAATTTCTCTATGGTCGGCCTCCGGTTGGGAAAGAGGGTAACCTCCGGCTCTACCATAACGATATCATTCTGGCCGACAATACCATTATTATAAAGGCCGGGGAAATGCTAAGCACTTTCTTAACCACCAATGCCATTAATCTGATGCAAACCCATAACAGGGCTTTCTGTGAATACAATTATCAATGGGGCATGAATCTCCTTTCAAAATCGGCTCCCATCAGCGGCACTGCAGAAAAAGAAAGGAACAGGTTCTTCCTGAAACTTCGCGAGCAGATTGATAAAGTAGCCGGCCAGCTTTAAATATATGAAACTGAGTTCTTTCTGGCAAATATTCCTTTTTTAAGTCTCGCCGGAGCATATGTATTAGTAAATTTTACTAAAACCAGGCCAAACCTGGTATAAATTCATAAATCCGGATCCCTCTGAATGGTTCTGACCTGCCCTGAGGGAGATTTCGCAAAACTCATTGATTAACAGGCACTAATCCATTTTATGCTTCACCGGTGTGATCCTATATTTGTAGAGTAAAACTTTCGGACCATGTTAGACAAACTTTTCACATTTTTGCTTATTCCGCTCTTTCTGGTTTTGCCTGTCCTTATAGTCAGATTGGAAAAAAGATCCCGGCTTATCAGGTGGCTTTCGCCCATAATCATATGTTACCTGATCGGGATTTTGCTGGGTAATATACCCGGAATTAGCGTTCTCTCTGAGGTCATGGAAGGACTTAGTATGCTGAGTGTGGTACTGGCCATACCTCTTTTGCTTTTTTCATCCAATTTTTTCCTGATGCTGAAGCAGGCCAGGCCCGCATTGTTGTCTTTTTTTCTTGGTATAATCGGTGTTCTTGTATGTTCAACTCTTGCTTATCTGCTTTTCAGAGATCAGCTTAATGAGGCTGATGCAGTAGCGGGTATGATGATCGGGGTTTATACCGGTGGTACCTTTAATATGAGTGCCATTGGTGTGGCACTTGGAGTGGATGGTGAGGTCTTTGCAATTCTGAACAGTGCAGATATTGTATTTAGCGGAATCTATTTCTTTTTTCTCTTAACCATCGGGAAGCGCATTCTGAGCCTCGTTCTTCCAAGCTATAAGATAAACTGGAGGAAGCAGAACGCTGTTGATCAGGAAGATCAATCAGCCTGGCGTGATGGCAAGGCAACCCATCATGTGATTGCAGGTTTACTTTTATCTCTGCTGATTACGCTGGTTGCCCTGGGAATTTCCTTCCTAATTACAGGAGAAATAACTGAACCGGTGGTTATCCTGGGAATTACCACTCTGGGAATTGCTGCCTCATTTCATTTAAAAATTCGGCACCTTCCGCATACCTTCTCCAGTGCGAACTACTTCCTGCTGGTATTCGCACTTGCCGTGGGATCCCTGGCCAATTTTGCGGAGCTCCTGGCCTCCAGCTCCATCCTGTTTTGTTTCTGTGGATTTGTAGTTTTTGGAAGTGTGCTGCTACACTACCTGCTCGCAATCCTATTCAGGATAGACCGGGATACCTTGATCATATCCTCCACTGCAGCCATATTTGGCCCGCCTTTTATAGGGCCGGTTGCTCATGGGATCGGAAACAAAGACATTATTGCCATGGGGATTACCCTTGGGTTAATTGGCTATGCCATTGGGAACTACCTGGGTTTAGGCCTGTCATACCTGTTAAACTGAAGATTATGCAAACAAAATATACATTGCCGGAACAAGGTCTTTCAGGTAATGACCTTATGGAGAGGCTTCAAGAACTTAAATCAGGGGATGCCAGATGGGATCTTGGTAAAGTATTCGGATTTGTGTATCATCCCGGACGGCATTATGCCAGACTTTCCGAAGAGTATCTGAATGCATTCCTGTATGAAAGTACCCTGAATCCCACCAGCTTCCCATCCCTTAAAACTTTTGAGAAGGATGTGACCCGGATGGCGGTGGAGTTGATGCATGGCGATTCGCGTGTGGCCGGGAACATCACCTCGGGAGGATCTGAAAGTATCTTTCTAGCGCTTAAGGTGGCGCGGGATACAGCACTTGAAAAGGGGAATCAGCTCACGCCAATGGAAGTAATAATTCCTGAAACTGCCCATCCCGCCTTTCTTAAGGCCTGTCATTACCTTGCCCTTAAAGCTGTGCTTGTCCCGGTGGCAGAAGACAGGAGGGCTGATGTAAAGGCTATGCAGGCTGCTGTAACAGACAGAACCATTATGATGGTCTGCTCGGCTCCCTGTTTTCCCTACGGTGTGGTGGATCCGGTGCAGGAGATAGCCGGAGTAGCCAGAAAAAATGATTTATTGTTGCATGTGGATGCCTGCATGGGAGGTTTTTTGCTTCCTTTTCTGGAAGATCTGGATTACCCGGTACCCGGGTTTGATTTCAGGATCCGGGGAGTCAGTTCTATTTCCCTGGATGCACATAAATACGGCTATGCTCCCAAGGGGGTATCGGTCATCCTTTATAAAAACAGGAAGCTCAGAAGGAAGCAGTTTTTTGTTCATGCGGATTGGCCGGGAGGGATTTTCGCCTCCACAACCTTTATGGGAACCAAGAGCGGGGGCCCCCTGGCAGGATGCTGGGCTGTTATGAACCATCTGGGCAGGGATGGATACAGAACCATTGCCGGGCAGCTAATGCGTACTACCCGGGCGATAATCAAGGGCATTGAGAAGCAAAAAGACTTGCATGTGATTGGGAGTCCTGATATGTCCCTGCTGTCGTTCACTTCAGATTCAGTAGATATTTTTCAGGTGGGGGATGAACTTGGAGCCAGAGGCTGGCATCTGGACTACCTGCAATTTCCCGACGCCTTACACCTGACCATAACACCTCTGAACATTGGGAAAGAGGTGGAATTTTTGAAAGATCTGGATGAAATCCTGGAAAACAAATCTGCTTTGAAGCGGGAATCCAGGACGTCGAATAGCATGGTAAAGGCAGTCAGAACACTCAGTAGAATACTGCCCGATACTTCTTTTGATTGGCTGGCAAGAAAAGCCGGAACTCTGAATAAGGGAGCAGATGATCCCAGGAAGAGTGCACTATATGGGATCAGTGCCTCTCTTAAGAACCGGAAGAATGTCAGCAAACTGGTAAGCAACCTGCTGGACGGGTTGTACTAAGCTCAACATCTACAAAAAATTAGAAATCATGTGTCAATCAACATTCTTGCGATTGCTTGCTATGCTTATGCTTTCAACTCAGATATGCCTTCAGGCACAGGAGATTTCCCAAACGGTAAGGGGCTCTGTACTTGATCTGGAAACAAATTATCCCTTACTGGCAGCCACGCTTGCCCTTTACAGGGATTCGGTCCTGGAGAAGGCCACTATTTCTGATCCCGACGGAAATTTCAGGCTCGAATCCATACCCGTGGGGAGATATACGCTTATATGCTCTTATGTGGGATATAGTCAGACTGTCATTCCCGATGTGCTTGTGAATTCTGTAAAAGAGGTAGTCATACCGGTAAGGATGGAGGAGTCTCCCCTTGAGTTGGAAGAGATCCGGATTAGTGCATCGGAACATAAAGGTACCGCTTTAAACAAACTGGCCTATGTGAGTGCCAGGACATTTTCGGTGGAAGAATCAGAACGCTATGCAGGAAGCAGGGCTGATCCGGCCAGAATGGCAGCAAACTATGCCGGAGTACAGGGAAATGATGATTCGAACAATGACCTGGTGATCAGAGGGAATTCACCTCTGGGTGTCCTTTGGCGCCTGGAAGGGGTAAACATTCCAAATCCCAATCATTTCGGAGTAACTGGTTCGACCGGCGGACCGGTTACTATCCTGAACAATAAGGTTCTCTCCCTGTCGGATTTCATGACAGGGGCATTCCCGGCAGAATACGGAAATAGCATTGCCGGTGTGTTTGATCTGAGAATGAGGAATGGCAACAATGAACATCATGAGTTCTCAGGCCAGATTGGATTTCTTGGAACAGAACTGCTGGCCGAAGGTCCGCTAAACAGGGAAAAAAGATCTTCTTACCTGGCTTCTTACCGTTATTCCACCATGGATATCTTTCATGCACTGGGCATTAATATCGGGACAGATGCTGTTCCCAGGTATCAGGACGCTTCTGTAAAATTAAATTTCCCCTTGAAGAAACAGGGAAATCTGTCCCTATTCGGAATGGGCGGATTGAGCAGGGTGGATATACTGGCCAGTGAACAACTTGAACCGGACAGTACGGGAATTTACGGCGAGCAGGCCATGGATGAGCACTTCAGAACAGGCATGGGTGTCCTGGGTATAAATTACACAAAAGCATTCAGACACAATGCATTTCTTAAAGTTACGGTATCAGCATCACGGGAACATCAATCCAATCACCTGGATAAAGTATACCGGCATCTGGCAGACGGTTTGTATGAAATCGACTCCATGAGAATGTCATTTATAGCTTATCATTCTGATCAGAATAAATATTCTGTCTCCTGTCTCTGGAATAAGAAACTGAATAAACAGCATGTATTGAAAACAGGTATTATAAATGATATATACAAGTTCGATATGGAGGATTCAATTTACAATGAAAGCCAATTCAAGTATATTACCAGGCTTGATCATAAGGGTTTGTCCCTGTTAACCCAACCTTTTATTCAGTGGAAATACCGGTCCTCAGAAAAAATAACATATACAGCAGGTATTCACGGACAGGTTCTGCTATTGGGGGAAAACACAAGTGTGTCTCTGGAGCCCAGAGTTGGGATCAGGTATCAGGCAGCAAGGAGACATTCCTTTGGCTTTGGAACAGGACTTCACAGTCAGATGCTGCCCACATACATCTATTTCGCAGGCCAAAGGGATGCGGAGGGTGAATTCAGAGAGGCAAATACCGGATTGGGATTCATAAAAAGCTACCAGAATGTGCTATCCTGGGATTTTTACATGAATTCAAACCTGAGGCTCAGGCTGGAAACTTATTACCAGTATCTGTATAATATTCCTGTGGAATACACTGCCTCCTCCTATTCGGTTCTTGATGAAGGGCATGATATGATACGGTTCTTCCCTGATAGTCTGACAAATAAAGGAAAGGCCAGGAACCTTGGATTGGAACTAACCATGGAGAAATTCTTCAGCAAGTCCTATTTCCTCCTGCTTACTGCATCTTTATACGATGCCAGCCGCACCGGAAGCGATGAGAAGTATTACAATTCGGTGTTCAATGGTGGATATATACTAAATGCCCTTGGAGCAAAGGAATTTCAGTGGGGTATCAACAGAAAAAGTACCTTTAGCGTAGGGGGGAAGCTCAGTCTTGCAGGAGGTAAACGTTATACACCCATCGATCTGGATGCTTCTGATGAAGCAGGCGAAGCAGTATATACAGATTCATTAAGGAATTCATTGCAGTTTGCCAACTATTTCAGAGCAGATATAAAACTGAGTTACAGGGTGAACGCTGTGAAAGCCACACATGAATTTGGCCTTGACATAGTGAATGTAACAGGAAGAAAAAATGTGCTTAAGCAAACCTATATAAGTGGTGACACTTCACCGGTGCGGGAAGTGTATCAGCTGGGTTTACTGCCTCTTTTCTACTACAGAATCGATTTCTGAAGCTTCCTTCACTACTTATTAAGCGACATATCATTGAGGTTACCGTCAAACCGGTATATCTTCCCGGCAATGGTAGGGAACTCAATGGCGTGATCTTTATACCGAGTCTTACATGTGGAGCCGGCCCTGGAAAGCACTTCCAGTGAGGTGAGTGCTCCGTTGGACCATTGAAATGAAAGCTCGAATCCACCCCGGGCACAGACTCCTGAAATGCTGCCCTCGGGCAAGCTGGCAGGTAATGCCGGAAGTATGTCAATGCTTGAGAGATGTGATTGTATCAGCATCTCCACGATTCCTGCTGTGGCCCCAAAGTTCCCATCGATCTGAAAGGGAGGATGCGCATCAAAGAAGTTTGGGTAGGATCCGCCCCCTCCACTGTAGCTGGTATTATGTTCAAATACCGGACGGAAGATCAGTTTGATCAGTTCATAGGCATGGTCTCCATCCAGCAGGCGGGCCCAGAAATTGATCTTCCAGGCCAGGCTCCACCCTGTTGCTTTATCACCCCTGAAAATCAGGGATTGTTTCGCAGCCTGCATCAGTTCGGGACTGCTCTCCCAGTTTATATCCTTTGCCGGATGCATCCCCCACAGATGAGATACATGCCTGTGGGTATTCTCCGGATCATCCACGTCTCTTAACCACTCCTGGAGCTGTCCGTACCTACCGATCTGGTTGGGAGCAATCCGGGTAGCTTTTTCCCGGAGTTCCAGAGCGAAAGCCTGATCCGTATCCAGAATACCTGCCGCTTCCACACATGCTTTGAACAGGGATCTTATGATCTGATGGTCCATGGTGGGACCGGCCACCATGCCCCCGTTCTCGGGCGAATTGGAAGGGGTACTGATTAAGCATCCCGTAAGGGTATCTTCCACAAGAAACTGTGCATAGAATTGTGCTGCGCCTTTCATGACAGGCCAGGCCTCTTCCCTCAGGAATTCTTCATCCCGGGTAAACAAATAGTGCTCCCAAAGGTGGTGTGACAGCCATCCGCTGCCGCCCACCCACATCCCGTGATTGGAATGGTTGATGGGGGCTGCGCCTCTCCAGAGGTCGGTGTTGTGATGTGCCACCCAGCCTTCACACATGTAATGCTCCCTGGCCACTGCCTGGCCAGTTACCGACAGATCCTTTATCATATTAAACAAAGGTTCATGGCATTCCGACAGGTTGGTTAACTCGGCCGGCCAGTAATTCATTTCCGTATTGATGTTGATGGTGTACTTGCTGCCCCAGGCAGGTTTCAGGTCCTGATTCCATATACCCTGAAGATTGGCCGGACCGGTGCCCGGACGGCTTGATGAGATCAGAAGGTAACGGCCATATTGCGCATAAAGAGCAAGCAACTGAGGATCATCGGGAGACTCTGCAAACTTCAGCAGTCGTTCATCGCTTGGCAGGGAATCCCGCAGGGCATTTCCAAAGTCCAGATCAAAACGGTCAAATAAGGAGTGGTAGTCGGTGAGGTGTAATTTTTTAATGTGTTCAAAGCTTTCCTCTTCCACCTCCTTAAATATATCACCCAATATGCCCACCGGATCATTGCCTACATCCTTGTAGCTCTTATAATTCGTTGCTGCACTAAGCCAGATAGTGGCAGATTCCGCACCTGAGATCTTAATTCTGTCATCTTCACTTTGAAGCACTCCATCTGTATTAACTACTATTCTTGCTGTTCCGGAAAGCACCCCGTCTTTAACTGCCACCCTTAAAGTCTGGCTGTTTCCGGTGGTTGTGATAAGCTTGTCCTCATGCCCTGAATCCAGCCTCAGACTGAAGGATAAAGCCTTTTTCCGGTCGGCTGTAATGTGCATGCCAATAACCTGGTGAGGGTAACTTGCAATGATCTCCCTTGTATAGCGAACACCACCAACCAAATAAGTGGTTCTGCAAACTGCATTCTTCAGATCAAGTTCCCGATAATACTCCGCATACTTTTTATGACCGGGAAATTCCAGGTGGAGGTCCCCAAAAGGCTGGTATTCCATTTGTCGCAGAGGAATGCTCATGAATTTTTCCATGGCCAGATCATGAGCCATTTCCTGCTTGTTATCGTTTAAGAGCTGTCTGATCTCATCCAGGCTTTCATGGGCCCCGGGATGTGCATAATTATTTGGAGCACCGGTCCAGAGTGTCTCCTCGTTAAATTGAATTCGTTCCCTTTCAACTCCCCCGAAAACCATGGCCCCGAGGCTTCCATTTCCCACAGGCAGGGCTTCGGTCCACACCCTGGCTGGTTGCTCATACCAGAGCTTCAGGTTTGTTTCCTCTTCCGCAGGAATGCATCCGGAAATCCATAAAATGGCCAGTGCCAATATAATAAGTCGCATATACATCAATCTGTCTTCTACTCAGTGCTTAAATATATTCTTTATCTTTATTTCTGACAACTGCACTTCAACAAAACTAACCGTCATGAAAAAACTGCATCTTTTTCTGATTGCCGTTTGTTTTACTTTACCCCTGTCTGCTCAGCGCATGCTTGATGCGGTAGCCCTGACAGGTCGATACGGATTATCGCAGGAATATAAGGATACATACGGCGGAACTGCCACTGAATTCGGATCCTCCAATTCCATTACCGCCGGGGTGAGGGTAACGGATAGGTTCAAGATCCCCATCAGCTTCAACCATTTCTTCTTTAATGTACAGGGAGATCCTGAGATCCCTGAAAACCTGGCCAATCCACTCGTTATCAACGGATTTATCCTGAGGACAGGTTTGTATCAGTATTTGGGTAACGGGAATGCGATCCAGGTACTGATTGCTCCGCGGATCATGTCAGATTTCAAAAACCTGGACGGAAACAGCTTTCAGTTGGGAGCCATGCTTGCCTACGAGAAGACATTTCATAAGGACCTGGTCATGAGCTTCGGCGCCATGTTTAACAAGGAGCTCTCCGGACCTTACCTGGTTCCCCTGGTGGATCTGCACTGGCAGGTCTCCAGCCGGCTGAGGATTGATGGAATGATACCCATCACAGCCAGGGTGGTTTACACAGTGAATGAGAATATGAGCACCGGATTTAACCATTTCGGATTAATCACTTCCTATTATCTGGGTGATGAAGCTTATGCCGGCGATTATATGGAGCGCCAGAGCATCGATCTGTCTCTTTTTCTGCGACAGAGAATGGCAGGGAATTTCTTTGTGGAGGGTATGGTTGGCCGTACTGTAGGCCGGAATTACAAGCAATATGCAGGTGATCAGAAGGTGAGTTTTGCCATTCCCCTGATTTCCTTTGGAGATGACCGTACGGTGAAAAATGCCACCTTTAAGGACGGCATGATCCTGACTCTGAAACTAATTTATAACCTTCCCTTTCCTGCCTGGGAATAAATGCATTTATCCATGGATCAAAAGCGGGCAATGATTAGCGGAGCGGCATCCGGACTGGGTCTGGAATTCTGCCGTCTTCTGGCAGCAGATCGTTATGATTTAATACTGGTGGATAAGCATGCCTCCGGGTTGGACAAAGCCTCGAAGGAGTTGCATGAGACCTATGGTATTCAGACTGATGCTCACTGCATTGACCTCTCAGTTCAGGGAGCAGGCCAGGAACTTTTTGAAGCTGTGCAAAACCAGGAAATTGATATCCTGATCAATAATGCGGGATTCGGAGTGTATGGATTTTTTGCGGAGACTCCCTGGGAGGTGGAGGAAGCTATGCTGCAGCTGCATGTTCTGGCCCTGACCCATCTCAGCAAACTTATGGTACAAAAGATGATCCGGAGAGGTTCGGGGCGAATCCTGAATGTGTCCTCCCTGGCCGCCTTGCAGCCGGGCCCGCTAATGAATATATACTACGCCTCCAAAGCATATATCTACTCCTTTTCCCGTGCCCTGGCCAACGAGTTAAAAGGGACCGGTGTGAGTGTAAGCGTGTTGTTGCCCGGACTGTTCAATACCAGCTTTGCCAGTACCACTGCCAGGAACTCCGGGGCTCCTGTAAAAAGGGAGAAACACCGTACCACATCGGTGGAACAGGTAGCGGTAATGGCTCTGAAAGGCATGATGAAGGGGAAAAGCAGGATAATCCCCGGATGGAAGAACAGGGCAATGGCCCGGGCATCTCAATTGCTTCCGGTGAGCCTGGTCATGGCTGTGCTCCGCCTTACCCAGGAGCGAATCAGGAAATAGCTTAAGAGCTGATATCCCGGGCATAGAGCCTGGAACATCTGTGCTGTCTCCTTTCAAAGTAGCGCCAGGTATTCTGTACCTTGATGTTCTCAGCCAGTTCTCCGTTGGATTCGGCATACTGCATTCCGCCATGAATGGCAGCCTTGGTGAGGTGGGTCATAAATACCGCATTGATCCCCTTGCTTTGATATTCCGGCAATACTCCGGTCAGCAGGGTGTCAATCCGCCTGGAATTCTTCATGGCACGCTTCAGGTACAGCCATCCGAACGGAAACAACCTCCCCCTGGCTTTTTGAAGTGCTGTGGACAGGGAGGGCAGGGAGATCTGGAAGCCAAGTACTTTATCTTCGCGGTCCAGAACTACGGAGACATATTCAGGCCTGATGTATGAAAAGTATTTCTTTACAAAATAAGAGATCTGTTTTTCGGTCAGTTCGGTAAAACCATAGAGGGGTCGGTATGCGGCATTGATTATATGAAAGACTTCTTCGGCATAAGGAAGCATATCCTTTGTTGATTTGGCTTCCGGGATATGCAGATCGTATCGTTCCTGAACCAGATCGCTGATTCTTAATATTTTGGCAGGAACTTCTGAGGGGACGGTAAGCTCATATTCCACATACCTGGCTTCATCCTCGAATCCCAGGACCTTCATTTGCTCCGGATAATAAGGAAAGTTGTAACAGCCTGAGAATGTGGGCATCTCATCAAAACCACTTACCAGTATTCCCTGTCTGTCGAAGGTGGTAAAACCCATGGGACCTACAATCCGTTCCATGCCGTGGCCTTCGGCCCACTGTTCCAGCCGCCTGAATAATGCCCTGGTGACCTCAATGTCATTGACTACATCGAACCAGCAAAAACGGGCATCCTTTTTGTTCCATTGTTCGACGTACCTGTGGTTGATGATGCCGGCAATCCTTCCTGCGGGTTTTCCATCCTTAATTGCCATAAGGAACAGTGTATCACAATGATCGAAGGAGGGATTGGACTTTTTATTCAGGGTATTTAACTCACCCCGGATCAGGGGAGGGATCCACCTGGGATCATCTTTGTACAGTGAAAAAGGGAAAAGGATGAATTGTTTCAACTCCTTCCTGCTCTCTACCTCTCTAATTTCTATTGCCATGGCCGTCCTAAAGATAGGCAATAAAAGGAGAAATACGTGAGAATGATCAGGCCTGCATGGGATACCTGAAGAGGGGCTCGGTTTGCATGGCCTTCTCCTTAATGGCCTTGATTTCCCTTTTCTCCATGGGTTTAAAATCTTTTGCCAGGGTCAGAGCCATGGAGAACAGGTCCTCATGCCCGGGGGGAATGGCTGCTGTCACCGGATGTGACAGGGTGAACCTGAGCCCTTCATTGGCCTGTTCTGCACCTGGAAGAGGTTTATACCAGGTTTTTGTGTTGGTTCTCTCTTCTTCCTCTTCCCAGCGGCGCCAGGCCATGGCTTTCAGTGCCAGAATTCCCATGCCTTTCTCTTTTGCTTTTTCCATCACCTGCGGGCCAAAATTACCTGCATACCAGGTGGCAAAATTGAAGGGGAACAGGATGGTGTCAAAATCATAACGTTCCATCAGGGCCATGGCTGCTTCCACCGAGTGGGCGGAAAAACCAAGGAAGCGAACCTTCCCTTCTTCCTTCGCCTTCACAAATGTTTCCATGGCTCCGTTTTTTCCAAAAATGGTGTCCACATCCTCCAGGGTGGTCACAGCGTGCAACTGGTAAAGGTCGAAATGATCGGTGCGAAGGTATTTCAGGGATTCTTCCAGCTCCCTTCGGGAACCTGCCTTATCCCGTTCACCTGTTTTGCAGGCCAGGAACACATCTTTACGGTAAGGCTCAAGGGCAGGGCCCAGCATTTCTTCTGCGTTCCCGTAGGAAGGAGCCACATCGAAATAGTTGATGCCATGGTCTATGGCCTCTTTCACCCTTGCAGCAGCTTCCCGGGTAGTTGCCTTATCCACTACGATGCCGCCGAAGCCGATCATGGACAGTTTCTCCCCTGTTTTTCCCAGGGAGCGTT
The DNA here is from genome assembly GCA_039714915.1 of Bacteroidota bacterium. GTDB lineage: Bacteria > Bacteroidota > Bacteroidia > Bacteroidales. Next base: position 14,678 of record JBDLIM010000066.1, read on the forward strand.
TTTCAATACTGCCTTTCCCGGTTTCACGGTTAATGGATGAAAGGCTGGCCGGAAACATACTGATCAGGGGTACCGACATGGCTGATACGCTTACGAATTTTCTTCTTTTCATAACATCTGGCTTTGCAAGTAAGTTATGAAAAAAACAGAATTAAGGCAAAAGAGTTCATTTTTATTATGAAGCTTCCAGAGTGGCAAAGAAATCAGCCAGGATATTTTCCTGATTAAAATCTTCCCACACAATGATGCTCCGTGAATTTTCCGGCTGTTCGACCCATATGTTATTAATAAGCACCGGGCAGGGGATCTTAACAGCCTTTGCCCAGGATGGATCCTTCACAATGGCCACGGCTGCCATATCAAAGAGGGAACGGTAACACCCGTCTTCCAGGTGATTGATGTGGCGGAAGAGGTCCACCGAGTAGTCTCCAAAACAGGTAAACGAGTTCCCATGCCTGCCTGTAACAGGGGTGTCAACACGGGGGCCAAGCCCAGGCATGCGGATATAGATATCCTTGCGTTTTACCCGTACTGCAGCAGTACCTGATGGTTTCCCCCACCTCACTGTTACCATTTCGAAGGGAACCTCAGTCCGGAGAATGAAATTCATGGATGCGGTATCATTGTCCTGGTTGTATTCTCCGGGTTCGGGATAGTTGGAGCCCAGCCACACCACCCTGATGCGTTTTGCAATGGAGGGCTCCTTTTTAAGGGCCAGTGCCACATTGGTAAGTTTTCCCACCGGGATCAGAACCAGGGGCTCCTTCCTTTTTTTCAGAGCTTCCTGAATAATGAAATCCACAGCAGCGGATCCATCGAAAACAGGCTGCGACAGCTGCTTTTTTATCTCCTGGAAATTCCCATTCGCACCTTTTATTACCGGGATTCTGCCCTTCCATCCCACCAGGTCCACCACCCTGTTTGCTTCTTTCACATGTCCATCAATTTCTCCTCCGTTGTGGGTGGCATTCACCGTGATCCCAATTACATTAAAGACATCCTCGTTAAGCAGAAGATAGGCCAGGGCATGCTGATCATCCACTTCATTATTGGCATCGGTATCAAATATGACAGGTATTCCGCTAAGCTCTGAATTGCCGGAATCTGATGTGCTGCTGCAACCCGGGAAAAGAACCAGGGCAAGCAGGAAGGAAAGTAAGGTAAATGAAAATTTCATAAGAGATATCTGTTTTCAGGTTAATCGCTTCTGGCCCGGAATTTACGAAAAAGGATCCAGATCAGCAGGCCGTGAAAGCCGGTAGCAATGCACAAATAGAGCCAGAAATATGAGTCAGTTGAAGCAAGCAGGGCACGGCTGGCCCAGAACATCGGGCTGTAGGCCCCTATCCACTCAAAAGGGGATGGCAGCACATAGTCAAGCATGGGTCCAAGTAACAATACTCCGAATCCTTTAGAAATGGCCAATCCCATCACTTTATTATCGGCAAATGCACCCAGGAAGAGCAGCAGGACCAGAGCCTGGCTGGATATGACCATGGAGAGCGGTATCAATTGAAGCATATTCAGGTTTCCGGAAAGATCGAGAAGCAGCACAAAGAGGAGGATGAAAAGCATGCTGAATACCAGGGGAATACCCAGCCTGAGTTTCAGATACCCGGTCTTCCCGGTGGGAGTTACCGCAATGGCTGTAATGATCCCTCCATCCCTTTCATCCAGAAGCACAAATCCATAAACCATGCCCATCATCATGGGAATCAGCATCAGAAAGAAGGTCCCCGCTTGCCGGTAATAAGGGGAGAGGTCAAGATCCCATTGCTCAATTACCAGCACGGTGATCCAGGGAACCAGGAACTGCATCAGGGCCCAGAGTATAAAAGGAACGGCCATGATGAGTATCAGCATGGGATCGCCTTTTAGCAACTTGTAATCGTATCTCAGGGTTCGCAGGCTCATTCAGGCTAATTATATACAAGTTTCTTAGTGACCCGATACGTGGTATACCTGTAGGCGATAATACCCCAGGCTGTCATAAACAGTAAATCTGCGATCATCCTCCAGCCGGGTAATGGTTTCATGGCTCCCAGCATAAGATCCAGGGAAGCTATGTAGGGAAGGAAGAGGAAGGCCGGGTGCTGATCCAGTAACAGGTAAGGTAGCACAGGAAGGATAAGAAGCATGGAAACTCCCATTTGTACGGCAAAGTACTGGTTGATGGTATCTACTCCTGCAGCCAGTCCAAGTCCCAGCATGGAAAATGTCCCTGCAGTGAAGACAATACATAGCAGCAGCAGGAGGCTGTAGACTGAGAATTGCCATACCGGAAGGTAGACCAGGATGCTCATTACGGTGGCAATCAGGGAGAGTGAAATGGTTTTCGACCAGATGTAGCCTGAAGGTTCCAGGGGAGTGACAAAGAGGCTGTGGATCACAGCTTGCTGTTTCTCCAGCAGCACAAGGGCTCCGATAAACAGTACTCCCAGCATGGTGGTGTCGCTAAGGATCATAATCAGGCTGACCATCATCCTGTGTTCCCTGGAGATATTGAAGAGTACGATGACATACAGGGCCGACACCACAAAATAGACCAGCCAGAAGCCCTGTCTCCATTGCAGGGTAATATCTTTTTTCAGCAACTCTTTCATGATCGGACCCTGGATTATTGTTTTAATTGCTGACCGGTGACCTGAATAAAGATATCCTCCAGCGATGCTTCCAGGGTATGAATGGTAAGGATCTCCCTGTTCTGAAGGATTTCCCGGAAAGTCTTGTTGGCTGAAAGATCCTTCAGGGGGAATTCCCCTGAGTGTGATTTCCCCTCCTCCCTGTATTCCACCCTTACTATTTTCTTTCCGTGTTTCAACTTGAGGGCCCTGGTGGAATCTATGACTGGCAGGGTACCTTTCACCATAAATGCCAGCCGGTTACAGAGCTCCCCGGCATCGTCCATGTGATGGGTGGTCAGGAAGATAGTCACTCCTTCCTGCTGCAGCTTCAGAATTATGTCCTTCATGATCCTGGCATTCCCCGGATCCAGACCGGCAGTGGGTTCATCCAGGAAAAGGATTTCAGGCCGGTTCAGCAGGGCACGGATGAAATTCAGCCGCATCTTCATGCCTTTGGAAAAAGCCGATACCCTTGTTTGGCGGTCATCCTGCAAATTGACCATCCCCAGCAATTCTTCAGGATCCCGGGTAGCCGATTTAAAGAAAGAGGCAAAGAGCTGCAGGTTTTCCAGGGCAGTAAGCTTCAGGTAGAGGTTGGGAAATTCAAAGGCCACTCCGATTTTTTCATAAAAGGAGCGATCCATCCGGGCCAGGTTGTTGCCGTTTACATCCACCGATCCCCGGTATCCCTTCAACAGCCCATTTAACACTTTCTGGGTAGTGCTTTTTCCTGCACCGGAAGGACCCAGGAAGCCAAATATCTCCCCCTGCTGAATATCAAAACTGATGTTCTTCAGTACCGGACCGCTGCCTCCCGGGTAGGTATAACTCAGGTCCTTAACCTGGATCATCGGATTCTATCTTAGTGCTGGTGAAAGGCATCGGAAATAAAGGAGAGCACCACGGGCAGGGATTCGCGCCAGTAGGTCCATGTATGTCCCCCGTTGCGGATGCGGAATTCATGGGGAACCTCTTTTTTGCGCAAGGCAATGTGCACCAGCGAATTCCCCTCATACAGGAAATCATCGTCTCCGCAATCGATAAACCACCTGACCGACTTTAACTGTTCTGCAGGTATTTCTTTGATCAGTTCGAGGGCGCTGTGTTGCTTATACCAGCTTTCCTCCTCCTCGTCACTAACATTTCCCCAGTCGCCCCGGTTAAAATAAGCTTCCATATCCTCTAATTTCAAGGGGCCGCAAGAGGCACTCAGGGGACAGGCCGATGAGAAGAGTTCAGGATGATGCAGGGCATACATAAATGTGCCGCCTCCACCCATAGATAATCCTGAGACTGCCCTGTAGCGTTTTTCTGCTTTAATCCGGTAGGTGCTTTCCACATAGGGCATAAATTCATCAAAGAAAAAGTCCTCATACCTCCACTCATTCTTAGGATCGTTAAAGTAACCTCGCCGTCCCCTGTTCCCGTCGGGCATCACAATGATCATGGAAGTGGCCTTTCCTTCGAGGATGGCCTTATCTGCAATATGCAATACTTCACCGAACTGTACCCATCCGGTCTGGTCATCACCGGCTCCATGAAGCAGGTAGAGCACCGGATAACTGCGCTCGGATGTTTCATAATCGGGAGGCAGGTATATGGCATAATAGCGTTCCATATCCAGGATCTCGCTCTCCATGGAAAGCTTGTCATATACCTTTCCGGTCTGGGCGAGCATGACCTGTGCACTTAGCAGCATACACAGGATCAGAGGAATCTTATTCATAGGCAATTATCTATTTATTTTATTGGTTTCTTTGATTGGACTGGTCATAAAGGTATAATAAATTATTCCGGAAGGTTCAGCCGTTCCAGGAAGTTGTCAAACCTGGGATCGTCCCACATGCTTTTGTACTCTTTCTGAATAGCAGCCCAGGCTGCAAAGGCATGGTGAGGTTCATAGTTCAGCCATTTAAAGGCTTCATCCATTCTGCCAAGTCCCGCGTATATGTTTGTGAGACCTATGGCCTTCCAGCCAGTCATATTTCCACTTTCCAGTTGCCGGATGATCTCTTCCGCTTCTGCTATATGACCGGTAACCCCGTAAGTATATCCAAGTCCCCAGGTCCACCAGGGATAAAGTTCTGCGAGTTTCTGATGTGCTTCGATGGCCTCCTCAGGCTTCCCGTCCTGCAGATAGGTCAGTCCCAGTACAAAGTAGCCAGCAGCGTAATCTGCTTGAATCTCAAAGGATTCCATAACAACATCATAGGCTTCATCCATTTGCCCCTTATCGTAATACAATACTCCCATCCATGCAAAATGCAAGGGATTGAAGGGATCGTATTTCTGCGCCAGCAAATGCTCCCGGATCGCTCCCTCTATATCTCCGAAAAGGTACAGGGCCCACGCATAGTGGTAGTGTGTGATGGCCAGGTTGGGATTGATCCGCAGGGCTTTTTCCAGGTATTCTTTAGCCAGATCAAATTTCCAGAGTTCATAGAGGTACACTTCCCCCAGGGCCGTATAGATCTCTGCCATGGTCGTGTCCAGTTTGAATGCCTGGGAGGCGGCTGCTTCCGCTTTGGTCAAAGCATCACCCTGATCCAAAGGACCATGTGCGACTTCCAGGTAACCCAGGGCCAGGCCTGCATGAGCAAAGGGTTCAGCAGGATCGTGACTGACAGCTTCGTGAAGATATTCCAGTCCCTTTTCCAGTCCTTCCGGGGTTAGCAGGTTTAAATGGTACATGCCTCTGAGATAGGCCTTGTAGCATTCGGGATTGATCTCCCTGTCGGTGCCCATTCTTTCTTCCTCAGCGGGAGAGAGCCCCATATCCACTCTTCTGGCGATCTGATGTGCCAGATTGCTGTAGAAGCTGAGGATATGCCTGAAATCGCTGGAAGAAGTTTCCGCCCAGACCACGTTTTCCTCCCCTGATACATGGATCAACCTGAGCTGGAGAGTAACCGAATCAGTGCTAGGCAATACAGAGGTTTCCACCAGGTAGTCCACATTGATTTCTCTTGCAATCTCCGAAACAGGCTTCTCAAAGTTTTTAAAGGCATCTACCGTACTACGGGAAATGATCCTGAGAGGTCTGATCTGGCTGATCCGGGAAAGTTCATGGATCAGGGTTTCATGTTGTCCTGCGATCAGCCAATCCTGGTCGGAACTTCCTGTGAAACTGGTAAAGGGAAGCACGGCCAGTGAGACTTCTGCCTGTTGCATGGCCTCAGTAATATTGGGATATAAGCCCCTGTTTGCATCTTCCGAACTATGCCTGTATACGTAGCGCACGGCTGAAAAGATCAGTAAAGCAATCACTACGACTCCCGGAATAGAGAACCAGGGTCGTTTCAGCATAACTTTAAAAACGCCCATGCCTTTCTCTTCTTCTTTTTGTTTCTCCCTGGTAAACATCCATGTAAGGAAGAGTGCAATTGGGAGTCCTATGATCATGATAATCAGTAATATGTCTCTGAATCTTTCAGTCAGGTCGTAGTTGCTGATAAAATAGTCGGTCATCTCCAGGACAATCCATCCACCGCTGATGTAGATAAGGAAGGCTTGTACAACAGGGCTGGAGATGATTTTTTTAATGTTCTTATTTTTAGCCATGAGGAAAAGGATTAGTCATAATAAAAATAGGCTAAGTTGCCATTAAAGTCAATTTATTATTTTTATAGTTTATGAACGGAGTCTCATACAGACCGGGCTATATTACCCTCCATAGAACCGGAGAACTTCGCAAGAGGGGAGAGGCTTTGTGGGAGATAATGAGGGAATGCAGACTCTGCCCCAGGGAATGTGGAGTCAACAGGCTTGAAGGTGAAACCGGATTCTGCAAGGCGACCTCAAAGTTGAGAGTGGCTTCTTTCCATGCCCATTTCGGGGAGGAACGCCCCCTGGTAGGAGTGGGAGGTTCAGGTACCATTTTCCTGAGTCACTGCAATCTGGGTTGTGTCTTCTGCCAGAACTGGGATATCAGTCACAAAGGTGCGGGTTCTGAAGTGGAGATCTCCGAGCTGGCCGGGTTGATGTTGCACTTACAGGAGGCAGGATGTCATAACATCAATGTGGTCACACCCACTCATTTTTCTCCTCACATTGTAATGGCCCTTGACCTGGCGGCGGCTAAAGGTCTGCGCTTACCCCTGGTATACAATACCTGTGGATGGGAACGTAGTGAGATACTTGAAATACTCGATGGAATTGTGGATATCTACCTGGCCGACTTTAAATACATGGATGCGGAAATGGCCTCCACCTATTCCAGTGACGCATCTGATTATCCTGCAATTACCCAGGCTGCCCTGATTGAAATGAACCGGCAGGTGGGACCGGCACATCCGGAGCATAACGGCGTGATGTACCGGGGATTGATGATCCGCCACCTGGTAATGCCCAGCAATGTCAGTGGATCTCTTGATGCCATGAAATGGATAGCAGATCATCTGCCCATTGAGACCTACGTGAATATCATGATTCAGTACCGCCCGGCTTTCAGGGCCCATTTGTATCCTGAGATAGACCGCTCTGTGACCCTGGAGGAGTACACCCGGGTGGTGGATGAAGCCCGGAAATGCGGACTTAGCAACCTGGATGTGGATATCTGATTACTTCCAGTCGTAAGGGGTAACCTGGTATACGTAGTAATTGAGCCAGTTGGAGAAAAGCAGGCTGGCATGGGCCCTCCACCTGATCACCGGCTCCCTGTGGGGATCGTCTTCAGGAAAGTAATTCTCAGGTACCGCTATATCCAGGCCCTTGGCACGGTCCCGGTCGAATTCGTTCTTCAGGGTGAGGGGATTGTATTCCAGGTGGCCTGAAGCAAATATCTGTCTGTTGTCTTTGGAGAGGACGATGTTGGAACCCACCTGGGGCGACCAGGCCAGAGCGATCAGATCGGGGTGTGCCTTGATATCCTCAAGCCTGTTTTCGGTATACCGGGAATGGGGTGCCGGGAACACATCGTCGAAACCTCTCACAAGGTGGTGCTTTCTGTCGCTAATGTGGTGATCGAAGATGCCAAAGGCCTTGGCAGGCAGCGGGTATTTCTTAATTCCATAATGATAATATAGTCCTGCCTGGGCACCCCAGCAGATATGCATGGTGCTGCTCACATGGGTCTTGCTCCATTCCAGAACCTCGCAGAGCTTTTCCCAGTAATCCACCTCTTCAAACTCCAGGTGTTCCACAGGGGCACCGGTAATGATCAATCCATCATACCTGCATTTCTTAATCTGGTCGAAGGTTTTATAGAAAACCTCCATATGCTCCCTGGGAGTGTGTTTTGACTCATGTATATCCATGTAGAGCAGGTCCAGCTCCACCTGCAGGGGAGTGTTTGCCAGGTTTCGGAGCAAATCGGTTTCAGTCACCATTTTTAAGGGCATCAGGTTCATAACCGCCACACGAAGTGGCCTGATGTCCTGATGCACAGCCCTGCTTTCCTCCATAATGAAAATATTCTCCTTTTTCAGTTCATGGATGGCAGGCAGGTTTGTGGGAACATTTATAGGCATATGTCAGCTAAATATACTCAAAGAACCAAATAAT
>JBDLIM010000067.1:0-22247 GCA_039714915.1 Bacteroidota bacterium
GTTGCCTGGGCTTCCACTTGTGGAGCCTCCTCCTTGGGAGCTTCGTCCTTAGCTTTGGGGGGTGCTGCTTTTGGTTTTGGAGCTTTGGGCTTTTCTTCAGGTGCTGCTACTTTTTTTGTGGTAGAGACTACACTAAAGGGATTCTTCCTTTTGCGGGGTCTTAGAACTCCATAGCTTCCACTGAATAATTTACCTCTACGGGTTTTCATATCTCCTTTTCCCATCTTAATTTAGTTAGTGTTAGAGTGGTGAATATAAGAAAAAATGAGCGCCCTTACAACCTGGCTATTTCTTAGGAATGAAATTCATGGACACCGAATTTACACAATGCCTGGTGTTTTTGGGTGTAAGACCTTCTCCCAGGAACACATGTCCTAGATGACCGTTACAGTTAACACAAAGGATTTCGGTTCTGTGTCCGTCGGCATCCATCCTGCGTTTTACCGCTCCATCAATTTCATCGTCAAAGCTTGGCCATCCGCAATTACTGTCGAATTTGTCCTCTGACCTGTAAAGAGGAGCATTGCATTGTTTACAGACGTATACCCCGGTCTCTTTGTGATCCACGTATTTACCCGACCATGGTCTTTCGGTACCTTTCTGAAGAATTACATACTGCTCCATAGCAGTAAGCTTATTATAGGATATGGGATTCATAAGGATCTCATTAACAGGTATTTTTTTGGTAAGTGTATCCTGGGCATACACGGCTGGCATCATCACCAGCAGCATACAAAGCATAGTCGTTTTCATGATCCATTTAATTTACTCAAGTTGCCAGGTATAACAGTTGTTTTTTCATAAATCGTTGTAATATACAAACTTGTTATCCAAAATTAAGTCTAATTATTTGTATAATGCACATATGTGCATTATGTTTGTATTGAAATATGACATATATCAAGATCATATTTTAATTCAATCCTTAATGAAAACAGTATAAAAAAGGAGGTAATTATGCCAAGAGGTGACAGAACAGGTCCATCAGGTGAAGGGCCAACAACAGGAAGAGGAATGGGTTATTGCACAGGTAATGATCATCCTGGTTTTCAGAATGGACGTTCGAATTGGGGACGTGGATATGGAAGGCGATTCCATGGCGGTACAGGTCAGGGTTATGGAGCCGGATTTGGCTTCGGGCGTGGCTTTGGAAGTAATTACCCTGGAAATTTCTCTGATGTATCTGAAAAGACACTGATTGAAAACGAAATCAGAATTCTCAAAGACCAATTGTCCGCTCTGGAAGACCGGCTTTCCGACACCGACAAGAAATAGTTGGTTGTGAGCTCTTCAATCCCGCTCGCGCATTAGAATTCGCTGAGTTCGTAAATTCGGTTGACTGCGTCGAGCTTCGCTGCGGTTCTCTGTGGTTTGGGGTGAGGAATGTCAAATTTAACATGAACAGCTTATAATCCAAGAACATGGTATCATGAAAAATTCAATTAATCTATTTGATCAGTTAAACTGGGAAAATGCGGACAATTATCCAGAGGGTACATTAAAGAAAACCCTCAGAGATGGGATTGGGGCCAGGACAATTTTGCTAAAAATACCAGCTGGATTCAGAATGGAACCACATTCCCATATAACAACAGAACAAATCCTTCTGCTTAAAGGGGCTTTTACATCAGATGGCAGAACATATCAGGAAGGTTCCTACCTGCTTTTTAATGCCCATGAAGAGCACGGCCCCTTTTATTCTGAAGAGGGTGCATTGCTTATGGTGATCTGGGATCCGTATAAGACAAGTGAATAAGGCTAATACAAGAGAATAAGGCGGAGATGATTGAATTAAATAACAGGTTCATTATGGCTCCCATCAAGCTTGGCTACAGTGATGGGACAGGATTGGTAACTGAGAAGCATATACATTTTTACAAGCGAAGAAATAAACACATCGGAGCCATAATCCCGGAACCTTTATATATGGATGCCGGTTTGAGGGAGTTACCTACCCAGTTGGGCATCGATGATGATAATAAAACTGCCGGACTTCTGAAACTTACAGACATTATTCGCCGGCATGGTGCAAAAGCCATTGCCCATTTGAATCATCCTGGAAGAATGGCCAATCCAAAGGTTCCAGGAAATTATTTTTGGTCATCCACAGACATTGCATGTGAGAATGGAGGAGCTGTACCTCAGGGCATGGACAGGGGAATGATGGATAAGGTAATTCAGATTTTTACTGATGCGGCAAGGAGGGCTGTATTGGCTGGTTTTGATATGATCGAACTTCAATTGGGGCATGGCTATTTATTGGCGCAATTCCTGTCACCGCTGGTAAATAACCGTACGGATGAATATGGTGGAGACTTTAATAACAGAATCAGATTTCCATTGGAGGTAGTTCAGGCTGTAATAGGTGCTGCTGAGATCCCTGTCATTGTCCGAATAAGCGGCGATGAAATGATCCCAGAAGGTTTTCATATCGGTGAAATGGTTCATTTTGCCAGAATAATGGAGAAAAGCGGAGCAACTGCCATTCATGTCTCTGCAGGTTCGGTTTGCTCCACATCTCCATGGTTTTTTCAGCACATGTTCGTTCCGAAAGGAAAAACATGGGAATTGGCTGACAGGATCCGTGAAATAATTAATATACCGGTCATTTATGTAGGTCGAATCAATACAAAGGAGGATGTGGATACCCTGATTCATGAACATAATGCGGAATATCTTGCTGTTGGGCGATCCTTAATTGCCGATCCGGATTTTACAGGAAAATATCTTGGAACGGTAGAAGGTAATATTGCACCATGTTTGGCCTGTGCAGAAGGCTGTCTGGGTGGGGTTAAGTCGGGTCAGGGACTTCAATGCCTTGTGAATCCTGAAGTGGGACGTGAGTCAGATATACCGGAAAGGGCAGGGAGTAATAAGAAATTTGCCGTTGTGGGCGGTGGATTAGCTGGTATGGAGGCTGCGCTTATCTTAAAGAAACGCGGATACACAGTTGACCTTTATGAAAAAGAAAAATTAGGGGGTCAATTCAATTTAGCACCTTTAACTCCACATAAAAGATCAATGGAACTATTGGTACCCTATTTTAGTGGGGAGCTGGATAAAAATGAAATAAACGTAATTTTCAAAGAGGTCACGGCATCAGATATAGTATCTGCTTATGATGGAGCAGTATTAGCAACTGGTTCTGTACCTGCAGTACTCAACATTCCGGGATTGGATAAATTCTGGGGTGCAGAGATACTTCTGGAGGAAAATCTCCCAAAAAATAAAAAAGTATTGATCATTGGAGGTGGCCTGATAGGCGTTGACATAGCCACAGCATTAATTCCATTGGATAACCAGGTAATCATCGTTAAAAGAACTACTGATTTTGGTGAAGATATGGAGTTAATATCTAAGAATTTATCTCTTAAATTCATGAAAGAAAAAGGAACGATCTTCAGTGATCATACCTTTATCACAAGAATTGAAGGCAATACTGTTTTCGCCACAAGGAATGGAGAGAAGATTCGTTTTGATTCCATCGATATTATTGTAGTTTCAGCAGGCATGAAAAGTTATAATCCCCTGGAAAAAGAGCTTGTAAACAAGGTGCCGGTATGTGTGATTGGTGATGCCCGGGATCCAGGTAAGGCGCAGGATTCGATACACGGTGCTTATGAATGTGCAAAAGCTTTATGAAAAAGTCCGGGAGATTTCAATTCCACACACCCGGAATTTCACGGGAACAGTTTGGGCAAGCGTTGTTGATGATCTGAAAATTTGAGATGTGATAGCCGGAACGTTCCACCAGAGGGTGATGGCACTCAGGGCAGGTAGTATGGGTGGAGTCATTGCCGGGAACATTGCCAATATACACATACTCAATACCTTCAGCTAAGGCCAGTTCTTTTGCAGACTCCAGGGTTTGAACCGGAGTAACTGGCAGTTTCTGTAGTTTGTACTGTGGATGAAAACGTGAGAAATGAAGCGGTGTATCACTGAATCCGTTTTCGGATAACCATCCGCACATCCTTTTAATCATATCCAGGTCGTCTGTCCAGGAGGGGACCACCAGGTTCGTGATCTCCAGCCAGATTCCTTCATCTTTCAGGGTCTTCAGAGTATTGAGGACGGGTTCCAGTTTTCCGGCATTGAGCTTCAGGTAAATGGAATCGTCCAGTGACTTAAGGTCGATATTTGCTGCATCTGTCACCTTGCAAAGCTGGAGCAGAGGGTCGGTGTGGATATAACCGGCTGAAACCAGCACGTTTTTGATGCCGGCCTCATGGGCAAGTTTGCCGGAATCAAAGGTATATTCGTAAAAAGTAATGGGTTCGGAATAGGTGTATGCGATACTGGCACATTCATATTTAAGAGCCTGTTCCACCACCTTGTCAGGCATCAGGTCATAGTTCTGGGTTTCTTCAGGAGAGGACTGGGAAATGGTCCAGTTCTGGCAATTCAGGCAGGCCAGGTTGCAGCCGGCAGTGGCAATGGAAAAGGCATTTGATCCGGGCTTAAAATGATAGAGTGGTTTTTTTTCAATGGGATCGATATGGATGGCGCAGGGATTTCCATAGGCAATGGTATAGAGTTTGCCATTATAAACCCTGCGGTTATGACATTCGCTGAGCTCACCTTCCTTCAGGGTGCACTCATTGGGACAGATCTGGCATCGAATTCCACGTGGAGTCTCTACCTGGTAAAGGGCTTCCCGGCTCCATTTCCAGGGTTTGTCGGATGGGCCCGCATATAGTTTTCCGGGACAGAAGAAGGCTCCTGCAGCCCCACAGAATCCGGTTTTGAGAAAGGTTCGCTTATCCATCACACCTGTTCATCAGCGCCTACGCGAAAGTATATATAAGCCGGTGGCGACATTCATAGCACAGAACAATATAAAAGTATTTGCAACGCCAATCAAGGGTAGTATAAAAACCACAGGTATGAAAGAACCAAGGGCTGCACCAGCCAGATCCGCGCTGTAGAGTCTACCAGAATTAATATTCACATCAGTCTCAGAGAGTTGTACGGACATGCCATAGACCGATCCGACGATCATGCCCGGGATGAGATTCAATATACCCAGCAGGATATGACCCGGAAGGGGCCCGGCTAATAGCTGATTGTGCTTCAGAAGGACAACTAACGCAGCATCAAGGAGAGCCATGATCCACAGCAAAGCGGTAATTTTCAGCTGAGAAGGTGAAATCCAGAAAAGTTTCCACACCCGGACGCCAAGCACAATCCCGGCCATAAACAGGGTGATCATCAGAGGAGCTACCATGTAAGCAAAACCATAGAGGGACTGCAATACAAAGATGATTAAGATCTGTATTCCGGCTCCGGTGAATCCCGTTATATACATGCCGGTATGTTGAGGCGGAAAAAGGAAAAAAAGCAAAAAGAACAGGACGACGGCAATTATTCCGCTGGCAAGCAGGGCGTGACTTCCCATTCGGGACTCCAGGCTGTACAGTGAGCTGAAAAAGAGCCGGGGCCACATGTCAAGATTGATTCCCGCAGATTCCGGGTCAAGACGTTCCAACAGCATATCACTGTCGAAGCTAAGCTGCACAGGATCAAAAAAATCGGGATGAACGTAAGTGGTTTGAATCTGGTGCTTCCCGAGGAGAGATGGAAAATCAAGGGAGAGGGGCTGATCCGATGCCAGGAAGTAACTAATATCTCCGGGTACAAGAGTCACATTGTTAAAGCATTCATTCAAGGTTTGATAGGCGATGCTCAATAGCCTGATACCTTCCTTATTCACATAGTTTCCTCCTGCCGAAAGCTGCATGCTAAATACACCCCCGGGTGCAAGATGGTTCTTCGCCAGCTTGAAAAACTCAAGGGTGAAAAACCTGTTCCACCCTATGGTATATGGGTCAGGAGCCGCTGAAATGATTACATCGTACTTTGAAGAATCGGACTTGTTCAGCCAGCGCCTTCCATCCATGGGAATAAAATTGAAGTTTCCTTCCGAAGTATCAGTGATATGTTTCTTGCTCAGGCGGTAGGTCCAGGGATCTGCATCGCAGTAATCAAAAATTTCTGGTTCATACTTATGTACTTCAGCAATGCATCCTGACAGGCCACCCCCCATAAGCAGGAAGGAGGATGGAGCGTGATGCTGAAGGGCCGGGAAGTGAATACATTCCTCCGACCTGGCAATGTCTTCGGTGTACATTACCGGATTTCTGTCCATAAAGGCACTGATCTGTCCGTCCCTTTCTGTAAGAGTAATGTTCCCAAAGGGTGTATCCCTGGATTCCAGAACCAGCTCATTCTTATATCGCAATCCTTCTAAAGCATTTCTGGAAGAGGAATAACTGAAAAATGTAAATAGACTGGCCACCGGTAAAATCAGGATTAGTTTCTTAGTTAATCGGGAGGGGTAGCCGAAGCCCAGTATTACAGTCAGAAAGCTTGTGAGCAGCAGGAAGGAGATGACCTGGATGTTGTTGAAAGCAACTATGAGCACTAAGCCAAAAAGTACTCCACCCAGCAATGATCCCAGGGATTCAAACAAGTAGTTTTTAGCGTCAGGGGCACTGGTTTTCAGGGATTTTGTCAGATAAGAGAAGAGGAAACCGGAACTCAGGGTAAACATACTGATAAGCAAAATAATGTAGACCATGGAGGTCAGTATTCCCGGCTCAAAACCCGGTAGAAATACAAACCTGTCAATAAGGATCAGTAAAACATAAACAAGCAGGGGAGAGCTTCCAAGGATCAATAAGAGTTTTAGTAAAGAGTGAAGAGATACCTGTCTTTTGTAACGTGTACCTGCCCAGGCACCAGCTGAGGTAAGGATCATCCATAGCGACAGGAAGATCCCAATGACCAGCTCATTGCCATGCAGGGTTTTGATGAATTCCCTGAGCAAAACCAGCTGGGACAGGATGCTTACATAGCCCAGCATTAGAAATAACAGTTTATGTTGCAGGGGAGGGATGCTGATATGTGGAATCCTTTTATCGATCGCTGTGGATTCGGGGGCCCGTGAAGCTGTTGTCAGGTAATACCTGAGGTGCCGGGAGAGATGAAAGAGAGCTACAAAGGCAAATCCAATTCCCAGATCCACGTGCCATAGCATGGCTCCTTCAATCCAGGCAATCTCAAGCTTGTAATTAACTTTCACGGCCAGGAGAAGGCCCAGCATGGCCGTTGAGAAGAAAAACAAGAGGAGCAGAATGTTCCAGGACTTCCTGTGGATCTGTTTTGAGATAAGTTCCATGCGCACCATCATCATGCTGACGATGTAGCCTAGTATCAGGAGCAATCCAATGGATATCAGATGATATGGTCCCTGGGTCATTTTCTTTTCTCTTCTCCGAAGACAAGGGCTTCGTAAATATAGAGGTCTGCGTCCTTCCAGCCCTCCCAGCCTATTCCAGCCTTTTCCCTGGCACAGTGCCCGAGAAATTCTTCTGTTGTCCAACCGGTATCTGCTGCCACCTGCGGAAGGTAAGTACCTGATTTTCCATCCTTAGTCATATATATCCCATGTTTGCCCAGTTGAAATTCATCCGGGGAGCTGATCTTTTGCAAAGGAGTGAGGACAGAAATCTCTATATCAATGTAATTCAATTCTGGCGACTCCACAGGAGCAAAGCGCTGGTCCCGGGTAGCGGCAGCCAGTGTCATTTCCTGTACCACCAGGTACAGGGGTTTTGTCGGGCTGAAATTCCCGATACAACCTCTGAGCCGGCCCCCCATATAGAGGCTGACAAAGGCCCCGGCAGGCTCCTTCATGGTTTCTGTCAGGGATCCTGCCTCTACCTCTGAGAGCCCACCCTCGTTTATAAAGGTCTCCAGGGTATTCCTGGCAATTTCCAGAAGCGATTGCTTTTCTTTTTGGTTCAGGTCGTATGATTCCGGCCCGGGTTCCGGTTTATGTGTGGCTATGGCCCAGTAACCTACCACCCGTTCCTTATCTCCTATGGTAGCATCTCCCGAATTCCGGTATAATATGGGTGAAACAAGCTGGTCTGCATCACGCTGCGCCATATACAGCATGGTCATAATAGAGCTCCAGCCGCAGGTGGAGGTGGCGAGGTTGGGAACCGATTCCTGGCTGTTCTTCCGCAAGGTGTTGTAAAAATGTTCGGGATCTTTTTTAAGTATGGCCTCGCCGGTGAGCCGGTCGATCCTCCGGGCATCACTGTAGGAAGGGTAGTGGGAAAAGTCTGAACTTATAACAAATAGATTATCAGGAGTATAATAGGGCAAAAGAGCGGCTGCCAGATCACGTGCTTCTGCTACCGTTGACGAACCCATCACAATGGGAACGATGGGCACATCCCCCAGGCGGTACTGAATAAACGGAAGCTGAACCTCAATACTGTGCTCCCTTTCATGTGCCTTTTTATAGAACAGGATGTTCTTGTGGTCTGCGATCAGGGCATTGGCAATGTCTTTATTGACCCTGGCCTGGCCCAGGGGCGTGATGTAATTTCCGGTATTATAAACCGACACTCCCTTGAAATGCTCCCGGTGGGAGGAGGCGATAATGAAAACATTGCGGTATGCTGCATCTTCCGGGATGCTCTTGTAGCCCGAGGCAGCCACAGATCCCGAATAGGCATATCCGGCATGGGGCACGATCAGGCTTTGGATCGTTCCCTCCAGCTGAGCAGGTTTTGCTTCGCTGAACAGCTTCAGCATCTCCGATTCCAGGGCTGATTTCCCTGCCGGGTAAAAGCTGCCGGCCACTGCCGGCTGCCTGTGTACCGGAGTTCCGGAATTCTGTGAATAGCAGGGATGAACAGCTGGCCCCCAGGCTGCCATAAGATACAGAACAAATAAAGGAATGTAACTTTTCATCATAATATCCTCCTGCATTTAACCGTACTTGAAAAAATCCCTGTATTCAATATAGAATGCTTCAAGCCTTGTCATTCTCTCATACATAAAGCGGTGTGCTTCCGGCCAGGTATCCCGCATATAAATGTCAATCCCATCCAATTGCTGATAGATCCGGCTTACCGATTTCCCATTCTCCCTGATATACTCCAGCTCCCAGATCATGGGTTCTTCCATGGCCTCTTCAAGGATTTTTTTCACCGATTCAAGCTTCTCATATAATTCAATTCTCTTATCCATATTTCTGGTTTCCAGGTCAATACCTACCTGGGCTACTTTCCGGTCCACGTGAAAGCGCAGCTTAAGTGCCTTTACTCCCGTTTGGGTAAGCATCCAGTTTCCGGGCAGCTTTTTTCGCAGACGTTTTCTGCCGGAGTAGCTTTTAAATCTGTCCCAGAATTCCTCCCTGATTACCTTGGATTCCTCTTTGCTATACATGATCAGCTATTCAAAATTAAGGAATTCAGTGGGGAATTAGTCAATCTGAATGCATATTTTGCTACCCTTGCACAGCGCTTTGAGGAGCATAAAATTATGTCAGATTGAAACATGAAGATACGGGTTCCACACTCCCCGGACCTACTTGATCCCGTAGGCCTTCCGGTACCTGGCAGGTGACAGGCCCACAACCTGCTTGAAGCTCTTGGAAAAGTGGTAACGGTCAGCAAAACCTGTGTCAGCGGCCACCTGGTCGATGGAGTTGTCCGAATGGTGCAACAGAGCGCAGGCCCTGTCAATCCGCTTCTTTTTTACGTATTTCTGTGGGGAGACACCCACTTCCTCTGTAAAAAGACGGTTGAAGGCATTGGTGGCCAGGCTGGCCTGTCCGGCAAGCACCCTGTTTGACAAGTGCTCGTTCAGGCTTGCTTCGATATAGCCCAGTACCTTCAGAATCCTGTGGTCCCGGGACTTCAGATTCCAGTTGGAGGCAGGAATGGAAGAGAGTAGGTCGGAGATCAGTGAATGCAATGCCAGAAGGGCATGGAAACTGAAGGTGGTAAAATCCTCAACCAGCTGACTGGTAATTATTTGTATGGAATTCTGCCTGATTGGTGTCAGGTCAAATTCAAATATACCGGGGGATATATTGTCATAAGGCCCCCCAATATTGAAATGGATGAACAGGTGCGGGATGTGCCCCTCCTCATGCTGCAGGTCTGTGGTGCCACCTCCCTGGATCCGCTTTCCTTCAAAAAGATAGCCTTCTTTGGGGATCTCGTTGTTTCCAATGCGGGTGGAATAGGAGGTGTTTGGGGCGATCATGTAAAGCTTATGGGGCTGTAGTGTAATTTCCCTTCCATCATGAGTCATGCAGGCCCCCGTCCTGCCGTTGTGGTAGATGCGCCAGTAGGGATAGGAAAGATCGCTGAATTCCCAGTGACTCAGCAACCACTTGCGGCAGCAAAGCAACTGCAAGTCAAATTTGGGAAACAGCTGCAATACATCCGAAGGATCCCCTTTATCGGGCTGCTTGTAAAGTGCGCTCACCGGCTTCGTGTAATTCTTAAGGTAATTTTATGTAATATTGACACAAATATACCAAAACCAAACATTTCATATGCGGGTGTTTTTTGCACTTTTGTAAATATTATGATACAGAAAGATAAACTTGTTGAAAGAAAATACCTGATTCCCTTCATCCTGGTTACCAGCCTGTTTGCCATGTGGGGTTTTGCCAACGACATCACCAACCCCCTGGTGGCAGCATTTAAGACCCTCATGGAGATGACCAACGCCAAAGCTGCCCTGATCCAGCTGGCATTCTACGGGGGATACGGTACCATGGCCATCCCTGCTGCGCTTTTCGTGCGAAAGTATGACTATAAGAAAGGGATCCTGCTTGGTCTGGCATTTTACGCCACCGGGGCACTTTTGTTCTGGCCTGCAGCACACTACCAGGCCTACATTTTCTTTTTAATTGCACTCTATATCCTCACTTTCGGCCTGGCCTTCCTGGAGACCACAGCCAATCCGTTTATCCTTTCACTGGGAAGTAAGAGCAATGCCACACGCAGGCTCAATCTGGCGCAGTCCTTCAACCCGGTAGGGTCCATTACCGGCATGGCGGTTGCCTCATGGGTAATCCTGGACGCCCTGCAGTCTGACGAACGGATCAACGGGATTCTGACATTTCCCATGAAGGATGAAGTAACCAAAGCTGCAATCCGGGCCAACGACCTGATCATCATCCGGGACCCATATGTAGCGCTGGGGATCGTGGTGATCATGCTATTTGTACTGATCGCCATCTCAAAGATGCCCCAGACCGGTCACACCGAAAACGGAAAGGCCCTGGAATCCATGAAAAGGCTTGCAAAAAACAGGGTGTTCCGCGAAGGGGTTGTTGCCCAGCTCTTCTATGTGGGGGCTCAGATCCTTTGCTGGACCTTTATTATTCATTATGCTGATAACCTGGGCATCGATAAATCCACCGCTCAGAAGTACAACATGGTGGCCATGGGCATGTTTCTCACCTTCAGGTTTGTAAGCACCATGCTGATGAAATATGTCAATGCCCGCAAATTGCTGATGTTCTTTGCCCTGGGTGGGATGGCCACTATCACAGGTGTGATCCTCATCGAGGGGATGATGGGTCTCTACCTGCTCATTGCCACCTCCGGTTTTATGTCGCTTATGTTCCCCACCATTTACGGGATCGCACTGCGCGATGTGGGTGATGACGCCAGCATGGGTGCCGCTTTTCTGGTGATGGCCATCGTGGGTGGCGCACTGCTGCCCGTGGTACAGGGAGCCATTATCGACCTGGGGACTGTGGGACCGCTTCCGGCCGTCAACTTCTCCTTCATCGTACCCTTTATCAGTTTCGTGGTAATCGCCATCTACGGGAGGCGTTCTTACCTGGCGGATAATGGCGATACGGAATAAGGATCATGAACTATGATTACGATTACATTATTGTGGGATCGGGTTTTGGAGGTTCAGTTTCTGCACTGAGACTTACAGAAAAAGGCTATAAGGTCCTGGTAATCGAAAAAGGCAAACGCTGGAAGAAGGAAGAGTTCCCGGAGACAAACTGGAACCTGAAAAAGTGGCTCTGGCTGCCCCTGCTGCGTTTCCGTGGCATATTCAAGATCACCATCATGCGTCATGTGGGCATCCTCAGTGGCGTGGGTGTGGGCGGGGGCTCGCTGACCTATTGCAACACCCTGCCCCGTCCCAGGGAGCCCTTTTTTCATTCTGGCAGCTGGGCGGGAATCGCCGACTGGAAGGCGGAACTGGAACCTCATTATACAAAGGCGGAGCATATGCTGGGGGCCACAAATAACCCCGGACTCTACGATTCGGATGTGGCTTTGAAAGCGGTTGCAGAACGCTTTGGCAAGACAGCTGAGTTTGAGCCTACCCGGGTAGCTGTCTATTTCGGAGAGCCGGAGGAAGAGGTGCCCGATCCTTTTTTTAAGGGTGAAGGCCCCAGGCGTGCGGGATGTAATCACTGTGGGGGATGCATGACAGGTTGCCGCTATGATGCCAAGAACACCCTGGACAAGAATTACCTCTACCTGGCCGAGAAAGGCGGGGCTGAGATCTGGCCGGAAAAAAAGGCGATCCGTGTGGAAGCCTTTGAAAACGGATCCGAAGGGGAGTACTACCGGATCAGCCTGAAGGATACCTCCGGCTGGAGCAAGAGAAAAACCAGTCTTACAGCAGGTGCTGTGATCCTGGCCGGCGGAGTGCTGGGAACGGTCAGGCTCCTGATGAATATGAAAAAGCGCCATCTGACAAGGATCAGCAGACAGCTTGGGGAGGATATCCGGACGAACAACGAAAGCTTGTCCCTGGTGCATTCCCGGCTCAAAGAAAAAGATTTCTCCAAAGGGGTAACCATCGGGTCTATATTTCCACCGGACAAGGACTCCCACATTGAAGCGGTGCGCTATGCCAGCGGATCGGGCTTTTGGAAACTGCTGGGAGTTCCTATGGTACATGGAAGGACCGTAGTGGGTCGGATCCTGAAACTTTTCTGGAGACTGCTGAGGCATCCCAGGTCCTGGCTGAGGATCTATTTCAGCCGGGATTTTGCAAAAGAGTCCGTGATACTTCTCTTTATGCAACACCTGGATTCCACGCTTCGTTTCAAACGTGGGCTTTTCAATCTGCGAAGCACCCTGTCCCGTGGTCCGGCCCCCTCGGCCGCCATGCCCCTGGCCCGGGAACTATCCGAGACCACTGCTGAAGAGGTAAAGGGATCTCCCTTTGTGATGGCCACCGAAGCGGTGCTGGGTACCCCTCTGACTGCCCACATCCTGGGGGGGTGCGTAATAGGTAAGAACTCCGAAGAAGGAGTGATTGACAGGGATCAGAAGGTGTTCGGGTATGAGAAACTCTATGTGTGTGACGGCAGTGCCATCTCAGCCAATCCGGGAGTTAATCCTGCCTTAACCATTACAGCTATGACTGAGCGGGTTATGGAAACAATACCAGATAAAAAATAGTTTTGTATATTGTGATGAATCTTGAAACCCTGAATCTATGAGGAGTGAAAGAAAGCATCAGGCATGGAATTTCTGGTCGGCTTTTTTCTTTTTCGGACTGGTTTTTGTCGTGGGATACCTGCTCGAACTTGATGGTGATGATATCAGAAATATTTCCCTGAAAGAGGCCGTTGTTATTGTTCTTGCCTCTTACCGGATGACCAGGATCCTGGTCTTTGAAAAGATTTTCAAATACCTGAGGGATGTGTTGAAGAAGCGTGAGGACCTATACCTTTTAGGAACCCTGAGTTCCATAATTACCTGCCCCTGGTGTATGGGAGTCTGGGTAACCCTGGTTATTATTATATTCTATTATCTGATACCTTACGGGGCCTTGCTTGTTTATGTATTGGCTCTGTCCGGGATCGCATCCCTTGTGATCTTGTTCTCCAATGTGATGCATATGTGGACCGAGGGAAAACAAAGGATTCATCAGAAGAAGAAGTATAAGAACGATAACCTTGATAGTCAGTATAATTAAATCCTTTACTACTCGTACCTCAATGCCACCACCGGGTTCCTGCGTGCAGTTCTGCGTGTCAGCCCCAGGGTGATCAGTGTCTGGAAAAGCACCACCACAATGATACTGCAAGCAAAAATCCACCAGTAAACCGGAATCCGTAAGGCAGAATTGCTTAACCACTCTTTCAGGTATAACCACGAGAGGGGAACAGCCATGGCAGCGGCTACAAAACTCCATTTGAGTGTGGAGGTGTAAATCAGGGCCATCATACCCTTTGTGGATCCTCCCATCACCTTCCGGATGCCTATCTCCTTGGTGCGGCTGATGATGTTATGAGAAACAAGCGCATAGATACCAAGCAATACAATCAGGATCGAAAGCACGGATCCTGCCAGAAGAATCTTTTGCAGCCGCTCTTCATCCTGGTAATACCCCTCATAGATATCCGTTGCAAAGCGGCTGATCATGACATATGAGGGATCAAAAGATTGTATGGTTTTATGAATGGAGCCCAGGATCTTCTGTGGGTCTGATCCGGGTGTGGTCCTGATGGAAAGAACCCTGATCTGCTCAGAGTAGGCAGTCATTACAAGCGGTCCTATTTCCTGTGCAGCTGACTGATAATTAAAGTCTTCAACCACCCCGATCACCTCCATGGGATCGGAAAACATCACCACCGATTCTCCAACAATGGATGAGGGTTTGCCCCCCAACATGGTCACAGCTGCTTCATTCAGGATCACACCTGCTCTGTCGGACACTCTATCAGGATCAAGAAACCTTCCGGCTAAAAGTCTAAATTGATAGAGATCACACAATCCCGGATGAATGCGGTATTCGGATATGCTCCTGGCTTTGTCCGGATCATCGCCATACATCATAATCCCCTGTCCGCTTTGTCCTGCTCCTATGGTGTGTGAGGAGGCAGCAAGCTGTTCAATTCCCGGGATATTCAACAGCTGGTCCTGCAGGGCGGGATAATTATTTATCAGCTTTTGATTCAGGTTGCGGATAAGCACAATATCATTGGGATTGTAGCCCGGGGCGTGATTTTTCAGGAAACGGGTCTGGGCATTGATTCCCAGGAGGGTGGAAAGCAGGAAGATGGCAATGGAGATCTGGAGAACGCTCACCAGCCTGAGAAGGAACCTTTTATCGCCGGCCGGATTTACCCTTCCCAGGATCAGCGGGATGGGTGAGGCCCTGCTTAACAGCAGTGCAGGATAGAATCCGGAGAGCAGAATGGTCAAAAGATAAATGGCCAGCAGGAACATGTAAAGTGCCGGCATACGGCTAATCTCGGCAAAGGATTCCCGTTGCATAATTGTCCCGAAAGCAGGGAGCAGAAGCTCTGCAATCAGGGTTCCAGCCAGGAATGCAATGCTAACCACCACAAAGGTTTCCAGATAGAACTGCTGGATCATGTTCTTGCGGCCCGCTCCTGCCACTTTCCTGATCCCGATCTCTTTGGAGCGTTTCGCCCCGTTCAGAATATAGAGGTTCATAAAATTGGATAGTGCCAGCCCCATCACTGCAATGGTAATAAAGAGCATGATAAAGATGGTCTTCATACTTCCGGGAGGAGTAAGGTCCCAGGAGACATTGGTATACATATGCAGGCGGTGAAGCGCTTCAATGGCAGAGTCGAATGTGGCATTGCCAAATCCGGAAAACTTTTCTGTGAGGATCCGGGTATTCTCTTTTTTAATGGTTTTAAGTACAGGTTCCGGATCAATACCCTCCCTGATCAGGTAATAGGTGAAAAATTCCAGTCCGCCAAGATGCTCCAGCCCGGGCACCGAAACCATGGGCATCAGCATGTCAAACCGGAAATGTGTGTTGGGAGGAATATCCTCAATAACCGCAGAGACAGCATAGAGCTTCTCTTCCATGGTGATGCTCTTCCCAACGACCTCCACCTGTCCGAAAATCCTCAGTGCGATCTCTTCGGTCAACACGACTGTGTTAGGTTCATTGAGGGCAAAATCAAGGCTGCCTTCCACCGTTTCCAGATCGAATAAGCGAAAGAATTCCGGATCTGCATAAAGCAACTGGAGGCCCTTATACCTGTTCTCTTCCACGATCACCTCACGTCCCGATCCCCTGTAGAACTGAACAGCAGCATCAATACCGGCCACACGGTCTGGAATTTCCGTATAGGCTTCCCGAACATTGATGGCCATTTCATCAGTTTCGCCGCTTTCGATCCAAACGGTATTCAATCTGTAAATTCTCTCTGAATTTGTGAAATGCCTGTCAAAGTTCAGTTCATACAGAATAAAAACGGTAAGCAGGATGGAGGCGGCCAGTCCCAGGGAGAGGCCGGTGATGTTGGTAACAAGGGTTAAAGAATCACGTTTGATGATCCTGAATATATTATTGAATGTCAAGGGGTTTGTTTTTTTGGATTAACAATGATTTCGGTGCCACACTCCGGACATATATAGATTTCACAACCTGTGCATGCAAAACAGTTGCTGCAGGTCTGGTATGCCAGATCCCTCTCCAGGGAAGTGCCGCAGTTGTGGCAGAGTATTATTTTAATCAGTTTATTCATCTCCTATGACGATCCATGCTTTGATTTGTTACAGTCACCTGTCACCTGTCACTATTTCACCTGCTGTTGCTATACTTCACTATAAGCTTATCATGCAGATCGTTATACATTTCCAGCACCTCATTCATATTGGATTTGGAGTATTCGGTCAGGTAATCCAGAGCTTTTTCAGGATTCGTCTTGTAGAGGGCCAGTGCGTCTGAATCGATCTTTTCCCTTTCGGCAAACAGGCGCTCTTCAAAAGGATCTCTGACCGCCCATACATCCTTTACAGCCTCCTGCCATTTGAGGTAAAGCAGGTTATCCACGAAATCGATGGCCCAGCAGGCCGACTGATTATTGTAAGTAGTGGGATCAAAGTTTTTGTAACAGGTGGCAATTTCCCGGGTTCCGGCATAAATGGGAACATAGGCACTGGTGTAGGCATTATCCAGGAAGACCCAGTAAATACCCCCGATGGGATCGGGAAGCCAGCCCCGCAGCTGGGCAATCATTCCGTAGAAGCCCTGGGGCCTGGCTACATTTCTGCGGTTATTGATATCCAGAAGCTCCCGCATGTCCTTGCTTGGGAAGGGAGTGGCAAGGGGGCTTTTCCTGATCCCGCCTTTTCCATCGGGAACATACCAGTCATAATCCTCGGTCTTGTCGTAAATGGTTCCTTCGAAGGTGGATCGCTGAAACGCCATCACATCCCGGACTGATATCTTTCGTTCAGGCTTCACAGAGGTGGGATAGATGGACAAGGGTTCCACGTACTGGATGTACTGATTGTATCCCATCATATGGCCGTCTTCCAGGCTTCTTTCCGGCCAGTCAGTATAACCGGGAGCATAGGTGCTGTAAAAGAGCCACATCCGGCTGGAAGCCCATTCACGGAAGGTAGGTGCATATACTTCCTGCAGGATGAAAGGTTTGCTCCACGAGGGATTATACCATCCCTTATCTATGGCAAATTGCTTATAGTTGGGAGATACCATGAAGTTTTCCTTGTCTTTTGGATCCACTTCCTTAATTATACTCCAGTTGGCCACCACAAGTGCATGATCATCCGGAATGCGTTGCGCCACCCAGATGGCACCGGATTCCCCGCTTTCGGGATCCCAGTCCGATCCCACACTGAATATTTCAATGACCCAGATTTCTTCCCTATCACCGATAACCAGGGTTTCTGATTCGCCCACGCAGGAAGGCAGGAAGCCATATTTGCTCATAAGGTGTCCTATAAAAGCAGTGGCTTCCCTGGCTGATTTGTAACGCTGCAGGGCAAAGGCCTGGGCCTGTTCCACGGTCATGATCTGTTTGCAAACTGACATGTCCACTTTCAGTTCCTCCCGTTGACTGGTGGTACTTTCCGCAATGGCCAGCTGGTGTTCATTCATATGCGGGTAGGCGGAGTGGAAATAGGTATAGGTTTGTTCCACCTGCGGAATGTGCCCGATGACATCCCCAAAATCATCCAGCGACCTGTGAATATCCTGGATTCCCCAGTGTACTGCAGCCATGGCCCCTTTTTCAAAACTCCGGCCCTTAACCACCCTGATCCTGCAGTCTGCTCCGCAGTCCGTATGGGAAATAATGACCGACCCATCGGCTGAAACCTTTTTACCCACAGCAATTATCGTACATGAATAGGCATGTATTGTGCTTACTAACATGCCGGCTATTATGCTAACTTTTAACACAGAATTGAGGATCTTCTTCATCTCTATTGACATTTTTGATTAAATTGGAACCAATTTAGGAAACATTCCTAAAATTACCACTGACCCGGAAAAGATGGCCCGTATTTAAATTTGAGCTGTCATGGTAAAGAATTACCTGCTTATTGCCCTACGCAATTCCTGGAGAAACAAGGGTTACACACTGATCAATTTACTCGGACTGGCCATTGGCATATGCAGTTCCATCATCATTCTCCTTTTTGTGCTTGATGAGTTGAGTTTCGACAGGCACAACAAGTATTTCAGCGATATATACAGGATCTATATCCGCGGGAAGATACAGGGCAATGAGGTGGAGGCTGCCCTTTCCAATGCTCCCATGGGAGCCACACTTAAAAGTGATTTTGCTGAAGTAGAGGAGTTTACCAGGTTATTTACCTTCGATGGAGATCCCATAGTCAGGTATGAGGAAAATGTATTCATTGAAGAAAATTTCTACTACGCTGATTCTTCTTTCTTTAATGTATTTTCCGCACCAGCCATTTTCGGCGATCCGGAAAAAATGTTGAACCGGCCAAATACTGTGGTTCTTACCGAAGAGATTGCACGTAAGTATTTTGGAAATGAAGATCCGGTAGGGAAGCTGCTGAAAGTGGGCCAGGAGGAAGAGATTTTCGAGGTGACAGGTGTGGTCAGGGGCTTTCCCGAGAATTCTCATTTCCGCTTCAATATGCTTGGCTCCATGACTTCCATCTACCTGGCCGAGGTGACCCAGTGGCTGGGCAACAATAATTATACCTACCTCCGCCTGAAGGAAGGTTTTGAGGCCGACCAGCTTGAGGCAAAATTCCCCGCTTTGCTCGAGAAGCATATGGGTCCACAGCTTGAGGAGCTGCTCGGCCTTAGCTTAGAGGAGTTTTTTGCAGCAGGGAATAGCTATGGATATTTTCTCGAGCCTTTGAAGGACATTCATTTGAAATCGGACCATCAGTTTGAGATCAATCCGGGGGGGAGCCAGGCATCGGTCATCATTTTCTCTGTAATTGCTGTTTTTCTGATCATCATCGCTTCCATCAACTTTATGAACCTGGCCACAGCCAGTGCGGCAAAGAGAGCCACAGAAGTGGGTATCAGGAAGGTGGCCGGTGCCGAGAAAAGACGCCTTGTCTGGCAGTTTCTGACCGAATCCTTCCTGATTGTGCTACTGGCCCTGATTCTGGCTATTGTCCTGGTGGAGCTTTTTCTGCCTGCATTTAACAACCTTGCAGCTAAGAAACTGGATCTTATTTCCATCGGACCCTGGCGCCTGATCTCTGGTTTGCTTGTGATCGGAGTCTTTGTGGGTTTTGCGGCAGGAAGCTACCCGGCCTTTTTCCTGTCCTCTTTCAAACCTGCAGAGGTACTAAAGAGTGGTGCCATGAGGGGAATACGTGGGACATTGCTGCGAAGGGTACTGGTTACCTTCCAGTTTATAATAACCATAGTACTGTTTATCAGTACCATGGTGGTGAACAGGCAGATGAACTATATGCTGGACAAGGACCTGGGATTCGAGAAGGAAAATCTGGTGGTTATTGACCGGCTGTATGTGCTGGAACGCCAGGTGGATGCTTTTATGAAGGAGTTGCTGAAGAATCCATCCATACGCCATGCCTCCATCTCAAATTCGGTTCCGGGTGGTCTGATCGGAGATTGGACTTACGTGCCGGAAGGTGCCGGAACGGATGAAACTCATGCCATAAATACCATGTGGGTGGATTGGCGTTTTCAGGAGACCTATGGCATGGAAATGGTGGAAGGAAGGTGGTTCAATGAGCAAAATCCAACGGATTCCTCGGCGCTGATACTAAATGAAGCCGCAGTGAGGGCCTTCAGTTTTGAGAATCCGCTGGATAAGCGATTGAACGCCTCCTTCGGGGAGGATAGTGAAGAGATGCTGCCCATTATCGGGGTGGTGAAAGATTTTAATTTTCAATCCCTGCACCAGGAGATCAGGCCCCTTGTAATCCAGTTCAACAGGGGCAATAATTACAAGCTAACGGTCAGGATCAGCGGCAATCAGACCGCTGCATCCCTGGCCTATATCGAGAAAACCTGGACATCGTTTGTGGAGCAGCAGCCTGTTCATATGAGCTTCCTGGAGGAGGACCTGGCCGAACTTTATAACAATGATGAAAAAGCAGCAACAGTGTTTAGCATCTTCTCGGTGCTGGCCATATTTATAGCTGCCCTGGGTCTCTTGGGTCTGGCTTCTTTCAGTGCGGCGCAACGTACCAAAGAAGTGGGGATCAGGAAGGCTATGGGCGCTTCCATTTCCAGTGTGCTGGTCACCCTGTCCAAGGAATTCATCTGGCTGATCCTGCTGGCTACCCTGGCCTCATGGCCTCTGGGATACTTCTTTATGAAGGATTGGTTGCAGGATTATCCCATACGGATTGATCTGGAGGCTCAGGTCTTTATAATAAGTACCTTAATGGCTTTTATCATTGCGGCCATTACTGTCCTGATACGTGTGTACCAGGCAGCTTCTACCAATCCAGTACAATCACTTCGATATGAATGACATTTATGAAAAGCTGGCCAATGAGCTGGACCGGATCCCCAATGGCTTTCCCAGAACAAAGAGTGGTGTGGAATTAAAACTGCTTGCAAAATTGTTTACTCCGGAAGATGCGGCTATTGCTTCCACCCTGAGCATGGAGCCAAAACCATTGAAAGAGATTGCCGGACTGAACGGGCTCAGTGAGGCTGAAACAAAGCCCAGGCTTATTGGCATGGTAAAAAGGGGATTGATTGATATCAAAAGGGAAGAGGGGCAAGGTTTTCTGTTTCACCTGATCCCCTTTGTGGTGGGTTTTTACGAAAGGCAGAACGCAAAGATAGATAAGGAATTTGCGGAGTTGTTCGAACAGTATTATCACGAACGCTTTCACAAGACCATGCTGGCTGAACCTTCGGTACACAGAATTATTCCCCTTGAAAAGGCCATTCCTGTGGATATTGATGTGATGCCTTATGAGAAGGCTTCCACCTACCTGGATCAGGCCCAGTCGTGGGGAGTGCTGGACTGCATCTGCAGGGTTCAGAAAAATCTGATCGGACAGGGATGCAAACATACGGTGGAGAACTGCCTGGTCTTTTCACCCAGGTCCGGAGCTTTTGACCGTTCAGAGGATGTCAAAGCCCTTAGCAAAGAAGAAGCACTGCATATCCTCGAAGAAGCTGACCGGGAAGGCCTGGTACACTCCATCAATAATGCCCAGACCGAGGTATACTATGTATGCAACTGTTGTACCTGTTCCTGTGGAGTCCTTAGAGGAATGGTGGAATACGGAAGCGAGAATTCCATTGCCCGCTCGGATTTCTATGCAACTGTGAATGAGGCCCTGTGCACCGGGTGTGAGGCCTGTATTGAGCGCTGCCACTTTAATGCACTGACCATGATTGATGGGGTTTGTACTGTAGATACAAACCAGTGCTATGGCTGTGGCTTATGCATCTCTTCATGCGATTCGGAAGCGCTTTCACTGCTTCTGAAAGCACCGGAAGAACTTACTCCACCACCCGTGAATGATGACGCATGGAGATTGAAAAGGGCAGCCTTAAAAAAGGCCTGATCATAGCCACATTCCAAGCTAACCGGAACTGGCCAAAATGGGGAGAAAAATTGCCACCAGTACGGCAATCCCTATCTGCCTGTAATAATTGGTAACAAACAGACCGGTCAGGACCAGAAGATCATCCGGATGATCATATTCAATGGTTCCTTTTGACATTCCGCCGGAAAATTTCATCTGTACTCCATCGTCGTCATACAGGCTCCACCTGGTCTGCCAACTATTATCATATTTCCACTGGAATAGCCGGTCCTTAAGCTGAATGTTTGCTTTGGACATCCAGGAATTGTAAGAGATGGTTCCGATCACCTGATCACTCTCGGCATCAATAATATGAGTCTCCTGTTTAAACACTCCCTTTGTTTTAAAACGATAGCCCTTTTGATGAATCATTCCATCGGATGATTGACTGAAGGTTGAATCCTTTAGTTTTCCGATGAGACTTTCCCCTTCATAGATCTCATAGGTACTGGAGAAAGTGCCTCGTTTCCAGTGTAGTAGTGTGTTCATAGGATAGACAATTGGAAATGCATATTCCAAAGTTAGCAGATCGCATGAAACTATATTGAAATTTTTTGTCTTTAAGTGTAGCTTTTCTGTTCCGGATTCGTCATATAAAATAAAGTCTGTATTATGCTTAAGAGTTAT
>JBDLIM010000068.1:0-20624 GCA_039714915.1 Bacteroidota bacterium
CCGGGGAAGGATTCGGAAGTGATGGTAAGTTCAAACTATAAATTGAGTTTTGATATCCTGAGAAGGAACCTGGAGGGCATGGATGCCTGGATCCTGGTTCTGCAAACCTATGGAATTAACGTGTGGTGTGCAGCGGGTAAGGGGACCTTTGGGACAAATGAACTGGTGAGGCAGATCCGGGATTCACAGTTGCGTCTCTATGTATCTCATAATCGTATCATTGTTCCGCAACTTGGAGCTCCGGGCGTTTCGGGATACAAGGTGAAGGAAGCCACCGGGTTTAATGTGAAGTTCGGTCCTGTCAGAGCTGAAGATATCAGGGATTATGTAGCGGCTGGTCTGAAGAAAAATGTAAACATGCGAGCTGTACGGTTTACACTCAGAGATCGCCTGATTCTGGCTCCCGTCGAAGTGGCCAATTCTTTGAAGTATTTGTTGTATGCAATCATTGTAGTCGCCGGCATATCCGGCATCAACCAGGACGGATATTCGCTGGAAGCCATGTGGGAGGAAGGTCTGCCGGCTGTTCTGTATCTTAGCCTGGCCTATATGTCCGGCGCATTTCTGGCCCCCGTCATTCTCCCCTGGCTGCCCTTCAGGCATTTCGGGGGGAAGGGCCTGGTCCTTGGATTTATCACTTTCGGAATTGTTGTGTTATTTACCTTTAAGAACCATTCGCCCTTCCATTTCATTGGATGGGGATTGATTTCAGGAGCTGCTTCTTCCTTCCTGGCCATGAACTTTACAGGAGCCAGCACCTATACTTCCCTGAGCGGAGTCAGGAAGGAAATGAGGCTGTTTGTTCCGCTGCAGATTGCATTTATTTTGATTGGATTGGCAATGATTATTATCTCAAAATTCTGACGTGATGGATGGGCAGAAATATTTAAGAAAGGTGTCCACCCTGACCTACGATGCGTCGAAATGTATCGGATGTACCATGTGCGTGGAAGTATGTCCGCATCATGTATTTGAAATGATTGGGAAGAAAGCGCGTATTACAGACAGGGATCAATGCATGGAATGCGGTGCCTGTGTAATTAATTGCAGACCAGGGGCCCTTGCGGTAAAACAGGGTGTGGGATGTGCATCTGCTGTGATCTGGGGATTTTTTAGGGGGACAGAGCCCAGCTGTGATTGTGGTGCCGGAAAAGAGGCTTCTTGTTGTTAGCAGGGTCGGACAAAAAAATAATAGCAAAAAATGGATAAGAACTATATTCACCGCTTTCGGGAGATCATCAGGATATTTGACAGGGAGATTTCCCTTCAGAACAATGCATCCTGCTGCAATGGGATCAGTGTTGCACAGTGCCATACCCTGCTTGAAATTGAAAAGAACAAAGAGACTTCTGTGTCTGAACTGGCAGGCAATCTGTCCCTGGATAAAAGTACAGTAAGCCGGACCGTAGACGGGCTTGTTAACATCAGTTTGGTTGACCGGGTGACCCCAAAGGAAAACAGGCGAAAGGCAATGCTCAATCTTACTGATAACGGCAAGCAGGTCTGTTCGACCATCAATTACACCAACGATCTGTATATTAATAGCATACTTAAAGATTTTACAGAAAAGGAGCGTGATGAATTCCTCCGCCTGTTTGAAAAACTGACAGGCAATATGGCTGCAGACCGTCAGATCAGTGACAATATATCTTAAGGCATCTTAAAATGTACGGCGAGCCTGTACATGACATTTACTGGATCTCCCTTGATCTTACCTGGCTTCCACAATGGAGATAAAGATAGGACCCTGAGAACCTCCAGATCGAGATCTTCGTTCACTCCTTCCACTATTCTGGCATTAATCATTTGTCCGCTTTTGTCGATAACGAACTGGCAGACTACTTTCCCTTCCTCGTTGTTAATCAGCGGGAATGGAGGGTACACCGCATTTTCTTTTATAAAACCTATAAATTCACCCATGCCTTTTCTCCCGAATTTTGGAGCCTTCCTTGCCTGATAGACGAAATCATCCCCAATTTCTATGTCCCCAAAATTCATCAAAAACTGAAGTGTTGCGGAGTAATTCAGAGATGCTATTACCTGTCCGTCCGTATCAAAATAATTCCAGATCCGGAAGGGTATGTTATTGCTATAGGATCCATTGGCATAGGGCTCTCCTTCCGGAGTGTTAAACCTGTAACTCCCGCTTCTGATCAAGGGCTCCAGGGAACTTACTTTCCCTGTCATCAGAGTGTGATTGTTCTCCATATCCAGAATGTTGTATTGAAAGCTTGAATCCTGGTTAGCTTTTATATATATGGAGTATGTTCCAAAAGTAAATTCCGGGAGTATGACCACTTCTTCAATAGTCTGAACCTCTGCTTGTCCATGTAATAGAAACGGGATTATAAGCAGGATGAGGGTGAGCTTGTTTGCCATATTTGAAAGTTAAATATTTTTTACTATCAGTAACCCATTCAGCCAGCTCACCCATAGTTTCTTTTTCAACACCATAAAAATAGGGATGATTTTTATATATTCTGCAACATTCATCATTCATAAATAATCCTACCATTCTTAAGCGTAAAGGATTGGACAGAGCTTTTAAAAATTGACTCTCCTTTTCAAAGACAATCCTGTTTATTCCCGGTTGATGTTCCAGAGGGAGTGAATATCGACCTGAGTAACAGGATGCCTGATAAAAAAGTTCCGCGAATTGGCTGATTTTTGATTGTTTCCTGACATAAACGGTTAGTCGACGGACAAAAAAAGTCTGCGAATAGTAAAATTATTACTATAGCCAGACACAAACGGTTATTATCCCTCCTGGAGGTTTTCATACCCCCTACTCCACAAGAATATGAATTGATCCTTTTTCTCTCTCAGGCTTTCAGGCAAGCCTGGGTCCTGATATCAAAAAAGCCCCTGCCAGATGGGCAAAGGCTTTTGTGCTTGTAGCTCCACCAGCCCAACAGTTCCATGATAAATCACAAATCAGTTCCATTTTCAAGCAAATCTGTGGCAGAATTATGTCGTAAAGTATACACCTTCTATACCTCAAAGTTTTGATTTCGCATTGAATTCCAGTAACTTGAAAGTATACTATATACTCTTGTGTCCTAGCCAGATTTATAATATCTAAACTCCTGTCCAATGAAATCTTTAATGAACATATTTGTATTAATGCAATTGAATGCAATTGCAATGCTCCTTTCTGTTGCTGTTTATGCCCAGGATTCAGAGATGTGTACCCTCTTAGGCCGATGGACGAACGGTCCATCTTATTGTGTGGAGGTAATAAACGATATAGCCTATTTCGGTAACGGTTCCAACTTAGAGATAGTTGATTTTTCAGATCCCGCCGAACCGGTCCTATTATCCAGTTTGTTCACCGAAAGTTCAATCAGGGGCATGACCATACACAATAATACAGCCTTTCTCGCTATCGGATATAGCGGACTGGGAATTGTTGATATTTCAATCCCCGAATCGCCGGTTTTTATCACAGCCTTAGAACTTGAAGAAAGGGATTATGCTTACGATGTAGTTGTGAATGATTCTATGGCTTACATAGGGGGACAATTCTTCTTTCATATAATCGACATCAATGACTCACAGATGCCTGTGGAAATAGCACGATATGAAAGCTATCATTATACCCTTTCCGTATCATTACAGGATTCATTGGTCTATATCAGCAACGGATCTCATGGTTTGCGTATCATGGATGTGAGCAATCCTTATGACCCCATAGAATTTCATTTATTTGATCCGGATGATTATGTAATGGATATTGAGATCAAGGATACCATACTGTATATGGCAAATAACCGCAAGGGTTTTCGGATTTTTGGAATATCAGATCTTACCAATCCGATAGAGATAGGACTTATTGAAACTGAAGGTTCTACCTGGGATGTAGAATTCTATGAAAACTTTGCAGTATTGGCAGATTTTAATGGCGGGCTCAGGATCATTGATATATCAAATCCGGACAATCCACAGGAGGTAGGTTCTGAGGCAGACCTGTCTCAGGCTATAAATATTTTTATTTATGGCGATAAGGCATTCGTTGCCCGCAGGGCAAAAGGAGTAAGTGTCGTGGATATAAGCAATACAATCCTGCCCGAAGAATTAGGCAATTATGAAACAGCAGGTGATGCATATGCTATTGCAGTCCGTGATAACCTGGCTTTTGTTGCAGAAGGAGACAATGGATTAAGAGTACTTGATGTTTCAGATCCTTCAAATATTATCAAAATCGGGTTTATTAGCACTACTGAAGATCCTGAGGAATTAGCCTTATTTGGTGATTATGTTTACCTGTCATGTTATAAAGACGGGGTAAGAATTGTAGATATTTCAGATCCTGAAAATCCTGTTTTAAAGGGTTTTTATTCCGGCCTTCTTTATCCTGAAGAAATCTTTGCCAGAGAGGATACTTTATATGTGGCGAACCAGGATGGAGGAATGGTTATGCTTGATGTTTCTGATCCATTGGCCCCACGGGAAATCGCAACTTATGATTCTGATGGAGTGACCAATGGTTTGTATGTTGAAGGCAATTTTGCGTATATAGCCGATGGGGGTGAAGGTCTGCGTATCCTGGATGTTTCAGATCCAGCTTCGATAGAAGAAATTGGATTCAGCGATCCCGGAGGTAAGAGCAAGGCTAAAGCCGTTTTTGTTGAAAACAATATGGCATATTTTGCTGCCATTGACAGCGGGCTCAGGATCCTTGATATTACGGATAGAACCCAGCCGGAAGAACTGGGTGTTTTGATAGAAGAACAATATATCTCCAAGTTTGTAAAAAACTACAACTATACCTATATGACATGTGGAACTGAAGGAATGAAAATTGCAGATGTGTCAGATCCCAAATCTCCCGTATTAAGTGGCTGGTTTAAAACAAGGAGCCAGCCTCTTGATATTGCTGTGAAAGAGAATAGGGTGTATGTCCCTGTAGGCCGTGACGGTGTTTATATCATTCAGCATGACATTACGATTGATCCGGAACATACCGAAAATGTAAGCATAGACGATATGGGCTTCAGCTGTTATCCGAATCCTTTCACGACAAATACAGAATTTAAGTTTAATCTACTGAGGGATAGTGAAGTTTCTGTTTATATAAAGAATATACTGGGACAAGGTGTTGCTACCATTCTTCACAACAAACAACTGCCTGCAGGATCTTATTCCTATTCATGGAGCTGTGAAACAAACAATAAATTGAAATCAGGTATATACTTTGCAGTAATTGAAAATACTACCCAAAATCAAAAATCAGTTGATGCATTAAAGCTGATAAAACTGGAATGATTTTATAAGGTCTTCAAGAAAAATACGTCTTTACTTTTTTGTTTTCGATCAAAAAAACTGTCGACTTTTCCGTCAGAGACACTGAATAAGACACTGGTAAAAAGAAAACCCCAGTAAATACTGAGGTTTTTGTTCTTGTAGCTCCACCAGGAATCGAACCTGGATCTACGGTTTAGGAAACCGCTATTCTATCCATTGAACTATGGAGCCGATTTTGCGGGGGCAAATTTAGTTTAATTCTGATTTACTGCCAAATATCACTCTCTTTTAAAAATGAAAAGCTTATTTTCCCCTTCATTTATATCTTAAACCCTGACAACATGAAACCTTACCGTATGTATTCAATTTCTTTTCTGGCACCGTGGATTATTTTGGCCGGATTTACATTCACCGGATGTTCCGGTCCGGAATGGGAACCGCTTTTTAACGGGGAAAATCTGGATGGTTGGAACGTGTACTGTACTCCTGCGGATAAATGGAAAGAATACTGGAAGGCTCATGAGGGATATATAGAGGCCAATTCCATGGGTGATGGGGATCACAACTACATATGGTTGGCCACAGACCAGGTGTTTTCCAATTTTCACCTGAAATTGAAGTTCCAGGTATTTAAATCTTCCACGGGCAACAGCGGGGTGCAGTTCAGGAGCAGTTTTGATGATTCGGATACGGCCAGCAACGGGGGGTGGCTCAATGGTCCTCAGTCAGATATACATGGCCCCAATCCCTTAAGGGCCGGATTGATTTACGATGAAACCGAGAAGGTACGTAGATGGATCTATCCCTCTCTGCCCGATTGGAAGATCTCGGCGGAACAGGCTCCTGAAGCTGCACACAAGACAGAACTCTATTATTTTGAGGATGATCCCGAGCTATGGAATGAAATGGAGATCATCTGTGATGGAATGCATGTGTTAACCATTGTAAATGGAAACAGGGTGACTGATTTTGATGCGGAAGGGATTCTGAATGATGGAGCTCACAAAGTGCGGAACTCTGGTGAAACAGGATTTTTTGCCCTGCAGCTCCATCAGAACGATGAGCTAAAAATCAGGTTTAAGGATATAATTGTAAAAGAATTGTAAGCAAACCTGGTCAAAGGAAGATAGAATTCTATAAAAATCAATCCACATGAAATGCCAGAAACACCTGTTCCAATTACCCGATGGGATTCACTACCTGAATAATGCCTACATGTCCCCTATGCTTCGTTCAGTGGAGGAGAAAGGGATCGAAGGCATGCAGCGCAAAAGGAATCCTGTTTCCATCAAACCGGTGGATTTCTTTACAGATGTAAAAGGAGTGCGACAGAAGTTCGGATCCATGGTGAATGGTGAGCCTTCGCAGGTGGCAGTCATGCCGGCAGTCTCTTACGGAATGAGCTCGGTGATACGGAACATTCCCTGTAAAGCGGGCCAGCATGCTTTAACCATTTCAGAGGAATTTCCCAGTTGCTATTATACCGCTCAAAGATGGTGCCGGGAGCATGGAGCCGAACTCAGGGTGATTGCCAGGCAGGATGATTTGCCTGAGAAGGGCAGGGACTGGAATGAACGGATTCTGGAAGCCATAAGTAAAGATACGGCCTTTGTGGTGATGGCATCTGTTCACTGGATGAATGGAACTAAATTTGATCTGGAGAGCATTGGATACAGGTGCCGGGAAACCGGAACCAGGCTGATTGTGGATGGATCCCAGTCGGTAGGGGCGCTACCCATGGATGTAAAGAAATACAAGATCGATGCTTTGGTCTGTGCAGCCTACAAATGGCTGATGGGTCCTTATTCAACCGCACTTTCATACATACATGAAGATTTCAACGAGGGAGTGCCTCTGGAAGAATCCTGGATGACCCGGCCCAACTCGGAAAGGTTTGACCGGCTTACTCAATATGAGGAAGGCTATAAGCCGGGAGCCACCCGTTATGATGTGGGACAGAGCAGCAATTTTATTTCCATGCCCATGCTGGATCGGGCTCTGGTTCAGTTGCTGGAGTGGGGTATTTCTGAAATCCAGGATTATGGCCGCCTCTTGGGGAAACCTCTGCTCGATTACTTCAGAGACAGGGGAGCTCCGATAGATGATGAAGCTCACCGGGCACATCATCTGTTGGGGATGCAATTGCCGGCCGGCACCAATGGCGAAGCACTGATTGACGAACTGCAATCCCGGAAGGTCTATGTTTCATTGCGGGGAAATAACATCCGCATATCCATCAATGTATTTAACGATGAAAGAGATGTGGGCGAGCTGATTGCTGCCCTGCACAAATAATATTCTTTTTTTTGTAGTTTTTTCCTCCTATATGTAACTAATGGGTTACTAAATCTTCATGCATTGAGAAAGCAGTTAACTGACAAGGCATATTTTGTGGAGATGGTCTTTGAGCATATGCGCATCATCTATAAAATATGTAATCTCTACGCTGCAGAGGAGGACCGGGATGATCTGAAGCAGGAGATCATATACCAGCTCTGGAAATCATACCCTTCCTTCAGGGGCGAAGCCAAATTTCAATCCTGGATGTACCGGATTGCCCTGAATACGGCAATGCTCGGGCTGCGGGCTCCAAAGCAAAAATACTCCAGGCTATCTGATCGCGAACTTGATATTCAGGCAGGCGCAGAAGCACATCCTGAAGAAGAGAATAAGATCAGGCAGTTATATATCCATATTTCAAAACTCAAAGACCTGGATAAAACCATTGTTTTTCTCTACTTGGAAGAGTGTTCTTACGAGGAGATCGCCGAGATTACGGGAATAAGCGTTAAAAATGTAAGTGTGCGGCTGGTCCGGATCAGGGAGAAACTCAGAAAACTGTTTAACATTCAAAGTTCAGCAACATGAAAAAGGATGAGTTGATCGACATGTGGCAGAAAGGCAGTGACCGGATGTTCAGGGATGAAAAAACCGACAGAAAAATGATTGCACAATATGTAAATGAAAAAACCCTTAAGGGATCCAGAAGCATCAAATTCAACCTGGTTTTTTACGGCCTGGTACAGCTGGCCAACATCATTTTACTCTCAATGAACCTGGCGGGTTATGCGAACAATCCTGCCCTGATCTGGATCTTGATTCCCCAGCTGGCTCTCACTGTAGGAATTCTTATTTTCGGGATTGACATATTCTATAAACTAAAAGAGATCAATAATTACAGCGAATCACTTCAAGTGTTAATTGAAAAACAACTCTGGTTCTTCAAACGGCCCTACGAGATCTGGCTTTTCCTGGCTTCTGTCTCAGCCATTATCCTTATCAGCAATGTAAATCTCTACGTTGATAACGACAAGGGTAGCTATGTGATCAATAACAAACTGGTGTATGTGATCGTGACCATAGTAGTCTTCTTTTTTATTTACGGATCGCAAAAAGTAGCAAGCCTTCGGGGATACAAAGCATTAAAAGCCTATCTCCATGATCTTCAACAGGGCACTCTGGAAAAGAGCGAAGGACTGGAGCATACGAAGAAAAAATACCTGTGGCTCTGGATCATTGTCTTCGTACTGATGACCGCATCCCTTGT
Organism: Bacteroidota bacterium; assembly: GCA_039714915.1. GTDB lineage: Bacteria > Bacteroidota > Bacteroidia > Bacteroidales. The sequence goes on from JBDLIM010000068.1 coordinate 8,792, forward strand.
TTTCGGGATAATTACTGCCGGCAAATTATAAATCAGGCCTTAGCCATTTTGACGCCCTCTAGTACCCTTTCAGGGGTCATGGGCATCTGGAATACACGGGCTCCGCAGGCATCGAATACGGCATTGGCCAGTGCTCCCCCCATGCAAATAATTGCAGGCTCACCAGCCCCCTGGGGTGGCTCATCCTGCTTATCCAGAAGTACCGTATCAATCACTTCAGGCACCCAGGAAAACAGGGGCAAGCGGTAGGTGTCAAAGTTTTTGGTGATTACATCTCCTCCCCTGAATTCAATGTCCTCGGCAAGTGCATAGCCCATTCCCATGGTCACACATCCCTCGGCCTGTAAAATGGAACCCTGTGGATTAACAACCATGCCCATGTCCTGAGAGACAAGCGCTCTGAGAGGCTGAACCTCACCGGTATCCTCGTCTACTTTTACTTCGACCATCACGGCTACCCAGGTTCCGGCATCTGTGCCACAGGCCATGCCTATTCCCCGGCCGCTGGGTCCGGCCGCAGGTGTATATTCGAATTTATCTTTCAGGGCTTCGATCACCTGGATCATTTTTTCATCAGAAAGGTTATCCAGCCTGAATTGCACGGGATCAATCCCTAGCTCAGCAGCCATGATATCAATCTGGGATTCCCGGGCAAAAGTATTGGAATTGGCATGAGGCGCACGCCAGGCGCCCACTGGTAGTGGATGTACTGTTGAGCCTTCTTTATTTGAGAACTGTGTGATTTTGGAATGAGCTACATTATAGATTGTATCAGAACCCCTGGGACCCGCATGGTATTGATTAAAGTCCCACAATTGAATTTTTCCTTCTTTGGTCACTCCGGATTTGATAGCAATAACTGTGGCATTTCTGAAGAAATCCATATAAAACTCTTCCTCCCGGCTATAAGTAACAAGCACGGGTTTCTGAGCCAGTTTTGCCACCCTGACTGCTTCCATCACCTGGGGATGATAGATTTTTCCTCCAAATCCCCCACCCAGAAAAGGAGTAATAACTCTTACATTTTCCAGGTCAATCTCCAGTTCTCTGGCAATATCATCCTGGGCTCCAAAGGGAGATTGGCAGGAGGCCCAGACAGTTAGCTTTTCACCTTCCCATAAAGCCATAGCTGCATGGGGTTCGATGGGTGCATGCGCTTTATAACCGTCATAAAATTTATTCTCGATCACCATATCTGACAGGGACTCTCCCTCCTGTAAATCTCCTGTACTATCTACTTCCCTGGTCCTGGCCGGCACATCCAGCAGGTACTGAAATATGGCTTTGTCATCCACCTGCTTCTCATCGGCTGTGTATTCGGCCTTCACCTTGGCCAGTGCTCTTTCAGCCATGTCCGGGAGCTCATGCAGTACGGCCACCAGTTTTCCATCACGCACTACCTGCACTCCTTCCATCTTCTCAGCTTCAGAGTAATCCACCGATATCAGTTCAGAGAGGTGGGAAGGTGGTCTGAGGATTTTTGCATAAACCCGGCCCGGCATTTTAACATCGGCAGTGAAAATTGCCTGACCGGTCACCTTGAGCCGGGAATCGGCACGAAGCATGGATTGCCCCACATAGTGATATTCGCTGTGATCCTTTACACCTGGTTTCTCTTCCAGAAATGTATCCAGAGCTTCCCCTCTGGTCAGCCAGCCATAGGCTACTTTCTTATCCGGATCAGAGGCATCAAATACAAATCCATCCTTTACCTTCAGGTTTTCCCTGGAAATGTTCAGATATTCAGAAGCCATTTGTATTAGCACGGCCCTGGCCTCTGCACAGGCAGCACGTATATAGTGACTGTATTCCCTGGTGGTAAGGGAGCCCCAGGTGCCTGCATCATAGGAGCAGAGCTCAGTATCACCCATCAACATGCTAATCGATTCCAGGTTTACATCCAGCTCATCGGCCACCTGCTGTGGCAGGGAGGTAATGGGACCCTGTCCCATTTCGATTTTACCCACGTGACAGATCACCTGTCCATCTTCCTTAATGGTGATAAAAGCATTGTAATCTTCAGGCACCTCTCGTCGCTGAGCCAGGGGCAGGGCCAGCAACTCGGAAGGATTACGGGTGCTCATGTACACAAGCACACCCCCTCCCAGTAGTTTAAAAAAATCTCTTCTTTTCACCTCAAAAGGATTCTTGGTAGTGGCCAGGCGCTGCTTTATAACTTTTTTAGTTCGTTTCATGGCTATCTGACTTTTTTCATTTCAAGACCAGCCTCCCGGATGGCATCAATAATCCTGATGTGTGCGCCACATCTGCATAAGTTATCTTCCATGGCATAGATAATTTCCTGCTTGGTGGGTTCGGGATTGGCCAGCAAGAGACCTGTGGCATTCATGATCATTCCCGGAGTACAAAAACCACATTGCAGGGCATCATTTTCCATAAATGCTTTCTGCACCGGGTGTAGTTGCCCGTTTGAGGCCAGGCCTTCAATGGTGACCACATCACGGCCGGCCACATCATTCACCTGTAGGGTACAGGACCGGATGGCTTCTTTGTCGAGGAGGATGGTGCAGGAACCGCATGCTCCAATACCACAGCCATATTTGGTACCGGTCAGGCCAAACTGATCCCGCAGCACCCACAACAGGGTCAGGCCCGGATCAATGCTGATCTCAGTTTCCTGACCATTCAGCTTAAAACGAATGAGTTTCTCCATAATCGTTATTTTTTGGTCGCGTTCGAATAGTCTTCCTGGGTATCAATATCCACCAGGATTCCGGGTTCATCCACTTCCACTTCGAGCACATCTTCCGGAAAGTGGTGCCGAAGGGCTCTGAGACCCTGTTCCAGGTCAAGTTTTTCTATTTCACGGCGGTATTTCATATCGACCAGGAGCGGATGACCCCGCCGGTAATTGTATACAGGAATTACAATCCCAAACAGTTCATCATTATAAGCCTCCATTACCCTGTTGGTGACTTCTGCAGAGATCTCAGGCTGATCCCCCAGGTAAATCAGTGCTGCTTCTGCCTCATCCGGAAGAGCCCTGATCCCACAGATCACAGAGGAAAGCATCCCCTCTTCGTGATGCTGGTTATGGCAGAATTTAAGGTCTTTCTGAGCCAGAACATCTTTTACCTTCTGGGGATCCGGTCCCAGGACCACCAATACATTTTTAATCTTGGAACTGAGCACATGATCCACCACTGTTTCGATGATGGTACTTTTCCTAAAAGGCAATAATAGCTTTTGAGTACCCATGCGCCGGGAAGAACCGGCAGCCAGTATGATAGCCCAGTTATTCGGCATATGGAGTAATTTTTCTGTTACGGACTTCCACCAGTTGTGCAGCTATGCTTATGGCAATCTCCTGGACCGTTTTTGATCCGATGGCAATTCCAATGGGGGTGTGGACCTCTGACCATAGTTCCGGGCTGGCCCAGGAGTTTTCCAGGAATTTATTTTTCATTACCTGAACCTTATTTGCACTCCCGATCATCCCTATGTAGGCTGCATCTGAACCGATGCAGGACCGCAGTGCTTCTGAATCATGATTATGCCCCCGGGTTACAATTACAATATAAGCATCAGGCCCTTTACTGACCTCTTCCAGCGCAGGACCGATTTCTTTCACCACCAGGTGATCTGCATAGGGGATGTTTTGCGAATTTGCAAATTCCGGCCGGTCATCCATCACTGTGATTTCGAATTCGAGTAAACTCCCCAGGCGGGAAAGGGCCTTGCCCACATGTCCAGCTCCGGCAATCACTAATTGGGGCATGGGTTTGACATGTTCAAGAAATGCCATATCACTTAAACCAGGGTCGGCAGGATGAAATTTCACTTCAGTAAAGCCATATCTGTCAGCTTGTTCCAGATGGTCCGGGAGGATATTCCTGAGGGCCGGATTAAGTTCTGAAGGTAATTTTTCATCGGCGAGACCACGGATCCAGTAGCGGGCAATGGTTCTGCCCAGCTCATGCTTTTTACTGACTACGGTTAGCAGGTAGCCCTGACTCCGCATTTTTAAAGCATCTTCCATGGCCTCCAAAGCCTCCAGGTTTGAAGAGGGATTGGCATCAACCAGCACTTCAGCTTCCCCGCCGCAGATGGCGCCCTCCGTCCCCTGGTCGCTATCCAGATTAAAATAGAAGTGGTCTGAAATTTCGGAGATCATTACACTTTGGGCGATATGCTGAACTTCACCTTCCAGCAATCCCCCTCCAACAGTTCCGGCCAGTAATCCTTTCTCCCCAAAGAGGGCAGTGCTTCCTGGTTTCTGAGGAGTCGAACCGGAAGTTCGGACCACTGTAGCCTGTACAATTCTCGATCCTGTGCGGATCTGTTCAAGTATCGTCTGGTAGATACTTCTCATTCAATATTTTTTGTTTTTGATCAAATGATCCTGATCAGGGTTATAATAAGCAAACAGAAAATTACAAGCGCAGGAGACCATAGCCTGGCCAGGAGCGATGCCGGATGTGTTTCCTGATTTCTCAGGATTCTATCTGTATACCATCCTGCGGCAATAAAACCAAGGGGTACGGTAATCATGGAGATGATAATGGCTACCGGAGCAGTGTATATGGCCAGAGGTATATTTGTGGCAGCGTATATACAGGCTGGTGTTCCTGAAGCAAATTTAACAAGCGGAAAAAGGGCGGTGGCAACAAGTGCAGCACCTGCCCCTATCAGGATCCGGTTCAATAAGCTGGTGAAAAAGCGTTTTTTAAACAACGTGGCTAAAAGCAGAAATCCCAGCATTAAAGTAAAAAATGCAAAGATGGGATTCAGAATGGAACCATGATTCCAGGCCACTGGCAAAAACAGGGCGTCCATAAACTTAAAAAGCATGGCTATCCCCACAATGATCAGAATGGGTAAAATCCTGCGGGTAATGCTCCAGATAAAAGAGAGCCAGAAAAAGGCAATTCCAGTAAGAATCGCACCTGTATAAAGGGTGGCACATTTCTGCAGGCCCATTCCAAATGCAAATTCAGTCAGTCCCCAGACTGAACCAAGGGCCACAATAAGGCCCAGATTGTTTCGAAGAGCAGTATTTTTCATAGTGATGGTAGTTTTGGGTAAATAAATATAAGGTATTTAAGGAACATTATCCACCCGTGAACCTGTAAGAAACAAAAGGTTTCTGCGACTATTACTTCAGTATGCATTTTATTGTGAAGTATATAGGAGCCATTCTGATCATCGTATTAGCCGGAGCCTTTATCAGCTACTCGCAGACCTGTTGTTCCGGGGGCGTTCCCCTGTCAGGCAATATCGGATTTGCAGGTAATGAACGGGGAACCATCCAGATGGAGTTGAGTTATGATGTGAATTACCTGGCCACCCTGAAAAATGGTTCGGAAATATTTACAGACGGGACCAGGAGAAGGATTACGCAATCCATCTTATTAAAGTCAGGGTACCAGGTGACACCCTGGCTGGCCGTTGATGCCCTGTTCACTTATGTTTTCCAGGAACGCAGGATCGTTCTGTTAAAGCAAAACGACCTGGTCCAAACAAATGGATTGGGCGATGCCCTGCTCATGGCCAGATTCCTATTGAGTGAGATCTCGGTTACCGGGACAGAACTCCAGTTAGGCCTGGGACCAAAAATACCCCTGGGCAGGTCGGACTTAAGCGACCTGCGAGGGATTGCTTTAAATGCAGATTTACAAGCCGGAAGCGGATCCTGGGATGCAATTGCCTGGTTCTATATGGCCAGGCAGCTTAACTTCAGGCCTGGCTCCGTTCTCTCTGTCCGGATGGTGGGAAGATTCAATGGGACCAATCAGGAATACCTGGGCTCTCAAAGCTACCATTTCGGGAATTCACTGCAGTTTTACCTGGGAATAGGTGATCAGCAGGTATGGGGCAAGCAGGTATTTACTCCATCTGTATCACTGCGCTACCGGAATGCTGCAAAGGATCAGATCAACGACCGGGAACTGGAAAATACCGGAGGTCAATGGCTTACAATTCTACCTGCTTTGAGCTGGCACCTGGGTCCCCGGACCACTCTCCACCTGGTCCCTGAGTTGCCTGTTTACACCAGAGTGGAGGGCACACAACTTAGCCCTACATTCAGGATGCAGGCAGGATTCTATTACTTAATTGGATTATAGGAAACATAAAAAACTTAGTTAAGATGAAAACGATAAGGATACTTGGTATTTTAGGTCTTGCATTGATTTTGCAGGCCTGCGATGATGAGCCTTCAGGCTTGGATAATTCTTCAGCTTCCAATAAGGATGATAGCTGGTCCATTCCCCGGAATCTGGTTTTTGACGGGGGACCAGGAAAAGACGGGATACCCGCACTTACTAATCCGGAGTTCATTCCTGGCCTTGAGGCTGATTACTTAAGCGATGACGATCTGGTTCTGGGCTTTGTGGCCGGCGATGAAGCCAGGGCTTACCCCCATAAAATTCTTGACTGGCATGAAATCATAAATGACCAGATAGGTGAAGTGTATATTTCAGTGACTTATTGCCCCCTTACCGGTACGGGGATTGGCTGGAACCGGGATATCAATGGAAAGCGCACCACATTTGGAGTTTCGGGTCTGCTTTACAATTCCAACCTGATTCCCTATGACAGGGAAACAGACAGCAACTGGTCCCAAATCAGGATGGATTGTGTGAATGGTGAACTAAAGGGCACCATAATTGAGACCTTTCCCATGGTTGAGACTACATGGAAAACGTGGCAGGAGATGTATCCGGCCACCCGGGTAGTGTCCACCCGCACCGGTCACAGCAGGGATTATGGACGCTATCCTTACGGGGGATACCGTACGGATCATGACTTTCTGATTTTCCCGGCACAACAAGTGGATGTCCGGCTTCCCGGAAAAGAACGGGTCCATGGGATTGTTTTTGACGACCGGGTAGGTGTATATCCTTTCAGTCAATTCGGAACAGAAGTAAGTGTAATCAATGACAACCTTGGGGGCAACAAGGTGGTAATCACAGGAAATGCGAAGGACAATTTCATCGTTTCCTTTTTGAATGATCCGGGCGACGGTACCACCCTTTCTTTCATTGCAGTACAGGATCAGTATCCCGTGGTATTGACTGATACGGAAGGCAACAAATGGGATATTCAGGGAAGGGCAGTGGAAGGTCCACGCAAGGGTAGCAGGCTATCAGCAGTTCCTTCCTTTATGGGATACTGGTTTTCTTTTCCTGCCTTCTACCCTGATCCGACCATTTATGGGGATTTGTAAGATTCGAAGAGCAGCCAGCTGTCCGGATCGAGAATCAGTTTGGATGGTTTAAAGGAAGGGTGCAGGGTGAAGTCCTGGACAGGAGCTTGAATGGAAAGGGTTTCTGTAAAGGATTCGCCTTTATCATTGACCAGCTTAATGTCAAGGGGAAAATCAAATATGAATTGCTTCTGATGCTGGCTTATTTTTACATGGATCTTCTTGCCCCGTTTTTTCCAGGTGGCAGAAATCACCGGATGTCCCGCCTGGAAAAACCACTGCTGAAAGAAATCTTCAAAGCTTCTTCCCGAAAGGATTTCCACTACTTTCTGGAAGTCACCTGTTAAGGCATTCCCAAATTTATATTCTTCATAGAAGTTCTGAATGCATTCCTGGAATAAGGTATCACCCAGTTCCCGGCGCAACATGTGCAGGGCCCAGCCCCCTTTTTCATAGGAGTTTTTGTTAAGCAGGCGTACCGAAACAGGGAGGGTGGTGTCGATGATGGGGGCGAGCCTTCTCCTGGCAAATCTCAAGACCTGATCTTTTTCATCCAGCATGGAGGCCACAAAAGCCTCCCGGCCACGGGTATGCTCGATATACAGATCGGTGAGGTAGGTGGCAAATCCTTCACTGATCCATATGTGGTGCCAGTCCATTTCTGAGACTGCATCGCCAAACCACTGGTGGGCAATTTCATGTGCAAAAAGGGTTTCGTCCTTTCGCAGACCTGTAACAGATCCCTCCCTGTAAAAGATACAGCTGGCATTCTCCATTCCGCCATATACTGTTTTGGATTGAACGTTGGCCAGTTTGGTATAGGGATAAGGAGCAATGTAGGATTCGAAGAAGTCGAGGGGCCTGGTGGCAATGCGGTAATCATAAAAGCCTTCTTTACGATTTTGAGGATAGACCCAGCTGGAAACGGGAATCCCGGAACTGCTTCTCAGATTTTGTACAACGAATGGACTCACCCCGATGACCATCAGCTTTGTGGGAAGGGGAACTGTGGTTTTCCAGTGTGTTGTGGTCCACCCCTTATTTGTATTTTCATTGCATATGGAACCGTTGGCAACCACTCCGTAATGTGAAGGAGCATGTACCAGGAATTCCACGGTGGCCTTGTCCGAGGGATGATCCACCACCGGCAACCAGTGATGTGCACGGTTGGGCCAGTTATCCCCGAAAAAGGTGCGGTCCCCGAATTTGTTCTCTGAGATAATCAGTCCATCGGAAGGAATACCATGATAACTAATCTGGTATTCACGGGTTTCACCCGGCTGAACCTGATGAGCACTAATTTGAATTTTTTCCTCCCGGTGTACATAGGGGATCTTTCTTCCGTTCTCTTTCAGCTCATCTATATGCATTCCCGATCTGTCCGTATCTGGCATTGACAGGTCCAGTGTAAATTCATTCAACTCCTTTTTAAAATGAATGTCCAGGGTAGCCCTGCACCAGATTACATCGGACGAATCGCTCAGATCGATCTCGAAACGATAATGAAGCACATTGATGGATTCCAGACGGGCATGGTGATCCTGAGCGTTTAAAGCAAGAGATAGCAGGAAGAGCAGGCTTGTGAAATACTTCATGATCCGGATAAGCTAAAGCTTCGCAATTTAGAAATATTCTCCGATTTGCTTGCTGATTCAGAAAGTGGTACATTGTTAAGGATGTGCCCTTTGCCTGACTTTCCATATGAATCACATTTTCGGGATGTTTCGGGATACAGATTGCATTACATCGACACAGGTGTAAGGGATGCACCTGTGATTCTGTTCCTGCACGGCGTTCCTACCTGGTCCTACACATTCAGGAAAATCATTCCTCAGTGTGTGGAGGCTGGATACAGGGTTGTCGCTCCTGACCTGCCGGGATTTGGCCTTTCGGAAAAGGCTATTCCCTCGGATACCTTCTCTCTGAACTGGCTCTCGAAAGTGCTTGCGGAATTTATGGAGCAGTGTCAGATTTCAAATTCCGTACTTTTTGCCCATGATTGGGGAGGGGTAATAGGACTGATGCAGGCCTCTTTAAATATGGAAATATTTTCTGGTATTATTTTATGCAACAGCCTCCTTCCGTGGCCTGGAATGAAGGTGTCTTATCTGTTTAAATTGTGGAGATTTTTTGCCAGGTTTTCCCCGGTTTTACCGGTGGGGCTGATCGTTAATCTGGCCAGCAAAAAAAGGCTTACCCGGACTGAAATTCAGGGATATAATTATCCTTTTCATTCTGCCACGGAAAAAAAGGCCATCAGGATCATGCCCCGTCTGCTTCCTTTTAAGAAAGGCCAGAAAGGCTACTCAGAAGTTGTGGAAGCCTGGTCCGTGCTTTCCGGATACAAACGTGCGGTTCTGACCCTTTTCAGCAATGGGGATCCCATTACCAGGGGTGGAGAAATTATCATTCATAAGAGGATTCCCGGGACACGAAATCAGGCACATAAGGTACTCAATGGAGGTCATTTTATTCAGGAGGATGCTCCTGTTGAGATCGCAAACGCAATTATTGCATTTATGAAATCGGAGAGATGAAATACGGGAGTTGCATAGAGAGTGTGGGTGTATCCATTCCGGATCAGGTTTTATCTACCCGGGATCTGGTAAAAAAACTGGCTCTTTCAAAGCCCTTAAAACTCGAGTTGATGACCGGGATCAGGGAAAGAAGGATAAGTGAACCGGAGGAGGATTCTCTTGTACTTGCTGAAAAAGCAACTCTTGATTGTTTGAAATATTCGAAATATGATGCCGGTGAAATCGAAATGATCATTTATTGTGCCATCACCAAATATGTGGATGGACTGAAGCATTTATATGAGCCGGCAGTCTCTCTTTTACTCAAAAAAAGCCTGGCATGCGAAGATGCAATAAGCTTTGATATAACCAATGCCTGCGCAGGTATGCTCAGCGGATTTCACATCGCCTCAAATTTTATTGAGCGTGGTGTAGTAAAAAATTGCCTGGTGGTCAGCGGGGAGTACATCACCAGCCTGAGCAGAAATGCCATTGAAAATATCAGCACGGCTGATGATCCTCAGGTAGCATCCCTTACCCTTGGGGATGCAGGAGGTGCTGCCATGCTCAGCAGATCGGTCCCGGAGGAGGGCATCTCTTCCTCGAAGTTTGTCACCTTTGGAAACTACTCGGATCTGTGTATTGCTTATTTGAGTCCTCATCAGAGCGGAGGAATTATGAAAACCCGCATGAAGGAGATCCATGAGGCTTCTATCTCCCACGCTCCGAAAGTAATAGAGGAAGCACTGGACGAAGCCGGCTTGAGCATGGATCAGATTGACCTGATCATTCCGCATCAGACTTCCAGGCATGCCATAAAGGCCGGACATGTTCATTTTTCAAAATACTTTCGAAAGTTTGAGGCCAAGGTGCTCGTCAACCTCTCAAGGATGGGCAATACGGCCTCCACTTCCCACGTCCTGGCCCTTTACAGATTTCTAAAAGAAGGAAAGATAAAGCGGGGAGACCGGATCATGCTTTTAAGTTTTGCATCCGGTCTGGTGATTGGTGTGGTGATATTTGTAATTAATGATTTAGCTGAAAACTATGGGAGCAGTCATTAAGGCAGTGGCCACATCGGTGAATGGGGTAGAAACTTCCTACCTGAACCAGGGTTCGGAAGCAGTCAGACAATGCCTGGAAAGGGAACCCGGGAGTTATGATTCACTGGATTTATTGATCAATGCCGGAATTTACCCCGACAATCACATCCATGAACCTGCTTTTGCTTCTATGATCCAGGGGCAGCTTTCTCAATCTCACGCTGCACAACTAAGCAGTACCTTTTCATTTGACCTGCACAACGGGGGTGGAGGATCGCTGATGGCACTGAGTATAATTAGCGGGTTTATTGAATCGGGAAGAATACGGCATGGGGTGGTTGTGGCAGGTGATTCAAAGCCCCCCGGGAGCCCGGCGGGTGCTGTGATGATCGGAAAGGGAGCAGCCACTGAAGGATTTCAGGCCTTCTCGCAGGATACATATACTGAACATTCAGGTGATTATAGGAGTTATTCTGATTATACAGGTAAGGAGTTAAAAACATTTATTAATCAAGAGGATACATATTTGAGCGACTGTCTTCTCTGTGTGGAAAAATCTGTTGATTCATTTCTTACAAACCAGGCACCAGGCATGGCCGGAATCGATCTGATTATCCCCTGCCAGAGTCCGGCTGGATTTGTATCGGGACTGGCTGATCTGTATGGCAAAGAAAGGCTTATTGAACTGAACAATGGACATCCCTGCTATTCTGCCGGACTTATTCTGGCTCTGGAACTGGCGCATTCAAAGGGTAGCCTTGAGGCTGGCAAAAAGATATTATTTATAAATGTGGGGCCGGGTATTATTGTGGATCTGGCTCTATATGCAAATCCGGGGAGGAAATGAAGCAGCAGGTGCAGCAAAATATTACAGAACACCTGTACAGGATAGCTGATACCCTTCCTGATAAAGCTGCTTTTCTTCATCCTTTCAGATTAAGCTTTAAGGACTTGATACGGGAAATTGACAGGTATGCTGAAGGATTCAGGAACAAAGGCATAAGTGCAGGAACCCGTACGATTGTATTGATTAGTCCCGGGCTTGATCTTTTCGCTGTAAGCTATGCATTGTTCAGGATTGGAGCCATTCCGGTGATGATAGATCC
>JBDLIM010000069.1:0-20453 GCA_039714915.1 Bacteroidota bacterium
AGTCGTAAGTCGAACCGAGCCGCCAAAGGCGGAGAGCTCGGTGAGGCCGAAGGCCGAGCCAAAGTAGAACGGGAATGAAGGTATTTGTATCAGGAGCCACAGGATATATCGGCATACAATTGGTAAAAAGGCTGGCTGAATCGGGCGTGGTGGTTCATGCACTGTATCGCTCCGCATCCAAAGCAGGCCTGATTAGTTTTGAGGGCGTAAAACTTTTCAAAGGAGATATCATGGAGAAGGAGGGTCTGGCCCGGGCCATGGAAGGATGCAGCCAGGCTTATCACGTGGCTGCCTTTGCAGACGTATGGTCAAAGGACCCAGGCATGTTCCGTCGCTATAATGTGGAAGGTACTCTGAATGTAATTGATGTAGCCAGGGCAGCAGGAGTTAAACGTATGGTGCTTACCTCAACCGCAGGTATCCTGGGCCACTCTGATAAAGAACCGGTACATGAAAACAGCCCTGTTCCTTCTTCATTTTTTACTTTATATGAAGCCTCTAAATATGAGATGGAACTGGAACTTAAGAACCTTTCTATTTCGAATCCTGAAATCGTTATAGTGAACCCCACAAGGGTGTTCGGACCTGGGTACCTGAGCAAGTCAAATGGCATGTCCCTGATGATTAAAAAGTATATTTCAGGGAAATGGAGATTTATTCCGGGTAATGGGGAGCGCAGGGGGAATTACGTATATGTGGAAGATGTGGTAAGCGGTCATCTTCTGGCCATGGAAAAAGGCAAACACGGGGAAAGATATGTGCTGGGAGGCGAAGATATCTCATACAACCAGCTATTCACATTTATTCGTGAAGCAAGTGGCATAAGGATACGACTGTATAAAATACCTCTCCAGTTTCTTTTCCTGGCTGCCGCAGTAATGCTGGTCTTTTCAAAGATCTCCGGGAAAGCCCCCCTTATCGTACCCAGCTGGGTTCGAAAGCTTACACATAACTGGATTGTATCTTCTGAGAAAGCCATTAGCCAATTGGGTTACAGGCCTATTTCAGCAAAAGAGGGAATTGAAAAAACCGTGCAATGGCTTACTGCAAATCTGTAGGTAGTTCCCAGGGCTTCCTGTAGCTTGGGACCAGGTAACTGTCAGCTTCAGCATCATTGATGAACTTGCTGCTGGAAGCATCCCAGTATAATCTTCTTCCGGTTTTATAGGCAATATTGCCCAGGTGACAGGTTCTAGCCACACCGGCAGCAATTTCGACAGGACAATTTAGCTTTGCTCCATTCTTTATGCTATCAATAAAGTTAACCATGTGATTGTGTAGCCCTTTGCCGTCTCCTCGTATCAAATCAATCTTGTCAAGGCTTGGCTTGCCACCTTTGGGTTCCGGAATCACTTCCCATCCACCCCGGTCCACCACCAGGGTACCCTCATTCCCCACAAAGCCCACTCCATGCGATCTTCCATAATAACCCCCGTCAATTCCAATACCATGATCCCAGAGCACAGTGAAATCATCAAACTCGTAAATGGCTTGCTGTGTATCCGGGGTTTCACAGGCATCCTCGGGATAGGCGAATTTTCCTCCCAGGGACATGACCGATTTAGGAGCATATTTCTGCATGCCAAACAGGGCATAGTCCATAATATGGACCCCCCAATCAGTCATCATTCCTCCTGCATAATCCCAGAACCATCTGAATGTAAAATGAAACCTGTTCTTATTAAAAGGCCTTTCAGGAGCTGGTCCCAGCCAGAAATCGTAGTCCACACCATCTGGTACGGGTGAATCAGCAACTACCGGAACCGATTTCATCCAACCCTGGTATGACCAGGCCCTTACGGTTCGGATCTTCCCAAGTTTACCAGAATGTACATAGGCAATAGCATCCTGCCAGTGGGTATCACTGCGCTGCCATTGTCCAATCTGTGCTACGGTTCCGTATTTTCCAACTGCCCTCTCCATGATGTTGCACTCTTCAATGGTATTGGCCAGAGGTTTTTCACAATAAATGTGATATCCCTGCTGGGCCGCATAAACAAATGGAATGGTATGCCAGTGGTCAGGAGTTCCAATGATGATCACATCAAGTCCTTTATGCTCAAGAAGCTTCCTGAAATCGGTATAAGCCTTAGGAGCTTTCCCCTGAATTTTTTTCACATCACCAATGCGCTCCTGCAATACATTATTATCGACATCACACAGTGCTGCACATTCAGTATCAGGCAGATTCAGGAAGGCTTTCAGGTCGGCAAAGCCCATGCCTTTCACGCCAATAACCCCGCAAACCAGTTTTTCATTGGCTCCCAGAATGCCCGCTTGCAGAGTTGGAAATTGAGATGTAATCCCGATGGCTGCAGAAACTGCCGCAGTCTTTTTTAAAAAATCTCTCCTGTTGTTATGCATAAAATAATGGTATTGTTTATGACAAAATGTACTTAGTCTGAAACTGGTGCAAAGAGTGAATTTCCATCGTTAAATTTCCGGTCCAGAAGCAAATCGACCACCTGCACACCGTTCATCATGGTACCGTACAGGCCATGCGAGAATTTGGGTTGATAAAGGTTCCGGATGGGAGTGATCATGGGCAATCGCTTCGGACCAAATTGGGTAACCAGGGAAGCCATATCATACAGGCTACCCGTTGGAGATCCGGAATACCTGGCATAGGTTGCCGGGGTGGAAATATCTTTCACCACAATGTGTTTGCTCAGATTGGGAATAAAATACTTTTCAGCAATCTGGATGAAAAAATCACCCCACTTCTCTTTCTCTGCTTTATATTTCTTGTAATCCTGCTCTCTCCACTCCTTCCAGCGGTTTAGTGCAAAAGGGGTACACCGGAGGGTGATGGTGTTTTTCGCCCCTGTGGTAAGCGAGGGACAGATCACAGCCATATGAAAACAATCGTCCGAGAAACCATGGTTACCGGCCAGAAAACCATCAAATAGCCTTTCGGCTGTACCCAATCCGGTGGAAACCACATTGTAGGGATAATCCAGGTCGAGTTTACTCAAATCTATTTTGCTGTCCAGACCCAGGGCCACATTGATGGAGGAGACCGACATAATGATACCTTTTAAACGCTCCACATAAGCAGCAGGCAGATGTTCATCCCCCACCAGGGTCCGCATGGCCAGCATGGGATCCACCGTAGTAATGATGGTTTTTGCCCTGATCATTCCCTTGTCTCCTCTGACTTTAATTCCTTTTGCCTCTCCGTTTTCCACCACAATTTTTTCCACTTCCGCATCAAACCACATGTCGCCCCCTCTTTCCTGGAATTGCTGAGCCATTTTTGCCGGGAACTCATCAAAGAAGCCATAGGGTCTGAAACAGCGGGTCATGGATGAAAGCATGGCTCCAGTGGCCATAATGGCTGAAGCCCTGGCAGAAGGCACACCGGAAAACGAAGTAAAGGTCTCCATTACTTCACGCAATTTTGGATTGCGAATCCCGAACTTATCCAGCAATCCGGAATAAGTGCGGTTCAGATTGGCAACCACCTTTGGTGCCTGAAAGGGGATCTTTAATTTATCTTTAAGAGTAGGATTTGCCTTCAGCATCCTCACCTGTCTGAACAGATCCACAGAGTAGTCCATCAGGGCTCCTATCTTCCTGGCATCAGCCGGGAAAGTAGCGATCAGGTATTCTTTAAAGTTTTCAGGTCCCGCAGGTATTTTATACTCGTCCACCTGTTCTCCGTCCACTACCAGGCGCCGCATGAAGTTCCCTTCATATTGCTTTAGTTCCAGATCAATCTCCAGGTAGTCCAGTATATCAATTATGTCGGGAAATAGTTGGGTGGTTTCAAACACATAAGCTTTCTTTTCGTAAGCTGTGCTGTATCCTCCGGGATATGAATTCTTTTCAATGATCAGGGTTTTTTTCCCACTCGTATTCTTAAGCCACATTAAGCCGGTGGAAAGACCACTCAGCCCGGAGCCGATTATCACCAGGTCATAATCCTTATCCCCGGAATAATTGGTGTGTACTTCGTCTCTTTTCAGTTGAATCTTCTTTGTCATGGTGCATCTGTGAAGATTAATGCTCTAATTTATGATAATCATTGTTACTTTGTAAAGTTTTTTTTAAAGATTGATGGAGAACAGGAAAGTGAAAATAACCGGGATCCTGCTGGCCGGGGGGATGAGCAGCAGAATGGGCAGCGA
The DNA here is from genome assembly GCA_039714915.1 of Bacteroidota bacterium. Lineage (GTDB taxonomy): Bacteria > Bacteroidota > Bacteroidia > Bacteroidales. The sequence continues at coordinate 4,131 of JBDLIM010000069.1, forward strand.
GAAAGGCAGGATGAAACTCGGGAACCGGAATCTCTATGAATATCCCCTGCAGGTCCTTGAAGCATGCTGTGACGAAATTCTGATCAGTACCTGCAATGATTCTGTGATACCAGCTGCATATCACAGGGTCTGTGATGAATTCAGGGGAATCGGACCTATGGGAGGAATTTATACCTGTCTCAAATACTCGTCCAATGATCTGAATGTTATACTTTCTTATGATATGCCCGGTGTAACAGTGTCCTTAATAAAGCATCTTCTGAAAGAAGTTGAAGCTTTTGATATAGTGGTTCCTGCTCAGAATCCAAAGCAAGCGGAGCCTTTATGCGGGATTTACAGGAAAAATGCATTAGCTGTCTTTGAGTCATGCATTCAGCGAAATGAATTTGCCGTACACAAGGTTCTTAAACTATCCAAAAGCAAAATTGTCAGGATTGACAGGCACATGAGCTGCTGGAATCCCCATCTGTTTATAAATATCAACAGGGTCGAAGACCTGGAAAGCCTGCCTTCTGATTTTGGGAATGCACTGAATGAAAACTGAATTAAATTCCATATGGCTAAAAGCAGCAGTGGCTGGAGGATTATGGGCCAGCTTTGAGATCATTGTTGGAAGTTTATTGCATAATCTTCATTTGCCCTTCTCAGGTACCATGCTGGCTACTTTCTCGGTAATCCTGATGATTTCATTTCTGCAGATATGGAATGAAAACGGGTTGATATGGAGAGCCGGGCTTATCTGCGGGCTTATGAAATCCTTATCCCCAAGCGCGGTAATTCTGGGGCCCATGACCGGCATTATGATGGAGGCCATGTTCATGGATCTGTTTATATACCTTGTTGGGCGGAATGTGATGGGCTACATTGTCGCAGGTATCGCTGCACTTCTGAGCGCCATTCTTCATAAGCTGGCAAGCCTGTTTATATTATACGGAAGCGATTTGGTTACCATATATGTGAACCTGTTCGAATTTCTTAAAAAGCAACTTGGGCTGCAAAAAGCAGATCCTGGAGATTTAATTGCAGGCATCATAGCAATATACATTGTTACAGGAGCCCTTGCAGCACTGGCAGGGATTCTGATTGGAAGGCAAGCTAATCAGGAAGGAAAGAAAAGGGAGGCACCTAATCGCCTTTCTGATCCCTTTGCCTCTTCATGGAAACAAACCGATCCTGATCAGTCCTTCAGAATTATCCTCTTTTTCCTGCATCTGATCATGATCCCCATCTTGCTTATCCTTATTAACCGTTTTGGTTTGCATGCCTTTGCACTTATCCCATCCGGCATATATCTCTTTCTGCTGTTATTCTATTACAAAAGGATCCTGGGCCGCTTGAAAAAGCCATTCTTCTGGAGCCAGTTGCTTCTGATGACGGTCATTGCCGGTTTATTCTGGCATCCTCCCACTGAAAGCAACATTAAATTCGGAAATGGTTTCATGGTAGGTCTGGAAATGAGTCTGAGAGCGGTTCTTATCGTTTCGTCATTTTCAGCACTCTCTGTGGAGATAAGAAATCCCAGGATCACCAATCATCTGATAAGGTTGGGATTTGGAAAGGCCTACGCTGCACTTTCGCTTTCTTTTAACTCACTTCCTGCCATGCTGGATCGATCTGCCAATATTAAAGGATTCGTCAGAAAACCCTGGGCCACATTTTCGTCTATGATTTTTGAAGCTGAGCTCTGGTTACAAACCTACCAAAAACAATTGAAGCTGTAATTTATTTCGATTCTAAATAGCCTTACCATTCTCTATTTGTGATCGTTACTAAATATCTAGTTAATTAAATATGTTATAGTTGCCCGATTGATTGTTTCTCATTTCACAATGCACTAATTTTGTTTTTTTTGTGAAAATCATGCACTAAACGCATATTTCGTAATGACAAATCGCAGGGATTTTATCAAGATATCGGGACTGGGCATTGGAGGATTGGCCGTCAGCGCCTCAGGATATGGGCTGTATAAGAATCTGAGCTCTTTTCCGCCAAATGGCAGCGAATTAAGTATAGATACTACCCGGACTCCCACTTACTGTGAGATTTGCTTCTGGAAATGTGCCGGATGGGTGTATAAGAATGATGAGGGCAAGATCTGGAAAGTGATCGGAAATGATGAGGATCAACACAGTAATGGCAGGTTCTGTCCCCGCGGAACCGGTGGTCCCGGAATGTATTACGATGAAGACCGGTTAAAGACTCCTCTGATCAGAACCGAAGAGCGTGGAAAGCAGGTATTCAGGGAAGCCAGCTGGGATGAAGCTTTCGCTTACATTGCTGAAAAGATGAAGGCAATTGCAGAGGAACACGGTCCCGAATGCGTAGCACTGCTGACCCATGGATCGGGGGGCAAATACTTTGGCAACCTGCTTAAAGCCTTTGGTTCCACCAACATTGCAGCTCCTTCTTATGCCCAGTGCCGAGGTCCCAGGGAAGTAGCCTATAACATGACCTTTGGAGAGGGAGTGGGCAGCCCCGAGAGAACAGACATACGCGATACCAGGTGCCTGGTACTGATCGGGTCCCACCTGGGCGAAAACATGCATAACGGACAGGTACAGGAAATGTCGGAAGCAATAGATAAGGGAGCATCCATTATCACCGTGGATCCGCGTTACAGCATTGCTGCGAGCAAATCAAAGTACTGGCTGCCCATTAAGCCGGCCACTGACCTGGCTTTGCTTCTGGCATGGATCCATGTAATTATCGAAGAGGAATGGTACGATAAAAATTACGTCGAGAAATACACCTTTGGTCTTGAACAATTGAAAGCCCATGTCAAAAATATGACCCCTGAATGGGCGTACGGTATCACCACCCTGGAACCCGACCTGATCCGGAAATCTGCAAAGGAGATGGCCAATGCTGCACCCGCGGTAATTGTACACCCGGGTCGCCATGTTACCTGGTATGGTGACGACACTCAGCGCAGCCGGGCCATGGCTATTATCAATGCACTGCTGGGATCCTGGGGCAGGCGGGGAGGATTCTACAATCCTGAAAAAATCAACATACCTGACTGGCCGCATCCGCCCTATCCAAGGCCCAATAAAACCTGGAGAGATGCCTATCCAGGCAAATACAACCTGGCCTGGGAAACGCTTTCCTCGGGCATTTGCGATGCCACTATTCCATCGGTCGACAGGGCATGCAATTTCAAAGGATGGATTGTAAACGGCACCAACCTGCTGAAAACCATTCCGGATTCCAATAATGTCCTGGAAGGTATACAAAACCTGGACCTGCTTGTGGTGATTGATACCATGCCCATGGCTATCACCGGCTGGGCCGATGTGGTACTTCCTGAATGTACGTATCTGGAGCGTTACGACAGCATCCGGGATAGTCCCCACCGTAAACCCGCCATAGCTCTGAGGATGCCTGCAGCCGAGCCCATGTATAATACCAAGCCGGCCTACTGGATAGCCAAGGAACTTTCCAAACACATGGGCCTGGAGGACTATTTCAGCTGGAACAGTATTGAAGAAATGCTGGATTGGCAGCTGAAACAGGTGGGCTCTTCCCTGGAAGAGATGCAACGGATCGGGGTAAAAACCTTCGATCGCTCTTACGACGACCTGTATATGACCGAAGACCAGGAAATAGAATTTCTTACAGATACCGGCAAAATTGAGCTTTACAGCACAGCCCTGGCAGCAGAAGGATTTGATCCCCTTCCAAAATATAAAGCCCACGAAGAGCCACCTCCGGGATATTACCGGCTGAATTACGGACGTGCCCCTTCCCATACTTTTGGAAGAACTGCAAACAATGCCCTGTTAAAGGACCTGATGGAAGAAAACACAGCCTGGATCAATCCGAAAGTAGCAGGGGAATGGGGAATTGAGAACGGACAGTACATCTGGCTTGAGAACCAGGATGGAATTCGCTCTTCTTTCCCGATCCGGGCCAGGGTTACTGAACGGATTCGCTGGGACAGCGTTTTCATGGTCCATGGATTTGGTCATACCAATACGAAGCTATCCAGGGCTTATGGGAGAGGAGCCAGCGACTCGGAACTGATCACAAAGGTCCATCTGGACCCCATCATGGGTGGAACCGGAATGAGGGGAAACTTTGTCACCTTCAAGTTTGAACCTAAGGGAGAGGAGGCTGCATCATGAGATATGCAATGGCCATAGATACCAAGAAATGTGTGGGTTGCAGCGATTGTGTTGTGGCCTGCCAGACAGAAAACAATGTACCCATCGGATATTGCCGCGACTGGGTGGTGGAAGTTACCGATGGTACCTATCCCAAGTTGGAGCTGGAAAACCGCTCGGAGCGCTGTAATCAATGCAACAATTCACCCTGTGTACGTTGTTGTCCTACCGGTGCCAGTCATTATTCCGACGGGGGAATTGTACTGGTTACCCAGAACAAGTGCATTGGGTGCGGAGCCTGTATAACCTCTTGTCCCTATGATGCCCGCTATTCACATCCGGAAGGATATGTGGACAAGTGTACCTTCTGCATTCACAGGATAAAAAAGGGACTGGAACCGGCTTGCGTGGCTGCCTGTCCCACCAAATGCATGTATTTCGGCGATCTGGACGATCCCAACAGTCCGGTTTCGGAGATCCTGAAAGTACGTAAGTTCAAGACCTTGATCCCCGAGGCAGGGACCGATCCCCAGTTGTATTTCCTTATCTAAGAAACCATGAGAGAAGAAATCATTGTCAGCGGACGTAACAATTACCTGATCGATCCCCACCTGCATATCTGGCACTGGCAGATCCCCCTTTACCTGTTCCTTGGAGGACTGGCAGCAGGCATCCTGTTTTTTGCTGCCTTTTTCACCCTTATGGGTAAAGAAAAACAGTACAAAGCAGCAGTGAGGATTGCCCCGCATGTTGTTCCCTGGATCCTGATCGTGGGGCTTCTTGCCCTTCTTCTCGATCTGAAACATAAACTCTATTTCTGGAGGTTGTATACCACCATCCGACTTGAATCTCCCATGTCCTGGGGTGCCTGGGTCCTTATGCTGGTCACTCCCCTGTCATTCATCTGGTCGGCCCTCCATATCAAAGCGATCTTTCCCCGGTGGGACTGGAAGTTCAAAATCCTGAAGGAAATTGAAGCCTTACTCCAGAAACAGAAAATGGCCATCGCATGGGTAATGGGAGTTTCCTCCATAATTCTGGGAGTGTATACCGGAATCCTGTTTTCTGCCTTCAACGCCAGGCCACTCTGGAACACATCGATCCTGGGACCCCTGTTCCTGGCCTCAGGTCTTTCTGCCGGTGCTGCGGTAATTATGCTTTTTTCAAAAAAACACAAGGAACGAAACATGTTTGCCAAGATTGACATTGGCATTATCGTAGTGGAGCTATTCCTGATTATCCATATGTTCATGGGATTCCTGGCCAGTACCCAGGTCCAGATCAATGCAGCCGAACTCTTTTTAGGTGGACCCTGGACCGCACCGTTCTGGATCTTTGTTGTAATTCTGGGAATGATTATACCGGTCTTTCTGGAGGTCCTGGAACTCAGGAAATTTAAAATTCCGGTAATTATCCCTGCCTCTCTGGTTCTTTTCGGAAGCCTGATGCTCAGGTTCCTGATTGCATATGCCGGACAGGAGAGCCGGTGGCTGTATTAGTGGATGGTGAATGGTGGATAGTGGATGGTGAAAAACCAACAATAAATCATATATAAGATGAGTGATACAACGAAATCAAAATCCAAGACCAGGTATATTAATCCTTATCTGGGAGGTGTCCTGCTGGGGCTGGTCCTGCTGGCTGCAAATTTCATCTCAGGAAGGGGCCTGGGCGCAAGCGGTGCTGCTAAAAGCGCCATCGTAGCCACAGTAAATACAGTGGCCCCCGGTCATGCAGAAAATGCAGCGTTTTTCGCAGAGTACAATGAATCACACCCTGATGGCCCCATGAAAGCATGGCTGGTCTTCCAGATGCTGGGAGTTATTGTCGGTGCCTTCTTGTCAGGAGCCGTATTTAATCGCTTGAAGTTCAAAGTTGAACACTCACCAAAAATTACAAGTAAACGAAGAATCATTTTTGCTGTCATCGGGGGGATCCTGTTTGGTTTCGGCTCACAACTGGGACGGGGATGCACCAGTGGCTCTGCACTCAGTGGAATGGCAGTAATGTCGCTCGGAGGATTTATCTCCATGGCATTCATTTTCGGAACCGCTTATGCACTGGCATGGTTTCTAAGAAAAAACTGGATTTAACATCAATATATCAAAGACATGGGACCTTTAGTCGTTAACGAAATAATATCACAGAACACCAATTTTTTCCTGGCTTTTATCATCGGTATTGGATTCGGATTTGTGCTGGAAAGCAGTGGGTTCTCCTCCAGCCGTAAACTGGCCGGTATTTTTTATGGCTACGATACCGTAGTGCTAAAAGTATTCTTTACTGCTGCAATTGTGGCCATGCTGGGATTACTTTTTATGAGCCTCTTTAACTGGATCGACCTGGATCTGATCTATATCAATCCGACCTACCTGTATTCTACCATTGTGGGAGGGATCATCATGGGAGCCGGTTTCATTACCGGAGGATTTTGTCCGGGTACCAGTTTCTGCGCTGCCTCCATTGGTAAAATCGATGCCATGTTCTTCATAGGGGGAATGTTCCTGGGAGTATTTCTTTTTGCCGAAGCTTACCCTCTCCTTGAGGATTTTTTCAAAGGGTCATACAAGGGGATTCCTACCCTGAGCCAGGCTTTGGGACTTAAAGACGGGATCGTTGTACTGGGCATCATTCTTGCAGCTCTTACAATGTTCTGGGTGGGCGAATGGGCCGAAAAGAAATTTTCCAGAGAAGAGTATTAATACCCGTAGAACATTTTGCTAATTCAATGGTTATATTATTGATTAAGAAAAACTTATAAAACTATATATTATGAAGCCAAGATTATATTTAGCTTTTCTTATTATCCCTTTGGGACTGATACTTGCCGCTGTCCCGGCCAACACCACCCACCCCTATAAACTCTCTCCCACCGACCTGCTGGAACACGTAAACAGCGGGATGCAATATTTTTCACCCGATGAAGTGGCACATATGATAATCAGTAAAGATCCTTCACTGGTGCTGATTGATGTGCGCAGCGAGGATGAATATGAAAAATTCCACCTTCCCGGTGCCATCAACATTCCCCTGTCTTCCCTGCTGGAAGATCAATGGAAAGATTACATTAACCAGGATCTCAGGTACAATGTATTTTATTCCAACAGCACCGTGAACGCCAACCAGGCATGGATGCTAAGCCGGCAGCTGGGGTATCAGAATAACTATGTACTGCAGGGTGGCCTGAATTACTGGGTTGAAACCATTATGAATCCTGAAAAGCCTGCCACAACCAGTCCAGACGAAGAAATCGCCAGGTATAATTTCCGGAAAGGTGCCGGTCAGGCCCTGGGAGGTAGTGCCGATGTGGAAACCGGCAGTCAGCCTGCTCCCGAACTTCCCAAGATAGCTCCACGTCCGAAGAAAAAACGGGTACAGGGGGGGTGTTAGTAAGGTAAGCTATCTGGTTTTAACGATCTTTTCCTGTTTTCCGCACGGGACACCCAAAAGGTTGTAACGCTTTGATTTTCAAATAGAGTTTCTCTAAATTGGGTGCTGCAAAGGCGTTTTTGTGGTATTTGTTCGGGAAAACAATAATCACTTTATCCGACCGGCTATTTGCTGTTGTGTTTTCCGTGTGGATTTCTGCATGTTTAACCACTCTTTACCGTTGGCGTCAGGATGAAAAAACAATCCTGCAAAAAAATATCCCGTTCGAATGCAATATGGTCATTGATTATCCATCAACCCACTAAAACGATGTCATTGAGGATAATATTTATCCCCTGGGGGATAACGATTATCTCCAAAGTACCTAAAACAAATACAAACAGGATAATCAATAACCACAAATCAGCTGGGATTGGAATGGACAGCAGGTCATGAAAGAAAAGGATCCAGTTTGGTTTGAAAATAAATTGTAGATGCCCAAAGCATTAAGAAAGCCATTTATTCATGAAGATACGGGAAATGATGTAACAATATGAAGGTGCTGCATTGACTAAAACAGGAGTAAGGTAAGCTATCTGGTCTTAACGATCTTTTCAATTCCCCGGATCTGGCCGGACTCTATCCAGTGCAGGATATACATTCCCCTGATCAGATCATCAATGTCAAGCTGGTAGATCTGATGTCCGGCCGGCATATGTTCGGTATGGACCAGCCGACCATTCATATCCAGGATTCTAATAACTCCATCTGCCTCGGTTGTACTTCCCAGATTAACAAAAACTACATCCCTGGCTGGATTTGGATAGATTCGCATTTTCGACAACTTGGGAATCTCCACTATATCCACCCTCTTGTCCTTATAACTTACAGCTGCCTGAAGAATTTGCCCTGTTTTCCGGTCCTGAACAAAAGCCACCACAGCCAGATCTTCGATATCTTCGATATAAGGCTTGTATGCCCATGCATTGATCATAGTATCGCTATTGCCGAATTCCCAGCCACTGGAAAGCAATTTACCTGCCGGAGTGGGCAGCATATCCAGCACCACATTTGAAAACTGGGTATCCCCGTTAATTCCGGTATATGCCGATACTGAAGTCTCAAATACCACCAGGTGCAACTGAATATATTCCGAATAGGCATCGGTAATACATGTTACCGTGGTTGATGTTTCAAGTTCCTCTTCCCTCCAATCCACCATCAGATCTATGTCAAAAACCGGCTTCTCAAGGGTCCCCAGTCCGAGATAATCTAAAATTGGAGTGGTCTTCAGATCAGAGAATCCGTAGCGGTACCTTTCTGAAATGCCTCCATCAAGTACAGCAAAAGGAACTCTTGGAATGCCATAGAAAAAAGAGCGGGTAGTTGCCGGAACCGGATTGTTCTGATTCATAGGATCAAAGCCCGGATCATCCATGTGATACTGCAGGCTAACCACATCCCTGAAATACCTTTCACCCAGGCTATCAATCAGGTCATCCGCCGACAGACTGAACTCGCTTGACGAATTAGTGAAATATTCGAGAACGGATAATTTAGAACGTTCCGTTATACTTACATCATTAAAGGCAAAGCCCTGGTTTCCTATTCCCTGTGCTCCCGTACTGGTGATGGCAATTCTGAGTGTTACTCCAGCTTTTCCGGCAACCTGATCCAGGTCATGAGCTGCCTTTACCCATTGCGTATCAGGATTAAATACATTCAATCCCCAACCCACCTGGCTTCCTCCGGGCCTATTCATCAGATCAAATGAATTGTACCATTCTATACCGGGCTTGCTGTCTCCGATGGTTTTCCAGCCTTCATCTGCCACGTCCATATACTGAAGCACTGCTCCATTTGTGTTCGGGACAAAGCTCTTCATAATATCCATCTGTATCATGGGACGGTCCATTCCCGTAAAATCAAAACACGGACTTTGTATCCAGGATTCCTCTTTATAATCTATTGCATCTGCAGGAAGCCTGGTAAACCATGCCTTATCACCAGGTTCGGGTACAAAGTCAGTAAAATCAGGTTCATTCAAGACCCAACTGCTCATTCCATCTTCGGAACCGGTGGTCCATAACAGATCTTCATCTTCAAAACCCTCTTCATACCCGCTCCTGTCAAGTTGTATGGTATGTAGTAGTTTGACCTCCTTTGTGATGCTGTCAGCGCAGCCCCCCACATTATAGACATAAAGATCAACCAGGTAATTCCCTGTAGCATCGAATTCATATTCCATGGCCTGAGTGCTGGATATCTTTCTGATTTGCTCCAGGACAGCACCATCGGCGTTCCTGATTGTCCAGAGCAGCGAATCAGCTTCAAATCCTCCCAAATTCGATCTGTCAAGGAAACTAATACCTGTTTCGTCTTTATAACAAGTGCTTGTCCACGTAAAGTCAGCTTCCGGATGTACTCCTATGTTTGCATCCAGTACATACCTGTCTGTACACCCTTCCAGGCTGGTAGCCGTCAGGCTGATTCGCCTGGGTCCCATCTCAGAAAAGATATGCTCTGTATCAATATCTGAACTTACATTGTCTTCCCCGCTGGCCGGGTCATCAAAATTCCACTCCCAGGAAGCGACATTCAGTTTATCAGGAGTCAGATTGCTAAAGGATATAATTCCACCATCAACCGGAATACATGATGTTGATAAGGAGAAGTCGATGGAAGGAGCAAACAACACTCTTACATTGCGCTGAATGCTTTCCGAACACCCATGAGCAGACTGTGTTTTACAGGTAATTGAAACCATGCCTGGTTCTGCTTCTCCCGGATCAAATTTGTAGCCTTCAAGTGTATTTATTATGCCCGGACCTTCAAATACTGCATCCTCCACATTTGCCTGCAATAGAATCGGCTCAATACTCTGGCAATATGCTGTATCATCCAGGTTCAGAATTACAGGTATTTCAACTGATTCAACAGTAAACTCTCTCCACAGATAGAAGGGTGTCCCATCCACATATTTATACTCTATGCTATAACTGCCTTCTTCCATAGCAGATGGATCAATAAGGGCTGTATTATCCCCGTTATCGGTTAAGCCGTTCACCGGCCTGGAATTTGAATCAAGTAGCCGGAACGTACCTTCCACACCCGCAATATTTGATGCATTTGCTGTGAAAGGATCCTGGTTAGTACAAACAAAATCTGCTGGAATGAAGATATCCCCTGTCGCACTGAGTACGAAGACCAGAGCGCTTGCTACACTGGTACATCCATTAGCGTTGGTATACGTATACTGCAGGAGATGGGGTGAGTTCAGGGTACCTGCAATACCAGGATCAAATTTTCCTTCTGAGGAAATAACTCCCGGACCGGAGAAAACTCCTCCGGGTACATTGGCTTCCAGATTCACCGGATCTGCATCCACACTGTATCCTGAAAGCAGGTTCACGAACTCTACGAAAGTGTTCTCATTCACCTTCACCTGTACATTCCCGCTGCCGCTGTTTACAACTCCATTTCTGTCCCTGACCTCCGTGATGCGGTATGATGTGGTCTGAGTAAGAACCATATTCACTGAATAACTTGCAGTCTCAATTCCCTCATAGGAGGTGATGCTTTCGCCATTATCCAGATTAAAACTCCACGGGGGCCTGCCCCTTAAGAATACAGTTAATACGGCTTCCTCCCATTCGCAGATCTCAGGGGTGCCTGCAATTACCGCTGTGGGCAGATCCGTATATATTTCAACCTGGTTGGCACTTACATCGCTTATAGGCATGCTATGATTACCTGCCGGATCTGCCAGTACGATCTGTATCTGAATATCGCCTCTTGGAACATCTGAATCTCTTGATTCTACTGTGTAGGATAACTCATATAATCCGCCTGAATACTCGCTATATGTAACCTGGGATGAGCTTAATGCAACTCCATTAATTATAGTGCCGGCAATAGCGGTATATCCTGTCCCGTCTGCAGTCACAGCCACCCTGACCGTACCTCCGACACCTACCTCACCCTGAGAAAGTTCTATCTGGGAAATAACAGGCGGATGTGCATCAATGGTCAGATTTTCAGAATTACCAATCAGTGAATAGGGCAATCCAATATTTCCTGAAGGTTTCGCAAGAACGATGCTGGCTTCCAGGGCTCCCGGTCCCACATCCCGATCACCTTCCCTGACTGTGTACAGGAGCCTGTAATTGCCTCCGCTAAGTTCAATGAATTCAACATTGGATTCCAAAACATTTATTCCATTTATACTGGAAGAAGGCAAAAGAGAGTAGCCCAACCCATCGGAACTTATATTTAGGGCAAGCACATCTCCGATTTTCCTGGTACCGGTGGCTACGATCATCTCGGATATCACAGGAAGGCTGGCGTCCAGCAGGTCGTTGTTCTGTTCAATAGGTGAGACGTAGGGAACATTCCGGATGGTCCCATCGGAGATAATTAAACCGGAAACAGGTATGTCCTGACTGGCCGCATAACTGTTTCCTCCTTCTGTGATTGTAAAATTAGCCAGGTAGGTCGTTGCATCAATCCTTTGGAATCCGGTTAAAGGATATCCGCCAATGTTACCAGACACAAACAAATAAGGAATATTGGCATCATTGCTTACAGTTATGGTAGCTGAAATAATATCTCCAATCTTCATAGTTGCATCAGGAATGGACACATCAATAACTTCCACAATTTTGACAAAACTGGCTTTTACCATGGCATCTCCGGAAGTGAGGATTACAGCGCTTGTTGCCGATCCGGGCTCGGCAATGTCAACAACACCCAGTTCTGTGGACCAGCCATTGAAACTGTAACCCGTAGGGACTGAAACTGAAATAACCTGACTTATGCCATGTCTTACAATAATTGGGGATGGAGGAGTGAAAGTGACCGTTGCCGCTCCTTCTGCTACCAGTTCAAGCTGATATTCCTTCAGCTCGAAATTAGCTTTGAGTGTCGCATCACCGCTGGTAAGTATCACTGATGTAGCAGGCAAATCGGGATTTACAATATAAGCTGATCCCGTGGAGATGGTCCAGTTTACAAAATTATAACCTTCGGGGATGCTTACTGATATTGGCTGAGCGGTTCCGTGTGAAACAATCATGGGCGATGCCGGATCAAATACTGCCTCAGGTAGATCAGACTCAAGAGTTAATGTATAAATTCGTTCAAAATTCGCTCTTAGCGTTGCATCCTCCGAGTTAAGAGTAACTTCAGTTGATTGCTGATCCGGATTGTCAATGCTTGCATACCCGCTAATTACTGTCCAGTTCAGAAAGCGGTATCCATCCGGCTCGTTCACCGAAATGGCATGGGGAATACCTTCAACCACTACCACTGTTCCACCGGGAGATAAAATGGCCTCGGGTATTGAAGCTGTAACAGTCAGATTGTAGGTCTTTTCGAAGTTTGCATTTACCACGGACGGACCTGTTGTAACGATGATGGACGTTTGATCTGATCCTGGATCCTCAATGCTTACACCCGGTGAAGGAGTGGTCCATTCCACGAACCTGTATCCTGCCGGATCTTCCACAGAAACAGTTTGTGCTATGCCATGACTGACGGTTACTGGTGAAGAAGGTGTGAAGACTGCTGCAGAGGCTCCTGCCGGAATGGTCTGCAGGTACACCAGGTAGCTGTTCAATTCAAAACTGGCCGTAATGGATTTATCTTCATCCATCAGGATGTTCGTGGTAGTACTGTTACCAACCAGGTCTCCCGACCAGTCGGTAAAATGCCAGCCCAGATCTGCCATGGCTTCCAGATTAACATTTGTACCACTCAGGTAACTACCTCCGGACGGAGTAAGAGTAACAGATCCATTACCCACAATATTGACTGACAGGGTGTAAATATCCTGGATAAAGATCGCATTAATAGTCTTCGGACCGTCCATGGTAACACTGGTGCTTGCACTGCTTCCTGTCAGGTCTCCCGACCAGCTGCCGAAGGACCAGCCCGCCTGGGCAATGGCTACAAGATCCACTACCGTACCACTCAGGTAATTCTGCTGATTCGGGGAACGTGTCACAGTACCAAGACCTATAACATTAATTGTCAGCGGATAGATATCCTGGGTGAAATTGGCCTGGATGGTCCTGGGCCCATTCATGGTAATGGTAGGATTGGGATTGGTTCCCGTATGATCACCCGACCAGCTGTCAAAGGTCCAGCCCGGATCGGCCAGTGCAGTCAGGTCCACTGTCTCGCCATAATAAAAACTCGTCTGATCCGGATCCAGAGTGACTGTACCATTCCCATTTGTGATAATCTGCAGGACGTAAGTATTCCTGGTAAAGGTGGCTGTCACTGTCTTATCCCCATCCATTAAAAGGATGGGATTGGGATAGGCGGCAGAGACATCTCCTGTCCAGCTTTCAAAGGACCAGCCCACTTCAGGTGAAGCCATAAGGTTCACCACTTCCCCATACACATAGGTGGCCTGTACCGGTGAATGTGTCACGGTTCCATTGCCCACCAGGTTAATGGTTAGGGTATACAGATCCTGCGTGAAGGTGGCAGTGACACTCCTGTTTCCATTCATTGTTACCGTGGTTGTGGTACCTGTCCCGGTGGCATCCTCTGACCAACTGTCAAAGGTCCATCCAGGGCTGGCACTGGCTGTAAGGCTCACTACATCCCCATATACATAAGTGGTCTTAACAGGATTTCGGCTTACTGTTCCACCTCCAACCGTATTAATCGTAAGGATGTACTGATCCTGGGTGAAGGTAGCGGTGACAGTCCGCGGTCCATTCATGGTTACTGATGTGGAGACATTTGTCCCGGTGGCATCGCCCGACCACCCGGTGAATGTCCAGCCCGGATCGGCTGTGGCCGTCAAATTTACAAGTTGTCCAAATGTATAGGTCGTTTGATCCGGATTTTTTGTCACGGATCCACTCCCATTTATATTTACCGTAAGGGCATACTGGTCCTCGGTAAAGGTGGCTATGACCGTCCTGTCACCATACATCAGTATACTCGCATCTGGATCTATCCCTCCAATAGCACCGGTCCAGGTACTGAAAGTCCAGCCCGGATCAGCAAGTGCCTGCAGATCAACCAGAGTCCCGTAGGTGTAAGTAGTCTGATCCGGATTCTGTGTTACAGATCCATTACCCACTATGGTAATTGTAAGGGTATACTGATCCTGGGTAAAGGTTGCCGTAACGGTCTTATCCCCATCCATCGTAACAGTGGTCGAGGTACCTGTCCCTGTAGCATCCCCTGACCAACTGTCAAAGGTCCAACCCGTACCGGCACTGGCTGTAAGGCTCACTTCATCCCCATAGAGATAAGTGGCCTTATCAGGACTTTGGCTTACTGTTCCACCCCCAACCGTATTGATCGTAAGGGTATACTGATCCTGGGTGAAGGTCGCAGTGACGGTCCGCGGTCCATTCATCGTAACAGATGTGGAGGCATCTGTCCCGGTGGCATCGCCCGACCACCCGGTGAAGGTCCAGCCCGGATCGGCTGTGGCCGTCAGATTTACAAGTTGTCCATAGGTATATGTTGTTTGATCCGGATTTTTTGTCACGGATCCATTCCCATTTATATTTACCGTAAGGTCATACTGGTCCTCGGTGAATGTGGCTGTAACTGTTTTAGGACCATCCATCTCTATTGTTTCCGGATTGGTGCTACTCACCAGATCGCCTGACCAGCTGGCGAAAGTCCAGCCCGGGTCGCCCAGTGCGGTCAAGTCAACCAGAGTCCCGTAGGTGTAAGTAGTCTGATCCGGATTCTTTGTTACAGATCCATTTCCCACAATGTTAATCGTGAGGGTATATTGATCCTCGGTGAAAGTGGCCGTAACGGTTTTGGGTCCATCCATCTCTATTGTTTCCGGATTGGTGCTACTCACCAGATCGCCTGACCAGCTGGCGAAGGTCCAGCCCGGATCGCCCAGTGCAGTCAGGTCCACCGTTGTGCCGCTCAGGTAAGTCCCTCCGGCTGGATTAAGTGTAACGGATCCCTGACCGGTGATATTTACTGTGAGTGTATAGCTATCCTGGGTGAAATTAGCCTGGATGGTTTTAGGCCCATTCATGGTAATGGTGGGATTGGGATCGGTTCCTGTATGATCGCCCGACCAGCTGTCAAAGGTCCAGCCCGGATCGGCCAATGCAGTCAGATCCACTGTCTCGCCATAGTAAAAAGTCGTCTGATCGGGATCCAGCGTGACTGTACCATTTCCATTTGTGGTAACCTGAAGAACGTATGTATTCCTGCTAAAGTTGGCAGTAACAACCTTATCCCCATCCATCAGAAGGACGGGATTGGGATAGGAGGCAGAGACATCTCCTGTCCAGCTGTCAAAGGACCAGCCCACTTCCGGTGAAGCCGAAAGATTGACTACTTCCCCATGTAAATAGGTGGCCTGTACCGGTGAATGCGTTACGGTTCCATTGCCAACCTGGTGAATCGTTAGGGTATATTGATCCTGGGTGAAGGTGGCAGTGACACTCCTGTTTCCATTCATTATTACTGTGGTGGAGGTACCTGTCCCTGTGGCATCCCCCGACCAGCTGTCAAAGGTCCAGCCAGGAGTGGCACTGGCAGTAAGGATCACTTCATCCCCATATACATAAGTGGCCTGAGCAGGATCCCGGCTTACTGTTCCACCTCCATACGTATTAATCGTAAGGATATACTGATCCTGGGTGAAGTTAGCCGTGATCGTCTTGTCACTGTCCATATTAATACTTTCCGGATTGGTACTACTAATCAAATCACCTGACCAGCTGTCAAAACTCCAGCCCGCATCAGGTGTAGCTGTGAGTGCTACATCTGTCCCCGATAGATAACTCCCCCCAGAAACTGGCGTGAAGGTGCCATTACCAACCTTGAGAATCGTAAGTGTATAGTATAC
>JBDLIM010000070.1:0-20121 GCA_039714915.1 Bacteroidota bacterium
GATTCCTTACAATCCTGATGGATTCTACCGGGCCTGTTCAGACTTGATAAGTAGAGTTGATCACGTACAATTCTACAGGGTGTCCCAATGACGAAGACACAAGCTGACGATTGAGCAGCTGTCTCAGGTGTCAATCCACATTGTCGTGCAGGTAGCTATTGTCGGGCCTTAGCTTGGGACCTCCCTCCTCCTCGCTGTTCTCATCGGTAAGGCGGTAGCGTGATACTTCCTCATCCTCCGAGTGCTTTTTATCTTCGATGGGCACCTTTTTGCGCACATAGGCTGGCACATTCTCCAGCTCCTCAATTTCATCGTCCCCGCTGCTGCTCAGGTAACCCCGGTCCCTCAGCTTTTCATGGGTTTCACGCAGATGCTTCACACGTTCTGCCATCTTTTTCTCCTTATCCTCAGGTTCCTTATCTTCGGACTGCTCCATTAGAATGTACTCCTCAGCATCCTCCCTGTTCTTGATATTGAACTCCAGGGCCCCCTGGGACGGAGTCACATTGGATTGGGACTCCTTCGATTTTTGTTCATGGCCGGGATCACGAAGAGGAACAAAATGCTTCTGCTTTTTCCCCACATAAAGTTCCGGAATGCTGTTCATCCTGAATCCGGTAGCAATGATGGTTACCGAAATCTGTTCACCCAGGGACTCATCCTTGCCCATTCCCCAGATCAGGGTCGTATCGCGCGAAGAAGCGCTCACCACATAGTCGGTAATCTCAGAGATTTCATCCATGGTAATCTCCTCCGATCCGGAAGTGATATTCAGAAGGACGCTCCTTGACCCGTTAATATCATTGTTATTCAGCAAGGGAGAAGTAAGTGCTTCGGCAATGGCCAACTGGGCACGATTCTCCCCGGAGGCAGTAGCCGAACCCATGATGGCCACCCCGCTGTTGCTCATTACCGTCTGCACATCCGCAAAGTCCACGTTTATATACCCATGCACCGTAATGATCTCGGCAATGCCCTTGGCGGCAATGGCCAGTACGTCATCGGCCTTTTCAAATGCATTGCTCACCTTCAGGTTTCCATAGATCTCCCTGAGCTTCTCATTGTTAATCACCAGCAGGGAATCCACATGATCCTTCAGTTCATTGATGCCTTCGATGGCCTGGTTAACGCGGTCCGGACCTTCGAAGCGGAAAGGGATGGTGACTATGGCAACAGTCAGTATACCCATCTCTTTCGCGGCACCCGCAATCACGGGTGCAGCCCCTGTTCCGGTTCCTCCACCCATGCCGGCAGTAATAAAGACCATATTGGTATTGCTGGATAATATCTCCTTGATCCGGTCAATACTCTCTGTAGCGGCCTCCCGGCCAATTTCAGACTTGCTTCCTGCTCCTCGCCCTTCGGTGAGTGTATCTCCCAGCTGCAATTTTACCGACACCGGGCTGCTATGCAGAGCCTGGGAATCCGTATTGCAAACCACAAAGTTCACATCCTGAATCCCCTTTCTGTACATGTGGTTCACGGCATTGCTGCCTCCTCCTCCAACTCCAATCACTTTGATTAGGGATGACCGCTCAGGCGGCAGATCAAAATTCATTAAATCTTCCATGCTTAGGTATTTTTCTACATTTTCACATCACTCTCATCAAAAATATCACTCAGGTGGTTCTTCAGGTTCTCAAGAATTTTCCCCTTCTTAATTCCCTTCTTCACCCTTTTTTCTTCCTCCTTTTCAAAGGAGACCTCTTCAGGAACTTCCACTTCTTCCGTCTCCCTGATGATCATCTCTTCCTGTCTCTCTTCATAGTATTCAAGTCCCTTCAGCAAGAGCCCCACCGAAGTGGAAAACATGGGCTGGTTGATTTCGTCGCTGGAATCGGCAGCCATTTTATCTCCCGGGAAGCCAATTCTCACATCCATCCCGGTTTTGAATTTCACCAGTTGATTCAGATGCTTAAGCATGGATCCCCCACCGGTGAGCACAATCCCTGCACTGAGTTTATCCATGTAACCCGAATTCTCAATCTCGTAACTTACCGCATCAATGATCTCTTCCATGCGTGACTGGATAATATAGGCCAGGCTCCTGAAACTGATTTCCTTGGGATCCCTTCCGGAAATTCCAGGGATGGTTACCACTTTGTCCTCCTGGGCCAGATCTCCCAGGGCCGATCCAAACTGGAGTTTCAGCGACTCTGCCTGTCTCTGAAGAATGGCACATCCTTCTTTTATATCCCGTGTAATCACATTGCCTCCAAAAGGAATCACCGCTGTATGCCTTATTACATCATCATAATACACGGCCACATCGGTGGTACCTCCCCCAATATCCACAAGTGCCACCCCTGCTTCTTTCTCATCCTCGGTGAGCACAGCTGCACTTGAAGCCAGGGGCTCCAGCACCAGTTGTTTCACATCCAGTCCCACCCGGTTAATACACTTTTCAATATTCCTTGCCGATGAGATCTGGCCTATTACGATGTGAAAATTGGCCTCCAGCCTTTTTCCGAACATGCCCACCGGATTCTTCACACCCGTTTCATTATCCACAATATAACTCTGCGGAAGCACATGGATGATTTCCTCACCCACATCCACAGGGATTTTGTACATATCGTCGATGAGGTGTTGCAGGTCCTCCCGGGTGATCTCATCGTCATAGGAATCCCTGTTAATGTATCCCCTGTTTCGAACCGATTTGATGTGTTGTCCCGCAATCCCTACGAAAACTTCATTGAATTTTATCCCCGATTGCTCAATTGCCTCGGAGGAAGTGGTCTGGATCGCATTAACGGTCTCCTCGATATTAAGGACGACCCCGCGTTTGACACCCTTGGAGGGAGTCTGGCTGATCCCCAGGACTTCCAGCTTGCCCTGATCATTCAACCGGCCCACCAGGCTTACGATTTTGGTCGTGCCAATATCAACCGCAGCTACGATTTTTTCCTTTGTTGCCATAGTCTTAACGTTTTGTGCATATAACTTGATTTGTATACTTCAGATTAATAATTCCGTATGTATTCCAGCCATGTTTTGACAAACCCTGCCTGTAAAGCAGCTCCAGGTTCCTCAGCTTAATCTCCCATTGGTTCAGGCTTCCCATCAGAATATGATGTGCCCCAACCCTTGGTATCAATTCGTATTCCCCATTCTTATTCACATATACCTGGACAATTTGCTTCTTCCACAGGGGATGTTCCGAAAGGTAGGTGCAGAATCCTCTGATCTCCGGACCAGGATTAAGCACATTTCCCGATACAAGCAGGATCAATGGGGTATAATGTTCTGAGAGCGGAAGAATCGCTCCTTCAGTATCCAGGTAAAATCCCCTTTTCCCTTCGGGCATAATCCTTAGCAGTGCTACCCTTTGCTCCACATGTACCTCCAGCCGTCCCGAGATATCTGTATTTACTTCAGCGTTTTTGATGTAGGCATTCTTCTCCAGAAGTGTTTCCAGGTTCCGGGTATCTATTTCATCCAGCGGATATCCCTGAAGTTGCACATCCCCATTTTCCAGCAGTTTTCTTATTTCGGAAGGCGTCACAAAGCGATGGAGAAGGGTGTCGGAGAGATGCACATCAATGCGATTGCAAAGCACCTGCTTCGATTCAGAGGATACAAAGCCCAGGATCACCACAAACCACGCGGCAATCCCTATCCAGGTTAATATTTTCAACATTTTCCGTGTCATATCCTCATAAACCACTCTTTCAGCGGTGCTACAAACTGGTTAATATCTCCGGCTCCCATGGTGACCAGCAACTCAGGATCCCTTTCCCTGACCACCCTCAGGAGCTGTTCCCCGGAGACCAGGACCTTCTCTTTCAAATTCACTTTGTCCAGGATCATCCTGGAATCAATACCTGGAATGGGTTCTTCCCTGGCCGGATAGATCTCCATCAGGATCAGCTCATCAAGCATCTCAAGGCTGCGTGCAAATCCATCTGCAAAATCACGGGTACGGGTAAACAGGTGGGGCTGGAAAATACCTGTTATTTTTTTATCCGGAAATAAGGTTTTCAGTGAGCTCAGGAAGGCACTGATCTCTTCCGGGTGATGGGCGTAATCATCAATATAGATATGAGTATCATTTTGTACCTGCACATCGAATCTGCGCTCCACTCCCCTGTAATCTGAAAGCGCTCTGACAATGGCCTCCGGAGAAAGTCCCAGCTGGTGAGCCACGGCCACAGCTGCCAGCGAATTCTCCACGTTCAGTAAGCCTGGAACCGACAGCTTTATTTCGGGTATGACCGAATCAGGCGTTACCACTGAATAGGTATAGCCCAGTCCTTCAGCTTTTAACTTCCTTACATGATAGTCAGCCCGGGTGTTGTCCAGTGAATAGGTAAACCTTTCCACATGGTCGGGCAGCTGCGGTTCGAGTCCGTCTTTGTGAATCAGTTTCCCCTTTTCGCGTATCTGTGAGATATAAGTTTCAAATCCCTTCCTGATGTTCTCTTCTGACTGGTATATATCCAGGTGGTCTGCATCCATGGAGGATACTACTGCAATCTCGGGAAAGAGGGTCAGGAAAGAGCGGTCAAATTCGTCTGCTTCAGCTACGATAACTTCTGAGGCCGGATCCAGATAGAGATTGCTGGATGTATTTTTGCTGATCCCCCCCAGAAAAGCATTACATCCCAGTGAAGAAGAGTGAAGGATATGAGCAAGCATGGTTGAGATGGAGGTTTTTCCATGAGTGCCGGCCACACCTACCCCCCTGCCTGAATTGAATACTTCTCCCAGTGCCACCGAGCGTTTGATCACCCTGAATCCCCTCCTTCGAAAATAGTTCAATTGACGGTGCTTTTCAGGAACAGCCGGAGTATAGATTACCAGGGTCCGGTCGGGGTTCCTGAATGCGGATGGGATCAACTCCTCCAGGTCGTCAAAACAGATATCAATATTTTCCCGGGTAAGCGTATCGGTCAGTGCGGTAGAAATCCTGTCATATCCGGCCACTTCCTTTCCCTGACTCACAAAATAGCGTGCCAGGGCGCTCATTCCTATGCCGCCTGCACCAATAAAATAGACGCTATCCAGATTGGCCCAGATCATTGTTGTTTCATAATTTTAATAAGCTCCGAGGCGATGCGCTCTGCCGCATCGGCAATCCCCAGTTGTTTAATATGATCAGATAATACTTTTTGCTCTTCTTCATTCTCCATCAGTGCCAGCATCTCTCCCACCAGCACTTCTTCTGCTTTGTTGTCAGGTACCATCTTCGCAGCTTTCCTTTCTACCAGGGCTTCCGCATTCCGGGTCTGATGATCCTCTGCCACATTGGGTGAGGGCACCAGGATCACAGGCTTACCCACCAGACACAGCTCCGAAATGGACAGGGCCCCTGCCCGTGATACAATCACATCGGCTATGCCATAAGCCAGGTCCATTCTTGAAATAAAGGGAAGCACTTTCACATGCTTTAGTCCGCTGTTCCTGACCCTGGCCTCCACTTCCAGCTGATAATATTTACCACACTGCCAGAGTACCTGCACATCCTGGCGATCCAGTTGTTCCAGTCCCCCCATAAAACTCTTATTCAGGGTACGGGCACCCAGGCTGCCACCTACCACCAGACATACCTTCCTGCCCTTTTCCAGTCCGAATTCTTTCCTGGCTGCTTCCGGTTCGCCCTCCTGTTCCAAAAGTTGCTTACGTACCGGATTCCCGGTGAGGACAATCCGGTCTGCCGGAAAATAGCGGTCCATCTTTTCATAGGCCACACAGATGGTGCGTGCCGAACGTGCCAGAAGTTTATTTGTCACCCCCGCATAAGAGTTCTGCTCCTGGATAAGGACAGGCACTCCCCGCCTGGCGGCAGCCTTCAGTATGGGACCGCTGGCATATCCTCCTACCCCCACTGCCACATGTGGATCAAAACGCTTCACAATTCGCCTGGAGCGGCTCATACTCACCAGGAGCTTATAAAAGAAACTCAGATTCTTCAGAGTAAGCCTTCGCTGAAATCCAGCCACCGGCAGGCCCTCTATGACATAGCCTGCTTCGGGTACCTTTTCCATTTCCAGCCGGCCCAGTGCTCCCACAAAGAGAAACTCCATCCCCGGATCCTCTTGCCTCAGTGCATCGGCAATGGCGATGGCCGGGAACACATGTCCGCCGGTTCCACCTCCTCCTATGAGGATACGATATGATTTTTCGCTATGCATTCACTTCAAATTCCACCTGGTTATGTCCTACTCCGTTGGACTTTTCATTACCTGACTTTTGACTATCGACTTTCGACTTCCCGGACTTTGGCCCGGACTTCGGCCTCACCGAGCTCTCCGTCTTTGGCGGCCCGGTTCGACTACCTGACTTTTGACTACCGACTAGCGACTTTTGACTATCGACTTCTTTGGTGCCCCAACTCACGGAAAGGATCATTCCTGTGGCCATGCTGGTAAAGAAAATGGATGAACCTCCCATACTTACCAGGGGAAGGGTTTGTCCGGTGACCGGGACCAGTCCGACTGCCACGGCCATATTCACAAAAGCCTGCAGTACCAGTCCCAGGGAGAGCCCATAGGCCAGGAAGGCCCCATAGGTGCTCC
The DNA here is from genome assembly GCA_039714915.1 of Bacteroidota bacterium. Classification (GTDB taxonomy): domain Bacteria; phylum Bacteroidota; class Bacteroidia; order Bacteroidales. The sequence continues at coordinate 6,519 of JBDLIM010000070.1, forward strand.
TGCTTCGGCGCACGATCAATCCTGCTCTGAAAAACAGCCAGAGGTAGAGTGCCACCATCAGCACTCCCCCTATCAGGGATCCGTATTCTTCAATAATAATGGCATAGATAAAATCGGAATAAGGATGAGGCAGCAGATTTCTCTGGGTGCTGTTGCCCGGCCCTTTTCCAAACATTCCCCCCTGTACAATGGCCACCTTTGCCTGGTCGGCCTGGTAATTATCTTCCTCTCCATCCATATAGGCCTCAATGCGGTTCTTCCAGGTAGCTATTCGTCCTTCCTTGTTCAACAGGAGGGACCCTCCCACAAAAATGGACAGGGCAAGGACTCCGGTGATGATCATCAGGGCCAGGTACTTGATGGGGATCCTGCCCACAAACATCAGACTGAAAGCGGTAACAAAAACAAGGACAGCGGTGGAGAAATTCGCGGGCAAAATAAGGACGCAGATTCCCACAATGGCCATGGAGATCTTAGCAAAAGCCCCTTTAAAATCCCTTATGTTATTCTGGTTTACAGACAGGACCTTGGCCACATACATAACCAGGGCAATCTTGGCAAAATCGGAAGGCTGTATGGTAAGGCCTGTCCCCGGGATCTGCAACCACCTGGTGGCCTCATTGATGTTGGTTCCGGCCACCAGGGTAAGGACCAGCAGGGGGATGGACAGGTAAAGCGCACTTAGGGATATTCTGCTGAAAACCCTGTAAGGGACCAGGTGTACAAAATAGATGATTAACAGTCCCAGCAAAATAAACTTCAGCTGACGAAAAAGGTAATAGAAGGTATTGCCCGAACGGTGCTGATAGGCCAGCGAACCGGTGGAACTGTATACCGACAGCAAGGATATGACCAGAAGGATCATGATCACCATCCAGATAATCCTATCGCCCTTTATGTACCTTCCAATTTTCACTTTCTACTTTTTTTTCACTGTCCACTGTCCACCATCCATCATTCCCCGCCAAAGGCCCTATAGGCGCCTGACGGCATTTTTAAACTGACGCCCCCTGTCTTCAAAACTTTCAAAGAGGTCAAAGCTCGCGCAGGCCGGGGATAGCAATACGGTTTCCCCGTCCCTGGCCAGGTAGTAAGCAGCCTTCACAGCTTCATTCATATTCTTTGCTTCCACGATCGACTCCACCTTGCCTTCAAATGCGCGGATCACCCTTTCGTTGTCTTTTCCAAGACAGACAATGGCCTTTACCTTGTTCTCCACCAGGTTATTAAGCTCACTATAATCATTGCCTTTGTCCACTCCTCCCACGATCCATACGGTGCTTCCCTTCACACTTTCCAGGGCATACCAGGTGGAGTTCACGTTGGTGGCCTTGGAATCATTAATGAAATTAATTCCATGCACCTTGGTGACGGTCTCCAGGCGATGCTCCACTCCCTGAAAGTCCATCAGGGCCTCCCTGATCACATCGTTGCGAATCTTAAGCACATTTCCTGCTATTCCGGCTGCCATGCTGTTGTAGGTGTTATGCCGGCCTCTCAGCGACAGCTCTTTTACAGACATGGAGAAATCCACATCTTCAAACTCAATATGCAAGTGCTCGTCATTCTCCACCCAGGCCACATCCTTTTCCTTTTTATGATAGGCAAAGGGAAGCTGTTCGGCCCTGGAGACGATTTTCTCCAGTTCTTTGATGGTAATTTCATCGTCGGAGCAAAACACAAAGTACTCATCCTCGGTAAGGTTCTGAGTCACCCTGAACTTGGAATCCACATAGTTCTGGAAATTATAATCGTAGCGGTCCAGGTGATCGGGAGTGATGTTTAACAGGATGGCTATATCGGCCTTGAACTCGTACATGCCATCCAGCTGGAAGCTGCTTAATTCCAGTACAAAGTAATCGTAGGACTCGGTAGCCACCTGGAAAGCAAAACTGTGGCCCAGGTTACCTGCAATTCCCACATTCATCCCGGCTTTCCGCATCATATGATGGATCAGTGAAGTGGTGGTGGTTTTACCGTTGCTGCCTGTGATGCAAATTTTCTTGGCATTGGTAAACCTTCCGGCGAACTCTATTTCTGAGATGATCCGTATCCCCTTCTTTTTCAATAATTTAATAATGGGAGCGCTTTCGGGGATGCCCGGGCTCTTAATAATTTCGGTAGCGTTAAGGATCAAACGTTCGGTATGACCACCGGATTCATAGATGATGTGGTACTCATCCAGCATATCCCGGTAAAAAGGTTTGATCTTCCCGGCATCAGAAACAAATACATCAAATCCTTTTGACCTGGCAAGTATTGCTGCTCCTGTTCCACTTTCACCGGCTCCGAGGATGACTATACGTTCTCTGTTTTCCATAGGGTTCGTTTAAGTAAATTATCTGATCTTCAAGGTTACTATGCTTATCACCGCCAGCATGATGCCCACAATCCAGAACCTGGTCACAATTTTAGGTTCGGGGTAGCCTTTTTTCTGATAGTGGTGGTGAATGGGCGACATCAGGAATATCCTCCTGCCTTCGCCATATTTTCGTCTGGTACGTTTGAAATAACTTACCTGGAGAATAACCGACAGGCTTTCCACCAGGTAGATGCCACACAGGATGGGTATTAAGAGCTCCTTTCGGATGATCACTGCAAAAACCGCAATGATCCCGCCCAGGGCAAGACTCCCGGTATCTCCCATAAATACCTGGGCCGGGTAAGCATTATACCACAGGAACCCTATAGTAGCTCCGATGAAAGCTCCTGCAAAAACCACAAGTTCGCCTGCATAGGGTATATACATTATATTTAAATAGTTTGAGAAAATTGCATTTCCCGATAGCCAGGCCAGAATTCCCAGGGTTACACCAATAATGGAAGCCGAACCTGTGGCCAGTCCATCCAGCCCGTCGGTCAGATTGGCTCCGTTGGATACGGCCGTGACAATAAAGATGACAGCAAAGACAAAGATGATCCACACCAGGTGATCGGCATACTTCCCTGAGAACCATACCAGCCAGGTGTAGTCAAACTCATTGTTTTTCACAAAGGGGATGGTGGTGAGAGGCCGCTTGTGTTCCTGAACCACGTAAAGATTGCCTCCGTTATCCACCTGCATTTCCTCGGTTTTATATTCCTGGAAATTATCCTCGGTGATGGTAATCCTTTCACGGATTTTGACATCATCGCTCAGGTAAAGGGTTAGACCCACAATGAGTCCCAGTCCGATCTGGCCGAAAACCTTGAATTTTCCTCTCAGGCCCTCCTTGTTCTTTTTGAATACTTTGATGTAGTCATCTACAAAACCTATCAGGCCCAGCCATATGGTGGCAATAAGCATAAGGATGATGTAGATATTGGTCAGGTTTGCAAAAAGAAGCACAGGTACCACAATGGATGCCAGGATAATGACACCGCCCATGGTGGGGGTTCCCTGCTTTTGTGATTGTCCTTCCAGACCCAGGTCCCGGACCGATTCCCCGATCTGCTTCCGGTGAAGCATATTGATGATCCGCTTCCCAAATATCATGGAAATCACCAGGGAGGTAATCACGGCAAAAGCGGCCCGCGAGGAAAGGTACTGGAACATCCCGGCTCCCGGAAAGTCAAACTGGTTAAGATATGTAAACAGGTGATATATCATTTCTTATCCATTTAGGAACTGTTTCAGATAACTCATATCATCGAAAGCCATTTTCTTTCCTCCTATCTCCTGGGTAAGCTCGTGGCCCTTCCCTGCCACAAGAATGATATCCTGCTTTTTTGCGATAATACAAGCTGTACGAATGGCCTCTTTCCGGTTTGCTATGCGCAGGGTCCGCTCCCTGAGTACGGCCGGGATCCCTTCTGCCATATCATCCAGAATCGATTCCGGGTCCTCATTTCTGGGATTGTCCGATGTTAAAATCAGCTTATGGCTTGCCTCGGCTCCTATGCGGGCCATCACGGGACGCTTTCCCCGGTCCCGGTCTCCCCCTGCCCCTATCACGGTGATTATTTCTCCGCCGGCCACATTCACTTCCTTGATGGTATCAAGTACATTCTGAAGTGCGTCAGGAGTATGGGCATAATCCACAATCCCTGTAATTCCCTTTTCCGAACGGAAGGTCTCGAAGCGCCCCCTGACAGGATTCACCTGGCTCACTGCCTGAAAAACATCTTCCTGATGATGCCCCAGAAGGATACATACCGCATATACACAGAGCAGGTTCCCGGCATTAAAGCGTCCCGGCAGTTTGACCCATACTTCGGTATCGTTTATGTCCATCGATGATCCTTCCAGGTGCATTTCCCTGAGCTTCCCCCGGAACTCGCACATGGACTGCAATCCATAGACGTGGTGCCCGGCCCTGCAGTTCTGAAGCATTACTTTCCCGTTTTTATCATCGCCATTCACAAGCGCGAAGGCATTTTCCGGTAAAAGATCAAAGAAGCGCTTCTTCACCTCCAGGTATTCCCTGAAATTCTTATGATAATCCAAATGATCCCGTGTAAGGTTGGTAAAGACGCCGCCGTTAAAGTCAAGTCCTGCAATCCTGTCCTGATCAATGGCATGGGACGAAACTTCCATAAAACAATACTCACATCCTGCATCGACCATCTGCTTCAGGTAGCCGTTTATCTGTATGGGATCGGGTGTTGTATGTGAGGCTGACAGAGCATCTTCCCCCACAAGGACCTGGATGGTGGAAAGCAATCCGGCATTGTATCCCATCAGCATATGCATCTCGTGGAGCAGGGTGGCAATGGTGGTTTTGCCATTGGTACCGGTAATCCCCACCAGGTTCAGTTCCCCTGACGGGTGACCATAAAACGCGGAGGCCATATGGGCAAGGGCCTTATGCGAATCCGGAACAAGGATCCTGGTTACGGAAGGATCCACATCGCCCGGGACCTCCTGGGAGACCACGACATGCGCTCCGGAAGCAAGCGCTTTATTGATGAAGCTATGACCATCTACCTGCGTGCCGGGGACAGCCACAAAAAGATCTCCTTCCTTCACATCCCTTGAATCGAAGGTGATCCGTCCAATATCCAGGTCCGTATTACCAGTTACACTGATAATCTCCAATCCTTCTATGATCTTTTCAAGTTTCAACTATCCTTCTGTTAAACTCATATTAAGCCTGATGGTCTCTCCATTGCGTATCCGGCTCCCACCCCGGATGGATTGCTTTCTTACCGTTCCCCTTCCATCCACAGCCACCTTTAATCCTTTGCTTTCCAGGAGATAGAGGGCATCTTTTAATCCCATGTCCACCACATTGGGCACCAGTTCATGAGGAATGGGCCTGGAAGAAAGGATTACTCCTTCAGGGGTGCTTTTCGTAGATACCCACCTGGTATCCTGCTCGGCCGGAACCAGCGAAAGGTCCAGATACTCAAAAGCAGACTCGAGAGCCTCTCCGCTGCCGCTTTTTGAATAGGGAGCCTGTATGGCTTGTTCACTGGCCAAAAGTTCCCTGTTGCCATGCATCTCGAATTCGCGCACATAAATTCTGTCCGTTATTTCCCTGAATATGGGACCGGCTACAAGGTTTCCGTAGTAGATCTGTCTTGACCTGGCATTCACGACTACAATACAGGAGTATTTTGGATTATCGGCCGGGAAATAACCGGCAAAGGAGGCCATGTAAAGTGCTTCGGTATATCCTTCTTTATCGAGGGCCAGTTGAGCAGTACCTGTTTTTCCGGCAATTTTATAATGGCTGTTGGCCAGGTTTCCGGCAGTACCGCTATCCACCACCCCTTCCAGCATGCTTCGGACCTGTGCCAGGGTTTCACGGGAACAGATGTGATTGTTCAGAACTTCTGTATCAAAGCGCTCCACTACTTTTCCATGAGCCCGGGTTTCCTCAACGAAAATGGGTTTCACCATTCTCCCGTTGTTCGCAATAGCATTATAGAAGGCCAGGATTTGCAGGGGGGTCATTCTGACTTCGTAACCGATGGACATCCATGGCAGAGATACGCCTGACCAGAGTTCGCTGTCCGTATATTTGATGTCGGGCTTTCCTTCTCCTTTTATCTCAAGCCCTAGCTTCCGGTTCAGACCCATCTCATAAAGCCTGTTCACGAACTGCTCGGGTTTATCTTTATAGTTCTCGCTTACTATTTTCGAGATCCCCACATTGGAAGAAGCTTCAAAGGCCCGTTGAACCGTTATCTTACCCAGTCCTTTCCCGCCACTATCCTCCATTTTCTGACCATAGTAGAAGATAACTCCATTCTCCGTATCCACTATATCATCCGGATGCACATAGCCATCTTCCAGCAGGGCAATCATGGAAGCCAGCTTAAAGGTGGAGCCGGGCTCGGTGCTTTCACCTATGGCAAAATTGTAATCCTCCACATAATTCCCCTCCTCATTCCTGGCCAGGTTGGCAATGGCCCTCACCTTTCCGCTTTGCACTTCCATAAGGACCACTGTTCCATGATCGGCTCCGTGTCTGAGTAATTGGGTATGCAGTGCATTCTCAGCCACATCCTGCAAATCCACATCAACAGTTGTTACAATGTCGTACCCATCCTTGGGTTCGATTTCATTGGCATCGTTAATGGGCATCCAGACATCTCCCCTTATCTTTCTCATCAACCTGTATCCTTCAATCCCCTTTAGCTCCTTATCGTATGCACCTTCAATTCCTACCACGCTACTCAGATTTCCACTCATGGTATATCCAACAGTACGCGCTGCCAGCATCCCGTAAGGCCTGACCCGGCGGTTTTGCTGAACATACATCACTCCCCCCTTGTATTTTCCCAGATTATAAATGGGGAATTGCTTCACTTTCTGAAGCTGGGTATAGGTCACATTCCGTTTCACCAGGAAGTAGCGGTTGCCATTTTCCCTGGCTCTCACCAGTTCTCTTTTGTAGGTAGACCAGTGCCTGTCCTGGAAAAGTGCGGAAAGAGCTTTTGAAAGCTCATCCACGCCGGAATCAAAAATCCCGCGGGTGAAGGATTCGGAGAGGAAATCCATACGGATCTCATAAAAGGGAACCGATACAGCCAGGAGGCGGCCATCGGCCGAGTATATGTTTCCCCGGTTGGGCTCTATAACCTTGTGACGAATGGTGCTGTTCTCCTCCACTCCCCACTTCTCCTGTTCAAACACCTGGAGATGAAGTGCTTTCCCCACAATAAGTAAACCCATAAGTAGTATTCCCAGGTACACCAGGGACGAACGGATCAATATGTCGCGTTTCAGTGACATCCTATTCTTCTGTATGGATCAGTTTTTTGGGTGGTTCCAGGTTCTCCTCAAGCCCCAGCTCATAGCGCTGTACCAGCCTGAACACTTCCGACTGCCTGCTTATTCTTACCAGGTCAGAGGAAATGGATATGGATTTGGCCCTCATTTCTTTCACATCGCTCTGCAGCCTGTTCAGCTGAATTACTTTCTTCTCGGCATGATTCCGGTTGGCAATGGAGAAAAATGCGATACCTACCAGCAGGAGTATAAACCGGGATTGCTTCAGTACCGATTTTCGGGTCAGCACATTTCCATCCACCAGGTCGCGAAGTGAAAAACTCTTCTCCTTTTCCTCGAGGGACTGATCAAATTCTATGTTCTTTTTCTGCCTGGCCATTCTATGTTCGTTCCGCTATTCTTAATTTGGCACTCCTGGCCCTGTTATTCACATCCAGTTCCTCCTGCGTCGGGGTAATTACACTTCGGTTCACTAATTTCCAGGGTGACTGAACATTTCCGTAAAAGTCCTTCTGAATATCCCCTTCCAGGTTTCCCGATCGCATAAAGTTCTTAACCATCCGGTCTTCTATGGAGTGATAGGTGATCACCACCAGTCGTCCTCCCTCATTCAGGCATTCCGCAGTCTGGACCAGCATTTCCCGGAGCGCCTCCATCTCCCTGTTTACCTCGATCCGCAGTGCCTGGTATACTTTGGCCAGGAATTTATTTGGCTGACCGAAGGGGATAAACTTAAGCAGGGCCCGCTCCAGATCGCCTGTGGTTTTCAGTGAGGCGTCCTGCCTGCTCTGAATGATCGCATTGGCCAGCGCAGAAGCATTTTTCAGTTCGCCATACGCCCTGAAGATTCCTGTAAGGTCTTCATATTCATATTCATTCACTACCTGCATTGCTGATTTCCCGCTGCGCTTATCCATGCGCATATCAAGCAAGGCATCTGATTTGAATGAAAATCCCCTGTCCGGACGGTCAATTTGGTGTGATGAGATACCCAGATCGGCCAGTATTCCATCGACTTTCTCAATGGAATAATATCTCAGGTAATTCCTTAAATATCTGAAGTTTGCCCCTACAAAGATGACCCGTTTATCATCCGGAACATTGGCTTCGGCATCCTGATCCTGGTCAAAAGCTATTAGCCTGCCATTTTTTCCCAACTTTTTTAGAACTTCGCGAGAGTGCCCTCCTCCTCCAAAGGTCAAATCCACATAATTGCCCCTTGGTTTAATATTTAGTCCGTCTACGCTTTCATGCAACAATACCGGCTTATGGTAGCCCATTATGTATCTGGTTCGTCAAAAGATCCTCCTAGTATTCGTTCAGCCATGGCGGCAAAGTCATCATCTGTTTCACTTACTCTTCCATACTGATCAGAGGACCATATTTCTATCTTTCCCGACTGTCCAGCCATTACCACTTCATTTTCAATCCCGGCATACTCAAGCAATCTCTTTGGGATCAGCATCCTGTTATTGGTATCCAGGGCCACTTCCGCTGTTCCCGAGAAGAACATCCTGAGAAAACGGGCATGCTCCTTGTTATAGGGATTGGTCCTCGCTTTGATTAGTTTATTCTGTCTTTCCCACTCTTCCATGGGGTACAAGATCAGGCATGTTTCAAATACATCCCGTTTGAGGACAAAACCATCCTGTACTGCCTCCCTGATCTGCTTTTTAAATGCCGCAGGAAAAGAGAGCCGTCCCTTTGAATCAAGCCTTACAGTATAGTCTCCAATGAAAGTTATCATAGGGATTTCGCGGGTTTGCTCGTAAAAATAGTACTTTTTCACCACTTTGCACCATTTCATCCCACTTTTTCCCACTTTGTTAATAACTTTTACAGAACCCACGGGAATCCTGATACCCATGATGTTCGCCGGTTTTTTTTTTTACTTTTGTGTTTGTACAGGGTCCGAGACACGAAAGAATTGGATACTCATGGATGAAGCCAGCCATAAAAATAACTTTAAACCTATCAATATCAGGGATTTATTCATGGATAAGAGTCCATCCCTTGCACGCTGGATTCCTGGGTTTGTATACCGATTCTTATCCAGGATCCTGAGGATCGATTTCATGAATGATCCCATCCTTTATTATCATGGGTATAAGAAAAACGTGGATTTTGCCCGGGCCACCATTGAAGTATTTAATGTAAGTCTGGATGTCATTGGCAGGGAGAACCTGCCCCGGAAAGGCAGGTACATTATTGTGGCCAACCATCCCCTGGGAGGTTTTGACGGCATGATGATTATAAGTGAGTTATCGCGTACCTACCCTCACCTTAAAGTGCTTGTAAATGACCTGCTGACCAATGTTAAAAACATGGACGGGATTTTTGTACCCATCAACAAACACGGAGCTCAGGCCATTGAAAACGTACGACGGATTAATGAAATTTTTGAGTCAGACGAGCAGATCATGTCCTTCCCCGCCGGTTTGGTCTCCCGTCGCAAAAAAGGGGTAATCAGGGATACCGAATGGCAGAAAAGCATCATTACCAAGGCCAGGCAGACCAACAGGGATGTGGTTCCGGTGCATGTGAGCGGCCGGTGCTCAAATTTCTTCTACAACCTGGCCAATTTCAGAAGATTTCTGGGTATTAAAGCGAACCTGGAGATGTTCTTTCTGCCCAATGAATCATATAAACACCGCAACAAACACTTTGTGATCACTTTTGGGAAAGCCATCCCCCGGGAGACTTTTGACAAACGCCTTACTCCCCTGGAGTGGGCCCAGAAAGTGAAAGATCATGTATACAGCATTGCTGATGATCCGGGAAAGGAATTCAGCTACATTTCTTACTAAAATCCAGTACCATGTCCATGAAAGACATCATACCGCCAGTACCTCTGGAAGCCATGCAGGATGAGCTAACTGCCGAAAGGTATATCCGTAAGACCAATAAAGCCGGAAACAAGATCTATATCATTAATGCAGAGAATGCACCCAACACCATGCGTGAAATAGGCAGGCTCAGAGAGCTTTCATTCCGCAATGCCGGAGGAGGGACCGGACTGGAATGTGACCTTGATGAATACGATTCGGGAGAAAATTCCTACCAGCAACTAATTGTTTGGGATCCCGATGAAAATGCCATACTGGGGGGGTACCGTTTCCACATATGCGATCCCGACAAGTGTTATAAAGACGGTCAGATTCGCCTGGCCACCTCTAATTTATTCAACTTTTCAGACAGTTTTATAAGCGAATACCTTCCGCATATGATCGAACTGGGGCGGTCCTTTGTCCAGCCGAAATATCAATCCACCACCCTCCGGAGAAAAGGGATCTATGCACTTGATAACCTGTGGGATGGACTGGGAACCCTTGTGCTTGATTATCCCGATAAAAAATACATGTTCGGAAAAGTCACCATGTATCTCCATTATAACCAGATGGCCAGAGACCTGATCCTTTTTTTCCTGAACAAGCATTTTCCCGATGTGGATAAGCTGGTCATCCCGAAGGAACCTTTGAAAATGGCTACAGACAGGGCAAAACTCACTGCGACCCTGACCGGGCAGAACTACGAAGAAGATTATAAGATCCTTTCCAAAAAGGTAAGGGCCTTCGGAGAGAACATCCCACCCCTGATCAATGCCTATATGAACCTGTCACCCTCCATGAAAACCTTTGGAACCGTACTGAACAAAACCTTTGGAGATGTGGAGGAAACAGGGATCATGATCACAGTGAATGATCTGTACAAAGCAAAAGTGGAACGGCATGTGTTGAATTACGTTCCCAAACAGTTGCAGAAGATAAAGAGCATCCGCCGAAGGGATCTGAAAGTCAAGAAATTGGTGAAAAGATTCAGATTTAGCAGGCGTGGTTAATCTGCCCGTACGCTGGTATTAGTACGCCCGTGTATTGATCCCGTGAATGTAGTTCAGGAAGGAATTACTAACTACCTTATTTCCACCCGGTGTGGGATAATCACCGGTAAAATACCAGTCACCCAGGTCATCCGGTACAGCTTTATGCAGGTTATCGATTCCCTGGTATACGATCTTCACCTCTGCTTTAACTTCCGGGTCGGTAAGCATCTCTGCTATCTTCAGGCTGATCTGTTCCTGCGTAAAAGGCCTGTAAATATCCTTTACATAATTCACGTATTCTTCCTTGGGAAGATTCTTTTGCATGCTGCATTTTTTGTAAACCCCATTGATCACATGCTCCATTTCATTTTCTTTCAGGAGCTCTATGGCAGCCTGAAAAGCAGTGAAATCTCCCAGTTTGGCCATATCAATCCCATAACAATCGGGATATCTGATCTGGGGGGAAGACGATACAACCACAATCCGCTTGGGCCCCAGCCTGTCAAGGATTTTAATGATGCTCTGCTTAAGGGTAGTGCCCCTGACAATGCTGTCATCTATTATCACCAGGTTGTCGACTCCCGGCCTGATGGTTCCATAGGTAATGTCATATACGTGGCTCACCATGTCCTTGCGACCTTTATCCTGGGAAATGAATGTTCTCAGCTTCAGGTCTTTTATAGCCACCTTTTCGATCCGGGCACGTTCGGTCATGATCTTCAGGACCTCATCCTGACTGCAGCTTCCATTGAATGCTTTTAGCTCCTCCCATTTTTTCTGGACCATGTAATCCTCAACCCCTTTTACCATCCCGTAGAAAGCTGATTCAGCCGTATTGGGAATAAAGGAGAAGACCGTTTCTTCAACCTCATAGTCAATGGCCTTGAGGATATCAGGGACAAGCAGTTCTCCAAGCATTTTCCTTTCCCTGTAGATTTCCCTGTCGCTTCCCCTGGAGAAATAAATCCTTTCAAAGGAACAGGATTTCTTTTCTTGCTCTTCCCTGATCCGGTCGATGCTTAATTCGCCGTTCCTTTTCACCACGAGGGCATGACCCGGGGGGAGCTCTTTCACCTGATCGAAATCCACATGCATGGCTGTTTGAATGGCAGGTCGCTCCGAAGTCACAATAACCACCTCTTCGTCGTGGTAATAATAAGCCGGCCGGATTCCCCAGGGATCGCGCATGGCAAACACATCTCCATGGCCCAGCATTCCAGCGACCGTGTAACCCCCATCCCAACGCTTGCTGGCTCCTCCAAGGATTTTAGCCACATCCAGGTTATTCCCAATCTGATGGGTGATATCCACGTTGGAATAGCCCTCATCTTTAAATTTATCGAATAAACGCTGGTTCTCATTGTCCAGAAAATGACCTATTTTCTCCAGCATGGTCACCGTGTCGGAATACTCCTTTGGATACTGGCCCAGTTCCACCAGGATATCAAATAGCTCATCCACGTTGGTCAGGTTAAAATTCCCGGCCATCACCAGGTTCCTGGTTCGCCAGTTATTTTGTCGCATTACCGGATGAAGGTTGGCAATATTGTTTGAACCAAAAGTCCCATACCTCAGGTGACCCAGATAGGCTTCTGCCACAAAGGGCAGGTTAGCCTTTGCCCAGTGGGCATCATTGAACGCATCGGCATGCTTTTTTTCTGCTTCTTCGTATTTGCTGTAAATCCTTTTGAAGATCTCGTTGATCGCCAAATCACCTGATTCCCGCTGGCGGCTGAAATATTTTCTTCCCGGAGGTATATCCAGCTTCAAACTGACCACCCCTGCCCCATCCTGGCCCCTGTTGCGTTGTTTCTCCATCAGGAGATAAAGCTTCTCCAGTCCGTAGCGCCAGGATCCGTAAGACAACTGATAATGTTCCAGTGGTTTCAGCAGCCTGATCAGCGCTATGCCACATTTGTGCTTTACTTCATCGGTCATAGGTCGGATAAGCTAGTCGGGGCTTTTTTCATTGATGAAATCTGGAACCATAATGGGATTCGGGAAGTTCTTTTTAATCTTATCGTATAAAATCAAGGCTTCACTCTTAGTACGGCAATCGCCCACATACACTTTAAAATAAGGCTCGTCGTACTTATTGTAAGCATCTATACCCGGGTGGAAGGAAAGGAACCTGGCCCTCATGCGTTGTTGTTCCTCCCTGGCCCCGAGTCCGCTTTCAGAATAAATACGGATCCGGTATCCGGGAAGCCCTGTCATTTTTTTGTTCCTGTTAAGCAGCTTGTAATAATTCGCTTCCAGGAGACTATCCACTTCAATGCTCACCTGATCATCGTTTTCCTTGTCGGCTAAAATCCTGAGAATGTCACCCCGTGTGCCGGATCCCTGAGTGGACTGTCCCATGACACCCAGCGGTAAGAGCATGATACACATGATAAACAGAGAATATCGCGTCATCTGATAATTTTGTGTCAAAATTAATCAAATTTGTATTCTGTCTGTCATTCAAATGATAAATTGATTACTTTCACCTGATGCAGAAGAAATCACGAAGCAAACTCCGCCGAAATGAGGTGCTTACAGGATTGATAATCCTATTTGTAGGGTTTACTTTCCTGATCGCCATACTTCTGGATTTTAACCTTGGGAATCCCTATTCATCCCTT
>JBDLIM010000071.1:0-18986 GCA_039714915.1 Bacteroidota bacterium
ATCTATCGTTCCAGGGATGGTAGGCCTGGAGGCAGGACAATCGGCTTTCGGGGATATTTATGCCTGGTTCAGCAAGGTGCTGATGTGGCCTATCGAACATGTGGTTCCCGGGCTGGATGTGGATGCAGCAACCAAAGAGCAGGTACGAAGGGAGACCGAAGAGAAAATGATCGGGGCTTTAAGTGAAGCAGCAGAACTGATTACACCTGAAGAGTCATCGATCCTGGCCCTTGACTGGATGAACGGCCGAAGGACGCCCGATGCCAACCAGAATCTGAAAGGAGCTCTGATGGGACTGACCCTGGGCTCGGATGCCCCACGGATATTCCGCGCACTGGTTGAATCAACTGCATTTGGCGCTAAAATGATTGTAGATCGCTTCGTGGATGAGGGAGTACGTATCGATGGGGTGATAGCCCTTGGTGGCGTGGCCAAGAAATCAAAACTGGTGATGCAGATTGTGGCAGATGTACTAAACAAGCCCATTAAAGTGGCAAGCTCGGAACAGGCTGTTGCACTGGGAACTGCCATGGCCGCGGCAGTAGTGGCCGGTGTACATAACTCCATTCCTGAAGCCCAGGAGGCAATGGGGGGTGGATTTGAAACCGAATATCAACCCAATCCGGAAATGGCTGCCATCTATGCCGGGCTCTATGAGCGCTACCAGCGCTTCGGTCAATTTATTGAAAAGGAGACAGGCATCTAGGACTACAGTGTTAAGAGCTCAAACAAATAGTTTACTATCTTTGTTGTGTATTTAATCATGTCCTGCTAAATGCGGATTACCATAGTCACACTAGTATTTTTCTTTTGTCTGCCCATCCTTTACGGTCAGACTGCTGAAGAGAATGTGTCCCGGCTAAAACTGAAAACCAACCAGACCATCCGGGAGGATGCCGTTCCGGAAAAGGAAGGTGCAGAGAAAAATATTCCGGGTTCATTTAATGTATCCCTGGGTAGCAGCTATTCTTATATGAAAGGTTATGGATCGGGGATGGCCTTTTTTGCTGCACCGACGTATACCTTGCCACTAACCAACAGGTGGTCCTTACACGGTGGATTGATAGCCACCCGGTACCAGGGCTTCAATGGTACAGCCCCGCAGGAAAGCTTCTTTCCGAATTCCTTTTCCAGTTTTGCGGTATTTGTTGCTGGCTCTTATCAGATGAGTGACCGGCTGGTATTGCACGGTACAGGAGTAAAGCAACTGATCTCAGCACCTGTCACACCACTCACACCCTATCCCATGAATAACCTTTCCCTGGGAGCTACCTATAAACTGGGGAATAACCTGACCATTGGAGCGACAATTCATATAAATAATGGGTATGGATATTACTCCACTCCTATGAATGGATACATGTTCCAACCTCCTTATGGCCGGTAAGAATGGTGGTATTACTTGCAGCCCTTGCCCCGGTTTTTATTATCCTGTTTTACATTTATTTCCGTGACAAGTATGAAAGGGAACCCATAGGTTTACTGCTTAAGGCAGTGCTTGCGGGAATGCTGGTTGTGATTCCCATTCTGTTTGCGGAGCGCTTGTTGGTCGGTTTAAAACCTCCCATGGGAAAGATAGGGGAAGCTGCCTATCATGCCTTTGTGGTGGCAGGAACTACCGAAGAGCTCTTTAAATTCCTGGCTTTGTACCTGCTGGTCTGGAAAAGTCCCAGCTTCAATGAAAAATTTGACGGAATTGTATATGCAGTTTTTGTCTCGCTGGGCTTTGCGGCGGTCGAAAACGTGCTGTATGTAATGGATGGAGGCATTCAGACGGCGATGGTAAGGGCAATAACAGCGGTTCCTGCTCATGCCCTTTTTGGCATTACCATGGGGTATTACCTGGGGATAGCTCATATGTACGAAGAGCTTCGAAAATCATATCTCATACGTGCCATAGGATTTCCCATCCTCCTGCATGGCATCTATGATTTCATCCTGATGGTGGAGATAGACTGGCTTCTTACCCTGTTTGTACCTTATGTGATCGGCCTCTATTTTCTGGGAATGAAAAAAATCAAAATATTGTCGAATACTTCTGTTTTTAAGCCACCCTCCGGGGAAAGTTGAAAATAGCTCATAGTTTTAGCAGCTGTATTGATTCGGTTTTGGGCCTTTTTTTATAACTTAGGTAAAACCCCAACCCAAAACATGTATGAATCAATATGAGAAGAGCAGGAGCAGCCATACTGGGAATAGGAATGCTGATGGCAGCATGCAATCCAAAAAAGGATGTACATCAGATAGGAGAGTTTATACCTGAGAATGACCGCTTCTGGCAAGTGGTTCCAAGGGAAGCAGTGCTTGAGCGAATCGGAATTGCCTTTGATTTTACAGAGGGGCCCGCCTGGCATGCTGACGGCTTTCTGATATTCAGTGATATTCCGGGAAATACCATATACCGGTGGACCGAAAAAAAGTTTGTGGTCTTCAGAAGTCCCTCCAACCACGCCAATGGATTGCTGGCCGAGCCTGACGGATCTGTACTGGCCTGTGAGCACGAATCCAGGAGCCTGACCAGGTATTCACCTCAGGGGGAGGCATCGGTCCTGGCAGACAATTATAAAGGACGCAGACTTAACAGTCCCAATGATCTTTGCAAGTCATCCACAGGGAGTATTTACTTTACCGATCCGCCCTGGGGATTGGAGCAGCGGAATGAAGATCCTCTCAAGGAACTGCCCTATAATGGGGTGTACCACTACCGCAATGGCAGACTCTCGCTTATAGACAGTACGCTATCATGGCCCAATGGAGTAGCCCTTTCGCCTGATGAAAGGTATTTATATGTGGCAAATATGGAGATTCTCCGTGTCAACGGAGAGGACCAGTACCAGGTTCACTGGATGCGTTATACTCTGGATGAGCAGGGTGAGGTGCTTGAAAAGTCCATATTTTTCACGGCTCTGGACACCTCTCTTCCGGGGGGACCGGATGGGATGAAGGTGGATCAGCAGGGAAACCTTTTTCTAAGCGGTCCGGGTGGTATCCTGGTGGTAGATTCAGTCGGAATGCACCTGGGTACCATCGGGATCCCTATTCCGGCAACAAACCTGGCATTTGGCCCCAGGGAAAAAGAATTATTTATTACCGCAAGATCGACCGTATACAAACTGCAATTGTGAGGATATAAGAAAGAAATATTTAATATTATAAACCTGCAGACCCGATATTGGAAACCTGGAAAGAAAACCAGCGTATACACTTACAGGGATACCCGTGTGGCACATGGGGTCCCGAAGTAGCAGACCAGATGATTGAAGAGGAAACCTATACATGGAGGTATCCCTGCAAGAACCTGGCAGATGACGGATTATATTGTGAACTGTAATGCATAGACGAAGACATTATATTTATCCTGATCAGGATTCGCTCATCGAATCCTTTTGTTGCGATGTCAGCACTTTTCTCGAGGAATCAAAGGAGTTGGACAGACCCATCCATATCGCCCTTTCGGGTGGATCAACCCCCATTGCCATTTTTGATCAGCTGGCTGAAATTACCACGCCGGAAGAGTGGCAACGAATTCACCTTTACTGGGGAGATGAAAGCTGCGTTGAACCCTGGGACGAGCAGAGCAACTTCGGGAATGCACAGAAACACCTGATTGATCCCCTGGGCTTACAAGACCACCAGGTGCACCGCATCATGGGGGAAGAAGATCCGGAAGGAGAGGCCGAGAGATATGGAACCTTGCTGAGGGATATGCTTCCTGTAGAGTATGGATCGCCTATATTTGACTGGATCTGGCTGGGGGTAGGTGAAGATGGTCACACAGCTTCTATTTTTCCTGATCAGATTGAACTGTGGAAGGCAGAATCGACCTGCGTGGTGGGAACCCACCCTGCAACCGGTCAGCGCCGGGTTAGTTTGTCGGGAGATGTGATCAATGCAGCAAGACGAGTAAGCTTCATTGTGGCAGGGACCAGGAAATCGGCCGTAATCAATGATATTGTAATGAAAGAAGGAAGATATCTGGATTATCCGGCATTCTACGTGAATCCCTCTTCAGGCAATCTGGAGTGGTTCCTGGATAAGGATGCTACCAACTGGTTATAATTATGAGTGATCCGTTTTCTAAGAATTATGCCAGGGCACTGGATGCTGATGATCCGCTTAAAGGATTCAGAAAAAGCTTCGTCATCACCGATCCCTCTTTGATTTACATGGATGGGAACTCCCTGGGCCGCCTGCCTGAAAAAACCGTGCTCTATATGGACAATGCCATCAGGGAGCAATGGGGGGACCGCCTTATCAGAAGCTGGAATGAGGGCTGGTATCAGCAGTCCTTTCGCCTGGGTAAAAAGATAGCACAGATCATTGGGGCTCACCCCGAAGAGGTCATTGTATCTGATTCCACTTCCATCAACCTTTACAAACTGCTCTATGGAGCACTGAAGTTAATGAAAGGAAAAAGGGAGATTATTTCAGACGATATGAATTTTCCATCGGACCTGTACGTTATGCAGGGACTGGTAAAGCAGTTTGACCATAAGCACACGTTGAGGCTCCTGAAATCGCCTGATGGTATTTCCTCCGACATGACCGAACTTGTTCGAATGATAAACCGGCAAACAGCGGTGGTAAGCCTGTCACATGTGGCATTTAAGAGCTCGTACATGTATGACATGGAGCGGGTTACAGAACTCGCTCATTTGCATGGTGCCCTCATTCTCTGGGACCTGAGTCATTCTGTGGGTGCGGTCCCTGTGAGTCTCAAAAGTGCCAATGCAGATATGGCAGTGGGCTGCACTTATAAGTACTTGAATGGGGGACCTGGTTCACCAGCCTTCCTTTATGTAAGAAAAGACCTTCAGGAGAAGCTGGAGAATCCCATCCAGGCATGGTTCGGTGAAAGGAATCCCTTTGAATTCAAGCTCAATTTCAGGGAATCAAAAGGAATTCGAAAATTCCTGACAGGCACTCCACCGGTAATCTCGGTATCGGGACTGGAACCTGCGCTGGATTTGGTACTGGATGCCGGGATAGGGGCCATCAGGCAAAAGAGTGTGGCACAATCCGATTACCTGATCTCACTGGCCAGGGAATGGTTGATTGGCAAGGGTTTCAGGTTGGGATCGCCTGAATTTGCAGAGAAGCGGGGCTCACATGTATCTCTTAAACATGCAGAAGCTTACCGCATATGCAGGGCCTTAATTGATCCGGGGGTCGGCGACCAGGCGGTTATTCCCGATTTCCGGGAGCCCAATAACATCCGCTTGGGAATAACTCCACTGTATACGAGTTATGAAGAGATCCATACTGCCATGGAACAGGTGAAATATATCATCGATCATAAGATCTATGAGAAGTATCCCAGGAACAGGGATGCGGTTACCTGAGCATTCAGCCTCTATTTATACAAATTCTAAATCACAAAGCGAATTCCTGCCGGTGCAACCAATTGGCTGCAGTATCGTTTCTGTAGGTAAAACCATTTCAAATGGCTTCATTAACAAAGATTTCAGGAGTATTGGGACCCGGCTTTGCCGCCCATCTCCTCCGAAGGGCTACTTTTGGACCCACCATCGATCAGATCCATCAGTTTGCCGGCTTTAGCGCTGACCAGGCCCTTGACCATCTGCTGGATGATTCAGCAGAAGATCCATTGCCACCCATTGATACCTTATCAGGACAAACCTGGGTAGATCCGACCGGAGTAACAGGGCCTGCTTTTGCAGGCAGCAGTAACAGTGAGCAGGATGTCCTTTTTACTTATTTTCAGGCTTGGCACATGGATGTGATGCGCCAGGCTCCGCCCACCCTGAAGGAACGCATTACCTGGTTCCTTCATACCCATTTACCGGCCCGCTGGACCGAGATCAACTCCAGTGAAGCCATATATTATCAGAACTGTCTCTACAGGCATTACGCCTATGGTAGTTTTAAAGACCTGTTTAAAAAAATCTGTGTGGACAATGCCATGCTGAGATACCTGGATGGCTACTCCAACAAAAAGAATTCTCCCAATGAGAACTTTGCCAGGGAGATGTTTGAGCTTTACAGCATCGGGAAAGGTCCTCAGATTAGTGAAGGAGACTATACCCATTATACAGAGGACGATATAAAGGCAGCCACAAAGGTGCTTACTGGCTGGACGCTTGATGAAACCTTCAGTATGCCGGATCCCGACACCGGGCTCCCTGCCGGGAAAATGCAGACACACACCCAGGGCGATCCTGCTGTGGATGTGGCCACTGAACATGATCCGGGAGCCAAAACCTTTAGCTCCAAATTTGGCGGACAGGTGATCGAACCGGCAGAACTGATAAGTGGTTTCCCGACAGTGGAAGCGGCTTATGGTGAGCTGGATGAAATGATTGAAATGATCTTCTCCAGGAAAGAGACAGGAAGATTCATTGCACGAAAGCTATATCGTTTCTTTGTATATCATTTCATTTCTGAGGAGGTGGAGCAGGATGTGATTGATCCTCTGGCCCAAGTGCTTATTGATCAGGATTACAGCCTCATAGAATTGCTGAAAATCCTTCTTAAAAGCGAGCATTTTTATGACAGCGATGATGCTGTAAAAGAAAACGATAATGTGGGTGCCCTGATTAAGTCGCCTGTGGATCTGTTTACAGGATTGTTCAGGGTATTCGACATTCAGTTTGCGGACCGGAATTCGGTAGTGAGCGAGTTTTACTCCGACATGAGCTATGTGGTATCTAAACTTGAGGACCAGGGACTGAATTTCTACGAGCCTTTTGAGGTGGCCGGTTATCCGGCCTACCATCAGATACCCGGTTATAACCGCAACTGGATAACTACATACGCACTTGCTCATCGTTACCAGACAGGTGGGATCCTGATGCTTACCCTGGATCAGGATAGGGAACGTGGTTTTCAGCTTGATGTGGTGGACTGGGTCGAAAACTCGGGCAGCCTGTCCGATCCGGCCGATGCGGCCGAGCTGATGGATGTCCTGGTACACATGCTTATTGCGGTGAGCCTGACCCAGGAACGCTACAATTATTTCCTCTATACAGTCTTTCTCGATTATTCGGGCGAGGACCTGGATTATGCACGTGGTTTGTGGAGAAGCGAGTGGAACGATTACAAAAACAGCGGTGATGATTCCACGGTTCGCTCCCTCCTTGAACACTTGCTTTCAGCTTTGATCGAAACTCCCGAATTCCAATTATACTAAGGATTATGAAGAGACGACATTTCATCAGAAACATGGCTTATGGAAGTGCAGCCGGAATAAGCCTGGGCGGAGTTCCGCTGAACCTGCTGGCGGCAAATCCCGGACTGAAACAGCTGGCAGCTGATAGTAATAACGATAAAGTACTTGTATTCATACAACTACATGGAGGGAATGATGGTTTGAATACCTTGATCCCTATCTCTCAATACAGTGATTACTACAACTTAAGACCCAATATTGCCATCAAGCATACGGGAACCCGAAGCTATATTGAAGTGGACGACACGGTGGAAGAGAATGCCCGTGTGGGATTGCATCCCGATATGCTTTCCTTCAAAGAGATGTACGATGAAGATAAGGTAGCCATCATCCAGAATGTGGGATACCCGGATATGAATCTTTCCCATTTCAGGGGTAGGGATGTGGTGTTTATGGGTGGAGATGAATCGGGAGCACATGACTACCATTCGGGGTGGATGGGGCGCTACCTGGATAACATCTATCCGGGCTATCCGGATAGCTATCCCAGCGATAACATGGAAGATCCCATCGGGATAGAATTAAGTGGCACCCTTTCCCTGGCCTTTCACAGGGAAGAAGGGATTCCCATCGGGCTTAATATCGGGAGCCCGGAACAGTTTTACCAGCTGATTTCCAGTGTGGGAGTCGATCCGCCCATCGAATTTCCCAACAGTCATGCCGGGGAAGAGCTCAAATACATTATGGAATTTGAGAAAAAATCAAATCAATATGCAGGCAGGTTAAGGGATGTATACAATGCAGCCAGCGAGTCAGGTGTGGACTACCGGAATGGATATCCCTATGCTTCTCCGGGACGGGCCAATAACCTGGCCAGTCAGCTGAAGTTGATTGCCAGGCTTTTGGCAGGAGGTGTGAAAACAAAAATATTCCTTTGCCGCATTGGAGGCTTTGATACCCATGGAGAGCAGGTGGAGGAATATGACTCGAGCCTGGGGATGCATGCATCGCTTTTATACAATATGTCCACAGCCATCCAGGATTTCTACTCAGACCTGGGCAGCAGGGGAATTGATGAAAGGGTTTTGTCTCTTACCTTCACCGAATTCGGACGCAGAGCCTATTCAAACGACAGTTACGGAACCGACCATGGTACAGCCACACCGGTATTTGTATTCGGAAACCAGCTTAACAGCGGCATCTACGGAGTGAATCCGGGATTGACGCCCGAGGATCTTCACCATGGGAACCTGGTCTATAACATAGACTATCGCCAGATTTACACCTCTGTGATCCAGGATTGGTTTGAAGGAGACAACGAGGCCCTGATCAAAACCGGTTTTAGCGATTGGGTGGATACCAAACTACCCATCGTAGCCAGAACGGGAACCGAATCCTATATTCCAGGAAAGAATCCCACCTCCATACAGCTATATCCCAATCCTGTGCAGGACATCGCTCATATACAATTCAGCCTGGAAACCAGGGGAGAAGTAAGGATTCATGTGATTGACAGTGGGGGAAGGAAAATCAGGTCGACCCGATATGAAGGCAGATTCGGGTCCAATACCCTGACCTGGGATGTCTCAGAGTTAAAGGAAGGGCTCTATCACCTTCAGATGGTACATAAAGGAAGGCAGATTACTACGAAATTCCTTAAACTCTAATCTTCTAAAATGAAAGGATCAACCGGCATCTTGATGAGCAAGGGACGCTGGTATTTTCCCAGAATGTAAATGCCCCCGAGGATGGTCACCCCCTGGTCGGCAGTTTGTATTACATCACTCACAATGACCCGTTGATCGAAGTTGTGTTGATGCGTATTAATCAGACTGTCTGCTTTTGTCAGGTACTGGTAGAGTACCAGTGAATTGGTATTGGTCTGGGAAGTAAATAAGGTATATTCTTTTCCATCAGCGGTCATCTTTTCGGCCACAACTCTGGCCTTGTAGGTTAATTCGTAAAGGGGTTTAGCCGGGAGATCCCTTATATTCTGACTGGCACTTATGTCGAGTTCCGCTTCTGAGAGGATGTAGTTGTTTCCTTCATAGTACGAGCTTAGTCCGAACAGGGATCCGGAATTCTGGATCAGGGAACTGATTCCCTCTTCGATCTGGAAAGAATATATATCACCCGTAGCATTCAGGGAGGAAATATCCAGAAATACGCTGCGGAGGGTATAATTGTAGAAACAGTTCACATAGTAACCTGTACCTGCTTCGTTGCTGTATTCACCTATAAAAAAATGGAAATCCTGGCCGGTTTTATTCAGGTGCCTCTGTATCAAATATTCCAGATCGGTATTGATGGGAAGCATGGTGCTTCGTTGAAGGGTAAAATCAGCATTGTACCTGGAGATCCAGGAGGACCTGCTTACAAAATCATATCCCAATACCACCAGATCCCCCCTGGAATCGGCATAGGCATAAAGCGGCATGGTCATTTCAAGGTCGTGTTGCCCGCTTATATTCCCGTTGGCCGGATCCACAAGAACAACATGGGCCTCAAATTGTTGGTTCATGGCCACAAATCCAAGCAAGCCTCCCTGCTGAATCAACCTGGATGATGGAGCCAGCCAATCGTAGCTCATGGTCCATTCCACCTCTCCGGAGGCACTGGTACGTACCAGCGAGGTGCCGGGATATTCGATTTCGGCATTCTCATCTTTCACTGCTGAAAGGAACAGAAATCCTCCACCGGAAAGCTCCACTACACTTTCGGGATAATAGGAAAGCTCCTCTTCGGGATGATTGTATATTTTGGTAAAACCATCTTCCGGCATGATCTCTTTCTGGTTTATTTCACAAGCTGAAAAGGTGACAAGCGTGACAGAAATGACAAAAGTGACGATATGGATTCGTAGTTTCTTCATACCATTAATAAAAACATTCCACATTGCTGTAATGCTTTTGTTTCTGCAGGGAGAATAAAAGGGAAAGGCTGATCTGCAGCTCATTCAGCAGGATATCGTCCTGGGCAAATGTGCTCCCGTTACCGGTTTCAAATCGATTGCTTTTGCTTGTAATGTTATGAAGTCCGGCATGATATCCAATGTTTAAATCCAGGATCACATACCTCAGGTCTATGTAGGATCCTGCCACAGCCCCGGCAGTGAACCTGGGCCTGATAAAAGTTTGATTCGACGCATCGTGGGAACCCAGGAGGTGACTGTAGGCAGCTGAAATTCCCATATAAGGACGAAATCTCTGAAAGTTAAAACTATACCTGGCTTCCAAGGGTACGGAGATATATCGCAGCAGGTAGGGAACCTCCTGGTGAAAGGTTTCATTGGAAAAAGCCACCTCATTGACCTTACCGAACCTGTAGGTATATGTGCCTGGTTTCATGCCCACTATTATGTAATCATTAAACCATTCAAGCTGCACGAAATACTGATTGCCCATGTTCTGTAGTATGGGTGTATAGCTATTCTCATAGCTGTTACCAGCCAGGTCTTCGAAGATATTGTAGGATTCAAGAACCATGATGTGGGCACTGTTTGCCCCTGCCCCAAAGCCAATCCGTAAATGGTCCAGAAACCTGCTTCCCTGGGAATAGCTTAGCATGGAAAAAAGCAATCCCGTGAGAAAGAATATATATTTTGGCTTAGTCACTGCTATAAGAGCAAAATGGACCTGATTTGGTTGCACGTATTTGACCTTAACGCGATAATCTGATCAGATGTTACATGTTCAGTTCATATTTGTTGAAAAAAACAAATCAGAGTCAACAGTTAAATTAGCTATTTTAGCAAAGAAGAATAAAGCCGCATGAATTCCTTAGGCCAGATCGTAGTAGAAGAATTGCAGGAGAAATCAGTTCCGAAGAAGGCGGATTGGTGGAACAGCTACCTGAAAGGAAAGATCCCTTTCATGGGCCTGGGCATCCCCGAGATCCGGAAGGTATTGTTGGATCTGAACAAAATGGTCGACCTGGAGCACTTGCCTATGAACAGGCAGGTGGGCATTGTCAATGGCCTGATGAAGGGGCATTTTGCCGAGCAAAAACTGGCCGCCATACTTTATATACAACTGTTCTGGCTGGGAAAAAAAAGAAATTCCTTCCTGCTAAACCTGATCTCAGACTGGTTTGATGATCGCCTTATTTTTGACTGGAATACGACCGACTGGCTATGTGTGAGACTTATTACGCCCATGCTTGATTCTGGCGATGAAAAGGTGGTCTGGTGTCTGAAACGCTGGAGCCGGGATCCCTATTTGTGGAAAGCCAGGGCGTCCCTGGTCCCTTTTGCAGCATGCAGCAGCAAAAAGGAGCATGCTACTGAGATTGAACGACGAGCCGATATCCTGATCAGGAGGCCCGAGCGCTTTGCCAAAACGGCTGTGGGATGGGTTCTGAGGGAGTATTCAAAAGAGGATGAGGAATTTGTGCTTAATTTCCTCAGCCGGCATGTGAAATACACCACCTCGGAGGTAAAGCGGAATGCACTGAAGTACTACCGTCAGAAGACCCGGACGTTTTGACCGGAGTGGGAAAAACTTCTACCTTTAGGTCTATAACTTAACTGCAAACTAATACGTAGCTTATGAAACTCCGAAATCTACTGCTTTTCTTTAGCAGCATGCTGTTGATTTTAGCCTGTCTATCCTCCTGCCTCTCCTCCACTGATTCCTTCGGTGATTTCAAATTGCTTCCCCAGCCTCAGGAAATTGAGATGGAAGGTGCCAGTGGGATCCATGTCAAAGATGTACAATACGCTTTTGGCATCAATGGGGAGGAACTGCCCCTGTGCGGAGCTTTGCTGGAGGATCTTCAAATAGCTGAAGAAGCCGGGGAGGCACAACTGGTTTTCCGGGTGGACAATTCACTGGATGTGGGAGCGGAAGGCTATACCCTGGAGATTAGCACCAGGACTATTTCCATCACAGGCAAGGACCAGGCCGGACTCTTTTATGGATTTATGACCCTGGAACAACTGATGGCAGATGCCAGCGAACAAAATGTATCCCTGCCGCAATGTAAAATCTCGGATTATCCGCTGCTTTCATACAGGGCTGTTCACCTGGATGTGAAGCATCACCTGGAGAAGACGGAATACTACTATGATCTGCTGGACCAGCTGGCACATTATAAAGTGAATGCCATTATTGCAGAAATGGAAGACAAGCTGGCTTACGAGCGGCAGCCCCTGGTGGGCTCTGCCGATGCACTGTCCTTAGCTGAATGGAAGAAGCTCAGTGAATACGCCATGGAAAGGAACATTGAGATAAGTCCCCTGATCCAGGGCCTGGGCCATGCTTCTTTCATCCTGAAGCACGAACAATATAAGAGTCTGCGGGATGATCCGGAGAGCGACTGGGCTTTTAATCCCCTGGACCCTGGCACCTATGAGTTGCAGTTTGATCTGTATCGGGATGCACTGGAAGCCACTCCCCATGGGAAATACCTTCATGTGGGAGGCGATGAGGTGCATACCACGGGCAGGGGCAGTGGCAAAACAGAACTTGAATTGCAGTTGATCTGGTTGGATAAAGTATGCAAATTTGCGGAGGAAAATGGACGCATCCCCATCTTCTGGGATGACATGCCCATTAAATATGCAGGCCTTTACAGCCCCATGTTCAACACCTCTGTTACCCGGGAGGAGGTGGATCAGATGTGGCAGGAAAACGAGCACAAACTGATGGAATACCTGGACCTTTTCCCCAAGAATTGCATTTACATGCGCTGGAACTACAGCTCCCCCCAGGCTGCAGGCAACATCAAGGCCATGGAATGGTTTTCCGGGCAGGGCTTGCCGGTAATGGGTGCAACAGCCGGACAGACGCGCTGGAAACTGATGCCTCAGAATGAAAGCAATATGGATAACATCCGGTCCTTTGCCAAGGCCTCAAGTGATAAAGGGCTTGACGGTTTGCTGCTTACCCTCTGGGATGATGATTCACCCCATTTTGAACTCTATAAGCGAGGCATCCTTGCATTTGCAGAATACAGTTGGTCCGGAGATATCAGGTCAAAAGAGGAGATTAAAGCCGCATACCGCCAGAGAGAATATTCCCATGCACTTGCCGGGGAGGAATATGCCTTTGTAGAACAGCTGGAACACCTTGCCGGATGGTGGAACGGAGCCCTTTTGCAGGGAGGGCAGCGCAACAATGTGAGATCGCATGAAGATCCTTTGAACGCTAGAATTATTGAACTCCCTTTAAAAGGGGAGAAGGGTGCATGGACCGAGAAGCATGCCGAAGGTCTGGAAATAGCTGCAAAGGTTCTGGAAGATTGCGATGCACTTGCCTTAACCATTGAAGCCATGAAATCTAAAACCATGCGAAACCAATACAGGCTTGAAGTGTATGAGCAGGTCAATAAGCTGGTTCGGTTTTCAGCCCGGGCGCTGCTTACCCTGCAGCTTTATGATACTGCTGCGGATGATGAAGGAGCGTCGGAGGCACTGAAACAGGTTCAGCAACTGGAGGAAGAGTTTGTAGTTTTACGGGAAAATCTGGAGCAGGTATATGGGCAGACCCGAATTCTGAGTAAACCTGAAGGCTATATCCTGGACCAGGACCACCACTTGCATCTGGCTAATCAGACCCTCTCATTCGACTGGTTCTTTACAGCCGAGTTGTATTTTTTCGAGAAAGTAAATGCACATATCTTAAACAGATAACATGAGAATTCAAGCAATAATTTTGGCCATTTGTCTGATTTGCCTGACCAGCATGACTTCTCTGGCCCAACAACATATAAACCTGGCTGAAGCTCAGCAGAATGAGCAGATCAAAGCAGTTAACCGATCCATGTCCTCATTTACAAAATGGGCTGGTGCTGTGGAGATGGATGCATCAGAAGGCGACGGGCTGGGTATACTGAAGGAGATAGAATTTGAAAGCGGGACCATAGAAGTGGAATTGCTGGGTGAGAACAATCCCGGTAGAAGTTTTATTGGTATAGCCTTTAACATCCAGGATCCGGAAACTTTTGAGGCCGTCTATTTCAGGCCTTTTAACTTTGTGGCCACCGAGCAGGTTCGCAAGGATCATATGGTTCAGTACATCCACCATCCCGAGTACACCTGGTCTAAGCTAAGGGGAACCCGAACAGGCGAGTTTGAGAATGAGATTTCCCTTCCTCCCGATCCGGATCACTGGTTCAAAGCCAGAATCGAAGTCTCGGAGAAGAAAGTCATCGTATATGTAAATGAGATTGCTGAACCTGTACTGACTGTGGACAGACTGACCACATCTGCTTCAAAGAAAATCGGTCTGTGGACAGGAAACGGTTCCTCCGGGAGGTTCAGGAACCTGGTGCTACTTTAGTTCCAGTTCCTGTATTTTTCCGTAGTCTGTTCCGCGTATCTCCTCAAATGCAGAAATCATCTCTTTGAGTTTGGCTTTATTCGATTCTGCCAGGTTATGCTGTTCTCCGAGGTCCTCTTTCAGGTTATAGAGCTGGTATTCAGCTGAGTTACCCAGTTCAATATTTACCTGGGTGTTGATGGCAGGTCCTTTATAAGGAGGGATCATTACCCAGTCTCCCTTCCGGAAGGCAGTCCGGGTAGAGGCCTCCAGGATCAGCTCCTCCCTGCCCTGAGCCTCCAGGCCCATAAAAACATCCAGCAGGTTTTTTCCATCACTGCTTTTCACCTGGCTGTCAATTAAAGAGGCCAGCGAAGAGAGCAGATCCACCTGGGAAACGACTGCATCAGAAACAGAGGGCTCGATGCGGCCCTTCCAGTAAGTGATAAGTGGTACCCGGGTGCCTGCTTCAAAGAGACTGTATTTCCCACCCCGGAGAGGGCCTGCCTGTTTATGGGTGCCGATCCGGGTATCCGACTCATCGTAATAGCCGTCATTCAGTACCGGGCCATTGTCGCTGGAAAGGATGATCAGGGTGTTTTCCAGGAGTCCTTCAGCTTCCAGGGTGCCTATTAGTTCCCCGATGCACCAGTCAGCCTCCGCAATCACATCTCCTCTGGCTCCCAGGTCAGTTTTTCCCACAAACCGGGGATGGGGTGTACGGGGAACATGAGGTTGTTGCAGGGCATAGTAAAGAAAGAAAGGTTCCTTTTTATGCTCCATGATGTAATTCTGGGCTCTTACCAGAAAGGTGTCGGCCATGTTTTCATCCACCCATTTGGCCGAGCTACCTCCTTTCATATAACCGATGCGGGATATGCCATTGACAATGCTGTTATAATGGCCATGGTGCCATTTTAATTTCAACATTTCAGGATTTTCCTTGCCCGTTGGTTCTCCTGGAAAGTTCTCCTGGTAGTTAACTTCAATGGGATCCTCCGGATCGAGACGAACCACATGGCTGTTTTCGATATAGACCGTAGGTACCCGATCCTGGGTGGCAGCCATGATGTATGAATAATCAAAGCCCACCTCATTGGGACCCGGAGTAATCTTAGCATTCCAGTCCACATACCCATCGCCCAGGCCCAGGTGCCATTTCCCCACAATACCTGTATGATATCCCTTTTCCCGGAATATCTTTGGAAGGGTCATCCGGGCTGTATCGATAATCAGGGGAGCCGTACCCGGAAGGATCTGTGCCCGTTCATTTCGCCAGGGATAGACTCCGGTAAGCAGGGCATACCGGCTGGGGGAACAGGTGGCTGAGGAAGCATATCCATTGGTAAATCGAACCCCTCCGCCGGCCAGATAATCCATGTTGGGAGTGCTGATTTCGGTGGCCCCGTAGGCTCCCACATCTCCATAGCCCAGGTCATCGGCGTAGATGATCACCACATTGGGCAAAGAAGATTTGCTTTCTTTTTCCCCGGAAGTAGAGCATGAGCAGATAAGGATCAGAATGGCAGTACTTAGAAGGAGGATCAGGTACTTCATAATCAGTATATATTATTATTGAAGTTGGAGTATAAATGATTGCAGAGGTTTTATATCGATTCTTGTTGTTCCCTTTCCATGGCTAACAATTAATTCCCCGCTATGATCACCCAGTTGATCCTTCAGGGTGTAAGTACCATCCTTTAGCTTCCAGGCGTGTATAGCTGACTTGGGGAGCTGTAGTTCAAATCCAAAACCGTCCTTTGCATCAAAGTTGCTTACAATAAGCAGGCGTTCATCCCCTTTCCAGCGCAAATATGAAAATATCCGGTCGTTGTACCATTCCGTATGCTGGCGGTTGAAGCTATGAATCTCCTGATACTCACCTGTAAGAGCCTGGCTGCTGCATGTGAAATTGAGCAGAGTCTTATAATAATCACGTAAGTCCTTCTCCTCAGCGGAAAGTTTGCCCCCGTCAAATGCACCTTCATTCATCCATCGTTGGTGGTTAGGAACTCCGATGTAGTCATAAATGGAAGTACGGGTGGGTGCTCCGAAGCCTGGCTCTTCAGCACCGGGTTCGCCCACTTCCTGGCCAAAATAGATCATGGTGGGAGCGGAGCTGATGGTAGCTGAAACCACCATGGCAGGTAAGCCTTTCATGGCATCTCCGGCAAATGCATCGCTGGCGATTCGTTGCTCATCGTGGTTTTCCAGGAAATGAAGCATATGGTGCTCGATGTCACTGAGTTCGTACTGAATGTGAGCAATGGCATCGGTGCTGCCGTGGCCCTGGACAATGGCTTTCAGGCTGTCATACAGTTGCACCTTGTCGTAGAGGTAATCCATTTTTCCTTTTTGGATGTACTCCCTGTAGATATGTGGCTGGTATATCTCTGCAAGCAGGAAGGCATCGGGCTTATGCGCTTTGATGGCACTGTTCAGGTAGCTCCAGAACTCCACAGGAACCATCTCCGCCATGTCGTAGCGGAATCCGTCCACTCCCTTATCCAGCCAGTAGAGAGCTATATCCCTGAATTTCTTCCAGGAATCTGGTACCTGCCTGTCCTTCCAGAAAGCCTGATGAACCTGGCAGGATTCATGTGCATATCCTTCAGGCAATTCCTCAAAATCCTTTGTTCCGTCGGGCCGGATCCCAAAGTTAACTTTAACTGCTTCATACCAGTCCAACATGCCGGGCCGGGCATTCCTGGATCCGTTTCCTGTCCATTTGGCAGGGTCCTCTTTAAAATACCCATCCGCCTGTGGATGATCCTCACCTCCCAGTACCCGGTAGCCATTCTGCCATTCCGGTACCTGGAAAGGAGTCCCCGGAATATAGTAGAAATTATTGTCTCTCAGGTATTCCCTGGATACATCATCGGACCCACCAAAATCCTCCACTCCCGGAGGATTGCTTGTGGATTTATATACCCGGGCCACGTGATTGGGGACAATATCTATGATCACTTTCAGATCCTGTTTGTGGCTGCGGTCGATCAGGGATTCGAATTCCTCCATACGCCTGGCAGGATCCACAGCCAGATCGGGATTCACATTGTAATAGTCTTTCACTGAATAGGGGGAGCCCGCCCGACCTTTAACCACATCGGGATCGTCACCGGGCAAACCGTATTCTGTGTAATCGGTCACCATGGCATGGTGGAGCACCCCGGTATACCAGATATGAGAAATTCCCAGATCTTTCAGGGCTTTCAGGGCTTCCTCCGTGAAATCGTTGAACTTACCCACGCCGTTCTCTTCGATGCTACCCCAGGGTTTTTTGTTGGTACTGGTATTTCCAAACAGGCGGGTAAATACCTGGTATATCACTATTTTCTGGTTCTTTTCCTCTTCCTTTCTCACGTTTTCCACATTAGATTCATTTTTGCATCCAGCCACCAGTGTTATAGCAGCAATTCCAATAAGTGTGGCCTGATTCATTGCTCTGATTTCTCCAGATGGTATCTTGTCCTTAGCGATTTTCCCCGGAACACCAGGCCGGAGCAAGCTGTTAAAAGGGCAACGGTGATCAGGATAATGGCAAGCCTTCCCCAGTCATCACCAATGTCTTTCCGGATCGCAATATATCCGAACATGGCCCGGATCCATTCTGCCGCACCCAGCAGGAGCAGGATCTGCAGGCTTCGTGCCACCCATGGTTTTCTGATCAGGAGCAAGAAGGGAATGAGCAGACAGAGAATCATTATTGGAAGCAGTCCGGCCCTGGAAAAGTGGGCTGCCAGTATTCCGAATGAAAGTATGACGGGTACTAATCTGAAGAAGTTTTTCATGGGCGTAAGAATTTTTTAGTTCTTGATAAGCTTCATGATGGCTTGATGAATACCGGCTCCGGAAGCTACAATGGTATAATTTCGATCAAAAGAACCAGGTGAAAGGTCAAAGATAATTTCATTTCCATTTATATCATTAACAACACCCCCTGCTTCACGGATGATCAGCCAGGGAGCTGCGATATCCCAGATTTTAGTGGTTTGGTTAATGGCTGCTCCCAACCTGGCATCGGTCATGTAGCAAAAGTCATAAAGCGAATTGGTGGAACGGATGTTCCTCACCCTGGAAGTAAGTCTGGCCATTAATTCCATTTCAGACTTTGTTTTCTCCGGGTCCGGACTGTAGTCGAAGGAATATACCACCAATTGCTCTCCCAGTTCCGTGGATGTAGTCACATGAATGGGATTTCCGTTTTTCCATGCCCCTTTTCCCGATTCGGCCATATATAAATGATCATCTGCAGGCAGGTACATGGCAGCAAGTACCGGTATGTTCTTATGCATAAGGGCGATAATAATTCCGAACCAGGGTATTCCGGCCGCGAAGTTTGATGTGCCATCCAGGGGATCTACTACCCAGGTATAATCCGACCCATGATCAATATATCCCGATTCTTCACTAATGATGTTATAGGATTCGTGTCCGGAACTAAGAATATCAATAATGGTCCGTTCAGAAGCCAGATCTGCTTCAGTTACAACAGAGCTGATGCTCTCTTTTTTTCTTGACTTAATGGGTTCCCCAAAATGTTGTAAAAGCACCTCTCCGGATTGTTTAAGAGCAATCTTCAGGATTTTTCTGGCATT
>JBDLIM010000072.1:0-18875 GCA_039714915.1 Bacteroidota bacterium
GCTCAATTGATTTATTCCTCCGGTGGCGAACACTCCGTCGATCACCCATAAAGGTGTATTATTATTAATGGTTCCCAAACCCCTGATCCTGATTTTTGCATCACTCCCCGGCCGGTTGGAGTTGGTCACAGTCACTCCCGGTGCCATACCTTGTAATGCCTGGGAAACACTACCAGTGGATTGTAAGGTCAGTTTATCCGATTCCACAGTGGCAATACTACCAGTCATGGCCTGTTTCTCGCGTGTTCCGTATCCGATGGCAATCACTTCCTCCAGTCCAACAGCATCCGGAACCATTGCAACATTGATTTCTGTCTGATTGCCAACCGGGACTTCCTGGGTAAGCATTCCGATAAACGAGAATACCAGGGTTGCACCGGGATCATCTACATTGATGCTGTATTTACCATCTGCATCAGATATTGCTCCCTGGGTTGTCCCTTTGATAATAATATTCACTCCTGGTATTGGATTTCCATCACTATCAACAATTGTCCCCTTCACTTCAATGCCATCCTGGACTTGCTGTTTCTTAGCAACACCTTCATCAAGAATATCTTTCGGGGACAGAATGATCTGACGACCCATAACAAAGTGTTCAATATCAGTATCGTTAAACAGTGCTGTGAGGATGCCATTGATCTTTTTGTTTGATACCTCAATATTGACTTTGCGATTTACATCAACCAGCTGGTGGTTAAACAGGATGTAGAACTCACTTTGAGCTTCTATTTCTTCCAGTACCTGCTGAATAGTTGCATCGCTCATCGACAAGGAGAGCCTGGTAGTCTGAGAGTAGGAATCACTGGCAAAAATTTGTAGCACGCCAATGAACAGTAGAAAAGCGGATATTCTCATAATCCTGAATATTTTAATAAAAAAGCCATGGTTAAATATATCAGCTTTTAATACGTACTTTTTTTTCATAATTTTGCATGATTTTAGTAGGTTAAATTGAAAGATGACAGTTTTGTTAGATTTTAATCTGCTTGGTCAGCAGGAAGGTAACCGACATTACTTTCCTGCTTTTTTTCATAGGCAATTAGTTTTAGTTGTTTAATGTTTAGTTTTTTGGAATAGGATTATTTTTCGTTTCTTAAAGCTTCCGTCTTGATTCTTTTCACGTGCTAGTATTTTGTAATCAATTGCTGAACTCAGTTTTAACAGTCTCAGAGTTTCAAATAATGTTTCCTCTTCAAAAGTCGCGAAGAAATGATACTTAAACAGTTGTTCATCTTCTACTTCTATCTCAATATTGAAATTTCTTTCCAGATTCCTGATCACGCGCTCCAAAGGATCATTTCTAAAAATCAATTTTCCTTCTTTCCATGCTGTATATTTTTCAAATTCATTATCAGTGATTTCTATAGAATTAGAAGTATGATCCATCAGGGCATGCTGACCGGGCTTTAAATCCAAAACCTTCTTGAAGGAGCCATCCTGCATTTTTTTCTCAATCCTAACTTTCCCGCTTTCAAGAGTCACTTCTTCAATGGCATCAAGATCAGAATATGACATCACATTAAAGGATGTTCCAAGAGCTCTTACCTGGTAATATTTTGTGGTAACAATAAAGGTCTTTTTCGGATCCCTGATTACATTAAAATAACCTTCACCGTTGAGAATAACCTTGCGTTCATTGCTTGCAAACTCTATGGGAAATTTTAACGAACTCCCGCTGTTTAACCATCCGGATGAACCATCCGGGAGATTAAACTGTATCCTGGAACCGTAAGGTGCATGTATTTCCGTGAAAATAGTTTTACTGTCTGAAAACCTGTTTTGCTCCTGCCATTGCCATATATTAAATAGTAGCAGTGGAATTAAAAGAGCAGCAGAAACTCTTAATAATGTTGATTTTGTTGCGCTGATCCATCTTCTTTCTTTTAACTTCCGGAACTCTTCCACACGAATATTGTAGTGAATTTTGCACAGGATATCTGTAAGTAATCCTTTTTTGTCTCCTTCAGCACTTATTTCTTCCCATTCTTGCCTGGCTCCGTCTTTTATCTTCCTGGCATAATTTATATCAACAAAACATTGTTCAACAAATCTTTTCTCTTCAGCAGAACACTTGTTCTGATAATACTTCCTGATCAGGTTCTCATCACATTCCCTGTTACTCATATTCTTGCTTTAAAAAATAATCCTTAATACGTAGAGTAAAAAGGAAGCGTTATATGCGATCCGCCCCCTTTTTACAACTACATTACTACACTAACCTAAAACTACGTCTATAAAAACTAAACCTAATATTAATACGCAGCAAACAGAGCTTACACCCAATTTACTTTCATAATGGAGTTACTTTGAAATATATTTTCGTGAAATCTGCTAGTAGAACAATACAAAGAATAGAATCACCAGGAAAGAATGCTCCTCCTGAAGTTTTTCGCGCAAATACCTCAATGCCAGATTCAAATGATTTTCAACGGTCTTCTTTTGAATATTCATTTTTTTGGCGATCTCATCATTACTCAGTCCCTCTATCCTGCTTAATCTGAACACCATCTGGCGCTTTTGAGGGAGTTGTTCAGCCATTGTGCCAACAACTTTTTCAAAGCTTTTGAATTCGATCGACCGCATAGTTGAATCCGAATAGGGCTCTGTTTCTTCAAGCCACTTATTTATTAGTTTTCTGTTCTTAACCTTCTTCCTGAAATAATCCCGAATTGAGTTTAAGGTTATAGTAAACAGGAATGCATTAAATGATTTGCCGGCATCTATCTCCTTTCTCTTATCCCATATTTTCATAAAGATCTCCTGAATAAGATCCTTGACATCCTCCTCATTTTCGAGGTGTTTAATTGAGAAATTATATACCTTCTGGCTATACTTATGAAATAATTCATTAAAGGCGAAAACATCTCCCTTTCTTAGTGATTTCACCAGTTGCTGATCGGTATTTCTTTTTTCTTTTGCCAATCCGGGTCCAGTTTAGAAAGGTTTCTTTTGGGTTAAAGTATCCTCTATATCAGTTACAATAAATCATATATTGACAACATATCCAAAATTTTATCCGGGAATATGTAACATTACACTTTACGGGTAGCACAACTCTCTGGAAATTGATCGTTGAATTACGCTCGCGCATTCCCCGTAGCTTGCTGCGGGGTTAGCGAGCACAAATAAAATTAGCAATCAATCGAAGATTCCTCGGAGCTTGCTCCGAGGAGCTTCAATAGAGAGATTACAAGAATTTCTTACTTTCGTGCTTACATAAAACCCTAATTGTAAGATCTGCTATGAGAAAACAAGTATTTCCCAGAATAATCTCAGCGTTCTACCTCTCAGTTGCCTGTGTCTTTTCTGTCAGCGCCCAGGTAAAATATGAGCCTGAACAAGTTGCGACAGAGGATTATGCCCGGGCTGAAAGTTTCCTCCCTGCTGCTACAAATCCGCTAATATTTAGAGCCAGTGTAAGGCCCCAATGGATCAATGCCCATACATTCTGGTATAAGAATAACATCCCTGAGGGTACTGAATACGTGTTGGTAGATGCTTCCAAGAAGACAAGGAAGACAGCTTCCGATCCTCAAAAATTGTCTAAAGAACTGGATGCAAAGCCTCATCCTTTTAAAAATGCGGCTACCTCCCCTGATGGAAACTGGAGGGCCTTTACCAGGGCCCACAACCTGTGGATTAGACACATGGGTTCGGGAGAAGAGAAACAGCTTACCACCGATGGAGTGGAGGACTTTGGCTACGCCACCAATAATGCAGGATGGACCAGGAGTAAGAACCCGGTCCTGCTCTGGTCTCCCGATTCAAAAAAAATCGCCACTTTTCAGCATGATGGCCGCGGGGTAGGAGAGATGTACCTGGCGACCACTAATGTGGGTCATCCTAAGCTGCAGGCCTGGAAATATCCACTTCCTGAGGATAGCGTCATATTCAGGATCCAACGGGTGGTGATCCATATCGACGAACCCAGGGTTGTCAGATTACAAATGACCCCCGACGCTCACAGGTCAACGATTACGGATCATATCGCTATCCGAGGAGGGCAGTTTGCAGATGTGGAATGGAGCAAGGATGCCTCCAGCCTGGCCTTTGTATCTGTCTCAAGGGATCATAAGCATGTAATATTCAGAGTGGCTGATCCGGAAACCGGAGAGGTCAGGGAAGTGATGGATGAAAAGGTGGAAACCTTTTTTGAATCAGGTTATAACTTGGTTAACTGGCACTATCTTCCTGAAAGCAATGAAGTCCTCTGGTTTTCGCAGCGTGATAACTGGGGCCACCTTTACTTATATAACCTGGCTACCGGTGATTTCAAACAGCAAATAACCCGGGGTGACTGGAATGTATTGCAGGTACTGCATATTGATGAGGTAGCAAGAGCCCTCTTTTTTATGGGTGCCGGAAAGGAAGCAGGAGATCCCTATTTCCAGTACCTCTACCGTGTAAATCTGGATGGCTCCGGACTTAAAGTCCTGACTCCTGATAGTGCCAACCACAGAATCAGTCTTTCCCCTGACGGGCAATACCTTATTGATACTTACTCCACACCGGCTGATCCCCCCGTCACTGAATTGAGGGACCGGGAGGGGAATCAACTGCTAACTCTGGAGACTGCTGATATCTCAAACTTGCTTGAGGCTGGCTGGGTTGCCCCGGTACCTGTGATACTTAAAGCGCGTGATGGAAAAACCGACCTGTATGGCTTAATGCATAAACCATCCAACTTTGATCCGGAAAAGAAGTACCCAATCATCAATTATATTTATCCGGGACCCCAATCAGGAAGTGTCAGGGGGCGCAGTTTTTCAGCTTCCAGGGGAGACAACCAGGCCCTGGCTGAACTTGGATTTATTGTGGTCGCTATCGACGCAATGGGTACACCCATGCGTTCGAAATCTTTTCATGAAGCCTATTACGGGAACATGGGAGACAATGGCTTGCCCGATCAGATCACAGCCATGGAGCAGCTGGCTGAAAGGCATCCCTGGATAGACCTGGATCGTGTGGGTATTTATGGTCATTCAGGAGGCGGTTTTGCATCCACAAATGCCATTCTCAGATATCCTGACTTCTTTAAGGTGGCGGTTAGTGGTGCCGGCAACCATGACAACCGAAATTATGAGGATGATTGGGGAGAGAAATGGCAGGGCCTGTTGGTAACAAATGAAGATGGTACCACCTCTTATGACAACCAGGCCAACCAGCTTCTGGCAAAAAATCTTAAAGGAAAACTACTTTTGGCCCATGGCACCATGGATGGAAATGTACCCATGTACAACACTCTGCTGGTGGTCAATGAACTTATCGCAGCAAATAAGGATTTCGACAT
Source organism: Bacteroidota bacterium (assembly GCA_039714915.1). Classification (GTDB taxonomy): domain Bacteria; phylum Bacteroidota; class Bacteroidia; order Bacteroidales. Next base: position 5,294 of record JBDLIM010000072.1, read on the forward strand.
GATTCTTTTTCCTAATCGCTCACATGGGTTTGGCAATGAGCCATATATGATGAGGCGGCGATGGGATTATTTTGTAGAACACCTGCTGGGAGCCGAACCGCCCGAGGCTTTTGAATTCAAGATCAACACCTCGGGAAGATAGAAACTTTGTGCTACCCAGGTTAAAATGTCTTTAAGAAAATCTGTGGCTATGATTAATTAGCAGGAAAAATTATAACTTACATCTGAAAACCCTATACCGTTCAAAATATTTAGATCATGGCTAAAAAGAAATCAAAAAAGGACTCAAGTAAAAAGGATAAGAAGAAGAAGGAAAAGAAGGGAATTCTGGCGAAGCTGAAGATGGGAAAGAAGAAAGGCGCAAAGAAAAAGGATTCTAAGAAGAAAGTCGCTAAGAAAAAAGATTCTAAGAAGAAAGATTCAAAGAAGAAGGATTCAAAGAAGAAGGATTCAAAGAAGAAGGATTCAAAGAAGGGGCTTAAAAAGAAAGTCGCTCCTCCAACAAAGGTAAGTAAGAAGCCGGCTCCAATACCGGCCTCTGCTGCAAAATCAGCTCCTGTTCCAAAGCCAACTCCGGCTCCAAAACCGGCTCCTGCTCCAAAACCAGTTCCTGCTCCAAAACCAGCCCCTGCTGCCAAGGCTGTAGATCACAGCTCTAACTATAATGTGAAGGATGCGGTAAAAAAACTAAGGGCCATTAAGTCCAAAGATGAGTTAATGGCCTTTATTAAGGGAGAGAAAAGAGTCACGGTTACCAGGGCTATTCCGGCAGCTTTGAACAGACTGAATTAAGCTCATCAGGGACTTACCTGCCTGGCTTTTTCCCCTGGAAGAGGTCCATTATAAGGTTTTAGTTTAAGGAAGAGGCCATATGCAGCATCTTCGTCCGTTCCCTTTGCAAAAACGCTTTCGACATCTCTTGTTGCCTTTGGATCATTAAGGTATTTCTTTATAAACTTCTGAAGGTTATCGGTGGATGCGGTCAGTACATGCCTTGTCATATTTGGTAATTCTATGGTTTCATGTTTGATCCTGATGCGGTTCTGCTCAAATAATTCAGTAAGCAATTCTTCTGCAAACCAGTAGAGCAGAATGCTATCCTTGTTGTGCTGAATCCTGGCCAGTGTATGAGTGGGAAAGTGATGCCAGCAGGAAAGATCATTGACACAATGTTCTTCATGGGGCTCTGGATAAAAATCCACATAGTTGACTCCTTTGATTTGAAACAGGGTTCCTGTAAAAATACCTGGCTTTTCATCTTCCTCGTAAAAGGTAATGCGATAGGCACTGTCCATTCTATCAGATCCCATGAAGCTTTCGGGAACCATGTTAGGTTCGATGGTCCAGATGCAAGAATCCCCATCCATCCAGTATCCCACCATATCGGGATCGTAAAATTTGTCTTTTTGTTTAAAAAAGGGGTGAAGTGAACTCACCAGGCAACCGGTCATAGATATTAATGCCAGAAATGTGATTATAACAAATGAACGTTTCATGATTTCGCAGTTTTAAAATTCAGTATAAACATCCGGCAATTGCTGTTTCCGGACAATTTTTTTCGATGAAACAGCCTTGTTTTTCGGTGAAAAGCAACCCAAATCCATCTTCTATCATCTTAATGATATATCAAATACTTCAGCTGCATGAGAAAGTTGTTTATTTTATTGATGGCAGTATTGCTGATATCCTGTGAAAAGGAGCTACTGGAATCTGATGCTTTGGGAGAGAACGCAGGAATTGTGGGTACCTGGACAGACAGCGGGTATGAGGATGATTTAACTGTACTGGAACGGAGTGAGGAGTTGGATCATTCAAAATACGGATTTACCATAGGGGAGGATGGTACTTTCATAGAAAGAAAAAATGCAGGTTGGTGCGGCACACCACCCATCACTTATGAGAATTTTGAAGGGACCTGGGAAGCCCTGTCCGACAGTCTGCTCGATATTACTGTTGGGTACTGGGGAGGTACCATGACCTATCAGATGCGGATTGTTTCCCTTAGTGCTGAAGAATTAAAGATAAGGTATCTGTATACCTACGACAGGGAAAGCGTGAAATAGTTTTCTGAATATCCTTCAGAACGAAAAGTCTCGATTAATTTTGATCTTCAATCCATTTCCGTGCATTCACAAAGGCTTCCAGCCAGGGTGTAGCTTCATCCTGCTTCCTTTCATCCGGGTAATATCCGCACTGCCAGGGCAGGTAAGCACGTTCCAGGTGGGGCATCATGGCCAGGTGGCGGCCATCCTTTGAGCAGAGGGCTGCCACATCGAAATCGGAGCCGTTGGGATTGGCAGGATAGCCGGAGTGCGTAAATTTTGCTGCAATATGATAATCCCCCTCAGCTTTGGGAAGGCTGAATTTTCCTTCTCCATGGGCCACCCAGACCCCCAGATTCATCCCCTCCAGCGAGCCAAGCATAACAGATTGGTTTTTTTGGATCTGTACACCCAGGAAAGCTGATTCAAATTTCCCCGATTCATTATGCAGCATTGCGGGTGATTCCAGGTGCTCCGGAACCACCAGGTTCAGTTCGATCATCAGCTGGCAGCCATTACAGATCCCCAGGCTCAGGGTATTCTCCCTGGCATAGAAATTTTCCAGGGCAATGCGGGCTTTTTCATTGTATCTGAAGGCTCCGGCCCAGCCTTTGGCCGATCCAAGTACATCTGAATTTGAAAATCCTCCCACGAAAACAATCATTTGAATGTCTTCAAGGCTTTCCCTGCCTGCAATCAGGTCGGTCATATGCACGTCTTTTACATCAAATCCGGCCAGGTAAAGGGCATGGGCCATTTCCCGATCTCCGTTTACACCTTTCTCCCTGATAATAGCTGCTTTTGTTCCACTTTCGCTTCGCCTGTCCGGATTCACACCCAGGCTTTCAAAGCTGCCATTGAAATTACCGAAGGACAGATGCAGTGCATGGGCAGGATAGGATTCAAAACGTTCATCTGCCAGTTTTGGGAGCGTTTGTTCCCGGTCCAGCAGATGTGAGGTTGAGTACCAAAGACTACGATAATGGTCCAGATCCAGTGTATGTATTCCTTCTTTCGTAAGTAGCTGCAATGCACGTTCTTCCATGGGCCTTCCAATCACATGATGCAGGATTCCTTCTTTTTCCAGTAAGCCGCTTACTTCAAAATGATTTTCGACCTGGATAAGCACACCTGGTTTTTCACTGAAGGCCACGTCTATGGTAGCTCCGGGCAGACCTGTTATATCCAGCTCCACCCCTCCTGCGGTATTGGCATAACACATTTCCATGGCAGTAGTGATCAACCCGCCAGCCGATACATCGTGACCTGCCATGATCATTCCTTCTCCTATAAGGGACTGGATCAGGTTAAATGCTTTTGAAAAATAGGCCGGATCAGTAACGGTGGGAGCTTCGCTGCCAAGTCTGTTGGTATATTGTGCGAATGAACTGCCCCCCAGTTTAAAATCGTCTTTGGCCAGGTCGATGTATATTAACCTGCTCTCGGGTATCTGTTTCATTACCGGTTCCACAATCCTGTTGATGTCAGTTACTTCACCGGCAGCTGAAATGATTACCGTACCCGGAGCGTAAACCACCTGATCGTCGTATTTCTGGGTCATGGAAAGTGAATCTTTACCAGTGGGGATGTTAATTCCCAATTCAACAGCAAAGTCACTTGCGGCTGTTGCCGCACGGTACAACCTGGCATCTTCTCCTTCATTTTTACAGGGCCACATCCAGTTGGCCGACAGGGAAACACTACGGATTTTATCCGGCATGGGTGCCCATACCAGGTTGGTAAGGGCCTCTGCGATGGAAAGCACACTTCCTGCACCGGCATCCACCATGGCTGCCACGGGGGCATGACCTATGGAAGTGGCATATCCTTTTTTGCCTTTGTAGTCCAGAGCCACAGCTCCCAGGTTGTTCAACGGCAACTGCAGAGGGCCTGCACATTGCTGGATGGCAATTTTACCCGTAACCGAGCGGTCCACCTTATTGGTCAGCCAGTCCTTACAGGCCACAGCTTCCAGTTGCATTACTCCTTCCAGGTATTGGGGTAACAGGGACGATTTAAAGGAGACTTCTTCAAAGTTCGTTTTCACTTCTTTATCGTTCATGATGGTCCTGGGAGGCTTTCCAAACATATGGGCAAGTTCCAGGTCCATGGGCTTATCTCCGCTTTTTTCACTTTCAAAGACAAAACGATGGTCGTCGGTAATCTCCCCAATGATGTAAATGGGAGCACGTTCCCGGTTGGCAATGCGGACCAGCTCGTCCACATCCTCTTGTTTGATTACCAGTCCCATCCTTTCCTGGGATTCGTTTCCGATGATTTCTTTGGCCGACAGGGTAGGATCGCCCACCGGAAGCTTATCCAGGTTGATTTTCCCTCCGGTTGCTTCCACCAGTTCAGAAAGGCAATTCAGATGGCCCCCGGCTCCATGGTCATGGATGCTTATAATGGGATTTTGTGTGGATTCTGCAAAGGCACGTATGGCATTATATACCCGCTTTTGCATTTCAGGATTGGCCCTCTGAACCGCATTTAGCTCAATGGCATTCTCGTATTCTCCGGTAGCCACAGAGGATACAGCACCACCGCCCATACCGATCCGGTAATTGTCTCCACCCAGTAAGACTACAATGTCACCCTTTCGGGGTACATCCTTCTCCGCATCGGCCTTTTTCCCGAATCCGATACCCCCGGCAAGCATAATTACCTTATCAAAACCATACTTTTTTCCCTGTTCCCCGTGTTCAAAAGTAAGTAGGCTGCCACAGATTAAAGGTTGTCCAAACTTGTTCCCAAAATCACTGGCCCCGTTGGATGCTTTAATAAGGATCTCCTTGGGACTCTGATAGAGCCAGGGTCTTGCTGGCAGGGCGTCCACCCAGGCGCGATCCTTACTTAACCTGGGGTAGGAGGTCATGTAAACGGCTGTACCTGCCATGGGGATGGCAGCCTTCCCTCCGGCAATGCGGTCACGGATCTCTCCGCCCGTCCCGGTAGCTGCTCCGTTAAAGGGCTCAACCGTTGTCGGGAAATTATGAGTTTCAGCTTTCAGGGATAAAACCGTTTCAATATCGGAGACTTTAAAAAATGCAGAACTGTCCTGGTTTACCGGTGCAAACTGTTCGATGACCGGGCCCTGCACAAAGGAGCAATTGTCCTTGTATGCAGAAACCACCTGGTTGGGATTGGTCTTTGTTGTTCTCTTTATGAGTTGGAACAAAGAGGATTCTTTCTCTTCCCCGTCTATGATAAAGGTGCCATTAAAGATCTTGTGGCGGCAATGTTCAGAGTTTACCTGGGAAAAACCAAATACTTCGCTGTCGGTCAGCAATCTCCCTATTTGTTCACTGACATTTTCCAGGTATTCGATCTCATCCGGATTCAGAGCGAGACCCTCCTGACGGTTATAAGCCTCAATATCGGTGATTTCCAGAACGGGTTCGGGAGAACGATCAATGTGGAAACTCTGCTGATCGAGTCCTTCATACATGGCCTGCAACATGGGATCGTAGGAGGCATCCTTCCCGGACACCTTGAAATATTCTTCGATCCTCTTAATCCCGGAGACACCCATGTTTTCTGTGATCTCCACGGCATTTGTGCTCCAGGGAGTGATCATCTCTTTTCGGGGGCCAACAAAGTAACCTTCGATGCGATCTTCTTCAAGGAAGGAGGCCTGGTTAAACAACCATTCCAGTTTCTCTATGGTACTTGAATCGAGCTTAGTGAGGACTTCAGTTGCAATGATTTTATGGCCGGGAACCTGGAAAAAATAGATCATGAATTTACCTGTTAAATGAACACCTTAGAGTCGCAGCAAAGATAAAGTTAATGTTTGATTATGACCGTGCCCGATTTGGTGAATGAATAAAGACTTTTTTAACATGTTGGGGGAAATGAATATATTTAGGAAACTAAACTGCCCTGATTATGATCCAGAAGAATTTTATCAAGCTTTACGAAGAGAGCTTTGCTAAGAATTTTGACCTTCCTGCGCTATCTGATTACACCGGTGAAACCAGTTATACCTATGGCGAAATGGCCCGTCAGCTTGCCCGTCTGCACCTTCTTTATGAGGCAGCCGGAGTAAAGAAAGGTGATAAAGTGGCATTGTTTGGAAAGAATTCTTCCAACTGGTGTGTGGGATTTATGAGTATCATTACCTATGGGGGAGTGGCTGTTCCGGTACTCCCCGATTTCAAACCGGCTGATGCCCATACCATCATAAGTCATTCTGATGCCGTCATGCTGCTGGTGGATAAATCAACCATGGAAACACTGTCTGAGGATGAGATGAAGGCTGTAAAAAGCATCCTCTCCCTGGATGATTGGGGTATTTTGTCATCTACACCTAAGCCTGCCTTAAAGAAAGCCCATGGGGAATTGGATGAGCTGTTCTATACTAAATTTTCCAAGGGATTTGGTCCGGAGCAGGTGAAGTATGCGGAGGTGGACAACAGCGAGGTAGTGGAGATCAACTATACTTCCGGGACCACAGGTTTCAGCAAGGGTGTGATGCTCTCGGCAAACAGTCTGGCGGGGAATGTGGATTTTGCCATGCGATCCATGGAACTGAATTCCGGTGAAAAAATGCTGGCCCTGCTTCCCCTGGCTCACTGCTATGGCAGTGCGTTCGATTTTCTTTTTCCAATGGCTGTAGGTGTACATGTGACCATACTGGGTAAACTACCAGCCACGCCGGTGATTATCAAGGCATTTTCGGAGATCAGGCCCCACCTGATCCTCTTTGTTCCCATCTTCTTTGAAAAGATATACAAAAAGAAACTGTTGCCGGTTCTGCAGAAAGGATCCGTGAAGGTGCTTACTAAAATCCCGGGCATCAGTGGCCTGATATATGGGAAAATGAGGAAATCCCTCATCGAAACTTTCGGGGGTCGCTTCAGGGAAGCTGTGCTGGGTGGAGCCGCACTGGGTGCCGAGGTGGAGGATTTCCTGGTAAAGATTAAATTCCCTTTTACCATCGGCTATGGAATGACTGAATGTGGTCCCTTGATGTCCTATGAAGGATTTGCCACCACACGTAAGGGCTCCAGCGGAAAGATTCTGGATATCATGGAGTTGAAGATTGATTCGGAAAAGCCTTATGAGGTGCCCGGAGAAATTCTGGTAAGGGGGGAAAACCTGATGGAGGGCTATTATAAAAATGAAGAAGCTACCAAAGCCACCATCGACGAGGAAGGCTGGCTGCATACCGGCGATCTGGGCGTTACCGACAAGGATGGATTTATCTACATCAGGGGACGCAGCAAAAGCATGCTTCTGGGGCCTTCGGGACAGAACATCTATCCCGAAGAGGTTGAAGCCAAGCTATGCAACCTGCCCTATGTGGCCGAGGCCGTGGTTCTGATGAATAAAAATCATAAACTTGAGGCCCTGGTCTATCCCGATGCCGAACAGGTAAAAGCAGAAGGTGTGGGCGGAGAACTGGAAGCCAGAATGGAAGATAACCGCAAAGAACTCAACAAGCATCTGACCGCTTACGAGACCCTTTTAAAGATCCATATCCATGAAGCCGAGTTTGAAAAAACTCCCAAGCGAAGTATCAAACGCTTCCTCTATAAGCTGGATGACTAAGCAGTTTAGAAAGAAGTGCCTTTAAATACACGTGATTGAGCCGGGGGCACCAGGAAACCTGAATAATTGAGCCTGCCCGGCCAGGCGGAGCTAACCGTGGCATCGGCTCTTCCATTGGAATAACAAACCATGCGCACATCATAAGTTCCTGAGGTGGATCGGATGTAAAAACTCACATTGTATACTCCGTTCTTCTCATTAAAGGTGTATTCATACTTAGAAATTGGGCCCTCCACAGTGATTCCTCCAACCCCGTTGAGACCCACATAAGAATTCTGACCGATCTGAACCACCCCGTTGATGGAGTCACAGGCAACAAAATTCAGGTCTGAAGATACCTGTACCGAGTTTCCCCGCTTATTCCTGAGCTGGTCAGCCTCCAGAACAAATCGCTGATACTCAACCATCAGGCCAACCACCTGGGCTTTCATGGCCGCTTCCTTGGCCTGTTGTTCTTTTTTTAACTCCTTTTCAAGTTGTCTTCTTTCCCTTTTACTGAGTTCCTGTTCCTGGGAAAATGCTGTGCCGGCTATGAGCATGGCAGTCAATATGGTAATGATTTTTTTCATCTGAGTATAAGTTTATTTTGATTTAAGTCCTTAATAAAACAACTTTGAGTAAGGGATGTTTGATCCCGCGAGGTAAAATTAGTGATCTAAAGCTTAATGCAATGAATTGGAAAAGATTTCTTCCGGTGCTACTGGTGCTGGGACTAAGTACACCTGTGTTTTCCCAGGCTGCGAAGGATAGCCTGTACAAAAACACCATAAAGCTGAATGGAGCGGCAATCATGTTTAATAAGGCATCTCTTCTCTATGAGAGAGATCTGAGGAAGAACTGGTCTGTTATACTGGGAGCAGGATACAGGTGGGGCGGGAATATCCCCGGGGTTTTTGGATTGGGCGATGTGGTTGTAACCAGTAATACCCGGGGATTTCGTGGGTATAGCATTAGCCCTGAGCTCAGGTATTACTTCAATTATTGTGATTGCGGTGGACCCCATACTGGGTTTTACGCGGGCTTATATGGAAGGTATACCAAGTTCTATGGCAATGTACAGTTTAACATCTGGAACGGAACGGATTATGTAGATGTGGGAGGTGCTGGAAATCTGAGAGAATTCGGGGGAGGACTTCAGCTGGGCTATCAGTTTGTTTTTAAAAAGCGTTTTGTGGTGGACCTGATGTTTGCAGGTCCGCGTCGATCACATATGAGAATGGATCTGAGCCTTGAGTCGGAATTCATTGAGGATGTAATTCCTGTTATTGAAGAGGAAATCAACAAGCGCCTGGCATGGTTTGGGAAAGATCCCATAAGCATAGATATCCATCCTGAGGTAAATTTCAACTTTGGATTTACAAACTTCAGGTACGCTGTTGCAATCGGGTATCGTTTCTAATCAATTTTGGAGCAACAAATTATTGTAGAGGGTTTCATTCTCCTGGTCAAAAACAACAAAACTGACCTCAATAGATGATTCCTTCTCTGACAGGAAAGTCTTAACCGCCTTTATGGCTGTAAGCGCAGCCAGTTCCTTCGGAAAGCCATATACACCGGTAGATATGTTTGGAAAAGCGATGGTTTTTAAATTGTAATCCAGGGCCAGTTGAAGGCTTTTTGTATAACACGCACTTAAGAGCCGGACCTCGTTGTAAGCTCCACCCCTCCATATGGGCCCTACCGTATGGATCACATATCTGGAAGGCAGGCGGAATCCGGGAGTGATCTTTGCATCACCGGTATCACAGCCGTGGAGTTGCTGGCATGCTTTGAGCAGCCGGGGGCCTGCAGCCCGGTGTATGGCCCCGTCCACACCACCTCCACCAAGCAAGGTGCTGTTGGCAGCGTTTACAATGGCATCTGCTTTGAGGAGGGTAATATCCCCTTTGACCAGTTTGATCAGTGATGACATGCTTAGTGCAATCCCCTGATTACAGCTCCTAATTCTTTTTCGAATGCCCTTGCCAGATTCATCATTACTTTATCGATCTGCTTGTCGGTCAGGGTTTTATTCTCATCCAAAAGGGTAAAAGAGAGGGCATAGGATTTCTTGCCTTTTTCGATCTTGTCCCCGTCGTATACATCAAAGAGGCTTACATTCTTCAGCAGCTTCCTTTCTGTTTTAAAAGCCAGGGTACGAAGGGATTCAAAAGTAACCTGCTTATCCAGCATCATGGAAAAGTCACGTACCACCACCTGGAACCTTGGAAGGGGACTGAAATATATCTGATGGCCGGTCAGTAGCTTCAGTACCAGATCCCAGTTAAATTCGGCTGCATGCACAGGATGGTCAATATCAAACTTATTCAACAGTGCACCTTTCACCGTACCGTATTCTACGAGCTGGCTCCCTTTAGCCAGGCAGACCTGTCCTTCCGAGAAATCCGGGTTCTCCGATCCCCTGGTTTCGAGTCTGAAAGGATCAATGCCCATCTTCACCAGGATGTCTTCCACATGACTTTTTAAGATATAAAAGGACGAAGCTTCTGCTTTCTGTATCCAGTTGCCCTTTTGTGAATTGCCCGACAGGAAAATTCCCATGCGAAGCTGTTCTTCATATTTATCCAGGATAGCATCCCCCTCAGCATCCCGGTTCAGGGAATAGCAATTGCCGAACTCATACAGCTTGAGATCCGGGTTTTTCCGGTTGATGTTATAGGCGATAGCCTCCAATCCTCCATATAAGAGGTTTTTGCGCATAAGTGCCAGGTCCTGGCTCAGCGGATTAAACAGCCTTACCGCTTCCTGGTCGGGCTTCTCCTCTGTATCATAGTAGGCAGACCTGGTGAGGGAGTTGGATTTCATCTCATAGAATCCGTTGGCTGTAAGCAGATCCGATATCATGTTGATCACCTTCTCCTTATCGGGTTTAACAGAATAGGAGAGGGTAGACCTGAGACCCGATCCGATTTCTACCCGGTTAAATCCATAGATACGCAGGATCTCTTCAATCACATCGGCCTCACGCTGCACATCCACCCGGTAGGGAGGAACCCGAAGCACCATTCCCAGTTCATCTTCCTTCTCAATCCTGATCTCCAGCGATTCCAGAATGGAACGTATGGCGACCGGGTCAATCTTGTTGCCGATCAGGCGGTTTACATGTGCAAAGCTGATTTCCACACGGAAATCTTCCACCGGTTCGGGATATACATCAATAAGCTCTGAGGAGATATCTCCTCCTGCAATCTCTCTGATAAGCATGGCAGCCCTTTTCAAAGCCCAAACCGTCATATTTGGATCCGATCCACGCTCAAACCTGAAGGATGCATCGGTATTAAGTATGTGGTGCCTGGCAGTTTTTCTCACATACACCGGGTCGAAACAGGCCGATTCAAGAAAAATAGCTGTGCTAGATTCACTTACCCCTGATTTAATTCCTCCGAACACACCGGCAATGCACAAGCCTTTCTCTGCATCGCATATCATCAGATCGCTATCCAGCAGCTTACGTTCCTGTTCATCCAGGGTAATAAAAGGAGTATCTGCAGGCATGGTTCTCACAACGATTTTGTTTCCAGTAATTTCAGCTGCGTCGAAAGCATGAAGAGGCTGACCCGTTTCATGGAGTACAAAGTTGGTGATATCCACCACATTGTTGATGGGGGTCAATCCGATGGATTTTAGGCGGTTTTGAAGCCAGGCGGGGCTTTCCTTTACATGGATTCCCTGAACGGTAAGACCCGAATAACGTTTGCATCCGGCCTGCTCCTCAATTTCTACAGGAATCGTCAGCTTGGTATGATCGGTTTTAAATCCTTCCAGGGAGGGTTTATTTACTTCTATGGACCGTGTTTGTTTCAGGTAGGCGGCCAGGTCCCTGGCCACACCCAGGTGAGAAGCTCCGTCGATCCGGTTCGGGGTGAGCCCGATCTCAAAGATTGCATCGCTTTCCACCTTGAAATAATCGGCAGCCCGGGTGCCCGTTACTGCTTCCGGATCCAGTACCATAATCCCATCATGGGAGCTCCCCAGTCCCAACTCATCCTCGGCGCAGATCATTCCCATGGAAAGCTCACCCCTGATCTTTGTTTTTTTAAGGGTAAATCCGGCTTCATCGGGATAGAGGGTGGTCCCTACCGTGGCCACCGGGACCTTTTGTCCTGCTGCCACATTGGGAGCACCACATACAATATGAAGAGCTTCCTCAGCACCCACATCTACCGTACACAGGGATAATTTGTCCGCATTGGGGTGTTTTTCACAAGTCAGTACTTCACCAATGAGTACACCTTCCAGTCCTCCTTTTACCGATTGAAAGGTTTCCAGACCTTCCACTTCCAGTCCGGTGTTTGTCAGGATATCGCTGACCTCTTCAGGTGACAGGTCAAGCGGAATGTATTGTTTAAGCCAGTTATAGGAAATCTTCATGGCTGCAAAAGTAGTTCATTTCAACCAGAGATAAAAGCAGTAAAAGTATTGGACTTACCCCGAAATTCGGAAGTTTTTAAAGAGGAGTGGCCAAGAATAGTTAAATATTATTTGCGCCGTGCAAGTCTTGCGTAGTCACCAGAGAGGGCGGCTCGAAGCGTAGAAAGCAACTGACGAAGGTATGCTATAGAGCCTCGAAAGTAAGGAAAAACAGGAGCCTTGGATCTATAATTGTCTTGGGACAACACAGAAGAGCCTAACCTTTAGTTCTTTGTTGGGTTCGGCAAATGCTCTCTAGGGTATAAAGAGAAATTAATCTCGACTTAGACATCTCCCTCCACTGGCTTTAGTTGTTAGACTGCCTACATCTTTTGAAGTCGTGCCAGGTATTCCCCATTTTCATTTTCTAAGATCGTTTCGCAATTCCAGCCTGCCTCCCTAGCATAGTCCTCCAGAGTTCCACGATCAATATGAAGCCAACGACAGTAAGGTCCTCGGCTGCCTTTGAATTCAAACTGCATAGCGATTTCGCCTATGTAACGCCCAGCCTTGCGATTAGTCGCGTGATAAGCGAGATCTGCTGGTTCCTTGCTCCGGCCAACGTCCAGCGAATCGAGGAATAGCTGACCATCGGGTTTAACAAGACTTTTGGCATGTTCTAGGAACCTTTGTAACCCCACTAGATCCTCTACGATTCCAATTCCATGTCCCATAATGAACAACGTATCAAAGGGACCGCCCTGATATTCGAACACATCCGCCTGCTGACCATTGTGCACCCCTCGATGGTGCATGATGTCCACTGCCTCAGAACAGATGTCAATTGCCATCACATCCAGACCCCTAGACTCAAGTTCAATGCTGTGAAGTCCAATTCCTGAGCCAACGTCAAGAACATGCCCACGGCATTGTTCCATAGCTGTCAATTCAATTGTACTGAATTCGGACTCCGCTCGGAAGAAGTGTTTTACTGGCAATGAGGATTCAAAACCATCCTCCCGCCGGATTATGAGCTCAGCATCAAAGTCACCCTTGTAATAGGCGAGTAGCGCAGCACCATACGGCTTGGTGGCTTCGGCGTTCATATGCTCAATCGTTATTCTTTCGCATTTGCAATGATAAAACTGCCTGTATCAAACACTCTATGTAAAACCTCTGGTAGGTAGGCTATAACCTAAGGTGCAGCCTTTAACGATGCTTAAATCATAGTAGTCGAATCAAAAGTAACTATTATGTAGCCATTCTGTTTGGCATACTCCCAAAATCCTATTTCGTGGAATCTTCAAGGCCTACTTGATTAATGTGCTTTGTTCTCTGTCCCATACGTATTGATGAAAGCTTCTAACCCAATGCGGCATTTCATTACGATTAAGTATTACTGTTTCAATTTATTACTAATTTTCATTGCTTGCATTTACTTTCAAATTACCACAGAAACCCTTATTGGGTATAGTTTTATTAGTAAATGTTTTTCGGTCTAGAAACTTGCCTTTTCAAATAAGTCTAAAAAAGCTGCGGAAGAAACGCCAAAAAAATCAATTAAAAAATGTGAAAATACTGTCCATCTTAAACTTTTTGTTTTTTTATAAATGATTGCCCAGGCAACTCCCATTATG
>JBDLIM010000073.1:0-18751 GCA_039714915.1 Bacteroidota bacterium
CCGGTTTGGGCTTTCAGATCATTGAGGTCGATGGGAGAGTTGTCCTTCAGTAGATTCATAACTGCCTTTTCATCCTCGGTCAACTGAATGGCTTTTTGCTCAGGTTTCATTTGCGGGAAAAAGAGTACTTCCTGGATGCTGGACTGGTTGGTCATCAGCATCACCAGGCGGTCCATGCCCATGCCCATGCCCGAGGTGGGGGGCATGCCGTATTCCAGGGAGCGTACAAAGTCCATATCGATAAACATGGCTTCGTCATCTCCTTTTTCTGAAAGTTTCAGCTGGTCCTGGAACCTGGCCAGCTGGTCGATGGGATCATTCAGCTCGGTGTAGGCATTGCAAATTTCTTTTCCGTTTACTATCAGTTCGAACCTTTCGGTAAGTTCAGGATTGTCGCGGTGTTTTTTGCAAAGGGGCGACATCTCCACCGGGTAATCGGTAATAAAGGTGGGCTGTATCAGATGGATTTCAGCTTTTTCGCCAAAAATCTCATCGATAATCTTCCCTTTCCCCATGGTATCATCCAGTTCCACATTCAGGCAATCAGCCACATCCCTGAGCCCGGCTTCATCCAAACCTGCGATATCATATCCCGTACTCTCTTTGATGGCATCCAGCATACTAATGCGTTTGAACGGACGTTTGAAATCGATCTCCTGGTCACCCACAGTCACCTTTGTGGTTCCATGCAGGTCCAGGGCCACCTTTTCGATCATCTCTTCGGTGAAATCCATCATCCACTTGTAATCCTTATATGCCACATAGATTTCCATCACCGTAAACTCAGGGTTGTGGGTCCGGTCCATGCCCTCATTCCTGAAGTCCTTGGAGAATTCATATACCCCATCGTAGCCCCCTACAATCAGTCTTTTCAGATAGAGCTCGTTGGCTATCCGCAGGTAGAGGGGAATATCCAGGGTATTGTGATGGGTGATAAAGGGTCTTGCTGCAGCGCCTCCGGGAATGGGCTGAAGGATAGGAGTTTCCACCTCCAGGTATCCCCTTTCATTGAACAGCTCCCTTAGTGAATTATAGATCTGGGTCCTTTTTCGGAACAGCTCCCTGGACTCTGGATTCACGATCAGGTCCACATAGCGCTGACGATACCTGTATTCTGCATTGCTTACGGCATCAAATACCTTTCCATCAGCTTCCTTTACAATGGGAAGGGGTCTGATGGATTTGCTCAGGATAACCAGTTCTTTCACATGTACCGAGATTTCCCCCACCTGGGTTCTGAATGCAAACCCCCTTATCCCTATAATATCACCAATATCGAGCAGCTTTTTAAAAACCGTATTGTATAAAGTCTTGTCTTCACCCGGACAGAGCTCATCCCTGTTCAGGTAGATCTGGATCCTGCCCTGAGAATCCTGGATTTCAGCGAAAGAAGCTTTTCCCATAATACGGCGGCTCATAATCCGGCCGGCCAGGGTGATATCTGTTAAGACATTCTCATCTTTTTCAAAAACAGACTTCACCTCAGCCGATTTGTGACTGATATTGAAGGACTCCGGGGGATAAGGATTGTACCCCAGTTTCTTAATTTCCTCCAGGGAATTTCTTCTGATTTGCTCCTGTTCGCTGAGCTCTGAATTGTGCATTCTCAATACTATTTTTTCTGGCCGTAAAGGTATAAAAAAGATTATGTTAATTTTGCAGGGTGAGGGGAGAAGGGTATCTGCCGAATTGCTGAATAATCATGAATAGGAACTGGGTCATAAAAGCTCCGGGCGATGAAAATATAATTGCTTCATTATCCCGGGAACTGGGTGTGGAGAGGCCCCTTGCCCAGTTGCTTGCTCAGCGCGGCGTCTCCACTTTCGATGAAGCAAAGGATTTTTTCCGGCCCGACCTGGACAACCTGCATGATCCCTTCCTGATGAAAAACATGGATGTGGCTGTGGATCGGATTATTCAGGCCATTGGCTCAGGTGAGAAGGTGCTGATATATGGCGATTATGATGTGGATGGTACTACTGCGGTGGCCCTGGTCTACTCTTTTTTCAAGGATCATTTCAAGCAAATAGATTACTACATTCCGGATCGGTATGACGAAGGCTACGGGATCTCACTGAAAGGGATTGACTATGCGGCTAAAAACGAATTCAGCCTGGTCATTGCCCTGGACTGTGGCATTAAAGCTGTGGATAAGGTCGAGTATGCCAGGAAGAAAGGCATAGAGTTTATTATTTGCGACCATCACAATCCGGGCGAGGCTGTACCCGATGCGGTGGCTGTACTGGATGCTAAACAGGAAGGATGCAAATACCCGTATAAGGAATTATCGGGCTGTGGTGTGGGATTAAAACTGGTGCAGGCATATGCCATACAGACGGGTGAACCCCCTGAATCGGTCTATGAGTTTCTTGACCTGGTGGTGGTGAGTATCGCTTCCGACATTGTTCCCATTACCGGGGAAAACCGGATTATGTCCCATTTCGGGCTGAAGAAGCTGAATGAAAATCCTTCCATGGGTTTAAAGGCCATTAAGGAGGTTGCAGGCATCACCAAGAAGGAAATCGATATCGAGGAAATCGTATTTAAGATCGGACCCAGGATCAATGCAGCAGGAAGGATGGAGTCGGGGAGAAAATCAGTGGATCTGCTGGTGTGTGATAAGCGTCAGGATGCCGGCATTATCAGCAAGAAGATCAATAGTTTTAACCTGGACCGCAGGAACGTAGATACGGAGATTACCCGTCAGGCCATTGATATGATCCGGACCGATGCCAAGCTTCAGGAACGCAGCTCCACCGTTTTATATAATCCCGACTGGCACAAGGGGGTTATCGGCATTGTGGCTTCCCGCTTGCTGGATCATTATTATAAACCCACAGTGATCCTGACCCGTTCCAATGGACTGGCCACCGGTTCGGCCAGGTCGGTGAATGGCTTTGATCTGTACCAGGCCATCGAATCGTGCAGCGATTTGCTTGAGAATTTCGGGGGACATAAATATGCAGCCGGACTTACTATGAAGGTCCAGAATCTACCGGTATTTATTGAACGTTTTGAAAGCATCGTGTGCGAGACCATTGATCCTGAACAGCTGATACCGGTTGTGGAGATCGATACCGAATTGCAGCTCAAGGATATCAATGAAAAGTTCTTCCGCATCCTGAAGCAATTCCAGCCCTTCGGGCCTGAAAACAACAACCCGGTCTTCCTTTCCGAGAATGTGGTTGATAACGGGTATGGACGGACCGTGGGGACCAATGGAGAGCATCTGAAGCTTACCCTGATCCAGGAAGAGAATCCCTTCAAGGTTTTCCCGGCCATTGCTTTCCACCAGGGACAGGAGTTTAAGCGCGTCAATAAGGGCAATCCCTTTGACATTTGTTACCAGCTGGTGGAGAATGAATTCAGGGGAAGGGTGAATATCCAGATCCAGATCCAGGATATGAAGTATGATTAAAGATTCAGGCGCAGCTGCATATCCAGCGACCATTTAGTATTTCCCTGTATAAGATCATTTCCCGTTCCCAGGGTTTTCCTGTGCTGATAGACCGTACAGGCAACTTTGGCAGCAATGCTAAGCTTGTGAAAAGCTTTCAGAGTGAGTACAAGTGTGCTTTTCTGACCGCTTCCGTACAGTGAAGGGAAATTGAAACTGTAATATAATCCCGGTTCGTAGAGGTAGATCCTGTTATCCCAGTCCTTTACATCAAACACCACAAACTGAAGGGTGAATTTCAGCCACTTTAGTGAATGAAACCTCAGCTGCTGAACAGCAGCATAGGCAGGTCTCGTATGTATGCTCCGGGCAAGAAATGAAACTAGCAACCGTGATTGCCATTGAAGCACATGATCGTAAATTATCCTGGTATCGAACCTGCTTACTTGCTTATTCCGGAGAGGGCGCAGGCCTGTTGCATGGTCCTCCGGCGTGCATTGCCAGATTTTGCTCACCATTTTGATTCTCCATTGGAATACCGGGAGGCCACTGTTCCGGAAGGTGACACTGTAACGTTGTCCGTATGAGGGTACCAATGTGAGGTAGCGTGGTCCGGGATAATGAAACAACTCGCCACTGAAGTCAGCATTTATCAGCTTCCCCGGCTCCAGGCGTACATGAAGTGCAAGCCCCCTTTCATTGTTTATTATGCTTCCGGAGGCATAGGCGGAAGGTTGAGATCCCCGGTACTCCCTCCCATAATGATGCAGCAATACAAGGCCCTGGAAAAAGTCATTTGCCTCCCACCTTACTCCTGTTAATACGGCCAAGGATTTCTGATCGCTCAGGGCCATCTCTCCGAAGAACTGCCAATGCTTCATAAGCCAGCTACCATGAAGACTGAGGTACTTATTTATCCCTGGATCGTTTTGGATACCCGTTGCCCTGATCCCTGACCGGGTGAGTCCTGTGGATTCGGTGCTGAATGCCATCCCCGCATGCAGCTGACGATAGCTGAACAGGCCCTGCAATCCCCCATGGAGCCGGTAAGCCAGCTTACGTCCCTCCATTTCAGTGCCTGTCCTGTGTAATCCTGTGTTCCTCAGGTGTTCCTTCCAATCGATCTGTCCTGATCCTTTTCCCACACTTGCGAGTGACAGGTCCAGGCTGCGGTAAGATGCCCAGCAAAGCAGACTCATTAGTTTCAGATCCATCTTAATGGCAGCTCCGCGCTCATGCCCGGACTCACTTTTTGAACTGTAGGGTCTGATCAGGAACATGGACTGCCTGTTCACCCGGAAGTTCCCGGGTGAATGTATAAATCCGGCCCCATTCACCAGGCCAAGCCCGTGATTTATCTGGAAATTTCCTAGCACCAACTGTTTGATCAAACGATGCCCCTTGTATTGGATGTAGCCCGATAGAAATTCGGGTTTATTACCCACATAGAATTGTTCCCCGGCATCTTTCTCATAAGTGAGTCCCAGGGAAAAATTTCTCCCAATGCTGGATTTGATCCTCAGGCTGGTTCTCAGGGGACTTCCACCATAAGCGGGTTCAGATCCATCTTCGGAGCTTTTCCTGTACCCGTTCGCCACGGGCAGGGTTTTGCCAGCATTGAGCATAATCATATGTTGATTCTTTCGTTTGGGATTCACACTCTTCCCGGTCTCCACGGTCAGACAGGGAGCGATTTTCATAAGTTTTGATTTCCGAAATCCGGGCAGGGCCATCAACTCATAAACCGAATACAAGTTGCCATAGCTATGCCTGTACCTGATCAGATTGTGGACCTGGAAAGGAGTAAAGAGTCCCGACTCGTCCAGTTGATCCGCAGAGGCAGTATTCAGGTTTAGAGGATTGGCTATCAGATCGGTAAAGCGTTCATAGATTTCATGTGGAATGGCCATCGACTCGTCCCTGTAGAGAAAATCTTCATCCCGGATCGGGGAGCTAAGAGGCTCCTGTGCTGAAAGCAATCCCTGAATCCCAAGGGTGATGAGCCACATACTTATGAACCCTTTACCATACATAGTGCAGAGATGAATGTGGAATGCTACCGTTTTCTGTTACATACTGGAAAGCCAGGTGCATCACCCAGTTCTGTCGGAGAACGGCCACACCTGCCGACCAGGTTAGCGGCAGGTTAGAGATCCCCAGCATCAGGCTGAATTGTTTGCGAAGGGACCATTCCAATCCATTGGCCAGCTGGATCCCCTGTCCTGGTTTGATATGCAATTCTGAATAACAGGTGGCTGTATTAAAAAAGGAATAGGCACATCCCGCTGAAATGCACATGCTTTGCCTGGAGCTTTCCGTGGCCATATGTACCCCGAGTACCCAGTGCTCAGATATTCTGGTCTGTAAGCCCAGAGCCAGGTCAAGCCCGGAATGGAAGAAGCTCTTTTCCGGAATGCTGAAGGTATGAAAGTGCATTCCCAGTCCTGCGCTGAGAGATGGACTTAATCTCATTCCATAGGAGAGCCAGACAGAAGACTGACGGAGACCTGTGATCCCAAAAGTCGAGAACACGGTGCCCCAGGCTCCTTTAGGGTCTTTAATCTGGGCAGCAAGAACTGAAACTCCCAGTTCCATGAAGGGACGGCTGTGCTGAAGGCTAAGTGAATGATGTTCAATCCAGCCCAGCCCGGCCTGGTTTTGACAGGCTGACATAAAGCCTGATCCCGTAACAAAAGTCCCTCCAAGCGCAGCTCTGGAAGACTCCTGTGCAACAGACTGCCCAGTAATAAAGACCGGGAACAGAGACAAAAAAAAGACCGGGAGCATAATTCCCGGTCTTTTCAACATCCACGTTTGTGGAGATATCATTGCATCATCAGTTGGTTTTGTATTTAAATTTTACCTCTTTCAGTTCCTCGTTTGCCTTAACAATCTTTGAGGCCAGGCTCTTTTTAAACTGTATCATCTTTTCCATAATTTCGGGATCTGCAGTTCCCAGGATCTGGGCAGCCAGTATTCCGGCATTTCTTGCTCCATCCAGTCCAACCGTGGCAACAGGTATTCCGGGAGGCATCTGCAGGATGCTCAGGATGGAATCCCATCCGTCAATGGAAATGGAGGCCTTGATGGGTACTCCGATAACTGGTAAGGGAGTCAGCGCTGCAACCACACCGGGCAGGTGTGCTGCTCCTCCTGCTCCGGCAATGATTACCCGAATGCCTCTGTCTGCTGCATTCCGTGCAAAATCCATGGCTTGATCAGGAGTTCTGTGGGCTGAAAGGGCATTAATCTCGAAGGGGATTTCAAATTCATCAAAGAGTTTAGCTGCCTGCTCCATAATGGGAAGGTCGGACGTACTTCCCATGATAATACTGACTTTCGGATTCATATGTTTATATTGTTTTAAATTTTATATCAGCTAACGAAATTACAATTATTTTTAATCTTACGGATCATTGCCGTCAACACTAAAATAAATTCCCGATGGAGAACGAAATTATTCAGGTACACGATAAGTATTTTAAGCCATTTATATCTGAAGCTAAGATATTAGAACAGGTACGCCGTATTGCCGGTGAAATGAATAAGGAGCTTGCCCACAAGGATCCGATCTTCCTGGGAATTCTGAATGGAGCATTTATGTTTGCCAGCGATCTGTACAAGCAGCTGACTTTTCCCTGCCAGATTGCCTTTTTAAAACTTGCATCATACAGTGGCACTCAATCTACCGGAAGTGTAAAACAATTGATAGGAATTAATATGGAACTAAAGGACCGGGTGGTGGTGGTCCTGGAAGATATTGTGGATACCGGGGTAACCCTGGAGACCATTTTAATGCAGCTATCAGGATTTCAGCCGGCTGAAATTCAGGTAGCTACCTTTCTTCACAAGCCTGAAGCTACCGTCAGGGAAGTAAAGCTGAATTATGTGGGAATGGAGATTCCCAATGACTTTATCCTGGGCTATGGATTGGACTATGACGGCTATGGCAGAAATTTCAAGGAAATCTATCAGCTGGTCGATTAATGCGGCAAATCTTTATTAATTTTGGGTTCATTTAAATAATTATAAGAAAACATGTTAAATATTGTATTGTTCGGTCCTCCGGGATCAGGAAAAGGTACCCAGTCGGAAAAAATCATTGAAAAATACGGGTTGAGCCATATTTCAACCGGGGATCTTCTCAGGTCAGAAGTTGCAGCTCAGACCGATCTTGGAAAGCAGGCCAAGGAAATTATGGAAAAGGGCGAGCTGGTTTCCGATAAGATCGTTATTGGAATGATCAGGAACAAACTGGAAGAGCAACAGGATGGATCCGGTTTTATCTTTGACGGATTTCCCAGGACCGTTGAACAGGCCAGAGAGCTTCGTAAGGCACTTACTGATTATGACGAGCGGGTAGGTGTGATGATTTCTCTGGAGGTGCCACGCCAGGAGCTGGTTAAGAGGCTGTTAAAGAGGGGAGAGGAGACTGGCCGGTCTGATGATAACCTGGAGACCATTAATAACCGGATTGACGTATATAACAAGCAGACCATCCCTGTAACCTACTACTACGATAAGATGCACAAGCATGCCGCAGTGGAAGGAACAGGAAGCATTGATAAAATCTTCGAGCGCATTGTAGAAGTAATCAGAAAGGTTAAGAAGTAACAGGGATTAATCATGATCCACCATGTCGAATGCCAATTTCGTTGATTATGTGAAGATCTTTTGCCGCTCAGGCAAGGGAGGAAGCGGATCAGCTCACCTGCACCGGGATAAACTTACCCGGAAGGGAGGGCCCGATGGAGGAGATGGTGGAAGAGGGGGTCATGTGATCCTGAAAGGCAACGAGCAGTTGTGGACCCTTTTGCACCTGAAGTATCGCAAACATGTGTTTGCAAGCAATGGGGAAGGAGGGGCATCGGCACTGAAAACAGGGGCAAGCGGGAAGGATGCATTTATCGAAGTACCCCTTGGAACGGTAGCCAGAGATGCTGAAACCCAGGAGGTTTTATTTGAAATTACCTCTCACGGGGAGGAGAAGACCCTGATCAGCGGAGGCCGGGGAGGACTTGGGAATGACCACTTCAAATCTTCGACCAATCAGACCCCCAGGTATGCGCAGCCCGGTGAGCCCGGACATGAGGACTGGTATGTCCTTGAGTTAAAACTGCTGGCCGATGTGGGTCTTGTAGGGTTTCCAAATGCGGGGAAATCTACACTGCTTTCTGCCATTTCGGCTGCCAAACCTAAAATTGCCGACTACCCTTTTACCACCCTGGTACCCAACCTGGGTATTGTGAAGTACCGGGACGAGCGCTCTTTTGTGATGGCCGATATACCCGGGATCATTGAAGGCGCCAGCGAGGGGAAAGGGCTTGGACACAGGTTCCTGCGTCACATCGAGCGCAATTCCATGTTGATCTTTATGATACCTGCCGACAGCAAGGATATCAGATCAGAATACAAGATACTGCTGAATGAACTGGAGAAATACAATCCGGAACTGCTGGACAAGCGCCGCCTGCTGGCCATCACCAAATCGGATATGCTCGATGAGGAACTGATTGCAGAGATCAAACAAGACTTGCCGGAAGTGAAGCACCATTTTATATCCTCTGTGGCGAATCAGGGACTGGTAAAGCTGAATGATATCATCTGGTCCATGTTAAACTCCTGAATCTGATTATGGACTGGCTCCTGCAGATTGATTCCCGGATTTTCCTTGCCATCAATGGATTGCATAACGAAACCTGGGATGGGATCATGTGGTGGATTAGCGGAAAGACCACCTGGTGGCCCTTCTATCTTCTGATACTGACTTTTCTGGGCTGGAAGAAAAAATGGCAGCTGGCACCCATGATTCTTTTCATTATTTTTGTTATTACACTGACTGATCAGACCTCGGTTCATTTATTCAAGAATGTATTTCAGCGCCTCAGGCCCTGTCACGAACCTGCTCTGGAAGGGATGGTTCACATGGTGAATAATAAGTGTGGAGGGAGTTTTGGTTTTATTTCGTCTCATGCAGCGAACTCTTTTGGAGTAGCAGTGTTGGTATCTCTGTGGCTGAGGAAATGGGGATACATCCTGATCATGCTCACGTGGGCCTTGTTAATTGCCTACAGCAGGGTATATCTGGGTGTACACTATCCCGGTGATGTGCTCGCCGGAGCCATCTGGGGTGCAGGATGTGCCTGGCTGGTATTTTACCTGTACCATTGGGTGCAGACAAGGCTTCCACAGCAATGGTGGATCTCAGGACCCGCATAAGATCTGATAACCTGTTTGACCATTTATCAACATGCTCTGTATTTCAAGTCCATCTATCGATCCATATTTCAACCTTGCTTCTGAAGAGTATTTGCTAAAATGTTTTCAGGAGGATGTTTTCCTGTTATATCGCAATTCACCTTCCATAGTAGTGGGAAAACACCAGAATACACTGGCCGAGATTAATTATCCTTTCGTCCTGGAAAAAGGAATTACTGTGGCAAGGAGAATTTCAGGAGGGGGAACCGTATTCCATGATTTGGGAAACCTGAACTTTGCCTTTATGAGCTGTGGCAAAGAGGGAGAACTGGTGGATTACGGGAAGTTTACCAAACCCGTTATTGATGCCATGGGAACCATGGGCCTGAAAATTCGTATGGGAAAAAGGCACGAATTGCTGCTGGGTAAAAAGAAGATTTCCGGTACGGCCAGCCACGTATTCAAGCGACGGGTTCTGCACCATGGAACACTGCTCTTTTCTTCGAAGATGGGAGACCTTTCAAAGGCACTGAAAGTACAGCCTAACAGATTCAGTGACAGGGCTGTAAAATCGATTCCCTCACAGGTTACCAACATCCGGGATCATCTTGTTGAAAAAATGGAACCGGCCGATTTCCAAAATAGAATACTTGCTTATATCTTCAAAAGCACAGAGAATGCTAAAGAGTATCACTTCAACGATCAGGATTTGAAAGAAATACAGCAACTGAGGGATAGCAAGTTCTCCACCTGGGAATGGAATTTTGGTTATTCTCCCAAATACCAGTTTAGCAAAAGCCTGGTATTTCAATCCGGAACCCTGGCCCTTCAAATGAATGTGGAAAAAGGAATTATCAAGGAGGTGAATTTTGAAGGTGAATTCATGACTGCCAAGGATATTCACAAGCTGGAGGATGTGCTTATAGGTACCATACATGATCCCGAAACCCTGCGCATAAGACTCTCCGGGATCAATGTGGCCGACTATATTACAGGCCTTGAAAACGAGGTCCTATTATCGGGCATGTTTTAAGAAAAAGGCTGCGGATTAAGGCAGCCTTCTTCAATAAGACTTAATTCTCCAAAACGGTTTTCAGCTCGGCCAGTTCATCCTTACTGAAGTTTCCACTTATAGCACATTTTCCTCCTTTTATTACCTCCCTGACCACAGGTGCGGAATAGACCAGGTCATCATAGACGATAGCCACAGTTTTATCCACACTTTCACAGGTAAGGATGGTCAATTTATCGCTACCCTCTTTTGAGAATGAAATCAGAAGAAGTCCGTCATTAATCTCGATCTCCCTGATGTCCGACTTTCCCGGACCAGAATACTCCGGTCCGGGGTCTTTAAGTGCATAGAGATACTGACCATTTTCACCCGATTCTGCACCCCAGGCGAATTTAACATCCTCCGGAAGGTTTTTCAGAAATTCAGGACTGTTCAGAAAGGCCCGGGTTTCATTTATTTCTGATTCGGGGCAAAATCCAAGCCTTGCACTTGTGGCGGAAGCCTCTTCTGTATGGATCATATGAAAAAAGGGGTTATCCTGATCCAGCATGGAAGAGAATTCACCGTAGGTGTAAGCTTGAAGGAATTTCAACTCTCCTTCTTTATTTTGAGAAAAACCACTGATAGATAATGAGATAAGTAATAATACTAATGTGATATATATATGTGTTTTCATGACAATATGAATTATTATGTTAAATAAAATTATACAAGGGCAGCCTAGCTGCATGGGTGATGGAATGATAGAAATCAACTCAGGATCTTATTCCCGGGGGAGTCGTACAGATATCGACCTGTCCTTTGCAGCAGATCGTATTGAATTTCCTTAAAGATATCTTCAAAATGTACGAGCTGACACTTTGACTGAATCGAGCGCAGTTCTTCCTGTAACTTTCTGAGCTCGTTAATTGCGAAACCGGGGGCAGGAGAATCAGAGCTAATTGAAACCAGGGATGGAACTTCCTGGTGAGAGGAGAGGATCCCCGACTGATCTATGGTCTGCTCAAGTCCGTCCGGTGCAAGAACACCCGAATCCGGATATTCATTGGTCTGCTTGAAAAGCCCAAGCAGTACAAAGAGCACCGAAGCAATAAACGACAATCGCAGAAAATGTTTCACAGGTTAAATTTACATAAAAAGATCTCAGGTCAAATAAAACCTGGACCTTAATCCCGGAGAACAGAGATCAGTTCTTCGGGTTTAAGATTTACTCCATCCACCGTATGACTGGCCTGAGTGTAATAGAACTCCCTTTCGGCCAGTTTGGATCTGATAAACCTGAGCAGTTCCTCGTCCGATTTTCCCTGGATCAGCGGACGCTCTGTTCTGGAGTTCTGCAGGCGGTTTTTCAGGGCTTCTGGGCTCAGCTTGATATACACCGTGGCTCCATGCTCATTCATAATCTGCATCATCTGTTTGTGACAGGGGGCACCTCCTCCGGTGGAGATCACCACCTTCTCACTTGCACATAATTCAAGGAGGATGTCATGCTCCCACTTTCTGAACACTTCTTCCCCAAGCTCTCTGAATATTCCGGGGATGGTCATCCCGGCCGTTTCTTCAATAAGCTGATCCATATCCATAAAACTATACCCGATCTTCCTGGCCAGTTTAAGCCCGAGTGTGGATTTCCCCGAGCCCATAAAACCGATAAGAAAAATCCTGGATTCCATCTTACCACTCCAGTTTGAATTGTCCGCCCGGATCTGACTTGTCGTCCTTCCCTTTCTTCTCCTCCTTGGGTTCCACAATCTCCAGGGGTACCTTGCCGGGATCCTGCTTTATATTCTCTGCACCAGGTTTAGAGGGTACTTTCTTTGATGGTACTTTCTTTGATGGTGCTTTCTTTGATGGTGCTTTCTTTGATGGTGCTTTCTTTGATGGCGCTTTTTTGGAAGGGGCCTTGGAGGCAGACTCTTTTTTATCGGCCGCCTTCTTCGGGGTCTCTTTCTTAGGGCTCTCTTTTGTTTCCGGTTTTGCGCCCTCCTTTGCCTTCTTAGTACTCACCTTTGGACTTTGTTCCGGTTCGACTTCCGGACTATCGATTTCCAGCGGTTCAAGTTCCTCTATGACCTTTACCTCATAATTTGAGAGCCGTTTGCCACGGGCTTTGTAACTCTTGATGCCGATAAACTCGGCCACTTCAATGATTTCGGGACTGCGGTCCTTGGCTTTACCGCCGAATTTGAGTTCCAGGCGGGGGTATTCTACTTCTGTTATCCTGATGAGGCGGGAATCGGGGTGATCACCTATAAAACGAATGGATCTTGCCCCTGGTTCAATATGGAAGCGTTTCAGGTAATAGTATTTCTGTTCGGCATCAAAGTAGGCGGCCGACCAGATTTTACCCGGTCTGTATTTCTCAATGATTTGGATATCGTCTTCAAAGTGCATGCTCAGGTCGAAGGTGGAGGTACGGAAAAAGCCCGATTTTGTAAGCACCAGGATCTTGTCTTCGCCGGAAAATTCACCAAGAAATACACCCCTGCCATCCACATTCAGTCGCAATACATCCTCGTCAAACCAGATCTTTCGTCCCCCAAGAGTGGAAACACCCTTTTCCTTCATCACAATTTTCTGCACCGAGAACTTGGTGAGGATATTTCCCATGGCCCCTCTTCCTTTGATGGCAAGATCTGCAAAATCGAATTCAAAGATGGGATGCTTAAGCCGGGGTCGGGGCCTCAGGTATACTTTGATTATCTCGGCTTCTCCGTTGGGATTTGCACTGAAATAGAGGATCTTGGTATGCTTGTGCTCTTTGGCGATGTTGTATTGCTTATCCCGGGTAATGCCGGTTACCGGGGCCCTCTTCATCATAACATTGCCTGAGTTGCCATCGAAGTACACCACGTTGTATATGGTGCGTCTGTCATTCCTCTTAAACACGGCGGCATGAATGATGTTCTTGCCCACAAATTGCTTGTCGGCCACTTTGGAAATGGTATAGCTGCCATTCTTAAGGAACACAATGATGTCGTCGATGTCGGAACAATCACCTACAAATTCATCTTTCCTGAGTCCTGTGCCAATGAATCCGTCTTTGGCATTCATATAAAGCTTCTGGTTGGCCACCACCACTTTTGTGGCTTCGATGCTGGCAAAATTCCTCAATTCGGTTCTGCGCTCTTTCCCCTTGCCATACTTCTTTTTAATCTGGCGGAAATAGTTGATGGCATAGGTTACCAGGTTGTCCAGATGGTTCTTTACTTCGGCCATTTCCTCCTCCAGGGCCTTAATATGCTCATCCGCTCTTTTTACATCGTATTTGGAGATACGCTTGATCTTGATCTCCGTAAGTTTGATGATATCTTCGCGGGTGACCTCCCTCAGAAGCAGTTTTTTGTATGGATCCAGTCCCTTATCAATAGTTTCGATGACACTTTCCCAGGTTTCGCATTCTTCAATATCCCGGTAGATCCGCTTCTCGATAAAAATCTTCTCCAGGGAAGACATATGCCAGTCTTCCTGCAATTCCCTGAGCCGGATCTCCAGTTCCTGACGAAGGAGGTCTTTGGTATGATCGGCATTTACTTTCAGGATCTCGCTGACCCCAACAAACCTGGGTTTGTCGTCATCTATCACGCAGCAATTGGGCGAAATGGAGATCTCACAATCGGTAAAGGCATAAAGCGCATCGATGGTTTTATCCGAGGAGACATTCGAGCCAAGGTGGACCAGTATCTCCACATTTTCGGCCGTATTGTCATCAATGCGTTTGATTTTAATTTTCCCCTTTTCTGTGGCTTTGATGATGGAATCAATCAGACTGCTGGTGGTCTTCCCATAAGGAAGGTTCTTGATCACCAGGGTTTTGTTATCCACCTTCTCAATCTTTGCACGTACCCTTATGGCACCACCCCGCAATCCGTCATTGTAACGGCTGATTTCAGCCAGTCCCCCGGTTGGGAAATCCGGAAACAATTCAAATTCTTTTCCCTGCAGATATTTAATGGAGGCATCGATGAGCTCATTAAAATTATGAGGCAGAATCTTGGAAGAGAGGCCCACTGCGATCCCTTCCGCACCCAATGCCAGCAGGAGGGGGAATTTTACAGGCAGGGTAAGCGGTTCCTTGTTCCGGCCATCATAGGACAGCTTCCATTCGGTGGTTTTCGAGTTGAAGAGCACCTCGTTGGCAAATCTTGAAAGCCGGGCTTCAATATACCTGGATGCTGCAGCTCCATCTCCCGTATAGATATTACCCCAGTTTCCCTGAGTATCTACCAGCAGTTCTTTCTGACCCAGCTGGACCAGGGCATCTCCGATGGAAGCATCCCCATGGGGGTGATACTGCATGGTATTTCCAATGATGTTGGCAACCTTATTGTAGCGGCCGTCATCCATGCGTTTCATGGCATGCATAATGCGACGCTGCACCGGCTTCAGGCCATCGGTTATATGAGGAACAGCACGTTCGAGGATCACATAGGAAGCATAGTCGATAAAATAATCCTCATACATCCCGGTAAGGTGGGTGATCTTCACATCATCCCCTGAGTGTCCCTCTTCGGTTTGTTCCAATGATGTATCGTCGAATTCTGTCATTTAAATCTGCACTGCTTATTTGTGATTGCCAGCCTTGGCGGAGCATATCCATCAGGCCACCTCCACCGGATCCTCTTCCACCCTTAACCTGTTTATGATAAAGTCCTGTCTTTCGGGAGTATTCTTCCCCATGTAAAATCCCAGGATATCTTTTAGATCGTCATCCTTTTTCAGTCTTACAGGCTGAAGCCTGATTTCGGGTCCGATAAAATGCTTGAACTCGCCCGGTGAGATCTCCCCCAGTCCCTTAAATCTTGTGATTTCGGGATTTTTCCCAACTTTCCGAATGGCACTGGCTTTTTCCTCATCGCTGTAGCAATAGAAGGTCTCCTTCTTGTTCCTGACCCTGAACAGGGGAGTTTGAAGGATGTAGAGGTGACCATTGCGTACCAGGTTGGGAAAGAACTGTAAAAAGAAGGTGAGCAGCAGCAGCCGGATGTGCATACCGTCCACATCCGCATCGGTGGCGACCACCACATTTTTATACCTCAAACCATCCAGTCCGTCCTCAATATTAAGCGCTGCCTGCAAAAGGTTAAATTCCTCATTTTCATAGACAACTTTCTTGGTCAGGCCAAAGGAATTCAGCGGCTTACCCCGGAGGCTGAATACGGCCTGGGTATTAACATCCCTTGATTTGGTAATGGAACCCGACGCCGAATCCCCTTCGGTGATAAACAGGGTGGATTCATTTTTTCGATCGTCCTTCCCATTGTAATGGACCCGGCAGTCGCGTAATTTTTTATTATGAAGGTTGGCTTTCTTGGCTCTTTCCCTGGCCAGTTTCTTGATCCCCGAGATGGCTTTCCGCTCTTTCTCAGATTCCTGTATTTTCTTGAGCAGGATGTGGGCAGTCTCCCCATGCTTGTGCAGGTAATCATCCAGTTTGCTGGTAAGGAAATTCATAATGAAATTCCGAACCGAAGGACCTTTTGGCCCAATGTCCTTGGAGCCCAGCTTGGTTTTGGTCTGGGATTCGAACACGGGTTCTTCCACCTTGATGCTGATGGCTGCGATGATGGAGGTGCGTATGTCGGAAGCATCGAAATCCTTCTTGTAAAAATCCCTGATGGTTTTTACCAGGGCCTCCTTATAAGCCACCTGGTGGGTACCCCCCTGTGTGGTGTGCTGACCATTTACAAAGCTGAAGTACTCTTCACCGTACTGGTTGCCATGGGTGATGGCCACTTCAATATCCCCGTTCTTTAAATGAATGATGGGATAGAGCCCTTCCCCGCTCATATTCTCCTCCAGCAGGTCCAGCAAACCGTTCTTGGAAATAAACTTCTGCCCGTTATAAACGATGGTCAAACCCGTATTGAGGTAGGTATAGTTACGAAGCATGGCTTCGATGTACTCATCGATGAAATTGAATTTTCCAAAGAGGGTATGATCGGGTTCGAAGATAATCTCAGTTCCGTTCTTTTCCTGTGCATTTCTCTGGGGATGGTTCTTCAGGAGTTCTCCCATTCCAAAATCCACTGCCTTAACTTTCCCTTCACGGAAGGACTGAATTGTAAAACTGGAAGAGAGGGCATTCACTGCTTTGATCCCCACACCATTCAGTCCCACTGATTTTTTAAAAACCTTGGAATCATATTTGGCACCTGTATTCATTTTCGATGCCACATCCACTACTTTCCCCAGCGGCACTCCCCGTCCGTAATCGCGGATCGAAACGCGGTGCTCATTTATATTTACATCAATGGTCTTTCCAAAGCCCATCATGTATTCATCAATGGAATTATCGATAACCTCCTTCAGGAGGATATATATTCCATCATCGGGCGAGGAACCATCTCCCAGCTTCCCGATATACATGCCCGGACGCTTGCGTATGTGTTCTTTCCAGTCAAGTGTCCGGATGGTATCTTCCGAATAATTTGCCGTCATATCAATCTCCTCATTGGCAGCACAAATATAACCAAAAACAGGGTCGGAGCATCACCCAGTTTTCAACACAATTCTTTTTAAAAGACGTTGAAAAACGCCAGTTTCAGGCCCATTCAACGGCCTTAACTTCCATAGTTGTAAGGATATTGGGACGATAGGTGCCCTGTGAGTCAAATTCCCAGGTCCATGATTCCCTGCGGATTCCTTCGGGTAAATCGGTGTGAAGCAAAGATTTGGAGCTAAGATTTCCTTTTTTATCTTCACTTTTTTCTGTCACATCGCTTATCAGGCAGCCCGGGGTGGCTGTAATCCACTGCAGGTGAAATTTTTGAAGGGCTGAGCGTAAAGGTTCTTGCTTTTCCTGTTGAAAATAGTTTCGTCTGCTTATAAAGTCACAAAGCATGATATCCAGCTGGTTAAGCAGGTTTACAGAGATTAGCGCATCGTAGTTGATGTGTTGAAGTGGGTGCTGTAAGGAAATTTGATCCATCAGCCCACCGCCGGCTTGCTTTGATCTGTTCTTACTGAGTTGCCAGAGTTGCCCGACGGCCCCTCCTGACAAATCGGCTTCGATCAGCTCCACATTATCCATGGGTGCGGTCTTCTTTCTGATCTGCACCGGGTGATGAATGTCCACCAGGTACACATGGTCAAAGTGTAAGCGTAAATATTCCAGGGGTACATCCAGCAGCCAGCCACTTCCAAGCACGGCGACAGATTTAATCCCCGGATTCCGGAACGAATCCTGTATGAATTCACGGGTATGCTGAAGGTGGGTTTCCCACCCGGACTTCTCACGCAGATAGCGGTTCATGATGCCTTCCTGGTCGCGGATAAAGCCCATCCGCCGGATGATCTTCCCTTGCATCTTCATCTGCCCTTTTCTTTTTCCAGCTTTCCGAGCCCCCGCTCCATGATCTCCCTGACCCGCATCATCATGTCCTTTACTTCCATCTTCCCCACTTCATCGGCAGGAATTTCATCCAGAACCCGGATATGGATGCTTGCCTTCCCTTTTAAGACCCATGATCCCCGATCGAAAGTTTTTTCCGAACCCGTATGGACTATGGGAATAATCCCGCTTCCGCTTCTTTTGGCCAGTAAAAAGGCACCTTCTTTAAAAGATCTCATCTCCATAGTTTTAGAACGGGTTCCCTCGGGGAACAGCAAGATGGAAGATCCCTTTTTCATTTCTTCTTCGGCCTGTGAAAGGAACTGTGCTCCTGATCGAAGCGACTCACGCCTGATCCTCACCGAATTGGTAAGCGAGAGTACCATCCCTATGAAGGGAAGCCTGAAATTCTCCGATTTGGAAGTCCATTTAAAAGGCCTTCTCAGCTTGTAGAGGGCCAGGATATCGATCAGAGACCTGTGATTGGAAACCAGGACCACCGGCCGGTGCCAGGGTATTTTTTCCCTGCCCTCCAGGTGAAGCTTCCAGAAGGGGATCAGTGATTGGTAGTGCCAGGCCCAGAAGGTTCCCATCATATGTGTGACCAGCCTTCTGCGGTCCCACCAGAAGGTGCAGATCCAGGTGAGCAGGAAAAAAGGGGTGATGATCACCGAGGTGATGGCCATGGTAATCCATGCAAAAATGGAATATACCTTAAGGAAAAACATGCTTGTGTTTTCTTTGAAATGCGAAAAATACGACAAAGCCTCCAAAATTTAGCATTTCATTCCAAAAACCCCTACTTTTGGCC
>JBDLIM010000074.1:0-18721 GCA_039714915.1 Bacteroidota bacterium
GCTGCCAGTGCTTTCTTCAACCTGTCCATGGCCTTCTCCAGGTTCTCATCAGAGTTTGCATAGCTGATCCTCACACAGCCATCGGCTCCAAAGGCTGATCCCGGTACTGTGGCAATGTGGCCCACCTCCAGCAGATAAATACAAAGATCCATGTCGGTTTCAATCTTCCGGCCATCCACCGACTTTCCAACATAGGCACTCATATCGGGAAATACATAAAAGGCTCCCCCGGGAGTGGCACATTTTACACCTTCAATCTGGTTCACATGGCCCAGGATCAGGTCACGCCTGCGCAAAAAGGCATCACGCATTTCAGTAACACAACTCTGATCGCCGGTCAGTGCTTCCAGTGCAGCACGCATGGCAATGGAAGTAGCTCCTGAGGTCATTTGCCCCTGCAGCTTACTGCATGCTTTTACCAGCCAGGCCGGTCCGGCCATGTACCCAATCCTCCATCCGGTCATGGCATATCCTTTGGACACTCCGTTGATGATCACCACGCGGTCGCGTATTTCCTCAAACTGGGCGATGGATTCGTGTCCACCCACAAAATTAATGTGTTCGTAAATCTCATCGGCGATCACATATATATTTGGGTGCTTTACCAGCACATCGGCCAGGGCTTTCAACTCATCCCTCGTATAGACACTTCCGGTCGGATTCGACGGAGAGCAGAGTAGCAGAGCCTTTGTCTTTGGAGTAATAGCCGCTTCAAGCTGCTC
Organism: Bacteroidota bacterium; assembly: GCA_039714915.1. GTDB lineage: Bacteria > Bacteroidota > Bacteroidia > Bacteroidales. The sequence goes on from JBDLIM010000074.1 coordinate 723, forward strand.
AGCAGACATTTTAAATTCATCCTCCACAGTGGTATCGACAACCACATTCACTCCCTCTGCAATTTTCACCTGTTCGGCATAGCTCACCCAGTATGGAGCCGGGACAATAACCTCTTCCCCTTTATCGATAAGGCACATCATTACATTGGCCAGGGAGTGCTTGGCTCCCACACTTACCATGATGTTGGAGGTTTCATAATCCAGGTTGTTCTCCCGTTTAAACTTTTCAACAATTGCTTTCAACAAATCAGGGTATCCTGCCACAGGAGCGTAGTGATGCCAGTTTCCATCAATGGCTTTTTTGGCAGCTTCACGTATGTGATCAGGGGTTAAGAAATCAGGTTCTCCTACACTAAGGTTGATCACATCAACACCTTTATCCTTCAATTCACGTCCCTTCTGGTTCATGGCGATTGTGGCTGATGCAGCCAATGATTTAATTCTTGCTGAAAGTTGTTCCATTAGTTAAATTTTAAATATTTGACAATTGCATTTCAGTGATCAAAAATACACTTTTCGTAATAATTTACGTTAATATTGTGCATAGCAAGTTTCAAAAAAAGATTAACATGGAGGTTTTACTTGAAATCCTTAAGTACACATTACCCGCTCTGATTGTTTTTTTTACTGTATGGGTGATGCTCAGGGCCTGGTCAAAGAATGAAGATAAAAGGCGAAAGAGCGAATTCAACATGCACATCACCGATGAGATCCTTCCCATCAGGTTGCAGGCTTATGAGCGAAGTATCCTGCTGTTGGAACGTATTTCACCAGACTCCATGATCATGCGAATCAGCCGGAACGAATACACTGCCAGACAGCTTCAGCAGGAATTGCTCACCAGCATCACCTCCGAGTTTGAACATAACATTGCACAACAGACCTATATAAGTACAGAAGGCTGGGAAAAAATTAAGACTGCCAAAAACCAGGTCATTAACCTGATCAACGATACGGCCAAAGAAGTAAAGCCCGATGCCAAAGGTCCCACCCTGGGAAAACTCATCCTGGAACGGCTCACAGAATTAAACAACCCTCCCTCCCAGGTAGCCATCGACTTTCTGAAAGAGGAGGTAAATTTGTTGTTTCTTTAACAGGAGGTTCAGTTTTCAATATATCCAGACCGGTCCCGTAAGCGGCCTGATAACAGGTTTATTTAATCAGCTCCACACTGCGCTTCACAAACGCTGCCAATTCCTCACCTTTCAATTGATTGTTAGCCAGCAGCGCCAGGTCGATGAGCTGTTTAACAAGCTTCTGACCTGATCCGTGTTTCTTAAGCATCTCCACACGCTTCGTTTCAAGTTCACCAAGCTTCTTATTTACATCTTCCATCTGGTCCTTCTCACTCTGGGGGATCTCCTCATCTTTCTTCCCTTCTTTGGCTTTCTCCAGGAGCTGCTGCTCTTCCGAAAGGCCATTCTTCTCGCCACGCAGCTCTTCCAGCTTCTTGCCCAGTTTCTTTTCGGTCTGCTCGGCAATTTTACTTACCAGGGGATGATTGGCATTAACCACCAGGTTGTATGAGTCGGGCATATTTCCGTACATGGAGGCCTGGCCGCTCATTTCCTGCATATCCTTCATCCGTCGCATAAATTCACTCTGTGTGATCATCACCGGCTGATCCGCTTCCGACAGGGACTCATAGCTTACAAAGTAGCTCATTTCCTGACCGGGCAGGTGTGCCTGGAATACAGGAGTAAGGTCGGCCTGCTGGTCGGAGCTCAGTTTGGATTCCCTGGCCTCATCCTTATCGATTAGCTTATCGATTATTTCTGAGTCGACCCGTGCAAACCTGGAATCCTTCAGCTTGGTCTCCATGTGATTCAGGAAGTGGGTATCAAGCTGACCGTCCATCAGCAATACATCGTAGCCTTTGGCTTTTGCCGCTTCGATGTAGCTGTATTGTTCGGCTTTATCAGTGGCATAAAGATACACCAGGGTCTTGTTTTTGTCTGTCTGTTCCTTTTTGATTAATTCTTCATACTCACTGAGTGTGAAGTACTTTCCATCCATATTCTTCAGCAGGGCAAACTTCTCTGCCCGGTCATGGAACTTTTCCTCTGACATCATGCCATACTCAATGAAAAGTTTCAGATCGTCCCACTTCTTCTCGTACTGCTCCCGGTCGTTCTTAAAGATCTCCTCCAGGCGGTCAGCCACCTTCTTGGTAATATGAGATGAGATTTTTTTCACATTGGAATCGCTCTGAAGGTAACTCCTTGAAACATTCAACGGGATATCAGGAGAATCCAGAACTCCGTGAAGCAGAGTAAGGAATTCGGGTACGATCCCTTCCACCGAGTCGGTCACAAATACCTGGTTGCTGTATAACTGAATCTTATTTTTCTGGATCTCAATGTTATTCTTTATGCGCGGGAAATACAGAATACCGGTCAGTGTAAAAGGATAGTCCACATTCAGATGAATGTTAAACAGGGGCTCGTCACCTATGGGATAAAGTTTACGATAGAACTCATTGTAATCCTCATCCTTCACTTCTGACGGAGTAAGTGTCCACAGAGGTTTGGTATCATTGATAATTTTGTCCTTATCCAATTCAACCTCCTTGCCATCTTTCCACTCCTTCTCCTTGCCAAATGCAATCTCAACGGGTAAAAACTTGCAATACTTGTCAAGCAGCTCATTGATCTTGCTTTCTTCCAGAAACTCCTTGCTATCGTCGTCAAGGTGTAATGTAATCGATGTACCTCTCTCCTTTTTGTCAGTCTCATCCAGGGTAAACTCGGGACTGCCGTCACAACTCCATGCAACTCCTTTGGCACCCTCCTGACACGACAGGGTATTGATTTCCACCTTGTCCGATACCATGAAAGAGGAATAGAATCCAAGTCCGAAATGACCGATGATGGCATTGTTGTCATTCTTGTATTTTTCCATAAAGTCCTCGGCACTGGAGAAAGCTATCTGGTTAATGTACTTTTCCACTTCCTCGGCAGTCATTCCGATTCCCGCATCAGTGACAGTGAGGGTCTTCTTTTTCTTATTTACATCGACTCTGATGGTCTGATCACCCAATTCTCCTTTGAAATCACCCACCGAGGCAAGTGTTTTTAGTTTCTGAGTGGCATCCACTGCATTAGAAATCAGCTCCCTGAGGAATATCTCGTGATCTGAGTAGAGGAATTTTTTAATTATGGGAAAAATATTTTCCGTGGTAACATTGATCTTACCTTTCTGCATCGTTCAATTATTTTATAGTTTACATCTGGTCACGACAGTGACAAATGATATGCCAATCAGGTAAATCTGACGTATTGTCAGTTTATATTCCTGGCATCAATATCCGTGCGAAGGTTCCAGGCTCCATCCTCAAACTCAAGACCGTCGAATGAACCATCGGGCCCATAAAACTCATAGTTATTCTCGTAGATGGGATGGAAAGGGACCAGGTGGTCGAAAGTGATCATCTCCAATCCCGGATCGAAGCGGACCGAGATGGCTACCCGAGCTGAATATTCCAGTACCACTCGATCCTGTTTGCTACGGCCATCAAAGAACCTGCCCATTAGAAAGCGGGGTTGGTTTCGATGAATGTTCAATACTTCAATGGTTTTAAGATTAGAGCGGGTATTATTGAAATCCATGCCCAGCAGGGTATAGTAAGTCTTCCGTTTGTACCTGTTTGTCAGGATGCTGTAATAGAGTTTCCCGTACCAGTCATCCGGAGACTGTTCCAGCCTCGTCACATTTCTCTGGCTCTTGCCATTGTCATGCATGGCATATAGTTTAAACTTCCCCTTTTTCATGGCCACCTGCACAAAACCGAAGTAGCGGTAATGGTCCCTGTCATCCATTACATGCCATGTAAAGAACCTGATCCTGCCGTCATCTGAGCTTACCACTCCAATGCGGTTCAATCCTGTCCACGTAAAATCCATGGCTCCATCTGCCGAAAGGGCATTGGGCATAACATCCAGTATAGTTGTCAGAACCGGCTCCACTTCTGACAGGCTGTCTGAATAGAGCTGAACAAAGAGGTCCTGTAACATAGCTTCTGCCTTTACCATGTTGAGGTACTGAGGTTCCTGGGCATGAAGCGATACGGTCAGTAATACAGAAAGTATTATAAGAGCAAACCTGGACATAGTAATTATATGAACGGATAATCAGGCATTTTCTTATTTAATCCTCCAGTTGAGGGTAGCTAAAACTCGCTGAATGGAATCGTCCACTTCATCTTCAGAGATGATCAGTGGAGGGGCAATCCGGAAAGAATTATTGGAAAATAAAAACTGGTCAATTACCAACTGGTTTTCAAAGGCATGAGAAATGAAGCGCCTTACATCCACTTCTTCCTCCAGAACTACGGCAAGGAACAATCCCCTGCCACGAATCGATGTAATAAGGGGGTGTTTTAAATCCCGTCGGTATCTCTTTTCCATATTCAAAGCATGCTCCATCAATCCATCCCTCTCCACAACCATTTGTGCTGCCAAACCTGCAGCACAACTGACCGGGTGACCTCCAAAGGTGGTAATGTGACCCAGGGGAGGATCAAAGGTTAACTTATGCATAAACGCTTTTGAAGAAATGAAGGCACCAAGGGGCATTCCTCCCCCAAAACTTTTTGCAAGGCAGATTATGTCCGGAATCACCCCATAATGTTCAAAGGCAAAAAGTTTCCCTGTCCTGCCCATTCCAGTCTGGATTTCATCCAGAATCAACAGGGCTCCCACCTGGTTGCAGCGTTCACGAACCAGTTTCAGGAAAGCACGTTCTGGCTCTATGATCCCGGCCTCTGCCTGGATGGGTTCAACGATGACTGCAGCTGTATCCGTATCAATTCGATCCAGATCAGATTCCCTGTTAAACCGGATGTGCTTTATCCCCGGCAGAAGTGGCAGGTAGCCCGATCGCGCCCTGGAATCCCCTAAAATGCTCATAGCACCATGTGTTCCCCCGTGATACCCATTTTCAAAAGCAACGAATTTTCCTCTTTCTGTGACACGCTTGGCCAGCTTCATGGCCCCGTCGATGGCTTCACTTCCGGAATTTACAAAGAAGACATTGTCCAGGGAGGAAGGAAGTTTGTCCACCAGCCAATGGGCATACTTCACCTGGGGAGATTGAACAAACTCTCCATAAACCATGGTATGCATGTAATTTTCTGCCTGTTCCTTAACAGCACGAACCACATCGGGGTGACCATGACCCAGTGCCGAGACAGAGACTCCCGATACCAGGTCCATGTATTTCTTACCCGATTTACTGTAAAAAAAGATCCCTTCGGCTTTTTCTATTTCAAACTGAAGGGATGAACCAGAGGTCTGCGCCACATGACGCAGAAACAACTGCCTGTTAGAAACCATGGATTATTTGATGATCAGGTTGATATCCCGCATCAGTTTCTCCTTATAGGACTTTCCGATGGGAATGGATTTATTTCCATCTTCCACCTTTATAATTACCGAATTGTCTTCAATAACATTAATGCAACTGGTATTTACAATGTATGAGCGGTGCACCCGGGTAAATTTATTGGAGGGCAACTTTTGCTCAATGGCTTTCATGGTGAAGTGTATCGTATACTTATCAGCGAAAGTATTGAATATCACGTAATTCTCCAGCGCTTCCACCCAGAGGATGTCATCATATTTTAGCTTAACCAGGGTGGCATTCTTCTTGATAAAGATCTCATCCTTGCCCAGCTGATCTGCGGTCAACTGTTCAAAACGTATAAATGCCTTGGAAACTGCCCTGTAAAACCGACCATAATCCACAGGCTTCAACAGGTAATCGGTCACATCATACTCATAGGAGTCCACGGCATACTTACCCTTGGAAGAGACAATAATCACCTGCGGAGGATTTTTCAGGGTATTAAGCAATTCAATACCCGTCATTTCCGGCATTTCAATATCCAGGAAAATCAAGTGAATCTCATCGTGCTTTTTCAGTATGTTGATCCCCTCAACCGGGTCCCCACTGGAAGAAATCAAATCCAATCCGTCCGTCTTCTGAATAAATTCCTCGATAATACGCCTTGACAGCGTATCATCATCAATAATCATGCAGTTCATTCTCAAGTCAATTTAGTCAATCCCAGCTATTTACTTATCCAATGAAAACAACTGTTAATCAAAGGTAACGAATAATACAATAACAACAGCTATCACATATTAAAAAGTACTATCATAATCACTTCGAAACTGTCTTTCAATCTGTTCTGACATTTTTATACTTGTTCTCAGCCAGTTTATCAACAGTTCAGAGCGCTCCTCCTCCACCAGTCGCCAATCAAGGTCGGAGCTTTCCAGGCGTTTGCGTAAACCGTATAAAATAAGGGCTGCCGATACGGAAATATTATAGCTTTCGGTGAAACCAACCATGGGGATCTGAATGTATTCGTCTGCCAGGTCCAGTGCCCTTTGAGTAAGCCCGTTCAACTCTGTCCCAAACAGCAGCGCAGCCTTTCCTTTGCTGAGGTCAAAAGTTTCAGGGTTTGTTCCTTCTTTGTGAGGTGAAGTGGCCACAATGCGATATCCCTGCTTTTTTAAGGCCTCTACTCCCGTACATATATTATCCTCGCCTGAATTATAGTAGTGAAGCGATAGCCACTGGTTTGCTCCCAGTGCTACATCGCGATTAATTTCATATTCATTCCTCTCTTCCACAATGTGTACATCCTGAATACCCGTGCAGTCGCAGGTTCGCAGCACAGCTGAGGCGTTTTGCGACTGGTAAATATCCTCCAGCAATACCGTAATGTACCTGGTACGCTCATTCACCACCTTTTGAAAAAGGGAGAAGCGCTGTTCAGTTATGCAGGTCGATAAATGTTTGATTAAATCTGACTTATAAGGATTCATTCTTCAAAAATACCCAAAAAAAAAGGGAGCAACTTGCCCCCTCATTTTTGCAGTTCAAATATTTTTACTTGACAGCGTCTCCAAGCTCACTTCCAGCTTTGAACTTCACAACCTTCTTGGCAGCAATCTTAATCTCTGCACCGGTCTGTGGATTACGGCCAGTCCTAGCACCTCTTTCAGATACTGAGAATGATCCAAATCCTACTAAGGCAACGCGGTCACCTTTCTTCAATGCACCCGTTGTTGTAGCAATAAAAGCGTCGAGAGCCCTTTTTGCATCTGCCTTAGTCAGATTGGCTTCAGCAGCAATAGCATCTATTAATTGTGCTTTGTTCATAATAAATGAAATTTAAGGGTTAGTAAATATTGTTAAATTTTCCTAATACTTTACAAATATAATTTTTTCTGATACCCAAGCAAGAAAGAGCCCAAAAAAAAACCCGGAAATGTTGATAAATACTGACTTTTTGTAGAAAACGCACCTGTTATCCATCTAAAAATTCCCTCTTTCCAGCCTTCACTTCACTTTTTCGACCAAATCGCCTGAATAGTCCGTCACCACTAGCTTTAGCTAATTTAGATTTAAACTTTATAAAAATTTACTACTTTTGCGGCCGGAGGAATGGCAGAGTGGTCGAATGCGGCGGTCTTGAAAACCGTTGTCCGCGCGAGCGGACCGGGGGTTCGAATCCCTCTTCCTCCGCACAGATTATCAAAGCCCGTTTGCGCAGCAAGCGGGCTTTTTATTTGGGCCGGACCGAACCAAGCTTGCTTGAGTGAGGATTGGTCCAGATAAAAAGCACATTGCGAACGAAGTGAGTAATGGCTTTTTTAATCTGTGCAGGCCTCCCCCTCCAGGGATCACGAAGTAATCCCTCTTCCTCCGCCATATTATTCAGGCAACCTTTTAGTCCATTTATGCATCATTTATATAAAGGATATTGTGAGGGTACCATTCTTAATATTTATTACGGCTATTATGTTTTCCGGGTGTGAAGACATGTTTCATTCAGGTATCTGCAATAACCTGGATGCATCCCCTCTTACGCTGAATGATACCATAGAAATAAAAATCGGCGAACAGTACTGCAACCCGGAAGAGGAACTGTTACTGGTCTGTGATTCACTGGTTGCTGACAGCCGATGCCCCATAGGGGTCGTGTGTGTCTGGGAAGGGAATGCAGAAGTGAGCTTTATACTGGGAGAAGGCGATCATGAGCATTCAGCGTTCCATTTAAATACACACAACAGTTTTCGTACCGATACGATAATACAAGGATACCGGTATCAGCTTATCGACGTATTGCCCTATCCAGAATACGGGATTGAACGCAAGCAGGATGAATACTCCATTTTAATGATTGTTTCTAAAGACAACACCCCATGAAGATGCACTTAATAACTATCATAGCAGTTCTGATCACAGCCATCTTCACTCATTCCTGTGAAGAAACAGAACCCATTGAGAAAGAAGCTAAAAAGATCGAGCTGCGCAAGAAATCGGCTGAGATTCTGGAAGCCGACCAGGCCTTTGGCTTTGAACTGTTCCAGCAGGTGTACCTGAAGAGTGAAGAGGAGAACCTGATGATCTCCCCCCTGAGTGTCTCCTACGCGCTGGGAATGACTTACAACGGTGCTGCCGGAACTACCCTGGATGCGTTTAATAATGTGCTTCACTTCGGGAATCTTACCGGAACAGAGGTAAATGAGAGCTACAAGGATCTGATGGAGCAGATGCTCGATCTGGATGACAAGGTCGATTTCTCCATTGCCAACAGCATTTGGTACCGGCTGGGGTTCCAGGTGATTCAGGAATTTATAGATACCAATAAGGAGTACTTTGATGCGGAGGTAAAAGAGGCCGATTTTGGAGATCCCGCCACCCTGGATGCTATCAACTCGTGGATCGAGGATAAAACCAATGGCAAGATCCAGGATATGCTGGACTTTATCCCGGCAGATGCAGTGATGTACCTGATCAATGCCATCTACTTCAATGCCCCCTGGAAATATGAGTTTGAAAAGGCGGATACCTATCAGGGTGATTTCTTCGTGTCGGACGATGCACTGACACCAGTCGATTTTATGCGCGTTTCCGGTGATTTCCAATACACATCTAATGAAGATTTCACTGCGGTGGAGCTACCCTACGGTGACAGTGCTTTTAGCATGGTAGTAATGCTCCCGGTACCACGGAGTGGCGTTGACCTGCCTTCACCCGGGGATGAGCTTTCCAACCTTGTGGCTAAACTGGATGGGGCACACTGGGATGCATGGTTTGAAAACTCCTTGTACACGGCTGTCCAGGTGGATCTGCCCAAATTCAAGTATGAATGGAAGGACCTGCTTAATGATCCCCTGAAAAACCTGGGACTGGGAGTAGCCTTTTCGGGGAGTGCCGATTTCTCAAGGATCACCCCTCCCGGGGGTATCTATATTTCAAGGGTCATCCACCAGACCTTTATCGATGTGCAGGAGGAGGGCACTGAAGCAGCTGCTGCCACCATCGTTGAGATGAGAGAAACAAGTGCCGGCGGTGGTCCAATACCATTCAAAGCGGACCGGCCATTTCTTTATGTAATCAAAGAGAACTCCACCGGAGCTATTCTCTTTATGGGCAAGGTGGGTAGGCCGGAATATCCATAGATTCTAATTTGTGCCGACCCTTGTCTTTATCGTTGTCTTATTTACATAATCTGACCCAACCCTTTTCTCAGATTCTGCATCATACCAGTATAACCTTGTAAATCAAACCCCATGAGAACGCACTTAATACCTATCATAGCGGTCCTGATCACAGCCATCTTCATTCAATCCTGTGAAGAAACAGAACCCATTGAGAAAGAAGCCAAAAGGATCGAGCTGCATAAGAAATCGGCTGAGATTCTGGAAGCCGACCAGGCCTTTGGCTTTGAACTGTTCCAGCAGGTGTACCTGAACAGTGAAGAGGAGAACCTGATGATCTCCCCCCTGAGCGTCTCCTATGCACTGGGGATGACTTACAACGGTGCTGCCGGAACCACCCTGGAGGCGTTTAATGATGTTCTTCACTTCGGGGATCTTACCGGAACAGAGGTAAATGAGAGCTACAAGGATCTGATGGAGCAGATGCTCGATCTGGATGACAAGGTCGATTTCTCCATTGCCAACAGCATCTGGTACCGACTGGGGTTCCAAGTGATTCAGGAATTTATAGATACCAATAAGGAGTACTTTGATGCCGAGGTAAAAGAGGCCGATTTTGGAGATCCCGCGACCCTGGATGCTATCAACTCGTGGATCGAGGATAAAACCAACGACAAGATCAAGGATATGCTGAACTTTATCCCGGCAGATGCCGTCATGTACCTGATCAATGCCATCTACTTCAATGCCCCCTGGAAATATGAGTTTGAAAAGGCTGATACCTACCAGGGAGATTTCAGCCTGGCCGACGGGACAAAACATCAGGTGGACTATATGAAAGTATCAGGGGATTTCCAGTATACCTCCAATGAGGATTTCACTGCGGTGGAGCTACCCTACGGCGACAGCGCCTTTAGCATGGTGGTTATGCTCCCGGCACCACGGAATGGAGTGGACCTGCCTTCACCCGGGGATGAGCTTGGTGACCTGGTGGCCAAACTGGATGGGGCAAACTGGGATTCATGGTTTGAAAACTCCAGGTTTACAGGAATGGAAATCACCCTCCCCAAATTCAAGTATGAATGGAAGGACCTGCTTAATGATCCCCTGAAAAACCTGGGACTGGGAGTAGCCTTTTCGGATGGAGCCGATTTTACAAAAATCACTCCCAGTGGCAACATCTTTATCTCAAGAGTTATCCATCAGACCTTTATCGATGTGCAGGAGGAGGGCACCGAAGCAGCTGCCGCAACCATCGTGGAAATGAGCTTTACAAGTGCCGGAGGAGGCAGTCTCATCCCGTTTAAAGCGAACCGGCCATTTCTTTATGTAATCAAAGAGAACTCCACCGGAGCCATTCTCTTTATGGGCAAAGTGGGGAAACCGGAACACACATAAATTGTTATAGGCTTATAGCTTAATGATCTTTCGGGTAACAGTGTATTTGTCTGAAGAAATTGTAATGAAATAAACTCCCCTCTTGTACGCTGAAAGATCCATTTGCAGAGTGGGCCCTTCCAGATTCCGGCTAAGCACAGTCTGACCATTAAGGGAGATGATCTCAATGTGCCACAGGTCAGGCTCAGCTGTCTCAATAGTTATGAGTCCACTGGTGGGATTGGGATAAACCTTAAACCCGGGAGTATTATTGAATTCTGGCAGATTAACAGCGGGTGAGCATTTCACTGCCAGGCTGTCAAACCAGGCAAGTGTATAGAAATATGCGGGTAAAGCACATGATCCATGATCCCCCAGCGAATACACATTAATAGCCTTTACATCGGGAGCTCCCAGAGCAGTCATGGTATCCAGGGCCGTTAAGGAATTTTGGGGAGAGACCATGGAATCCATTTCGCAATACAGCATCCGTACAGGTTCCTGGGGTGCCCAGTTGTGCAAATCGTTTTCTCTCAAAGCCACATTTACCGGATGATTTGGATTTTCAATGATGTGATCAAGCACAGAATCCTGCATGAAGTGGTAGTAGTTTAGTGGGAAAATGTCACTGGAAACATGATCCAAATATATTCCGGAAGAGTCCCAGGAGGCAATAAGTGAATCGAACGGGGGATCATAATACTGGGTGTAATCCGTATAAAGGTTCCCGTATACCAGGTTGTAAGAGGCAAAAATATAGGGGAGAAAGATGGATTTGTAATAAGTCGAATCCTCGTTCAGGATCAGGTTCATCTGATCGTGATACAGGGAATAAGGGCCTGACATGGGTGATGAAGCCACCACATTAAACTCCTCTTTCAGATTATGAATCTGGATATACTTATGCATGGCCATGGTCGCATGCCCTCCCTGGGAGTATCCGGAAATAAAGAGCTGACCGTTATCCCATATTTTTAATGAATCATTCAGGAATTCTCTGGCAGCCCTGATTAAATCAATGCTTGCGGTAGCTTCCGATTCCCAGTGAATGTAGGGATGAATTCCGGGATTATCTCCAAGGCCAAGATAATCAGGCATAACCGTAATATATCCGCTTCCCCCGAAAAAGTAACCCGTGAGGTCGTCGGATCTCCTCGAAGGGACCTTCCTGTAATCCATGACAGTTCCATGCTGATAGGAAAGCAGGGGTAAAGTATCACAGCTGACCTGCGGAACATACAGGGCTCCCGAAGCTATGGTGGGATTTCCAAACACATCCACCGTGTTGTACCTGAGCTTGAAAATTTCAACACCATTTATATTTTGCATGCTATCTGAAAATCCCAGAGCGTTTGCATAAAGTTGCAGTTCCGCAGCAGAGGCAAGATATAGCTGTTTACTATCTAAGAAATACTGTGCGCTGGAAGACATAGCCATTAACAGGATGACCATCATTGTAAGTCCGGTTCTTTTCATATCGTGCAGCATTCAGAGCTTTAATCAAATATACTGAAAAAGTGAGATCACAACAGGAATAGAAAAACACTCACTCATACCTCAGTGCCTCCACCGGATTGCGGTTGGAGGCTTTCCAGGATTGAATGGAAACGGTAATCAGGGCAATGATCAGTGCAACTAAACCGGCCAGCGCAAAGATCCACCAGCTTAAGCTTGTTTTATAAGCAAAGCTTTCCAGCCATTTGCTCATGGCCAGGTAGGCAAAGGGGATGGCGAGCACAAAGGACAGGATGATCCATTTGATATAATCCCAGTTGAGCATGTTCATGATGTGGCTGGTTTCAGCCCCGTTGACCTTTCGTATCCCTATCTCCTTAATTCGTCTCTGCGTACTCAGAAGGGACAGACCCAGAAGTCCCATTGAGCAAATAAACAGGGCGATCAGGGTAAAAATAGATAGAAGCCGGGCCTGTAAAAGTTCTGTGGAGTAAACATTACGATACATGGAATCAATGTATTCATACTGATAGGGATATTCGGGGAACATTTTATCCCAGACCCCTTTCATGTCGGCAAGGGCACGGGCCTGCATATCAGGTTGAAACGCAATAATTATTTGGATCAGCCAGAGATCCTTTCGTTTAAAAAGCACCAGGGGCTCAATCTTCCTCTTTAAGCTTGAAAGGTGAAAATCCTCCACCACCCCGATAATTTTCCCCGAAGGGATGATAATCCCATCTGCCTCGAAAATAAGCCCGAATTCTTTTCCGACTATCTCCTCAGGATCCGCATAATTCAGCCTTCTCATGGCAGACTCATTCAGGATGTACTCCCCCGATCCCTCGTTATCCACATACTTTTCGGAAAAATTACTCCCCCCAAGAAAGTTTAAATTAAATATGCTTGCAAAAGAGTAGTCGCAGGGAAAGACCCCGATCATATCATTACTTTCCTCTGTCTCATCAGCCACAAATCCTTCCATGGTAAAGCGGAACATATCGTTGGCTTCCCCACCCGGGGGTTCTAACATGGCCGACACCGATTCAATGGAATTGTATTTCAGCAGTTCTTCCTTGAACTCTGAGAAACGCCGCTGGATATTTTGATGCACTCCTTCCATACAGATCAGGTTGGGGGCTTCAACTCCCAGGCCACTATTAAGGGCATATGAGGTCTGGCGATGGATCACAAATACAGCTACAATCAGTGCGATGGAGATGGTATACTGCAACACAATCAGCCCCTTGCTTATTCCCCTGCGTTTAAAATTGCCCCCGCTTTTCATATCCAAGGAAGATCTTATGTAGTTGATATATTGCCTTAACAGGGGCAGAATGCCCGCCAGGATCCCCAGCAAACTGAAGATCAAGGCCACAGCTATCATAAAAAGCAGATTCCCTGTGAACAGGTTTAAAGCAAGCTGCTTTTGAATGTATATGATCACAAGAGCAGCAATGATCCCGCTAATGATTAGCGATGCTACAGCAATAACAATCGCCTCAAAAAGAAAATGCTTCACCTGCATCCGTTTTGAAGAGCCAAAGACCTTTCCGATAAAGAGGTATTTATCACTGTAGCCGGCCATGCCCATATTCAGGTTGGCATAATTAATAAGCGCAATAAATAGGAGCAACAGAGCGGCCAGGGAAAAGGAATATATTACTGTCATACTGCTGTTGGCTTCGATCTCCCGTGTCTTTTTTGAATGCAGGTGGATGTCTGAAACAGGCTGCAGGTGAGCCTCCATATTCACCTCATCCGGGTCCATCTCAAACTGGGTGGCGATGAAATCCTTAAATCCGGATCGAATGGGTTCCGGATCGGCATGCTCGTGCAAAAGAAGATAAGTCCAGGCCCAACTCTCAAGGCTTGATTTATTAAGGGGAGTGGTAATAAAGTCAGGGTGAAAGTGACTGTTCTGGGGGAAATCCTTCATAATTCCGTTTACCACAAAATCTGTTTCCTCTGCATAATACTGCCCGGCTGGCAGGGTCAGTATCTGCCCTACCGGATTGCTGCTTCCGAAAACCCTTCGGGAAAAACTCTCACTTAATACCATGGAACCCGGACCATCCAGTACATGATCGGGATTACCCACCAGGAGCTCTGCATCAAAGATGTCAAAGAAGGTGCTGTCGCATTCAAATCCCTGGTTAACCTTAAAAAACTCATCTTCCCACTTTAGCACGCCTCCTCTGGCCGGAGAAAGCCTGACATAATTGTCTATCCCGGAAAAAGTCTCAGTCATATCCGGTATATAGGAGGGCCCATTTACCCTGGCAAAATGCTTCCCGGAGAAGAATGTGGGGCTGGTGAAGGTGAAGCGGTAAATCCGTTCTGAGCGGGAATGAAAACGATCAAATGTCAGTTCATGCTTCAAAAACACTACAATCAGCAACATGCTGCTCAAGGCCAGGCTGAGTCCTATTACCTTAATAAAATTGAGAAAAGGTCTTTTCCGGAGATTGCGGAGTACAAATCTGAGCGTCATAGACCTCAAAAATAATAAAGCACTGCCTATTATTCAGTTAAGAAAAGTTAAACCTGGCAACTAAACATCAGGCTAATCCTGGTCCCCTCATCAGGAGTGGACTCCAGGTGGATGCTGGCCTCGTGATTGTTCATGATCTGACGTGCCAGACTGAGGCCGATCCCTGAGCCCTGCTCTTTGGTGGAGAAGAAAGGTACAAATACCTGGTCAAGCATCTGCCCTGGAATGCCACATCCGTTGTCCTCCACGGTCACCACCACCCTGTTCTCACTCACTCCGGTCCCGATGGTGACCTGCCTGTCCTTCATATCTTCCTCAAAGGATTCAAAGGCATTTTTCACCAGGTTGATCATGATCATCTCAAACTGCTGAGGATCGGCGAAAATTTCTGCCTCCGTGGCTTCCATTTTTGTGCTAAGCTGAATATCCCTGTCCCCGGCTTCCTTTTCAAACAAAAGAACGATTCCGCGAATGGCAGCGGATAGGCCCATTTTCTCTTTCTTTGGTGAAGGCAGTAAGGAAAGGCGCCTGTATTCTTCAGTGAAGTCCATTAAACCCCGTCCGGTAGTTTCAATCATCCTGAGTCCCCCTGCTATTTTCCCTATTTCAGGCTCTTTCCCGGTGTTCAACCTGGTTTGCAGTGATTTTGTCAGGGAGAGCATGGGAGCAACTGCATTCATGATCTCGTGGGTCAGAACGCGGATAATCTTTTGCCAGGAATCGGATTCGTTCTTATGCAATTCCTCCTGAATGTCCTGGAGTGAAAACAGCCTGTATGTCTCATTAAATATCTTCAATTCCTTTAATCTGATTGAAACCAGCCGATCACTTCCCGGCCCGCCCCCTTGCCTGATGTCCGGATTCAGGCGCAATACCCTGGGACTTCCTGGTGTTATCTGATTCAGTGATTCCCAAAGCCTGATGTTGTCGGACCGGATCTGGTCCATATGCTTTAGTTCCCTGCCGGAAATCATTCCTGTTGCCGCTTCATTTGCAAAGTGGACTTCCCCCCTGCTGCTGAAACAAAGAAGACCAAAATCGGCCGAGTTAATGGCGTTGATCAGGATCCGGTCGTCCTTTTCCTTCTCCAGCCTCCTGGCCTGTATTCCTTCCTTTATGGCATTGGACCGTTCCTCCAGCTTTCTAAACAGAGCTACACCTGTACTAAAGCGTATTTCGGGGCTGCCTTCATTTCCCACCGCATCGATAAACTGCTCGATCACCTTACTTAGCTTCAGTATGTATTTCGTGAGCAGGAACACCTGCACGATAATCAGAATGCTCCCGGCCAGCAGGGTGAATACCCACTCCACAGCAAGCGATTCAATCAGCCAGACAAACACAAAGGAGGTAGCAATGATCAGGCCTACCCTTGCCATCACGTTCCAGAAAAATATTCTGCTATCCATAGCTCTGTCAGATTCCGTAAGATTTCATCTTGTTATACAATGTCGATCTCGCAACTCCAAGTTCTCGAGCTGCTTTTGAAAGGTTGCCCCCGTTTCGTTGAATCGATTCCCTGATGATGATGGCTTCCTGTTCAGAGAGAGTGGGCCTTCTTATTTCTCCATGGGGATGGCTTGCATGTTCACCCGGGAAGATATCACCCGGCTCAATTTTTCTGTCGTCGGCCAGCAACACTGCCCGTTCCATGCTATGCTGCAACTGCCTGACATTTCCAGGCCACTCATTATGTTGGATCAGCTGCACAGCATCCGGGGATAAGAACAAATCATGCTTATGGTACTTGGCTTTATATTTTTCAAGAAAATACTGAGCCAGATCGGTAATGTCCGGTCCCCGCATCCGCAAAGGAGGAGCGGTAATTTCAATGGTATTGATCCTGTAATAGAGATCTTCCCTGAACATTTTTCGGGAAATAAGTTCTCTGATATCCTGGTTTGTAGCCGAGATTAACCTGAAATCTGCAGGCTGCGGCCTGTTTGATCCAATTCTGTAAATCTCCCTGTTCTGCAAAACATTCAAAAGCTTCGACTGCATCTCTGGCTGAAGGTTCCCTATCTCATCCAGGAACAGTGTGCCTCCCGAAGCAATCTCGATCCTTCCGGGTTTATCTGTTTTGGCATCGGTAAAAGCTCCCCTGGTATGCCCGAATAATTCACTCTCGAAAAGGGACGGACTGATGGAGCCCATATCCACGTGTACAAATACCTCACCTGCCCGTGCCGATGCGCTGTGGATTTCCCTGGCGATAAGCTCTTTTCCGGTTCCGTTCTCTCCCAGAATCAGCACGTTTGAATCGAATCCGGCCACTTTTCGTATGGTGTCCTTAACCCTGAGCATTTCTGGGGATCTTCCGTAGAGCTTCTCGTGCCTGTTTTCTATGTAGTTGCTAAGGTGATCCTGTTTGGATTTCAACTGTTTTACCTTAAGCCGGGACTGCTTCAGCATCATGCCTGAACGAACTGTAGCAAGGAGCTTTTCATTATCCCATGGTTTGGAAATAAAGTCGGTAGCCCCGCATTTCATGGCCTCAATGGCCAGATCCACCTCCCCGTAAGCTGTGATCATTACCACCACCGCATCCGGATCGCTGCGCAGGATTCTCTTGAGCCAGGCAATGCCTTCCTGTCCATCGGTCACACCCCGGCTGAAATTCATATCCATAATAATTACATCCACTTCGTGCGTTTCCAGGATACCGGGAATCAGTTCAGGAGATTTAATACATAAGGTCTTCTCTGTCAGTGGCTCAAGAACTTGACTCAATGCAGAAAGCACAGCCGGATTGTCATCCACAATTAATACCTTACTGTTCATTATGTATAATATTGATACACTTTTCCCTGGGAAATTTACAATATTTAGAAGAACTGTCCAATTCTAAGTCATATTCTTTCAGAAATGCTCCGGATTAACTTATGTAATATAAATTATATCAGTATATTACATGGACTGGCATGGCAATTGGAATACTGACAGAAACAGAGCTTATGAGTTTCTCCCATATCAGAATGATCTTACGGATCATGATCCAGAACAAAAGATCCACACTTATTAATTTTCTGGGGCTGGTCTTAGGCTTAACATCCTTTGTGGTGGTATTCAGCTGGATCCGGACAGAGTATTCAGTGGATCGTTTCCATGCCCATAAAGACCGCCTGTACCAGCTTGTCATTCAGCACCCCGACGGAGTGCTTGACCCAAACACGCCCTACACCATGGCTCCCGGGATGAAGAATGTCTTCCCCGAA
>JBDLIM010000075.1:0-18575 GCA_039714915.1 Bacteroidota bacterium
CCAGTCCTCGCTCCAGGGTACGAACTCCAGTACCTTCTTCCCGTTGAGCCAGTATTCCGCATTTTTTTCCGAATCGGATAGTTTATTGATTGTTTTCATCGCTATGATTTTAGAAAGAGTTCTTATTCTGTGAGGGTCCAGCCTTCGCGGTAATTGTGCCTGATATATTCTGATACCGTCTCCTCTGCATTCAGAGTAACATACTGGGTGTTGAAATGTGGATGACCGTCGATGACTTTGAAGTCATCTGAAGAGACTACACGAAGTTTGTCGGAAGCGGAGATGTTTGTAAATCTCATATTTGGTCCATCCCATTCCAGTTCCCTGTCGAGGCTTTGCAGGCGAACAGCCAGTACTCCCATCACTATCATTTCATTGAAGGGGCCGGCCATATCAAAATTGGACATGGGCTGAACACGGTTTTCGGGACTCTCTTTACAGGCCCTGATCCAGTCCTGCTCATGGGGTCCGTCCTGGATGCCTCCTGCCGTATAATTTTCCACTCTTCGCAGGGTTTCCGGTACATTGGGTTTGCGTCCGGACAGCAAGCGAGGATGGATCCCTGCCAGGTTGCATATGAGCTTATCTTTGCTGCCAACGAAAATACACCCACCCATGCCATCCTCCATAATAGGCTCCCCGTCAGCCATTTCTTCTGGCCTGGATGGCATCATTCCCCCGTCATACCAGAAGGCTTTTACCCCGGGCATCCTGATCTTCACTTCAGGGGGAAGATTTTTTCTTTCAGGAAAGGTATATTCCACTACCTCGGCCTGGGGAGCTGATTCCGTATTCACCAGGGTGGAGGAACCCTGCACTTTAATCGGATATTCCAGTAACAGGGATGAGAAAACAGGGTTCAGGATGTGACAGGCCATATCACCCAGGGCTCCGGTTCCAAAATCCCACCAACCCCTCCAGTTCCAGGGTGTGTAAATATCGTGATAGGGCCGCATGGGTGCAGGTCCGATAAACAGATCCCAGTTCATGGTATCGGGAGTAGTCATCTTTTCTTTAGGCCGTTCCAGTCCCTGGGGCCAGATGGGACGATTGGTCCAGGCATGTACTTCGGTTACTTCCCCGATCTCTCCCGCCCATATCCATTCCTCTACGGTACGTGCTTCAGGTGCCGAGTTTCCCTGGTTCCCCATCTGGGTGGCCACTTTGTAATCCCTGGCCAACCGGGTAAGAAGTCTTGATTCATACACCGAATGGGTAAGGGGCTTCTGGCAATAGATATGCTTGCCCATGGTGATGGCCCTGGCTGCGATTGCCGCATGGCTATGGTCCGAGGTAGCAATCATAATCGCATCTATATCATTTCCCATCTCATCGAACATCCTCCTCCAGTCCCAGTATCTTCTGGCCCGGGAAAAATCATTGAAACAATCCTGTGCATAATCCCAGTCCACATCGCAAAGCGCAACAATATTTTCATTTGCCATGGCTTCCAGGTTAACCCTCCCTTTTCCACCTACGCCAATGCCCGCAATATTCAGCTTGTCGCTGGGAGCTACATGTCCCAGGGCCTTGCCCAATACATGACTCGGAATAACTGATATTCCTGCAGCGGTTGCCGCAGTGGATTTGATAAATGTTCTCCTGGGAATGGATTGCTTTTTCATGGTAGTGCTGTAAGGTGTGTTGTGCAATAAAAGTAATAATATTTTAAGCTAAAAAAATGTTAAATTGAGCTAATCAATAACTATGAACTCCTTATTATGCCAACTCGACGTACATTTATCCGGACCACTGCTGCTTCAGTGGCAGGCCTGGGAATTTCCAGCGCTTTGACTGCATCCAATCTATCCCCTTCAGGTATACTGGGAGCCAATGATAAAATTAGCGTGGCGCTGATCGGTGCCAGGAATATGGGATGGGGCAACCTGAAGGACATACTGAAGCAGGAGAATGTGGAATGCAAAACCCTCTGCGATGTGGATGATGCCGTGCTCAGCGAAAAAGCTGCCGAGCTGGTAAAAAGTGGAAAAAGGAAACCTTCACTGGAGAAAGATTACCGGAAAGTTCTGGAAGACAAGGATATTGATGCGGTAATCGTGGGAACCCCGGATCACTGGCACTGTCTTCCCACCGTGGAGGCTTGTGAAGCGGGAAAGCATGTGTACGTGGAGAAACCCCTGGCCAATTCGGTAGGGGAGATCAATGTGATGCTGGATGCAGCCAGGAAGTATAAAAGCCTGGTCCAGGTGGGTCAGCAGCAGCGAAGCGGAGCCCACTGGAAAAGCGCCATAGCCTTTGTGAAGTCTGGTAAGCTGGGTAGCATCCGGCAGGTGAAGTTCTGGGCTAATTTTAACTATGGTGCGGGCAACATGCCAGTGCCTGATT
This sequence comes from Bacteroidota bacterium, assembly GCA_039714915.1. Taxonomy (GTDB): domain Bacteria; phylum Bacteroidota; class Bacteroidia; order Bacteroidales. Next base: position 2,347 of record JBDLIM010000075.1, read on the forward strand.
CGGACCCGCCGGAGGGAGTGGACTACGAGCGCTGGCTGGGACCGGCACCCTTACGACCTTTTAACAGAAACCGTTTCCATGGTTCTTGGCGCATGTTCAGGGATTACGGAGGAGGTTTGATAACTGACTGGGGGGTACACCTGATCGATATGGGACTTTGGGCCATGGATGTAAAGGGTGCCCCCGCGTCTGTGCAAGCGCTGGGAGGGAACTTTGCCAATACCGACCGGGCCCTGGAGATGCCCGATACCCTCACCGTATTGTATGAAATGGAGGGGTACAACATGATCTGGGAACATAACGGGGGAGTGCAGCAGGGTCCCTATGACCAGAACTACGGGGTGAAGTTTATCGGTTCCAGTGGAACCCTGGTGGCGGACCGGGATAAATGGCGTGTATTTCCTGAAGGCGAAGGAGAGAATTTAAGGATGGAAGAAATTGAGCCTCAGGCAAGTGATTACAAGTCACACATCAACCATTGTGAGAATTTCATCAGGGCCATCCGCTTTGGAGATAAACTAAATGCCGAAATCGAGATCGGGCACCGTTCTGCACTATTCGCTCACCTGGGGAATATTAGCTACTGGGCTGGTGACAGGGTGGTTTATGATGAAAAAAGCAGAAGGATAAGCAGTTCTGACAAAGCTGATGCATTACTTACTCCTGCGTACCGGAGTCCCTGGAAGTTTCCCTCTGTATAGTGGTTATTGAAGGCAGCTTGCCGCCTGGCGGAGTTATCCCAAAAGATGCAAAACAAGGCCCAAAAAATACATTGTTTTCTACTCTGGAACTGGTTATCTTTAGAGTGGCTGCATACTTGACAATCAATCCATCATTTATATACTATTACTATGACAAAGCTGGATTCCCTGGTAGAGATTTCAAAGTATTATGGAAACAACTCCGATTATGTGATTGCCGGAGGCGGGAACACTTCTTACAAGGATGAAGAAAAACTCTATATCAAAGCGAGCGGTGTTTCACTGGCAACTATTGATACGGACGGATTTGTGGTGATGTCCAGGGAAGGGCTCAAACAAATAGAAGACAAGGTTTATTCCGAGGATGTCGTGACCAGGGAGGAAGAGGTGAAACAAGACCTGAAAAAAGCTATTATCGAACCTGCACACTTAAGGCCCTCAGTGGAAACCTCGCTGCACAACCTGATCGAGTACTCCTGTATCGTTCATACCCATCCTACCCTGATTAATGCGATGATGTGTGCTAATCATGCCAGGGCTGAAGTGGAGAAACGCTTTGGCTCAGAAGCCCTTTTCCTGGAATATACGGATCCCGGTTATATACTGTTTAAAAAGCTTCAGGCCAGGATAGGGGAGTACAGAGAAAAATTCAATAGCTCACCGAATATCATTTTCCTGCAGAATCATGGCATCTTTGTGGGGGCAGATAGTGCCCATGAGGTAAAGTCGATATATGACTCCATCGGGAACAGGATCCGCAAAGGGATAAACCTCTCTCTGCCGGAAGGGGAGACAGAAGGATATCATTCCGAAGCAGCTCAAAGTGTATCTGATTACTATTTATCCAGGGGTTTGATATCCAGCGCGTTCAGGAATACTCTCTCAGATCACTTTGCTGCTGATAAAGAAAGTTACAGGAAAATCAGCAAACCCTTCACCCCCGATATCATCGTCTATTGCAAATCCAACTACCTGTTTCTGGAGAAGGGACTTGGAGCTGATACCACCGAAAAGAAGCTGGCAGCGTTTGAAGAGAAGCACGGGTACTATCCAAAAGTGATTATAGAAGAGCAGGGTGGACTGATCCTGGTTGAGGAGAGTGAAAAATCGATTCAAACGGTGCTTGAAGTGTTCAACGATATGATGAAGATAAGCTATCTGTCAGAGCAGTTCGGGGGCTCCCACTTTATGACCGATGAACAGATAGACTTCATTGATAACTGGGAGGTGGAAAACTACCGCAGGAGCGTAGCCAAAGAATAGCGCCAGGTGCTCCCTTACTGGCTACCAGTCCAGCACCTCTTTGCCGGCTGTGGCCAGGGTGGCGGTGATCCAGTCAGCCCCGTTTAGTTCTTCGGGGGAGAATGAAGTGGTCAGACCCAGCACCCTGGCACCGGCAGCCTTTCCTGCTGCAACGCCGCTGACGGCATCTTCGACCACCAGACAATGACCGGGGTTCACACCCACCAGTTCAGCTGCCTTTAAAAAAATATCCGGAGCCGGTTTCTTATGTTCAATATCCAATCCGCTTACAATTGCATGAAAAATGCTCCTCTCTAACCCGATCTCCTCCAGGTTGATATTCACCTTGACCGGATCGGCGCTGGAGGCCACAGCCAGTTTAAGTCCTTTCTTCCTGCATATCTCAATGAAGTCATGCACGCCGGCCAGTGGATTGAGCTTTCCGCGTACCAGATTGCCATAGATCGCATAGGTGCGGGCTTTATCTGTTTCAAGATCAAAGGGTATATTGTGTTTGTCTGCCACACCGCCCAGGTACCTGTTTTCACCCATTCCGGTAAATGGAAGAAAATCTTCCGGAGCCACCCGGTAACCTTTCTCTTTGAACATATCAATACCGGCCTGGCAAATGTAGTGCTCAGAGTCAACCAGCACTCCGTCCATATCAAAAAGGACAGCTTCTATTGTTTTCTTTCGTTTCATTTGCTTTTTCTGTCAAGAATATAATAAATATTGGTAGCAATGGGATCGGGAGGAATAAACATCCCCCCATACATACCTGTTGTGCTATTGTGCGTGTCGGGGTAGCAGTAGTCGTAGTCCCCGTTCTGATAGCCCTCCCAGGTGTCGGGCAGGTTGTGTGGCCTCCAGGTATCTTCTGTGTGGATGATCATCCACCTGATAGCAGCCTGGGTGATCCCCTCCCGGAACCGGTCCCAGTCAATTTCTGGATCAATATCCCCCCAGTGGATCCCTCGGGATGCTGACTCATTGAATACACGCAGCACCTCCCACTGCACATGGTCCCTTACCCAGTTGGCAAAGTACCAGTCGCTGGAGCTTAGCACAGGTTTGGTATTATAAAGCATGGGCATTCCCACGGGTTCCCACAGATGTGTGAATGCCAGCAGGGTGCGGATCCAGTAGACGGCCTTCTCCCTGTATTTATCCTCACCAAACTCCCGGAAAGCTTCGTAATACCCGATGGCGGCATGTCCCCCCGCCAGCAGGTTGGCTGCATGAATGGGAGTTTCCCAGTAGTCTCCCGCTTCGGGCCGGGTCATGTGCATGCAATACTCAAAAGCCTTCTGCGCCGCCTGAGTGAAAACTGCATCCCGGGTTTCTCTTCCTGCATCGAGTAAACCAATGGCAGGAAGCATGATAATTTCAAGTGCTGTATCGCCGGCATAACCCATGGATTCTATAAAAGAGGTAGCCACCATAAAATCATCTTTCTTCCAGTGTCTCCCTTCAGGATCGAAAACGAACGATCCGTCGTCCCGCTGGAGTTTGAGTATGGCCTCTCCCTGTTTTCTGACAGCTTTCTTACTATCTTCCTGATCGCCTTTTGTGACCATCCTCTTTCTCGACCAATCCACCTTTTCCGCCAGCTCTTTTCCCAGTGTTGTCTTTCCATTCTCTTTGATATACCGGTCCAAAAATGCTGGCACATTGGGGTAGACCCTGCTGTTTCGCTGGTGGATCCCAAAACCTTCACCCTCATGCCAGAGCTTGGTGTTGTATGCATTGGCGATTCGATTCAGGGTCTCTTCGTAGGGCCACCGTGGTTCCCCCGGATCCGGAAGTCCGTTTTTTCCGACCCACTCCACCATGGCATCCACACTGTTCCCATGGATTATTGAGATCTCAGCATCGAAGTTGATCTCCTGGTCGATCTTCAGCTCCAGGGGGATCTCCGCATACACTTCATTCTCATGACCTTCAATGGAGGCATCGGGTACCATCAGTCCCATCAACTGGTTATTCATCCGGTCAATAAAATTAGGACAGGCAAACACCGGCTGGGGAACATGGGCACGGTAGTTAAACCACCGCGTGGCCACCTGGTGCGGTTCCCAGGAGAGGCTGATGGCGGTTCCCTGGTGACTTACAGCCATCATGGGCATGGTCACCTTGTTGGGGTGGGGGACAAATCTCATGGCCCAGGGATCCTTGAACCAGTCTGTCCCGCTGGTCCACTCCTCCTCAATGGCCCACTCCACACCGGGAAGGAGAGCATCTTCTTTGGCCGTTCCAAATGAACCTTCCCCGATTTTCAGCCAGGGTCCCCGGATGTAGCGTGCATAGTAATTGCCGGTGGATTTCAACCGGTATTTCAGGTAGATCAGAGGCTTCTTATTATCCAGGGTGATTGTCACCTCACCCACCAGGGGCGGTTCGGTGAAGGTGTACCGCATCCAGTTATCAAAGGAGGTGTTTTGAAGTACCTCCCTGGCCACTACCGACTTCACCCGGAATACCAGGCTCTCTCCATGTTCATCTGATACCTTTTCAAAGCTATCGGCTACACAACGAACCGGGATATCCTGATCCCGAAGCATGATCTCTCCCAGGTGTTCGAGGATCCCCAGGTACTTACCCTCTGAAGTATAGAGTTCGCCCCATCCCCAGCCATCGACCCGCTTGAACAGGTTGATCCGGATCGATTCATTTTGCAATGTGATATACTCTTTACCGTATGCCGCCCTTTGGTACACTGGCTGAAGAGGTTCCTGGGCCAGCAGGGCTTCTGTACCCATCAGCACCATGCTTAAGAGGAGAATGGATCGTTTCATTTGCTGTTTTTTACTGCAAAACTGTCTGCTAATTTAGCAGTTAAATTCATTTCTCCGCCTAAATCAGCCGGCAAGCTGGCGTTCAATATCTTCCAGGCTTTTCCCCTTTGTTTCGGGCAGGTAAAAGAAGAGTACGAAAAATCCCCCCAGGCATATCAGGCCATAGAGCCAGAAGTTGTTGGCCCAGCCGATGGTCTCTTTGATGGTGGGGAAACTGAAGGTAAGCAGGAAGTTGGCAATCCAGTGGGCGGTGGCACCTATCGACATGGCGGCACCCCTGATCCGGTTGGGATAGATCTCGGAGAGAACCACCCAGAACAGCGGTGCCAGGGAGAGGGAGTAGAGCATGACGTTCACGAGCATCAATACGACCACGGAAGTACCCGTATTTCCCGTATAGAAACCTCCTCCGATCAGGCCGTACACCAGTGCCATCAGGAATGTGGCGATCAGCAGTATTTTCTTTCTTCCCAGTTTTTCCACTGTAAATATGGTTACGAAGACCGAAAGCAACATAACCAGTCCGATGGCTACGATCTGTACCATCATCTCCTGCAGGTTGAACCCGGCAGCCTGGAAAATATCCGAGGCATAGTAGATCACCACGTTTATCCCGCTCCATTGTTGCAGGAATGCCAGGAAAGCGCCCAGTGCCAAAAGCTTCAATACCTTTTTGCCCGCAAGTTCCCTGAAATTGACTCTGGATACATCCTCCCGGCTCAGGGTTTGCCGGATATCTTCCACTTCGAATTTTGCATACTCCTCACCTCCAATTCTCTCCAGGACCCTGAAAGCTTTATCCTCCTGCCCGTTCTTCATCAGCCAGCGCATACTTTCCGGTACCAGGAACATCAGGGCAAAAAAGAGCAGCGCCGGGACCGCTTCTGCACCAAACATCCAGCGCCACCCCAGTTGTCCGCTCCAGCTGCTTCGGATCATCTCGGCTGTGGGATCGGCTACCAGGGCTGTATCAAGTTTGGAAATAGCCAGGTTTACGAGCTGGGCGGAAAGGATCCCGACCATGATCATTAACTGGTTGATTGTAACCAGCATTCCCCTTTTCTTAGCAGGTGCAATTTCAGCGATGTACATGGGAGAGAGGTTCAGGGCTGCGCCCATGGCCACTCCGCCGATCATCCTGAAGGCGTTGAAAGCATAGAAGCTCCCGGACAGGGCTGTTCCAAATGCTGAGAGTGCGAACAGAAACCCGGAGAACTTCAGCAGGCGCTTCCGGCCCAGTTTGTCACTCAGCAGTACACAGAGAATGGTCCCAATGATGCATCCCACGATGGCCGAGCTGGTACCCCATCCCTGAAGTGTGGGCGTATCGAGGTGGAAGAAGGGTTCGTAAAACGGTTTGGCGCCCCCGATTACAACAAAATCGTAGCCAAACAGGAATCCTCCCATTGCGGCGGCAAAAGTGATCATCCAGATATAGCGCTGGTTGAAGTGTGGCTGATTGTTCATCACAGTTTGATTGTTTTTGACAATGACTTTTTAAGAGAAGTCAGGGCCGGTCCGGATAATTAGGCCCGAAATGTTTCAGGATCACCATGGGTTCATGTTTGCTATGGTTGGTGATGTTGACCCCTTTACGTGCCGCCTCTTCACTGACAAAATACTCATCGGCGCTGGCTTGTCCGAACCGCAGCATCATGGCAGCTTCTGCTTCATAGGGTCCGAAGCGGCCGTGGCCCTGTACCATGATGCAGCCGTAGGCGGCGGGATCCTTGATAGTGACCGATTCTCCGGGGTAGATGGTTAGCTCTTTTCCCGCGATGTATTCATTCCCGTAGACAATCCAGTTCTCTATGTACTGTTCACTTTCAGAAGCAAGCAGGGGTGGGCGGAAATAGTGATCGCGATAGTTGGGATCGATGTTCTTTTCCCAGTCCATCAGGCTCATCACATAATCCACATCCTCTTTCTTCTCTTCCGGACAGTTCTCTACCAGGAAATCATAGGGATAGACCTCACCCGAGGTGACATTCTCGTAAACAGAATTGACATCGCTGTTCCACTGCGGCTCATAGGTAAGGTAGGAGCCGGGGGCATGGACCACCCCGGGGGGCGTGTACCAGCCGGTGCCCAATTCAATCCGGTAGGCCCTGGAGAGTTCGGTAATGCGATTATCTCCCGACCGATACCTGAGCAATCGCTCCCGGACCTGCGCTTTTGATACCCCGGGATCGAAACCAAAATAGGTGGAGGGGAAACTGCCCGGGTGGTTATTGAGTTGGGGCGGGAAGTAGTAGGCCTCAGGTTTTCCCAGTCGTCCAACCCGGGCAGCAGCCTCAAAGTCGAGGTGCAGGTGGTGGAAAAGGGGGTCGAAATAGTCAAAGAACTTGGAGTACATGGGCCAGGTCCCGTACTTCTCTTTCAGCTCATTCCCAATGATATCGGCACCCAGGAGCTCTACGGCATCCCTGAGCAGGAACTTATCCTCCAGCTTTCCATTTGCAGGCAGCACGTAACTCATCCCTTCATCGGCAGGGGCCAGTTCGCCGTTCATGGCAGGGATGACCGATGAGAACCACCGTTCCTTGATCGATCCCCTTTCGGTACCCAGGGCGTAATAATCGTTCGGGTGGAGCCTGAGTCTCTGGCCGGCTTTGCTGAATCTGCGTGGTACAAATACGGGGATCAGGTTGAGGATCCCGTTTCCTTTTTCAAATGTTTCTCGAATACTGTGAGTAATCATGTTATCTATATATTGAATTCAAATTCTTTAAGCTCGTCTCACTCCAGGATTTTTACAGTTTTTATACTGTAAGGCATGCCATTAATTTCCACGCGGAGGAAATAGATGCCCTGTTCCCACTGTTGTGTATCAATAAAAGCTGTTTCGGGAAGTTCGGTAGTGCTTCTATAGACGGTTTTTCCGTGCAGGTCATATACCGTGATGCCTTCAATCTTTGCACCTTCTGCTGTGATGTACAGACTGTTTGAGATGGGGTTCGGGTATGCAAACACCGGTTTCCTGATATTCTTTAAGAACCCGGTGATCACTTTGGGAAAGAGTTGACTCTGGGGTACAACTTCCAATGGATTACTGGCACTCTCCCATTCAAGTTTCGCATAGCCATCACCTGTCAAATTTGCATATTCAACTACAATACTGGCTTTCTCTCCGGCGGTCATGCTAACGGTTGCCGGGTGTGTTTTTCCTGAAGCAGCACTTGTCCATGCATCAATGAGGAGCTCGTCGTTTATCCATACCCTTCCCAAATTCTTTACGGTCAGGTAAAATGTATACTCTTCGCTGAACAAAGCTTCTATCTCTCCCTGCCAGCGCGCATTCCAGAAGTCCTTATTTGCTCCGCATCCGGGCGATTCATCCGCCCACACCTCATTGATCACTGAATCTGTTTCGCTGCAGAGCGAATCCTTGAACCATCCTCTGCCTCCGGGAGCTCCATTCCAGAAGCTCCTGATTAACCCCTCTCCATCACCAGGATAGGCGACATTGGTTTCGGTAATAGTGGTTTTATCAAGTCGAAGCTCACCTGAAGTCTCTTTTATTTCAAACTTCAGAAGATGCGTGCCGACACTCAGTTGCAACTCAAGGTCTAATGTGGCCCAAGTGTCTGATCCTCCTGTTGCCGGGAAGCTTATTTCTCCGGTATGCTCTTTGCCATCAATGGATATGATTGCTTTGTTTCCAACATCTGCTGAGGCATAATGAATTGTAGCCTGATACTGGCCCAAAGCTGAAACATGTATCGTATACTCAAGCCATTCGGCCGAATCGATTTCCCCGATATGGTACTCTCCTGCAGTAAGCTCGAAAATATCCACAGCTTCATCCACACGATAGGCGCCTCCTGCATTCCCAATGGAATTGTCGCCGTAGGAAACTCCGGCACCGCCCTTATCAAAATCTTCAAATTCGATGGTTCCCGGGATCTGGTGATCCTTATATGAGGTTTGAGGTACAAGTGCACCGTAATTATAGTTGAAGCGCCCTGCCGGTGCAACATCTCCGTCTACCCAGAAGTCCATTATATCTCCATCGGAGATTGAATTATCTGCCCATTTGAACTCAAGTGTAGCCTCTTCATCCTGATTGATCCCTAAGGAAGATTTGGGAATTCCAAGCTCCATATACTTGCCGTTCACAGCATAATCAACCTGAGCCACTTCGGTCCAGTCCCACTGGTTGTCTGTACATTTTTCGAGAATAGCCTTAGCGCCAGGGCTTATCCTGTTTAGCATAAAATCATACCCTTCCCAACCTGTTCCCCTGTAACGGTCAATGTCAATGAACAGGCGCATCCATAGTGTGTCGGCCGGTGCAGTAAGCTCCTCAGCGCACTCCACATAGAAGTAGACATGGTCATTATCGCGTGCCACCTTTGCTCCGACAATATCGTTTCTTCCGCTAGTATTTACATAATGATGCCGTGCTCCAAATACCGGCTGGTCTTCTCTTACATAACCTAATCCATCTCTGTGCTTTGTATTTCCTTTATGAGCGGTATAGCCGGGAGTAACATCAATCCATTCATCAACCACTCCATCAACCACCACTGTTTTTTTCGCTGAAATGGCTTCCGGGGCTTCCATTCCTTTGAACCTTCGGATATTTGCAGTCATCTGGTAATAATAGGCATCTTTATAGGCATCTCGCATGGGTTCAATGTCCCTGCTGTATTCCAGATTGTATGCATCGGGAAATGATACAGGCATCCCCATGAATACTTCTCCTTCTCCATGACGTCCCATCACCCATTCGTTCCACTGGTCTATAAAAACTATTTCGGGAGAGAATTCTAATGCCCTGTCCCACTGCTCCTGGAAATTATATCCATACAGATATGAATTATCATCCAGCCTGGAGAACTTATCTTTATAGGTATAACTGCGGCCAAAAACGGTACTGCCCGCATTCATCGAAGTCAGTCCTCCCAGCGCATCTGACCAGTTTTGTGCCACACCTACGGTCATAAATTCGAAGGTTCCGTCTCCATTGTCCACATATTTATTCTGCGGATAGATCTCGAGCCATGCCCATTGCGGATAGGGCTTGTTTGGCCCGGTATTGTAGGCTGCCTGTGTGGCCCTGAATGTGAAGAAGTCCAGGATCTCAACCAGCTCATCCTGATCAAAGGCCTCTGGAATGGGGACAGGCACATGAGTGGCTGCATTCCCCTGTGTTAACGGGGAATAACTACCCTCCGATGTGTATTTTATGTAAGAGTGGTAATCGCCCGTCACCACCTCTTTATTGAAATATGAGGTCACCCCCGGAGTCTCCTCAGCAAACTTCCAGATACCCACATCTTCTTTAGCTTCATTCACTACCAGTAAATAGTCACCACTTAGCTGTTCGGTAAATTCAATATTCAGTTGTGCGTTATCTGTAAAGTTTTCATGAGTGACTGAAGCGATGGGAGCCTGTGCCACAGAGTTGTTATAGTCGGTATTCCACTGATAAAGAGAAAGGGTCAGGTTCCCGATATTGTTGCTCCAGCTCGGGCATTCCACGCCACAGCCGCCAAATGATTCAGTTGCTGTGAATCTCATGGCGGCTTCACTGATGTAGCTGACTTCCAAAAGGGATTCCCATAAGGCCATTACCACCGGTTTTCCTTCCCATTTGAACATCAAATCGGAGTACCTGCCAGGTTTATACAAGTCCCGGTACACCTTCACCAATGATGAGACAGTAAATTCGTGCTGGTGATGCAAATTCATCATAAAAGCAAACTGAGGCACCTCCACACCATCGGCTTTGGCTTCTGCCAACACCTTTAACAGGGGATCATAGCCGTCTTTCCAGGTGTAATCGCCATTTGTGGCATCACAGATCAATACATCCACCCCTGCATTGCTCAGCATCTCTACGTGCTTGCGAAGCACCCACTCATCTGCTCCCCCGTAATAATCAAAAAGAGGTTCATCGAAATGGAAAGTATATTGATCATCATAAGGATCCCAGGCTTCATGATAGTAATCGCTCATTGCCTCGGGAGGCAGTGTGGGCTCAATTTTAGCCAGATCCTGAACTTTTTGAAATTTCGCAAAAGCCTCGTGCCATGTGAAGTAAAATATAGCAGCAACTTTATCCTCCTTCAGATCTCCAACCTCCTGGTATGTAGGTAATTTGCGTCCCAGATGGTCTGTAGCGGGGTAATTATTTCCATTGCTTTGCGCACTCAACAGACCACTGTACATCCATGCAAATGCCATCACGAGGAGAGCAGTCTTAAAGTTTTCAAATGTTTTCATGATCCGATCATTTCTTTTTCAATTTGTTCCAGGGACTTTCCCCTGGGCTATTTTCCGTATTTGTCAATCAGGTTATTTAAGCTGTTGCGGTAGTAACTGAAGTTATCAAAGTCCACTTCGGGCGGGATAAAGTGATCCCCGAAGGGTATATAGCCACCGGTTTTCAGTACATATTCCACCGGTTCCAGCATCTGGTCGATTTTATGAGGTCCCAGTTGGATATTCGTTTTGGAGATGCCGCCCAGCATCTGAAGCTTGGGATATTGCTTGCGGACCTTCATAACATCCATCCCGCAGTGGGTTTCGAAGGGGTACATGCCGGTGATCCCTGCCTCCAACAGGACCGGTATCAGGTCGTTACAATCCCCATCCGTATCCAGGAGGATGACTTTTACTCCTTTCTCTTTTAGAAAATCACCGATGCGTTTGATATAGGGGTTCAGGAACTCCCTCACCATATCCATGGAGATCATGCAGCCCTTCCCGAAGGAGATGTCCTCGAAGATCTGCCAGTGGTCGATCTCCACCTGGGAGAGCACCTCCTCGTAGACGGCCAGCCAGATGTTGGTGAAGGTCTCCAGGATATCGTGAACCAGCGCAGGTTCGAGGCAGTACCAGTTGAAGAGGTTCTCGTAACCAATCAGGTGGGCAAGCGTCCCGAAGAAGCCCTGGGGATAGCCTCCCACAGCCAGGGGATAGTCCCGGTTTCTGTACTCTTTCACCAGCTCATCCCAGTTTGCCGGAAAACGATCCTTAAGGTTCTTCAGGTTGAGCCGCTCCTCTTTCAGCTGTTCCCACGATTTCTCATCTTTGATGGGCCACTCCAGAGCGGTGGGAATGGTGGCCTCATCCTTCAGGAAGACCCTTTTTACGCCGTCAATATCCCTGTAGTGGTATTTCTCCTCATCTTCACCCAGTTCCTCCACATCGAACATGGGACAGAAATGGAGGTTCACATCCACCAGCCGCTGGGTGTAGTCCATGCCGAAATGGGCGCGCACATCGCGGTCAAGCGGAAATCCCTGACTGGGCCAGTAGAGTCCACCGGCCATCACCGCAATCCCGTTGGGAAGTACCTCAGGCCCCTGGCAGGTCCATGCCTTGCTGTAGAGGGAGGAGGTAGGGGTGGTAATGGCCGGGTCGGGGTAGGGGACATGCCTTTTTGGAAGCCCGCTCTCATACCAGTTCTTGATGGTCTCGCCCCAGTAGCCGAATTCCCATTTGAGCGAATGCACCCCGGGATTGAAACTCATCACTTCATGAAAACGTTCTCGCAGGTTCATAGGTCCTGTAGTTTTTGTTGATAGAATCTTATTTGGTCGGGTGCGCTATTGAATAGATAGCCGGTTAATGTTCTTCATCCCTTCCACCCACAGCCACCAGGCTGATGCATCTTTGTATTTTCCTGATGAAACCAGCCGCAGGGTCGCGTTCTCCGGTGTTTTTGCTGTTGACAGGAAATCATTTGCTGCCTCTTCAGTTTCAAACGGACCGATCCTCACAGATAAAGTGGGTAGTATCAGATCGCTTTCCAGTTCGAAGCTCATTGTTGTCCTGTCGAAATGGTAGTTGACACGTGCCCTTTTATAACCGCTTTCTCCATCCGGAATTACCACGAAGAAGTTATCCACCTCAATCCCTGTCAGGGGCAATGGTGCCCGGGGCAGGATCTTCAAATCGTCAGGATGGGTGTCGTCCACCCCGGCACACAGCTCCAGGGCGTGCATGGACGGTCCCTGGTTGGCCCCGTTGGAGAGGTCGGCTATCCGGTGCCAGCGTCCGTCTTCCATAATGTTGGTCCCTTCCGGAACAATCCACATAAACTTTCTCCAGTCAATCCCGCGCTCCTCATCCACATAATCCATGTTCTTGTCATAGCTGTATTTGGCAAGGTTGATCAGCAGCTTCCCGGCATCATCCATGTAATCCAGCATGAGCGCCGATTTTGTGATCCATCCCTGACCATATCCCATTCCCAGAACAGGGGCGTGCCCGTAGGGCTTGTCCAGCTGGACATCCAGGGTGTTCCGGGTAATAGGGGTCATCTCCGCATCCAGTTGCAAAGGATCGAGTCCGTCATAATAGATGGAGAACCAGGCTTGTACCAGCCTGTCCTGTTTGCTGGGCAAGACGGAATAGGGACTCTCGCGCCAAATCTTGTTCTGGTAATCACCCTCTACCAGCTCACGCAACATGGCTTTCCGGATCCGATCTGCATAATGCCTCCACTTACTGGCACTGGCTGTATCGCCTGCAGCTTCTGCCATCTCTGCAGAACACTTGAGTCCAATCATGTTAGTATAGGAAGGATAGGGCTCATACATATCAGCGCTGGCATAGTTCTTCAGGATCTTCTTCGGATCGGTCTCTTTGTACCACTCTTTTTCGTGAAGGATCCCGCCGGCTCCCCAACCAGTCACCTCTCCCTCGCAGAAGATTACATCCCGGTTGGTATAGTCCATATACCAGCAGGTGAAATCGGCTGCTTCTTTTGTGGACTCATACCTGCTGTGGCCGAACACATGATCACGTTTTCCGGTGAGCCACTCTCCTTCAGGGGCACCCAGGTGTTTCCACGCAAACCAGCGTCCCACCATTACTGCACCGTGTCCATCCATCTCCTCTTCGCCCTGTAGCTCATTGATCTCAACAGGAGGCGTACAGGGGCCGTTAACCACAAATCCCCAGTGTCCGCCCACACCTTCGGGCCATTTCTCAATATCCAGCCTGTCGTTTTCGGGACCGTTGGCCGGATCGTGATCCTTCCGGTAGAAGTAAAGCCAGTTGTCCATGTAATCCACAAAACTGGTGAGGCGTTCTTCGTATTTCACATTTCTTATCACCAGTGATGCGTAGTGATCTGCAGAACGCCCGTAGGCCCACCGGTGGTATATCCCCAGGGGCGACCAGGTCCCTATCCCGCTGTATCCCCCGTACCAGGGATAGTTTTTTCCCGATTCATGAAACACCCCTGTGACGGGATCAAATTTGGCCTCCATCTCCATCATGTTCTGCACCCAGATATTGCTTAGCATATCGGCATTCACATCTCCTTTAAAGGTGATCTTTGCAGCGTCAATCTCATCTGGGTACTCAAGGAGGCTCACCTGATCCGGAAGATCAGACTCTTTTGTGTAGAGTACATCTTTCAGTGCTTCGATCTCAGCACTCCAGTCGTGATCGTCGTACGACCTGAGGGTGGGCTCAAGGTCCTCTTTTGCCACCTTCTGTTTTGGAAAGGGGGCTATCCTGTCGCCGGGCGTAGCACCCGTGAGGGTAATACCGGAGACCACGGCGGTTCCAAGCAGATCCGGATTGTCTGTGATCACCACAGACCGGATCATCTTGTCCTGCGGCTCCACAGCAAGGTAGTAATGCGCGTAGGGCTTATTGGTGGCCAGCATATGGGGCTGCTCTTTCAACTTGAAAGCATCGAAAAACACTTTTGCATATTCGGGCCGGGATGCAAAAGGCTCATGAATGGGTGTGGTCACGCTGTGGGATGCGGCGCTGGCCCATTTGTTTACAAACCATGAGGTAACCCCCATGACCATGGGGATCTTATCCTTCGTTTCGTCTTCATATACTATTTCTATCTCTCCTATTAGTGAACCTATATTGACCTGGTCGTGCCGCTCTTCAATAAGCTCATAATGGTATCCCCAGTGGCCCACCCCGTTGTCCCATCCATAATCCATCATACCCAGAAGGAAAAGGGTTTCTGCCTTTGTACCCACAGGGATGGTCTGTCTGCCATCTTCATTGATCCTGATAGTTACTCCCGTACTGTCTGGTGAGGCAGAGAGGAAGGGAATGGTCCTGCACTTCAGCGAATGAGAATCCTCGTCGATTTTTAGCCCGTACAGCTTCTTTTTGACGGTTTTGGAAGGTTTCGTTTCCAGGTCATACAGCGATCTGATTTGATCCTGGGAGAACCCCGCTGAGCTCAGTAAAAGCAACGCAGCGGTTACCAGCGTTGATAAGAATTGTATTTCTCTTTTATTCATAGTTTTCGATGATTAATTTAATAGTCTCGTGTTGGTTTTCACCATCCACCCTGACAAGGTATACTCCTGCACCCAGATCTCCTACACCTATCTCCATGGCATGGGAGGTTTGGCCTGATTCAGTTCGCTCGCGGTGCATCAGCTTTCCTGAAATTGAATAGATCCTGATCTCTGCAGAACCCTGGATATTACTTATCCAAAACGAGCCGGCAGATGGATTCGGGAATAGTTTTACAAAAGATTCATCTGTCCGGGAGCTTACATGATCCGGGCCTTCTTTTACTGCAAAAGCATCGATAAAAACAAATGAACCGGTTGCCTCAGGTCTTTGTGTATTGGTCGCAACGATCGCTATGGTATGTTCCCCTGCAGATAATGTGCTGTCGGCAAACAGAACCACCTGCAGTGCCATGGTATCTCTGTAGAAATCAATTGTATCGATCAATAATCCATCAATATAAACCTCAGCCATGCCAAGGTTTGTATTCACAGCACCTATCAGCTTAATGCCAGTACCGGTAAACGTGAAGCTGGCTTTTGCATCCTTTTCAGATGTATAGTGACAGGTGTTGCGATGATAGCCATCCCAGGCACCTGTAGCCCATATGCCACTATAGGTGACGCTTTCATTGACATCATCAACCATTTCCCACAAATCACCAGGAGTGATGCCAGAGGCAGTGAGGGTGATCTCAACCATCTCGTCTTTGAACAGATCCATGGTTCCGGTGACAGTCTTATAGCCATCTTTTGTAATGGTATAGGCGATCGAGCCACCGGCAAGAACATCATCTATCGCAGCTGCGCCATCCGTACCTGTATTCACTGACCTTCCATCACACTGCACTGTTACGCCTTCCAGTGCTCCGTCTCCATCGGATACCTGAAAACTAATACTCCACAGGTCGCCCGAAGGTATGGCAATGCTTCCGGCAGTACTCTCTCCAAAGCTGTTGCGTGTCTGGATGTAGATGGGTTCGCTCCGGTTAATCCCGGATCCCGGTTTAATTCCACCCTCTCTCAGATCAAGGAACTCCCATTGAGCCCCATCCAGGGTTTCATCGTTCGAGATGCGGTACTCCAGTGGAAATCCGTCCAGGGCTATCTTCAGGCTGTTTCTATCGGCATCATATGAGGCAAGGGCCGGAACAGGTGGGGCGGCTTTTGTAGCTCCCTTCAGATCGTACAGCACCTCCGCCACTTCATTAAACACCTCAAACCCCCAATCCACATTGGGTTCAATATGGGTGCTT
>JBDLIM010000076.1:0-18335 GCA_039714915.1 Bacteroidota bacterium
TTAAAGGAAAAGGAAGTGGTTCGCCACCTGGCCCTGTCGGGGCATAATCGCAAGCTCTTCCCAAAGTTCATGGCAGACAAGGAAATTGATATTTTCCAGGTGAGGTATAATGCAGTTAACAGCGGGGCAGAAAAGGATGTATTCCCATATACAGGTGGAGAGCACAGACCGGGAATGATCTCATTTACGGCCACCCGCTGGGGCCAGCTGCTTAAAGAGAGTAAAATGCCAGAGGGAGAGAAAGCTTTAACTGCAGAAGAGTGTTACCGTTTTGTATTAAGCCATCCTTCCGTGGATGTCTGCATGACCGGGGCCCGGTCTACGGAGATGATGCGCGAGAACCTGAAAACCCTGGAATCGGGGCCCTTAAGCAAGGAAGAGATGAGAAGGATCCGGCGCATCGGGGATCATATGTATGGGAAACCAAGGAAATAAGTCGAAAGTTAAAAGTCGAAAGTTGAAAGTCGAAAGATAGTGATCGTATTTACTCATATTCCTAAAACGGCAGGAACCTCCCTGAAATTTATTCTTCGCTGTAATTTTGGGATCCATCATGTGGACTCACGAAATACCAAGAGGAAGGTATTCACAGATAAGGATCTCTCTTTTGCAAAAAAGGTATTCCCGGGGGTACAGGCAATTACAGGACATAATCTGACCGATCCCCCCAGGTACATTCATGAGCCCGGGGTGCAGTTGATAACCATGCTGCGACAGCCGGTGGTACGTTGTGCATCACATTACCAGGACCTCGTCCTGAGGAGAAACCTGGAAGAAAGCTTTGAAACCTGGATCAGGAATCCGCCTAATCAGAACCGGATCTGTAAAACACTTACAGGATCTGATGATGTAGATAGAGCCAAGATCCTGTTAAAGGAATACTACCAGGTAGTGGGCATCACCGAACATTTTCAGGATTCCTTAAAACTGTTGCAACTTCATATGGAGAAGCCACTTGCCCTTTACAATAAGAAAAGAGTTGCTGCCAGCAGCAATGAGATCAAAGATAGCTTGCTCGGGGATGAAACAAGCCTGAGTTTATTGAAGAAATACAACCACCTGGACCAGCAGATCTATGATTTTGCCCTGGAAGAGATTTTTCTGCCTGCAGTGGGGAAGTATCGTGAGGCAATGAATAAGATTGAGATTTCCCATGAAAAATGCAGCCGTAAACATAGCATCAGGCGCAGTCAGAGTATAAGGTATAACAAGTATTTATACAGACCTTTAGTTAGATTTCTTAAGGCATGAATTCAGGGTGGAGATGATCTGTCCGTCTGTAGTTTTATACTCCCTCATCAGGTTTGCGGTAAGGCAGGAGTGAACGGGCAGGAAGCCAAGCTTATCCCCAGGCCTGATCCCATCCATCCACGTACCACAATCTTTAAGGATCCCATGTTCCTGGGAGATACTGTTTATGTATTGTTCATGAGGGAAAGCAGACCAGCCCTTATTATCAGGATTAACCAGCTGACCAAAAATCCGGGTCCCGTTTACGGCCAGGGACTCTTTCGAGAAATGTACTGCTCCCCCATGAATCAGCAGGCGATTCTGCCCTGGATATTTGCTTAGCACCGGACAGACCATAGCCACAGCAATATCTTCCTTTTTGCAGGCACCCAGCGAGTGTTGGGTCAGATCGTAAAAAACAAAGTTACCTGGCGTAATCTCATCGATCCCGGAGAAATCTTTCTGTGTGCTGCAGTTGGGGGTATCTCCATACAGAGCCAGCGGCTTATATACACGAAACTGTTCTTTAAGTAAACCCAGGTCAGTCCTTGCTTTTACATGTATCACCTCTCTTTCTGACGGATCTGATGTTTTATAGGAATGACCGGCGTGACAGTAAAAACCGCTGAAAGAAAGATTCTTATTCTTCTTTGAGTCTTCAATGATGCGTTCCAGGGTAGTAATTTCTTCCGTTCTCACACCCGTTCTTTCATAACCACTGTCTACGTCAATATAAAAGGATACACGGGCATCGATCCTGTCCAAAAAAGGAAGTATGTCGGGGCTGTCGATCAGTATGGATATCCTGACCTTTTCCGAAAGCCCGTTCAGGATCTTTAGCTGAGCCGGATCAAAGGGAAAGGCAACCAGGATATCCTTCCAGCCTGCACGGGCAAAATAGCCTGCCATTGGGAAAGATGAGACCGTGATCTTTGAAATCCCGAAATCCCTGAACCAGTTCCCGATCCCGGCCGATTGATGGGTTTTGCAATGGGGCCTGAAGCTCAGGTTGTTGTGCCTTGCTTTTTGAGCCATTTTCTCTATGTTGTGCAGGCATTTTTGTGTATCCAGTATCAGCTCGGGCATGAGAGGGATTTACTTTAATTCATCTTCAATTCGCTCATTTCCCCATGGATTGCTTTCCTCTCCTTTGTTTTTTCTCCATTCGTGCCTCCAACGATGCATATCTATGTAATTGATAACCGGCTTAAACTTTCGTTCCTCCTTGCCGGGAATGGGATCGACTTTTGTGGGCTTGTCCAGGTACCAGTATGCCACACTTGCCATTTCCAGGGTCAGATAGTTGTTGTGTCCGTGTTCAATGGTGAATTTCAGGGATTCGTCGAAATATATGGGATCATCGATGTGGAATCGGTAAGAGTGTGTTCTGCCCAGCCACCCGATGTCGTCAGGAACCCTGGCATATCCAAAATAGGCATGAGCGTATAGTTCATTGGGACACCAGGAAGAATTGAAATAGTCTTCGGTTCCTGTTCCATGAAGGGAGGGAAGCGCTTCACCATCAATAAAGAACATATCATCCCCCTCTCCATACCAGACCGGTGTGGGTGAGTTAACGAAATAATTTACTCCCACATAATGTCCTTTGCCCTTGGTATTTAATATGGTATAATTTCTTTCGCCTGAAGGATTCTTACCCGGTTTATCAGCAAGAATTCCCCATTCATTTTCTCCTTCAGGAGCGGCTTCGGTAACTTGCTGGTTGTACCAGGCATGAAAATAAGCTGCACGGGGGGCTGGCTTTTCCAGTTCCACATAATCGATGTAATAGTAAAAGGCCCTGATCTTCACATCTGCCTGGTTCTCAATAGTAATTCTGGCTCCTTTGGAAAAGGGCATCTTGAAATAGGACACCAGTGCATTGCCCTTTACCGGCGAAGCCGCCAGCGGAAGCGAGGTCCAGGGATAGGTCTCGTCCCAGCCCTGTCCAAAGAAGGGACCTATGGGTGATTCCACCGACGGAAAATCCTCGCCATCCCAGTACATCCGAAGAATGATATCTGAACGGTTAAGCTCAGGCGCTTCCGGACTGATGGTGATCCAGATGTGATTAATCATGCCGGCTCCTTCGATTTCTGCAAGGATTTTTGTCTCACCTGCTTCTATATTTTCAAAACGATCGTTGTTTCCTCCGCTGCGGTCGTAAGAACTGATCCGTTTTGATCTAAGGCCATCTTTGATGGTACTGATGTTTTCCAGGGAAGATTGTGAGAAGGCAGCAGAGCAGAGCAGGGCTGCACTAAAAATAAAGATACAGGTTTTTTTCATGTTGATTTGTTTTTATAAAATAATTCGGATAGTACCAGGCTTGACAGGCAGAAGCACAGGAAGAGGTAAAAACCACCCAGAAGCCGGGTGCCGTTAGTCGTAAAGATCTCCACAGGTTTTGAGGATTCGCTCAGATAATCCAGTTGACTGCCAATGATCCCGTCAAAGCCCACATATGCCATAAAAAGAGCCACGACCATCACATCGGCCATGGACCATTTTCCGGATTTGAATACGAAAAAACGGACCAGCTTATTCTTTGTTACCTTTTCCAGATTGAATGAATAAAGCAGGGAACTTATTAGTTTGGCTGAAGGAAAGATGATACTGAACAGGAAAATCAGGAATCCTACGAAAATCATTTGAAAAGTGCCTTCTTCCAGAAGCAGGCGCACCACATCCGTGATGCTCTTGCTTTGGAAAAAAATGATGTTGTTGGAGAACAGCACTTCTTTACCTACTAGCTGAAACATTAGCTGATCTATCCTGGCTTCCAGGTCGATCATGGGGGTGGTTATCCCACCCAGCAAAAGGCAAAATGAAAACAGGATAAGCAGGGTAGACTGGAAGGGATTCAAAGGGCCGTTGCGAACGGTGTTCACCAGGAATCCCAGCAGGACCAGGATAAGGATCAGGATGACCCTCAGGTTGATTGCAGCATTTTTCTCTTCAATGGCCGCACCAAGCTTGTTCCTGCATTCAGTTTTGCTGCTGCACTCGTATTTTTGCATCAACGCTTCCATGCTTACAGTGGAGTCGATGCTATAGGTGTATGTACTGAATTCATCCAGTTTCTCATACAGGTATTCCTGCAAAAGCTCTTTTGTCTCCGGTTTATCCAGCTCTTCCAGCACCTGGTTGGCAAAAGAAGGAACACTGTCCCTTAACTGACTCACATCAACGGTAAAACCGGCAATCCACCTCTTTACCCCTGAAAACTGCCCTGAAGTCCGTTCTATAATCATCAGCTCCACCTCGTCTACGAGCATATGAAGAATGGACTCCAGGTTTTCCTGGAGCTGGTCCCTGTTTTCGGGAGTAAGCTTAAAATCGAGAATTTTCTCACTGAGAATGGCCGAAACACGAAAGGACCATTCATCCACATTAAGTAAACCGTAGCGGATGTGGTTTACCTCGGCCAGATCTGTCTTTATCTCCTGATTCTGCCGGGCCTGCACAATCATATGAACCGTTAATAATACGGTGACAAACAGGATTCCTGTGCTGATCAGGATTCTGAGAATTTTTCTGCCGGGATCCTTGTGGATCATTTCAGTGGTCCGATCAGCTCAATGATGGTACCGTCGGGATCCTGAACCAGGACAAAATGCTGGTCTGGTCCAAGCGGAACAGGAGTATCTCCCAGGAGTTTTACTTTATGCGCTTTGATCCGCTTCAGAAAGGGTTCCAGGCTGTTTACCATGATGGTCACATACTGCATCCCGGTATCATCCTGAATGTACTTTGGTATGGGATGAGATCCTCCCTTTCCAAAGCTCATTATTTTCCATTGGTTTGCTTGCTCACTGTCCTGCAGTTTCAATATATCCACATGGAAGGGAACACCCCCTGTGAGTCCCGATTTCTTACTGAAGTCTTCATCCACATCGAACTCACCCACTTTGGTCATTCCGATTACATTCAGGTAGAAATCCAGGGATTTTTCCAGATCGGTAACTACCACACCGACACCGATCAGGCCGCTTGAAAATTCACTTTGTGCCATTGTTTCTGAGTTTAAAATGATGGAAAGGGCAATTAGAAATAAGAATGCTGTTCTTTTCATGGGTTCAGTATTTAAAAGTGTTTCTTGATTATCACTACAAGTTCGGCATATTTTTCACTAAGCACAAATTGGACTTACTCAAGCTAATACTTTATATTTACATTATAGAATAAGCTATGAAGGAGATCGCAAAAAAGGTCCTGTTTTTGAATGGATTCCTGATTTTAGTATTACTTGGAGCCTGCTCCGGAGGCGGGACTGAACCTGATGAGCCGGAAGAGGTCTTGTGGTACGATACCCCGGCTTCCAACTGGAATGAGGCCTTACCTGTGGGGAACGGACGCCTGGGGGCCATGGTCTTTGGAAGAGTGAATCAGGAGAGGATCCAGTTGAATGAGGAAACGGTCTGGAGCCGGCAGGGAGCATATAAGGACAGCGATGGGAGCCAGGCCCTTCCAAAAGTAAGGGAATTGCTTTTTGAAGGAAAATACAAAGAAGCCCAGGATCTGGCTGTAAATGAATTGCTACAGGAAAGACTCCCTACAGGGACAAATGCCTACCAGACCCTCGGAGATATTACTATCGCATACGAGGATACTTCAGAAGTTTCGGATTACAGGAGAGAACTCAGGCTGGATAGTGCCCTGGTCAGGGTAACATATACCCGCAATGGGATTAAATACCGGCGGCGGGTGTTTTCTTCGGCTGCGAATAATGTGCTTGTTTTTCAGGAAGAAGCCGGTAAAGGAGGCAGGATTAATTGTTCCCTTGAGCTGTCCAGGCCGGGTGAGGGTGAAGTACTTATCATGGATAATAATCTGATTACCATGAAACAGCGTATGGCTGGCGAGAATGGGCTCCTCATTGAGGCCAGGCTAAAGGTGATCAATACCGACGGACATACCCATGTAGAAGGAAAAAAGTTGCTGATTCACGGAGCCAGGAAACTTGAACTCAGGTTGTTTGCCGGCACTGATTACCGGGGCAATGATCCATGTGCAGATTGCGACAGGTGCATGGCTCACTCTGTAAAATGTAATTACAACAGGGTCCTTACCGATCATGTGAAGGAGTACCAGAAATTGTACAACAGGGTTTCCCTGGATCTGGGAGCTTCGGCCACATCAGGCCTTCCCACCAATCAGAGACTGGTAAAAGTTGCAGAAGGTAATCCTGATCCCGGGCTGGCCACCCTCTATTTTAATTTTGGGCGCTACCTGTTGATCAGCAGTTCACGGCCCGGAAACCTGCCGGCAAACCTTCAGGGGATCTGGAATGAGCATATGAAGCCCCCGTGGAACTCCGATTACCATATCAATATCAATGTCCAGATGAACTACTGGCCCTCAGAGCTTACCAACCTTTCAGAGTGTCACCTTCCTTACCTGGAGTTTATTGGCCGCTTGAGGGAGAGTGGCAGAAAATCAGCCACTAGGACCTATAACTGCAGGGGATTTATGGCTCACCATACCACCGATGCCTGGCACCAGACCCAGTTATTCGGATCGCCAAACTGGGGTATGTGGCCCATGGGAGCTGCCTGGTCGGCCACACATATATGGGAGCACTACCTATTTACAGGAGATACAGCCTTCCTTGCAAATTATGGCTATGAGCTTATGCGGGAAGCAGCACTTTTCTTATCAGACTTTCTTGTAGAACATCCGAAAACAGGTGCACTTGTTACAGGACCCTCCATATCTCCGGAAAACCGCTTCGCCACCCCGGCCGGAGATACTGCAGCTATGAATATGGGACCGGCCATGGATCTGCAAATTGTCTGGCACCTGTTTACATCGGTCATTGAGGCAGGAAAGGTACTTGCCAGGGATCATGAATTCAGGTCACTTTTGCAAGCTCAGCTTGAACAGCTTGCTCCTGTGAAAATTGGATCAGACGGAAGGATCCTGGAGTGGTCTGAGGAGGGGCTTGTGGAAGTGGAACCGGGACACCGGCATATATCACACCTTTATGGATTGTATCCTTCCCCACAGTATAACTGGACCGATACGCCTGAGTATATGGAAGCAGCCCGGAAGGTGCTGGACGAGCGCCTCCGGCATGGAGGGGGGCATACAGGCTGGAGCAGGGCATGGATGATCAATTTTTACGCCCGGCTGAAAGATGCCGGGCAGGCACATTATCATGTGCAAAAACTCTTTGAAAAATCTACCCATCCCAACCTCTTTGATAATCATCCACCCTTTCAGATTGACGGGAACTTTGGAGGAACCGCGGGCATTGCCGAAATGCTGGTCCAGTCGCATGCCGGCTATGTGGAACTTCTGCCCGCCTTACCTGAGCAATGGAAAACCGGTAAAGTAAGCGGATTGAAGGCCA
Organism: Bacteroidota bacterium; assembly: GCA_039714915.1. Taxonomy (GTDB): domain Bacteria; phylum Bacteroidota; class Bacteroidia; order Bacteroidales. The sequence goes on from JBDLIM010000076.1 coordinate 7,586, forward strand.
GGGGTGGATTCCAGGTAGATATGGATTGGGAGGAAGGGAAGCTGACGGCAGTACGTATTGAATCGCTGCTTGGAAATCCGCTGGTTCTGAAGCATGGCGTCCATGAAATAAGCTATGAAACTTCTTCAGGCCAGGTCTTTGAACTGGCTCCTGATTTAAAGCTACTTTAATTAACTTGTAGAGACTAAAAAACGGATTATGACTACACGTAAACGTTCGGGACATATTGGAGTCCTTACTTCGGGAGGTGATACCCCCGGTCTGAATGCCGCCATAAGGGGTATTGGAAAAACCGCGGCCTGTATGGGATCCATGCAGGTAATAGGCTTTAGGGACGGTTTCAGGGGTTTGATGGAAAACCGGTCGGTCAGGCTGGATAATAAAATGCTTTCGGGGATCCTGACCCTGGGGGGAACCATTCTGGGGACCAGCAGGGATAAGCCTCATAAGATGCCCATGGGAGGGAAGGAAGTGGATATGACCGACGTGATTGTGGAAAATTATTATAAGAATCACCTGGATGTACTGGTTTGCCTGGGTGGGGGCGGTACCATCAAGAATGCTTACCGGCTTTCTCAACAGGGACTGAATATCCTTACCCTTCCCAAAACCATTGATAACGATATTGTAGGAACCGATGTAACCTTTGGTTTCGATACGGCCCTGGGTATAGCAGTAGATGCCATCGACCGTTTGCATAGTACGGCATCCAGTCACCACAGGATCATCATTGTGGAGATCATGGGTCACCGGGTGGGCTGGCTCGCACTGGGAGCCGGTCTGGCAGGCGGAGCAGATGCCATCCTGCTTCCCGAAATTCCATATACCATTGACACGCTGGCTGAAAGCATCCTGGAAAGGGTGAGCCGCGGAAAGCGCTTTAGCATAGTGGCAGTGGCAGAAGGAGCCATAAACAGGGAGGGAGCCAATAAGATCAAGGCCATTGAAAAGAAGCTTGAGGAAGCGGAAGGCGACCAACGGGTACAGTTCAAAAAGAAAATAAAGGAACTGGATGCAGAGTACCGGGGATCGACCATTAAAATGGCCGATGAGCTGCAGAAGATCACGGGCCTTGAAACCCGGGTCACCATCCTGGGGCATCTGCAAAGAGGAGGAACCCCGTCAGCCGCAGACCGCCTGCTGGCTACCAGGCTGGGGACCGGTGCTATAGATTATATTCAGGGTGAGCAATTCGGGAACATGATTGCTGTGAAGGGGGAAGAAACTGTAGCAGTCCCGCTTCAGGATGTGGCCGGCAGGATCAACTACGTTCCCCTGGATCATCCCTGGATTACCACTGCCAGGAACCTGGAAACCAGTTTCGGGGATTAATTACCCTTCATTTTATCCAGCTCTGCTTCGACCAGGTCTTCTCCCCAGCTTGGCCAGAGGGGATCGTCATTCTCATAATTCTTGAATTTCTCTGCTGCCTTCAGGAATATGGGTTTGGCAGCATGTGGTCCTCCGCCCATGAAATCGGGCATGTTCAGTGCCATCATTCCATCCAGGAAATGGGCCCTTGGATTATCGGGATTCAGCTCCTTGGCTTTTTCAATGGACATGGCTGCATCCTGGTAGTACATGGGGCCCCTGGTTTCCGGGTCCGCACTCATCATCCCAATGTAGTACATGGCTTTCATCACTTCAAGCTCTGATTCCTCCTGGACCAGCTCTTCTGCCATATCCAGGTGCTTAATGGCACGTTCCAGCATTTTATCGCTGCGAGCCATGTCCTGGTCTTCGAAACTAGTGGTAATCAGTATCTCTGCCACATAATAATGAGGGATCCACTGGTCAGGATATTTTTCAGCAATCTCTTCGAAGGTGGCCGCGCAGTCCAGGGCGCTCTCCCTGTCAGAAGCATCATTCCTCATCTCCATGGTTTTGAGCATGGACTTTTTATACTTTCTGCCCTGGGACATGGCAGGAAGGGCCATCAGGATTACTGCTAATAATAGAATAGATTTTTTCATGTTTCTGGTCTTGTTATGTTTGTTTGAGATTAAAATTAAGAAGCGCATTTCGCTTGGTGAAATTATTTCAGGTGAACGGTGGAATAATACCGATGAATTGAGAAATAGGCCGACAAAGCGTAAAACTTAACGGTCGATCCAGGCTTTAAATCCTGCCATCCTGTCCCGGCTCACATAGATGGAGTCATCGTCTGAGTGCAGCAGGAGAATTTTCAGTTTGCTTCCCGAAAGGGAGAAAATATCCCGGATGGCATTGTGTGCTATGATGTACCTGCGGTTGATCCGGTAGAAACTTTCAGGATCCAGAAGATCCACCAGGGCGTCCAGGGTAAAATCGATCACGTAGTTGCGATTATCAGAGCTATGCAGGTAGCAGCCCTTGTCGAGACTGTAGAAATAGAGTATGTCTTTTACCTCCAGTGATTTGACCCGGTCGCCCACCCGGATCATAAACCTGGATTTAAAGGGCTTTTGTATCATTTGCTTTACCATGGCAAGCATCTCCTCCGGCACAAGTGGCATGCGCTGCTTTTTATCGTAATAATGGCGGTATTTCTCCAGGGCGAGCTGAAGATCCTTTTTGGCCACAGGTTTCAGGAGGTAGTCCACGCTGTTCACCTTAAAGGCTTTTATGGCGTACTCCTGGTAGGCGGTGATAAAGATGATCGGGTAATCGATCTTCACATGTTCAAAGATATCGAATGAGATCCCGTCTGCCAGTTGTATATCCATGAAAACCAGGTCGGGATTTTCATTCTTTCCGAACCAGGCCACGGAAGATTTCACCGAATCAAGGATATCCAGTACCTGAACGAAAGGATCAATCTCCTTCAGCAGGCTTTGTATGCGCCGGGCCGTTAAATGTTCATCCTCTATAATCAATACCTTCATTTGCTTCCTCTTAGGTGGGAATAGTGGGAATGGTGACCCGGAAACTGTCCGCATCATCCCGGATGATCAGTTTTTCATCCGTAAAAAAGGCCATTCTCGTTTGCAGGTTTTTAATCCCTGTACCAAGAGAATCTTCCATCAACTCCTTTTTCTGCTTTGAGTTTGAAACAACCAACTCCTGGTTTTTTGTAGAGAATATATCAATCAACAGGGGACTTCCTGCAGAAATTTCATTGTGCTTGATGGCATTTTCCACCATCATCTGCAGGGACAGGGGGATCATCATCCTGCGGGGATCCAGGCCCAGCTTAATCTTAATGCACAGGTTTTCTCCAAAGCGGATCTTCTGCAGGTAGATATAATCTTCCAGGAACTTCAACTCTTCACTGACAGGTACCAGTTCATTTTCCCTCTGATCCAGCAAGTAGCGGTACACATCCGATAGCTTATGCACATATTCGGTGGCTTTTTCAGTATCCGTATTTATCAGGGTAAGCAGCGAACTAAGGCTGTTGAATAGAAAATGCGGCCTGATCTGGTCTTTCAGCGACTGGTATTGCAGAGCCAGGTGGGCTCTTTTTAATTCCTCCTGCTGGATGGTAGCTTCCTTCCAGTTCTTAAAGAAGAGTATGGCGTTTCCAAGCAGGAGCGTAAGAAATACAAAGATATAAACCACCTTCAGGCTGGGAAGGGCGGATATCCAAACGGAATGGAAATTAAGGTTTTCATTCACAGCAACCCAGATCGAGAAGCCAAAAAAAATGATCAGGCCCGTAAAGATGGTCAGGGAGAGGACCTGGACCACCAGGCGCTTAATGGGGAATTTTAGCCAGGGAAGCCTGCGTTCCAGGACCAGAACCCAGAAAGCCATTCCTTTCCATGCCGGATATCCGATTCCTATGGAAAAGAGGCAATTGCTCAATACGATCCTGAGTGACCACATTTCCCCGGGAATGGTGAATATGGAAAGTACATTGCCAATGATACAAAGTATCAAAAGGTCGCGAAGAAAAACGAGCACCTGTCTGTAGGGCTTTTTGAGGGTCATCCGGATTGCACTTGTATAATGAATACTTACACAATATAGGTAATTGCACTATAACTATAGCAGCTTTTTCAACTCAGCCTGGTTGGCTTCTGCGCCCCAGTCAGGCCAAAGCGGGTCTTCATTGGTGAATGCCCTGAACCTGGCATCGGCTTTTTCCAGGATGGGCCTGGCCACCTCGGCTCCGCCCCCCATGGCTGGAGGCAGGTTCAGTTTATTCATGCCTTCCAGGAACCAGGGACGTGGATTTTCGGGATTCAGGGACTTGGCCCTTTCCAGGGATACAAAGATCTTTTCCATATAGGCCATGCCCCTGTTCATGGGATCCACCAGGATCCGGGAAGGATAAAGAAAAGCCTGCAAAGCATGCAGTTCCGATTCATCGGGCTCCAGTTCCAGGGCCCTGTCAAGCATTTCCTGTGCCCGGTCCAGGATCAGGTCCTTTTCTGCCCCGTTGCTTTCTTCAAAGCTCAGGATGATCAGGCTGTATGCACTATAGTAGTAAGGCAGCCACCTGATTTTTTCGGCGTTGGCCACTCTTTCAAACTGACTGGCACATGAAAGGTAGTCTTCTTTTTCCGTAGCCTTATGCAGAGATTCGATGGTGCGAAGCATGGTGCTTTCATAGGGCTTATCCTGGCCAGACAAGGAGGCGGATGCCAGGAGCAGGGCCAGCAATGCGATTTGTGTGTTCATAAGTATGGTCTTAAAATGAGTATTTACAGGGATAAAATGATTAATAAAACAGCCTGCCGTTTGGATGTAGGAACGATGGCCCTGGAGGCGTAAAGTCCGTCTTCTCCAGGTGTGGCGGAGAAATTATATCCAAATATATTCTTAAATCCGGGCAGGTTGATGATGGTCAGGTGAATGATGCATTCCTTTTGAAACATGCGGGTTAAATAGGTCAGATTCAGGCTGAGGTCATTGTATGCTTTAGTCCTCCCATCCATAAATTCAGTGCTGTTCTTATCGTCATAGGGCCGGGCACTTGCAAAAGAGTAAGTGAAGCCGGCAAAGGTCCTGATGCCTTCAATGAAGTGTTTATACACCAGGGACAGGTTGTGGGAAGAGGCATAATGAGGAGCCACGCTGGAAGGATAATCTTTATAGTCCCTGCTGGTATTCAGGTAGGAGTAAGAGACCCAGTAGTCCGCTCCCCTCAGGCTTTCACTGTCACGCCAGAAGAGGTCCACTCCTCCGGCATAGCCATGACCATGGTTCGTATATGTGAAAGGATCGAAGCTGTAAAGTTCCTCGTATTTGACCAGGTCTTTATATTGTTTCAGGTAGCTTTCCACCCTGAAGATCCTCCTGTTCTTCCGGTACTGGAAATTGAGGATGTAATGGCCGGACTTTTCGGATGTGAGTGTGGGAGCAAATTTCAGATAGTCATTCACAGGTTTCTGTCTGTATTTGCCCCAGGCCAGCGAGACCTGACTGTACCTGCCGGTCTTGTAGGCAGCGGACAGACGGGGAAGCACTCCCCACGAATTCATGAGGGAGGAGAATTCGGCCCTGGTGCCTATCCTGAGGGCAATCTTTGAGGAGAGTTTTAATTCGGATTCCAGGAACAAAGCCGTTTGTGTATCCTTTAATTCCAAGGAAGCAGTGGTATCTATATCAAGCCTCTGGCTATAATTTTCATGGATCAGATCCACCCCCGTTCTGATCTTAATCTTATGGGTACTCAGGTGGCTAAGGGCAAGCTTTACAGAACCTGCAGAGTTGTTGGTCCTTACAGGCAGATCCCTGTATACCATAGCTTCTCTGTCGATGCTGTATGCTGCTCCGGTTCTTAACTGTAACTTTTCGCTCAGTGCTCCGGAATAGGTGGTATTTGTATAAATGGTGTTATTTTTCATCCGGACCCTGTCCATGCTGCCTGCTTCGAAATTATCATAGTTCATCTGCATGGCATTGTAGTTGTACGAAAGAAAAGTTTTAAGCAGGCCCGTTTCTCCCACCTTATGCCTGTACATCAGCATGCCGTCCCAAAGGACCGGATCTTTGATCCAGTCTACATTCTGTTTAAATATTTTGTGCTGAAGTGCATTGTTGGCATAAAAGCCCGTCATGGCCAGTGAGCTGTTTTCCCATCTTCTGGCAAGCGATGCGTTGGCTCCCACCGTCATAAGCGACACACTGGCTTTGTCCTCGCTTTCCAGTCCGTTGGTCGTCAGGTCCACGATGGAGGAGAGGGCCTGACCGTATTCGGCCGAGTAGCCCCCGGTGCTAAACAGGGTTTCCGAGAACAGCAGGGGTGAGAACCGGCCCCTGGTGGGAATTTGGGGCATGTTTGAGAAGTAGGGCGTCTGGACCAGCATTCCATCCATATATGTTTTAGTTTCACTGGCATCCCCGCCCCTGACAAAGAGCATTCCTTCTTCACCCACCTTTTGCGAACCGGGCATGGTGGCATAGGCCCCGTAAATATCACCCAGGGCACTGGCTGTACTTGCAATATCAAAGGAAGTGAGGGTGGCTGCTTTCTTTCTGTCACTGGCGCTGAAAACTCCGGCTGTAATGGCCACTTCATTAATCTCATTTGCCACTTCGCTCAGGATAAGGATCAGTTCTTTGTGTGCGTGTTCAGGATTGATTTCCAGGGTGAATTTTTCGTAAGCAATATAGCTTGCCACCAGAACCTGCTGACCTGTCAGGCCGGTATGAAGTACAAACGCTCCGGTGGAATCGGAGGTGGTGCCTTCATAGGAGCCTTCTAAATAAATATTGGCATACATAAGCGGCTTTCCTTTCCGGTCCTGAACTTTTCCAGTTATGCTAAACTGTGCATGGCTTTCCATGCTCAAAACTCCCAGTAACAGGATGACAAATGCTCTCATATCATTTTGTCTTACCATGTAAATCTAGGATGAAGCATGTGCTCATGGAAGAAAATGGGAATGAGGTGCAAAAAGAGCAGGATGAATGGCAGGAGATGTCCGATAAGCTGCAGCTCATGGATTATGCCATTGACAATCATGCCGACGGGAACTGGTTATCCAACTTTGAGGAACCTTCACCTACAGGACCTCTCCGGATCAGGGATTTCTAGTATGGATCCCTGAGTTATACGATGGAGTGATCTGCGAGATCGCCCCGGTTCAGTGATAAGTCACCGTGGATACTTTATTCCAGGCTCCCCTTGTAAAATCCGGGACCCTTACCGGCATGCTTTGATTGGCTATGGATTTCTCAGACAGCTCAATAATGGCCGACCATTCGGCTGCATCGTACACATCCTGATCCAGTGGCAAGCCATTTCTTAAGCAGTGGATCAGGCGGTAATCCATGATGAAATCCATGCCGCCGTGACCTCCCACTTTGCGGGCCTGTTCACCCACCTCCCTGCTAATGGGGTGTTCATAGACCGCAAGCAGGGAATCCATTTCCTCTTCTTCCAGGAAGTTGTGTGCATGAGGTTCCAGAGCAATACCGCGCATGGGCCATTTCTGGACAAATCCTTTGGTGCCGCTGAGCATATGGATGCGGCTGTAGGGACGGGGACTGGTCACATCATGCTGGATCAGGATGCTTTTCCCATTCTTTGTTTTAATCAGGGTGGTATTCATATCGCCCCTTTTGTAATCCCGGCCGGCATAGTCAGAATCTTCTCCAAATTTCTGTTTTGCAAATTCCTTCATTCCAAACTGATCGCTGGCCAGGGAGACCAGGTATTCCATTTTATCACCCCGGTGAATATTCAGAATATGACAGATGGGACCAAATCCATGGGTGGGGTAGAGGTTGGCATCACGTCTTTCATTGTGCCTCAGGCGCCACATGTTCCAGTATCCATCCTCCTCATTGAAGTAAATTTGCCTCAGATCATGGATATAGGCACCTTCGGCATGTACGATCTCACCCAGCAAGCCCTGGCGGACCATATTCAGGGTGGCCAGCTCGAAGAAGTCATAATTGCAATTTTCAAGCTGCATGCAATGGCGCCTGGTCCTTTCGGAGGCATTTACCAGCTGCCAGCATTCATCAATGGTAAGGGCAGCAGGCACCTCGGTGGCTACATGCTTTCCCTGCTCCATGGCATATACGGCAATGGGTGTATGCAGATCCCAGTGGGTACACACATAGACCAGATCAATATCATTCCGTTCGCACACCTTCTTCCAATCCTCCGTCCCTGTATAGGTATCGGCCGGGGGTAAACCCTTTTCAACGAGGATCTCCTGGGCCTTTTCCAGGTTTTCGGGCACCAGATCGCACAGGGCGACAATTTCCACGCCCTCGATGAAGGTATATCGGCGAAGGGCTCCTGTTCCCCTGCCGCCTACCCCTATGAAAGCGATCCTCACTGTCTCGATGGGATCACAGCGTAATTCGATGACATCGGTCTGTCCTTCGGGCCTGGGTGGTTCGGGAAATAGTTCCTGAGCTTCAAAAAGGGCAGACCCGCTTTGATCTGTACTTGATGTACAGGCATTCATTACAAATATGACAGCCAGTACAAGTAAAGGGAAGAGGAGGGATTTCGGTGTAGTTTTCATCTATTTAAATTTTCAGTTATTATTTTTTCAGTGCTGACTTCGTCTGTCAGTGTTTCAAAGCAATGGTCTGAAGTCCGGAAGCCGGCCGGTCCAGTTCAAGCACCACAACGGTGGCCATCTGATCCGGTAAAGGGGCAGGTAAGGTCAGTACGATGCCGTCTTTCTCTCTTTCCATGGCGATTAAACTGCCATCCTGCAAAAAGCTGGCTTTCCTGATCTTAAATCCTTCTTCCGGCGGCAGCTTCAGTTTTCTTCCAGGCCTGTCAAGCAAATAAAGATAGATCTTATTCTCCTTATATGTGCTTACTATTTTTTCGGTGGGTAAATAGGGTCCGCCACGGGTACCGTATACAGCCTCACTGTTCACAGAGACCCAGGCCCCCATTTTTTTCAGGCGATCCACCTGTCTGTCTTCCATCCTTCCGTCGGGCATGGGCCCCACATTAAACAGGAGGTTTCCGTCACCTCCCAGGGTTCGAATCAGGGTGTGGATGCACTCTTTGGTAGATTTGAGTTTATCATCGGGTTTCCAGGCCCATTGTTCCCCGATGGTCATGCAGGTTTCCCAGGCATAATCCCTGTCAAAGGCTCCGATGGATTGCTCAGGGGTGGCAAAATCACCCGCAAACCCGGGATCCCTGCTTTTGTCTTCCATGCCTTTCCTTCCCTTGTCCACCCGGTTATTGATAAGCAGATCATCCTTCAGTTGCCTCAGGTAGGCATACATGTCCATTCCCATTTCATGGGTCCAGGCCCACTCCCATTCTCCATCAAACCAGATCAGAAAAGAATTATATTCTTCGATGAGCTCCCGGAGCTGGTTCTTCATAAAAGTGATGTACCGGTCCATTTGCTCCAGTGTGGCAGCGTCCATCTCTTTCTCCCCCCTGATGTGATAGTCGGGGGAGGGATATTCAACCGGGTAATCGGACCGGTACCAGTCGCAAATGGAATAGTAGGTGCCAAATGCTATGCCTTCCTTCTCACACGCTTCTGACAATTCTTTAAGTATTCCTTTCCCATAGGGGGTTGAAGCCATGTCATATTCAGTGTATTTGCTATCCCACAGGCTGAAACCGTCGTGATGCCGGCTGGTAATGATCATGTATTTCATCCCGGCAGCTTTGGCAATTTTCACCCATTGTTCAGCATCAAACAACTCAGGATTGAATTCGGTATAGAGCTTGTCATACTCGCTTTTGGGAATTTCCCTGCCGCGTGACCAGGAGATTTCTTTTCCCATCAAGGATACAGGCCCCCAGTGTATAAACATGCCAAAGCGCATATCCCTGAATTTTTTCAGGGCTACCTGGTTGGTGGTCAGGCCGGGATTAGCTTCTCCTCCGCCTGAATACTGGGCTTGAAGCATGCTTACGCAAAAAAGGCAGACAAAAAGGCTCAAGGCAGGTCTCATAGGGATCAGGTTGAGGGACACTCAAAAATAGGGATTCGTATTTGAATATCCAGAATACTCTGCTAATTTTAATGTCATGATGAGCCTACCATGGATGGTACTGCCGGAGCTATTCTGATGATGGCCTACTGGTCCAGTCCGGCCCATGCAGAAGTCCCCTGAGGCCTCAGGCTATTTTCCTTTTTTCTGCAGAAGGATCTCCGTCGGCTCCAAAGCCACCATGCAGCCTTTTTCCATGTGTAACAGATCCTCTTCAATCTCCTGGTAGAATCGCTTCAGCTTCTCGGTTGTATCCACCAGTTCGATCACCACGGGAAGTTTTTCGGTCAGTTCCCAGAACTTTGAGGAGCTTATCCTGCTGCTGGATCCGAATCCCATAATCCCCCTGTATACGGTAGCTCCTTCAATCCCCTGTTTCTTTGCCAGCTCAACAATGTACTCATAAAGCACTTTGCTTCCGATCCGGTCGGTGGTGCTGGCGTGGATCTTCAATTTACTGTACATAATCAAGCCATTAATTTGGTTGAAATATATCCGAAATACACAGCGGCAAAACCCAGAAGAATGCTCAGCCCTGTATAGAGGAAGAGGGGAAGGAACTGGCCGTTGCGCATAAGCATCAGGTTTTCACCCGAAAAAGAGGAAAAGGTGGTGAATCCCCCACAGAGGCCCACCATCAGGAACATCCTTAACTCTACGGTCAGAATGGGACTTTTCTCGGAGATCCCAATCAGGAATCCAATGAGGAAACTTCCGATCACATTTACCGCCAGCGTTCCCAGGGGGATGGATAACCAGTCGATCCGGGTATTCAGCCTGGAAACCAGAAACCTGGCAATGCTTCCGATAAACCCTCCCAGTCCTATTAATAATAATTGCTTAATCACTTTTTCTTACTTTAGACTTACGACTATCGACTTAC
>JBDLIM010000077.1:0-18327 GCA_039714915.1 Bacteroidota bacterium
ACCTCCTGATCCTACAACATGACCATCAGTACCCACAAACCTGGCTTTCCAGCCATAGCCTCCAATGATTCCGGCTATGTCATCCCAGGTGTGTGTTCCGTCACCCAGACCCAGGCTATCCATATACTGGTCCTGGAAATTGATGGCTTCCGCAGGAAAGACAGGGGGCTGACCATTTTCAATGACGGTGAACTTGTAGGGGTGACCCGAGGCAATCCAGTCATTGTATTTCTCGGAATGGCAGGTTTTACATGCATCAGATCCCACAAATGTGGCTTCCTCAACAACATCTGGCTCTAGTACAGAAATTGGAGAAAATGAATTGCTGTTTAATAAAAACAATGCTCCGGCCAGCAAAGCAGGAGCTGCAAAAAATAGTAAAAATTTCTTCATAGCTAAAAGAGATTAATTTGATTTTCTGTATTGCACAATACCGTTTTTATGCACCAGGCAATATCGCATTACTCTCTTTGTTATCCAACTAACACTGACCAACATCTCTCGGTCAAAACAACGGAAATTGTAAGATTCTAAGCGGGAAAACAGGATGAATATATCGACATATGTCGATTATCAGGTCCCCGGGACTATATCAGCGAACAGATCCTTACGAAAATTAAGCAGGATCTGTCTTTCCTGCCAGGTATCTGAACAGCACTGCCAGCAACAAGATCAATCCGAGAAAAAGGATAATCAGGGGAGATGCCGTCAGGTCGAGGGTAAGGGAAAAATGCAGGCCAAGGACTGCAGCTATCAAACCCGAAAACAGGCCTACAAGGATCCGGTTGCGCCACCTGTTGGCAAATAGCGCGGAAATGGAGGCGGGTAAAATAAGAAAGGCAAACACAGTCAGCACACCGGCAATACGGACAGATTCAATAATCATAATCCCAAAGGTGGCATAGAAAAGGAAATCCCAAAGCTTCCTGTTCCTGACCGGTTCTGATAAGCCCTGGTAACCGGCTGTCAGGCGTGTAAACTTCTTGTGATAAACCAGGTGGAAAGTTCCAATAGCTGCAAAAACCAGTGTCAGTCGCAGTACCTGAGGCCAGTCGGTCCACAGCAATACTCCTGTAAGCATATCGTGCAGGTGGACATCGGCTCCAGCACTTTTATCAAGGACTATCACTGCTGCAGTGGTGGCAAATGCATAGGCGATGCCTATAAAGGCCTCGATGGGGGTCTTTATCCTGGGATTTTTTAATAAAGTGAATACCAGGGCAGCCCCCAGACAGAACAACAGGGAAATAAGGTAGGCCAGCACATGTGCAAGATCCAGGTTTCCAACCATCATCTCATGCATATGAAAGCTATGCTCCAGGTAAATGGCCACAGCACTTCCAAGTACAGCGATCTGAGCCAGTGCGATATCAATGAAAATAATCTCTCTTTTCAACACATGGATGCCAAAATAGGAAGTCAGGATCAGCAGCACAAAACTTGCAGCAAGCGGGGCCAGTATAAATTGAAGATTAGTCAGCATGATCAGTTTCCGTTTTTCTGGGGTTTCAGAAGTTTAGCAAAGGCCATGGCAAAAACCAGCAGGCCCAGTATACATACGATGACCGGGCCGTTTGAAAGATTTAACCAGTAAGAGAATATAATCCCTATTATGGTGGCTGTCAGCCCAATAATCCAGGACCAGAGCATTCTGCCTTTCCAGCTCTTCACAAACATGCCTGCAGCCACAGCCGGGGCTATCAGAAGGGTGAAAACCAGAAATATCCCTCCTATCAGAACGGCCTTTACTACCACCACCCCAAAGGTGATGTAAAACAACAGGTTCAAAAGCCTGTCTTTAAGCTCCTGGTTCGCTTCTGCTTCATTCATCTGGTTTGAGAGTGTATAGAACTTTTTGCCCAGGAGGATGTGAATCAGTCCGATGATTGCAAAGAGCAGACCCAGTTTGATCACCTTGTCCCAGGTAACCCAGAGTATATTCCCTGTAATGGTTTTGGTAATGAAGTTGGAACCGCCCGGAATCCTTTCAGCCAGTAACAGGGCCAGTGCAAGCCCAAGGCAGTAGATAATCCCGATTACTGCTTCAGCAGGAATGGGAAGAGTGTTGGACTTAAGAAAGGCAAATGCACCAATAACAATCAGGGTGAAGAAATAGGATATCATTTGTACTTCCAGCGCTTCTTCGGCAAAACCCAGAAGGATCCCGATCATGGTACCCAGAGCAGCAATCTGGGCAACAGCTATATCAATAAAGATGATTCTGCGTGTAAGGATATGGGTTCCGAAATAGCCCAGCATCCCTGCCATGATGATGCTGGCGGTTATGGGTGTGGCCAGGAATAAAAGTGTTTCCTTCATATGCGGATCATTGCATGTTGCTTACTACCTGTTCTATCCAGTAATCGACCAGTTGGAAATTATCATTCACGCCTTCAATCCCCCCCACATACAGGGGAAGAAAGACCGCCTTGATCCCTGTCTTTTCCTCAATCATTCGTGCCGAATTCTTCTCAAAATAACTGGCTACCAGCATTAATTGAATATTCTGCTCTTCAATGATGCCTATCATTTTCTGAACATGCTTGGCTGACGGGGGGATGCCGGGTTTGGGTTCAATATAACCTACTATATCCAGGCCGAAAGCCTCAATGAAATAGATCCAGTTTTTGTGATAGGCAATGATCTTCTTTCCTCTGACCGGCTCCATTTGTTTGAGCCATCCCCCCAGTTTATCTGCCAGTTTTTCTCCCTGGTAATCCTTATCCAGAAAGGTATGAAGGGTTTTATTCTCCAGCAGGCGGGTCAGCATCTCGCCCCCGAAAAGTTCCACCAGCTCATCCCCGAACATGGCCCTGTCCACCTGATTGTTGAATTCATCCAGATTGGACTGGTAATCCGATGTATTGCCAGGATCAACTTTCATCAGCCCGGTAGCGATATTGGTGGCAATAACCTTCCAGTTGAGCGGTCCTGTATTAATATGCGGATTTCCCATCAGGTGGACATCCCCTTCTGTCCTGTCGGCCTTTTCCACCTTCTGGAGTATGGTAACTCCGTCAGAAACAGATACAAATCCAGGCTCTCCGTCCATGATCTGCCTGTTTCTTGCCTTATCCAGCAGGGTGGTTGACCAGCCTTCCAGGTCCATTCCTGTAGTGATCCAGAGATCGGCATCACGCAGCATCATTGCGTAACTGGGTTTGGGGGGAACAAAATGAGGATCCTGTTCACCGTGGGCAATGTGTGCCACAGTAGCATGGTCTCCCGCAATACGCCCGGCTATGGATGCAAAATCCGAAAACGAGCTCACAATTTTCAAATTTGCACCCATGTTGTTTCCATGCTGGTAGCGATGCTGACGCTGATGTCTGTTCTGTCCGTGGACCAAAGATGTACCAACGAAGAAAACCATCAGGATGGAACAGGCGGTTCTTATAAGTATATTTTTCATAGTCATTGTTTACAAAATATTAGTAAGCTTCATGTTTATGGGGTCCCATGGCCCAGACCACCTGGATGATAAATGAGTGTTCGGTGGGATAGGGCCCTTCTGTCTCTGTTCTGAAATAGATATCGCGATTATTGTACTGGTACTGCAAGCGGGTTAACACAAACTCACTCTGCCAGAAATCGACCGAAAGCGTATAATCCCATTCATATTGACCGGGATCGTAAGGGATTTCAGAATACCCCAGCCTTCCTCCCAACCAGAATCTTGCACTCAGTTTATTCTGAACACTTGAATAAAAACCTTTGCTTCTGATACTCCCCTCGCTTCTTTCCCTGTGGCCATACAGGAATTCTGTTTTCCATTCAAGGGTTCTGTATTTTTCCCTTCCCACCGGAGTCCATTTGTAAGCGATACCGGCACTTCCGACATAGGAGTTTCCATCGGCCATATGCAGATCCGTTTTGCCTGCAGCTCCACTGAGCCTGAGCTCCAGGTAAGAGCTGGCCGACAGATCGTAATAGTTTAGGAATAAACCCGTAAATACGAAACCTTCATTGGACTCAGACCTGAAGCCTTGCGCATTGCTTCCATAAATCAGTGACAGGTCCAGTGAACTGGCATGGGCGATTAGCGGCGGAAGCAGGAAATTGGTGGCAATCCCTGCACCTCCAAGTCCCCCCTTCCCAAACAGGTTAGTCAGGACACGGGGTCTGTCAAACTGGGGCAGGGCATGGTCGTGGTACCTGTTTAAGAAACCGAACTCCGGTTTGAATATACCTGCCTTCAGGTTCATGCTGAGGGGCAGATTCAGCCATTCAATATAGGCCTCATCCACCACAAACCCCTCAGGGGTGGCCGAAATAAATGCTTTTCCCCTTGTAAAAGGATCCAGGGGTGCAATCAGGGAAAGCTGTGCTTCTCTCAGAAAGAAACCGTTGTTCCCATAATTAATATCGCTGACCTCGGAGACGGAACCGGCATCTGAAGTGCTGACACCTCCAAAAAAATCCATTCCAAAGCTGATATTGGGATTTAGTCCCTGCTGTTGTCTTACCCCGCTGGCATACTTTTTTGACAGGTCAATTTTATGTTCTTCTTCCTGTCTGGAGAGCCGGTCAGCTTCCTCCATAAGCGCCTCTAATTCGGCGTTTTCGTTCTGTTCTTCCTGAATCTTTTTCAGGGAATTCACTTCCTTCTCAAGCTCCAGAAGCTTTTGATAAATTGTATCCTGAGCCTTTAAGCTTCCTCCGTTGACCAGGAGGAACATAATTCCGCTGAGTAAGAAAGGCCGGAAAGGTCCAATTCCAGACATGTGAGTTATCGTATTAAATAGGTTAAACTGATTGATCGAAGAAAAAAAAGATCAGCCAGTCAGCGGGGGAGCATGATAATGATGCACCTGGAAATGGTTCCGTGCAGGCTCCTGTTGTAAGGGCTGAAACCTGAGAAACTGTGGAATGGCATTCAGGAATGACCTGAGAACAAGAATGATAATAAATGTATATACAAATCCGGTAAAGAGGCTGAAAAGCATTAATTCCTTTTCGCTATGCCTGTGGGTCGTTTCCGGACTTTGCCCGGGACCGGCCTCTTTGTCAACAAATGGATGAGCATGTGAAATGACATATCCGTCCGATAAAATATGGATGTGTCTGTTTACAGTGGCATTAGTGAATAGCCACACTACTGCAATCAATAGTAACAGGATCAGACTGTATGAGGGTTTTCTGAAATTCATGCCTCACGGGGACACCTTTAAATATGCCGCAAAAGTAGAGAAATTTACTGAAAGATTCATTCTTAATACCTGTGCTGCTATGGTTTTTGCTGATTCCCCTTGACTTTATGCAATAGTTTTACAAAATTGTAAGACCACACTCTTGTCTTAAACTTTAGCCTATATGAAACCAACCAACAGTCAAAGCCAGAAAATCGACAGAAGAAGCTTTATCAAAACCACAGGTGCAGCCACGGCATTCACCATAGTCCCAAGGTTTGTCCTCGGGGGACCGGGCTATGTCGCACCAAGCGATACCGTATATATTGCAGGTATCGGAGTGGGGGGAAAAGGAGAGTCAGATCTGACGTCCTGTGCCGAAAGCAAGCATGCTCACATATCCTTTCTTTGCGATGTGGACGACCGGATGGCAGTGCAATCAAGAAAAAACTTCCCTGAAGCCCCATATTATAAGGATTTCAGGGAAATGCTGGATAAACAACACAAGCACATCGATGCTGTCATCGTTTCCACCCCTGACCATACCCATGCTGTCGCAGCCATGGCATCTATGCAGCTGGGCAAGCATGTTTACGTACAAAAACCTCTGACTCATAGCATTGGTGAAGCACGAGCATTAACTCTGGCTGCAAAAGAATACAAGGTGGTAAGCCAGATGGGGAACCAGGGAGCCTCCGGCGAGCCTGTCCGGAGAATGAAAGAGATCGTGGATAGCGGTTTGATAGGCGAGGTATCCAGGGTATATGCATGGACCGACCGTCCCGTTTGGCCCCAGGGCATTCCCGCGCCCACAGGAAACTACGACATACCACCGGAGCTGGATTGGGATCTCTGGCTGGGCCCTGCTCAGAAGATCGGCTACAATCCTGCCTACCTTCCCTTTAACTGGCGTGGCTGGTGGAGATTTGGAACCGGGGCGCTGGGCGACATGGGCTGCCACGTGATGGACCCGGTGTTCAGGATACTGCCCATCGATTATCCCACCGAAGTTGAATGCAGCGCCACAGCTGCCTATGAGGGCTTTTTTAAGGTAGCCAGGTATACCGAAAGCTGTCCGTCCTCCTCCATCATACACCTGAAATTTCCCCGCACCGACGGGAAAGGCACGGTGGAGCTTACCTGGATGGACGGAGGCCTGAGACCCCAGATGCCTGAGGAACTTCCTGCTGATCACAAGATGGCCGGAATAGCCAACGGGGTGATCTTCGAAGGCAGCAAAGGAAAACTCATGTGGACCTTTGGTACCCCTCCCCTGCTTCTTCCTCTTTCATTGAACGAAGAGATTGAGAACATACCTGAAACAGAGCCCAGGGTTCCGGAAGGACATTATGTGGCATGGGTGGATGCCTGTGTGAAAGGATATGGCAAATCTGACCTTAGTTCAAAATTCGAATATGCCGGACCCTTTACTGAAGCCGTACTGATGGGCAACCTGGCCATTCGCAGCTACCAGCTGGAGGTCAATGAATCAGGAGATTCGACCTATCCCGGCAGAAAGAAGCTGCTCTGGGATGCAGAAAACATGAAAATCACCAATTTCGAGCCGGCCAATGAATTTGTGATGCGCACTTACAGGGACGGATGGAGCCTATAAGGACTTCAGTGCCTCCCGGTCCTTTTTCTTCAGGCCCTGCACTACCAGCTCGTAGGAGTGGCTAATCAGCTCCAGGATAAGGTCACGGGAGAGGTTGCCTGTGAAGTCTACCGAGTTCCACAGGGCCTTGTTAAAGTGCCAGGCCGGTGTGACCTCCGGGTGCTGCTCCCTCAGTTCGATGGCACGTTCGGGATCACATTTCAGGCTGATGCCCCTGGCTTCCTCCGACAGGTCGAGCAGGGCGAACATCTTCCCGGCCACTTTGAATACCAAGGCGGTGTCGTTAAAAGGAAAGCTTTCGGTACCGCCGGGCTTGGCCAGGCAGTATTCACGGATCTCTTCGATGTTCATCTGAATTGGATTCAGTGAAGCAATTTATAACATTTGCGTTTCATATCAAATCTCACATATTTTTCCTGTACCTCAATTAAGCAAGCCGCATGGAAAGATACATGAGTATCAAGGAAAGTAATTATTCGAAGGGGAATTTAACCTAACACCCTGTCGGTTTGCTAAAAAACCTATTAGCTAAATCTATCAAAATCCGCCCCATTTCAAGCAACCTTATTTTTATTATCTTAATGCTGTTTGACAAAGGTTACGAATACGATGTTCTGTTGATTGTCCATTAAAATTGCCTATGACTTTTCATCCAATACCAAGTTTTCTTATGAATATCGACAACATACAAGTTAAAATTTGGGCGAATGGGGTATAAAAGATATATCCTGCTTATTCTTAAGAAATTAAAGGCTGCTTTGATTGATCTGGTCCCAATAATAGCGGTAGTGGTCTTTTTTCAAAGTGTTGTTATTCGTCAGCCCTTTCCCCAAATTGGAGAAGTCATATTCGGTTTCGGATTCGTAATTATTGGATTAATGCTTTTTGTTGAAGGATTAGAGATAGGTTTATTTCCAATTGGAGAGACCTTGGCTTACGCCCTTGCGAAGAAAGGAAGCCTTATGTGGTTGATGATTTTTTCCTTTGCGCTTGGGTTTTCAACCACCATTGCAGAACCGGCCCTAATTGCAGTGGCCAAAGAGGCTGCCAACATATCTTCCGGAGCGGGCATCATCGAAAATAATCAAAAAACCATGGGTTTATATGCCATAGGATTACGAGTGACTGTGGCATTTTCTGTAGGTTTAGCCATAGTTATAGGAGTCTTGCGTATTCTAAAGGGATGGCCCATATATTATTTGATTATCGGTGGATATATATTGGTGATGCTGATGACAATAATAGCCCCCAAGGAGATTATTGGTCTGGCCTACGATGCTGGAGGTGTTACCACCTCCACAATTACTGTTCCGCTTGTAACCGCTTTAGGAGTTGGGCTTGCCAGTGTGATTAAGGGGCGAAGTCCTCTAATCGATGGTTTTGGTCTGATTGCCTTTGCTTCACTTTTGCCAATGATCTTTGTAATGGCCTATGGTTTGTTTTGGTTTAACTAAACAAGGTAGAATATGACTGATTTATTGAAGGAATTTTTTTGGGTATTGCTATTAACACTGAGAGACATTTCACCCATCCTGATATTGGTCATTTTTTTTCAGCTGGTGGTTCTAAAACAACCAATACCTCATTTAAAGAGGGTTATACAGGGAGGCATATATGTTGTGCTTGGACTTGCCTTTTTTCTTGTAGGATTGGAAAAAGCGCTATTTCCGGTGGGGAAAATTATGGCCAGTCAATTATCTGATCCGGAATTTATTGGGAAATCAGGAAATGAATTGTCATTTTGGGGGGCTTACTATTGGATCTATATCTTTGCAGCCTTGATCGGATTTGCCACAACCATAGCTGAACCCTCCCTGATAGCTGTTGCATTAAAAGCCAGCGAGGTTTCCGCGGGTACTATAAATCAATGGGGCCTACGTATTATTGTGGCTCTGGGAGTGGCATTCGCTTTGGCTCTTGGCACATTTCGAATCGTAACAGGTACGCCATTGTATATTTATATAATTGCAGGATATATAGTAGTAATCATTCAGACTATATTTGCGTCCAGGAAGCTCATTGCGCTGGCGTATGATTCCGGTGGAGTAACAACTTCCACTGTCACAGTTCCACTTGTAGCGGCTCTTGGATTGGGATTATCCAGTGCAGTACCCGGTAGAAATCCAGCTCTTGATGGATTTGGACTCATCGCATTTGCAAGTTTGTTTCCGATTATCACTGTATTAGGATATGCCCAGATCGTAGAATTAAAAACTCGATTCGTAAAATATAAAAACATGTAACCATGCAATTCAAATTGATTATTTCCTTTGTCAAACCCAGTATAACTGATTCTGTAGTCGATGCTATGAAGGAAGCAGGGGCCACTGGGGCTACAATTGTTCCAGCCAGAGGAACAGGAATACATGAGGCAAAGTCCTTTTTTGGCCTTAGCATTGAGGACCAAACAGATATAATTATTTTTCTCGTGGAAGAACACGTAGTAGAAAATCTTATGCAGGTCATACAACTGGAAGGTAAATTTGATGAACCGGGTACCGGTATAGCTTTTGTAATGCCCATAGAGCATATAGCAGGTTTGAAAAGTCAAATGAAAAAATTCAGGAAACAGGCCCGGGACAAATATTTTTAACGGGAAGTTCAATATTAATAAAAGCACTGAGAATAAAAAGCATGGAATCAAAAAGAAGTTTTCAAAGTGTCAGGGATGTCATGACAAAGGACATTATTTTTATCGACGGCATGGCAACAGCAAAGGAAGCTGTGGAAATCATGCGCAGGGAAAAAGTCGAGGCCCTTATCGTCAACAAACGCAATCCTCAGGACGCCTACGGGATTGTTCTGGTGCATGATCTCATCAAGGGTGTGCTTATTCCGGACAAAACTTCAGAGGAGGTTAATGTCTTTGAAATCATGACCAAGCCAGCGATTAGCGTGCCCGCTGATATGGATGTACGCTATGTGGCCAATCTATTGATGAAAGTGGGCCTGAGGATGGCCCCGGTGGAGGAAAATTGCAACTATATTGGAATGGTAAATCTTTCAGATCTGATATTAGAAAATTTGCTTTTTTAGGATCTGATAATAGTACTTTTTTGCAGTCTCTTTCCGTTCAGATATGAGGGTTGCACTACCAGTATAATCAGCTAAACTTGAGTGAAAAGAAAAAGATTCCTCCCTTTCTTTTAAAGTGTATCAAAAGGAGATAATGATCTTGGTCATAGGGTGGATCACCCTCCAATCTGGTTAGAGCGAACATCTTGTCCAAAGGGAAAACCTTCAGTGACTCCGGGTTTGGCCAGGCAGTAGTAGCGGATTTCTTCGATGTTCATTATTTGATAATCAATTTTGAAAAGTTATATATGAAAAGACATGGTACAAAGAAATCTCAAAGCACGGTACATTTTTGCATTTAATTTGCAAATTTGTACTTTTGCTGTATGATACCACGTGATATCCAGCAGAAACTGTTGCACCTATCAGGAAAGTTCCCAGTGATTTCCCTGACCGGGCCAAGGCAATCAGGTAAGACAACGCTATTAAAAGAAACTTTCCCGGAATATCTATACACCTCTCTTGAAGAACCAGGTACCAGAATGAAGGCAGAATCCGATCCTCGGCGGTTTCTGGCTTCAGCTCCAAAAATGATCATTGATGAGATCCAGAGAATCCCGGATTTATTCTCATACATTCAAACAATAACTGACGAAACGGGCCGTGTAGGTCATTATATTATTTCTGGCTCCCAGAGCTTCCTCCTGAATGAAAAGATATCCCAATCTCTTGCAGGAAGGGTTGCTATTCTGCATCTTATGCCATTTAGCCATGCTGAACTGTCCAATTATGGATTGCAGGTTGCATCAGTCGAAGAAATGATATATAAAGGATTCTATCCCAGATTATACGACCGGGATATTGATCCTCAGGATTTCTATCCAAGTTATATACAGACATACATAGAACGCGATGTTCGGCTTTTGCAAAACGTACATAATCTGAATCTCTTTGTTCGCTTTATGAAATTATGTGCTGGCCGTACAGGTCAATTGTTGAATTTTTCTTCCCTGGCACATGATTCGGGGGTGAGTGTTAATACTGCAAAATCATGGATATCTGTTCTGGAAACCAGTTTTATCGTGTTTCTATTACAGCCTCACCACAAGAATTTTAATAAAAGACTGGTAAAAATGCCTAAACTTTACTTTTATGATACCGGTCTGGCTTCATCATTACTTGGCATTTCATCGGTTGAACAGATTGATTCACATTATCAGTTTGGGGCACTTTTTGAGAACTTTATCATTGCCGAACTCCTCAAAAAAAGATTTCACAATGGAGAACGCAGTAACCTATATTTTTGGAGAGACCATAAAGGTGCCGAGATTGATCTAATCATAGAACAATTTGATTCCCTAATACCTATCGAGATAAAATCATCCCGTACATTTTCACAAAGCTTCTTCTCTGGCCTGAATTACTGGAGAAAAATCTCTGGAGTACAGGACAACCAACAATTTGTTATATATGGCGGTAATGAAATCTATGAAACAAATAACGGGATGCTGCTTGGGTGGAATGAGCTGGAAATCATCCCATAAATAACTATCGAGTTTTATTTGTTCGAGATTCTGACTTAATGCATATTTGTATTCGTACCTCAAAAATACATTGATATTGTCAGTTTAATCATTACAGTATAAAACAACTGCACAATGACCTTGTTAAAGTGCCAGGCCGGTGTGACCTCCGGGTGCTGCTCCCTCAGTTCGATGGCACGTTCGGGATCACATTTCAGGCTAAGGCCCCGCTCATCTTCTGAGAGGTCAAGTACGGCAAACATCTTCCCCATCACTTTAAACACAAGGGCGGTGTCATTAAAGGGAAATCCTTCAGTGACTCCGGGCTTGGCGATACAGTATTCGCGGATCTCTTCGGTGTTCATATGTTCAAATTTCCGATAAGTTACAACAATGAGGAAATCCGAGCATATTTCACGCTGATAATAACAGGTATGGAAGGAACTTATCACAGTTTGTGATAATGACCTAATTCACAACAATCGGCACACCATTCTCAAAATCATAAAAAGTCTTTCTCATGATATCTGCTATATACAGCTTATAGCTTATATAGGCATTGAGATGGGATTGGTATGCTGCATTGAGCCGGGTTCTGTCCAGGGCCAGGGATTGGCTGTCGATATCCCCGTTTGAAAACCGTTCCTTTGAGATATTGAAACTCTTTTCGGCAAGTTCCACGTTTTTCTTCAGCAAATGCAGACGGCTAAGGCTGCTGGTCAATTGCTTTACTGTATTCCGGATCTCCCGTTCAATATTGATTCTCTCTTCCTTATACCGGTACCTGTTGGTCTCCAGTCCGGACTCAGCGGCTTTCACCAGGGATTTTCTTTCCCCCCAGTCAAATATGGGAACATTGATCCTCAGGGCGACCCCAAAATTTCCAGGACGGTCCTGTATGTGATTCCATGAATTCCCCAGGGATTCATTAAACGCATATGGCAATGCTTTTTGATCCGTACCGATAAAGTCATAATATGCCATAATATCACCTTTCACCAGACGGTCTGCTTTTACTCTCTTCAATTCTATTTGAGAGAGCTCAATCTGGATCTCATGTTCCCTTAATTCCATCCTGTTATTCAATCCCTGTTCCACGGCAAATTCCTCATCAATTTCCAGGCTACTATAAGTCAGGTCGCTGACAATAGTCACATGATCCTGTAGTGTGAGACCAAGTTGTTGCTTGAAAAAATTCATCTGAGAATGAAAGGCCACCTCAGCAAGTTCATAATCATTATTAGCCTCTCCCAGGTCCACCTCCATCTGTAAGGCCTCCACCTCCCTGATCAGTCCGGCGTCATATTTCTGCTGAGCAATTTCATAGGCCTCCTGTTGCACTTCAAGTACCTGATCTGCTATATTTTGGCGCTCTTTTGCTGCCACCAGATCATAAAATGCCTGGCTGGTTTCATAGATCAGGTCAAGCTCGGCCCGTTTCAGGCTCCTGAAGGACAATTCATAATTTAGCTGGGCCTTTTTAAATTCACTTCTGATTCTGTTGTATGCATATAATGCGCTTAACGGTTGATACAATCCCAGGCGCAGATCCATTCGTGTCAGGCTCTCATCTTCATAAAAATCCAATACATTGTCCAATCCTGAACTTATAAATAACTGTCCATCTGTCGGAAGTGGCTGACTAACTACCAGATTTCCATTAAACCGCAGCTGCTTCACCGGGAAGAAGGTAATGCCGGAACTGTCTTCATACTGCCTGATGGTCTCTGTATAATCGGGAAGGGTCATGTTCAGGTCGATGTGGGTTTTCAGCTTGCTGGTGGCTGCTTTCAGCTCATACCCGGCCTGCGCGAGCACATGGTTGAGGATTAACATCTGATGGCTCTTTTGCCTGGCAATTTCGATGCTCTTCCCCAGGTCCAACACAAAGACCTCCTGGGAATATCCGTCTGTTAGCTGAAACAGGAAACTGAGTATGAAAGATCCGTATAGAACTCTTTTCATTTTTATCGGGATTCGTACCAGCATGATAATGGTTTTATGTGGTTGTAAATTCAGATGTTGCAAGCATGTGTTCCTATTCGTAACGAATGGATTCAATGGGTTCCAGGGAAGCAGCCTTTTTGGCAGGCAGGTAGCCGAAATTGATTCCTACAACCACTGAGAAAAGAAATGCAATAATCACAGAATAGAGAGCTACAATGGTATCAATATCAGTTATAAATGTAATAAGAATAGAGATGGAAAGACCCAGGATCACACCTATGATTCCGCCAGTGATACTGATCATCACTGCCTCCGTAAGAAACTGGTTCATAATATCTTTTCGTCTGGCACCCAGAGCCCTTCTGATCCCAATCTCCCTGGTGCGTTCCAGAACACTCGCCAGCATGATGTTCATGATCCCGATCCCTCCTACCAGAAGAGAGATGGCCGCAATGGATCCAAGCAGAAAATTATAGATCTTTCTCTCCTTCTCCTCCTGTTTCATGAGTTCATAGGGGATTATAATAGTGAAGTCATCATTATTAAAATGATGGCGGTTTATCAGGTGGCTAACGATGGAGGCTATTTCGGGAAGCCTCTCCGAGTTGCTGACCTTAATGGTGATCTGTTTGATCTCGCTCTCCAGCTTGTTTTCCCTCACAAACCGCTTGTTAAAGGTGGTCAGGGGCAGGTAAATATCCTTGTTCAAGTCACGTGATGCCAGTTCTCCCACAGTTTCCGTAAACAAAGATTTATTATGCATCACACCCACCACTTCAAACCACTGATCTTCAATTTTTATCTCTTTTCCAACCGCGTCTTCAAAAGGGAACAGGTCGCTGGCTACAACTGCACCCAGCACACAGACCTTTAAGTGTCTGACATAATCATCTTCCCTGATAAACACTCCGCTGGCGGGTGAATAGTTCAGAATATTCACAAAGGAAGGTGTGATTCCTATGATCCTGGCTTTGCCTGTGATATCCTCGTATTGCACATTTACCTCCTTTTCAGCCTGGGGGGCTATGTCTTCAATCATGGGAACAATATCATGGATGGCTGTAGCGTCAGCCATGGAAAGCCCGGGGGAAAACCTGGCCCTGACCTCCTCCAGGTCCTTATCGGTAAATTCCTTGTCCCTGACGATGATATTGTTTACCCCCAGTTCCTTGTATTTGGCTATTGCTTCCCTTTTTGCCCCTTCTCCGATAGATAACATGGCGATCACCGATGCCACACCAAAAATGATTCCGAGCATGGTCAGGAAGGACCTGAACTTATGGTCAACAATGGTATAATAGGCCAGTTTGAAATTCTCTTCAATTTTCATCTGAGGTGCAATACATAGTTAATAATCAATGAAGAGTTGCGATGTCCTCCTCCTGGGGAAGCATAAGTTCGGTTCCCTGCTTAAAATCCCCATAGATAACCGTATATTTATTGTTCATGGGTCCAATCGTTACAGGTCGCTCCACCCAGCTGTTCTTTTCATCAATATTGAGATAATAAGTGCCATCTACTCTCTTCAGGCAACTGTTATCAACGTATAAGACATCTTTTAACTCTGCAAAATAGATCTCGCAGCTAACTGTCATTCCCGGCTTCAGAACGGGATCGGAATTCTCCAGAAGAATTTCGGTATCAAAAACTTTTACCTTGGAATCTTCCTCCTTCTTATAGCTCAGCTTACCCAGGTCGGAGATTTCCCCCCGGAAGGGCTTATCGGGAAATGCCTCCAGCCTGACAATCACTTTTTGCCCTGCCTTTACTTTGCCAATATCCGTCTCATGGATGGTAGAGCTTACCTTAATCCTGGCTAAATCGGGCACAAGTGCCAGTTCGGCACCGATGTAAGTATCATCCCCAACCCGGTACAGTTGTTTGGTCCTCCTGTTCTTTGCGATCTGGAATATTCCGTCAATGGGACTGAAGATGGTTAGTTTTTTAATGGCAGCCTGGGCATCATCAATATTACTTTCTATCTGGGATACCTTGATCTTCTGTATTTTAAGGCTGTTTTGGGCAATGATTTCTTCCATTTCAATGTTCTGGCTTACCCTGTCCAGATGGACTCCTGCCTGCCGGAACTCCAGTTCTTTGATCGCCTGCTTTTTTTCTGATTCAAATTTGAATTTTTCCAGTTCCAGTTTCTTTAGATTATAATCGGCCTCAACCTCCTTCAGGCTGGCTCCCAGTTCCCTGGACTTATTATTATGTTCAACCTTTAATTTGGCCAGGTTGGCCTTTTCTACCTCCAGCAGATTATTCTGTTCAAGTAAGAACTTCTGCACATTGGCCGGGTCAACCTGTGCTACCGAATCCCCTGCATAAACCCTGGATCCATGTTCTGCCAGACCAGTGATTCTGAACCGATAGCCGTACTCCCAGCCTACAAATGGCATAAGGACGGACCGGGCATTCACAGCAAGCAGTTCACCAGTTTCAGTCAGGGTGGCATCAAAATCACCTTTTCTGATACACAATTCATTATTGGCATCCTGCGACTCGCATGCGATGAACAGCAGGAAGATCCACACCATCCAGCCTGGTCTGAAATTCATTTGTTTCAGTTTCATTTCTTGTATTGTTTCTCTTCCTCATCAGGAAACGGATCTGACATGGCGATTAACTCATCCTTTTTAAGCCCTTGCTCTACAATAATGTAATCGTTGTTTTTCTGCTTTGTTACAATCTGTTTTCTTTCATAGGAGCTTCCCGATCTGACATACACGTAATGTTTGTTCTCCTCGATAATCAACGCCTCCAGGGGAATGTAGAGAACATTTTCAATTTTATCGACTATAATCCTGCAGCTTACGGTCATCCCGGGAAGAAAAACAGCCGAATTTCCGTCAATCAAAACTTCCACCGGGAACACCTTGATCTTGGAATCCTCCTCCTTAAACTGAGCCAGATTGGCAATGGAAATCACCTTCCCGGTATATACCGTATCTGAAAATGCATCCAGTTTAATCTCTGTTTCCAGACCGAGACTGACCTTTGCAATATCCACTTCGCTGATTTCTGCTTCCACTTTCAGTTCATCCAGGTCAGGAAGATTTATCAGGGGAGTGCCGGACCATGGCTGATCTCCGACCTGCCATTTATTACCTGTGGCCCAGTTCTTCGTGAGGATGGCAATTCCGGATGCCGGACTTACCACGGTCAGTTTCTTCAGGGTCAGCTGTGCATCCGAAAGGTTGGTTTCCAGCTGCCTGATATTTAATACAGACTGTTGAATCTCCTCGTAGTGGATCTTTTCCTGGTTTACGATCTCTTCTCTTGCTTTATCCAGGGCTATGGCCGCTTTATCAAGGTTCAGCCTGATCTCTTTGCGAGCGATGTCCGATTCAAATGTGGCCTGCTCAAGCCTGATTTCAGAGATCTGATGGGAAATTTCGGAGATCTGGATATTGGCTTTCAGCTCTTCAATTTTGGAGCTGTGCTGTGCTTTCATCTTTTGCAGCTCAGCTTTGGCGATCTCCAATTCAGCCTCTGCATCAAGGATTGCTTTCTGTACCTCTGAAGGATCAAACAGAATAACTGTATCGCCCACATTCACCTTATCACCATTCTCCACCATCTGTGTTATTTTCAGCAAGCCAAATCTCCATGATATGGCAGGGGAGGATATATTTATGGCATTGGTAGCCTGGATCTCCCCTTCCTCCACCAGGTCCACATAGAACACTCCGTTTTTTACTTTACTGGTCTCTGTATCCTGTGCTGCTTTTGTACCGCATCCGGTAATCAGGAGAGATAGGTAGCATATATAGATAGTTTTCATAGGTCAGGTTTCAATGAATTAATGATTCGGGGGGTTTCATCAGTGCCAGTCGCTCCTGACCGGTTAACCCTTCAGTAATAATTGCTTCCTTGTTATTGTATTCGGAAACAGAGACTTCTTTCCTGATAAACTTCATTTCATCCGCCACATACACCACTTTTGCACTGTCTTCATCAAAGAGGGAGACCACCGGTATCACAATGGTATCCTGAACACTCTTTACCAGAATATCGCAGGTAACTCCAAGGCCGGGTTGTATAGTGAAGGAGGTACTGTCCAGGGAGGCTGTCACCTCAAACAGTTTCACATTGGACTTTTCCTTGACCGGCTTTCCCACCGGGGCTTTAAATTTCACCGCACCTTTCAGCTCTATTTCGGGAAAGGCATCCACAGTGATATGCATGGTTTGGTTGTTTGCCAGTCTCTTGTAATCGGCTTCACTGACTTCCAGTTTCACCTGCATCGATTGCAGATCAGGTATTCTAACGATAGGCATGTTCCCCCATGTAATATCACCCTCTCTGACTTTATCTCCCGTGGACCAGAGTTTTTCATAAATGACACATCCATCCACCGTTGAAGTGATCGTCAGTTTGTTCAGTTTTGACTCTGCCTGGTCAACCCGGTTCTCCTGCTGTTTGATTTTTAATTTCATTTTCTGAAGCTCTGAGTCATTGATCTGCTTCAGGAATTTCAGCTTCTTCAAAGTAATATCCCTCTCCAGTTCAGCTTTTTCAAGTTCAAGCCTGGTAATCTCCCGGGATGAGGGGGAGGTAAACTTCATCTGTACGGAATCGAGCCTTGTAATTTTTGTAGAGGCTTCAATACTTTTTACAAGGGATTCAAGTATTAAATATTGCAGGGCCAGGTCCGCCGCAGTTTTGTTGTATTCCGCCTTCGCCTTTTCCAGTTCATTAACCGCCTGCAGATACTGGTTTTCAACCTCACTGGCCTTCAGAATGCAGAGTGTATCACCCTGAGATACAATGGTCCCTTCAGGGATCAGGAATTGTATAGTGATAGATTCCCATATCCTCGGACACGCGAAACTATGGCTTTGAATAGCCTCCAGCGTCCCTGAGACAGTCACAATGTCCAGGAACTCCTTGCGTTCTAATTGGGAAGTGACAATGGATTCAAATCCGTTACCCTGGGAACATGCAGAAAACCATCCCATCAAGGCAACAAAAAATATACCTACCCATCCCTGTTTAACAGGTAACATAGATTCTTGGATTGTAAGTTATTCGGAACTAGCTAAGAAAAGTTACGACATTTTTTTAAATGATTCAAAATCAGAAAAAAAAATTG
>JBDLIM010000078.1:0-18139 GCA_039714915.1 Bacteroidota bacterium
TTTCTGTTAAAAACCTGTTCTAATGCTTTAAATCTTATTACCGCCATAATGAATAATTTAAGTTAACTACTTATTTAGGGTTTCCTGGCGCAAATATATATATTTTTTATCTCTACCCCCTATTTTTTTGGGCATAAGTCGAGATATTATGCATTATTTATTCGTGATGCCCATATATTTTACATACTGATCGAATATAATACACATATAACGAAAAACCGCCGGTAAAATTACCGGCGGTCCCTCGTTCATACATTATATGCCTGATCTACTTCTTTTCCCCGCTATAATACTTGTAGAAAAGAGGAATGGTTTCTATCCCCTTATAAAAATTAAAGAGGGGGTAATTCTCGTTTGGAGAATGGATTGCATCCGA
This sequence comes from Bacteroidota bacterium, assembly GCA_039714915.1. Taxonomy (GTDB): domain Bacteria; phylum Bacteroidota; class Bacteroidia; order Bacteroidales. Next base: position 377 of record JBDLIM010000078.1, read on the forward strand.
ATCCAGGCCAAAGCCCATGAGAATTGACTTAATACCCAGGACCTCCTCAAAATCTGAGACAATGGGAATGCTCCCTCCGCTTCTTACAGGAACAGGGGGTTTGCCAAAGCTTTCTTCAATGGCTTTGCTTGCTGACCTGTAGGCCGGAAAATCGATGGGTGTCACATATCCCTGACCTCCGTGAAGACTTCTGGCCTCCACCTTGGTGCCTTCAGGAGCAATTCTTTTAAAATGCTCAATAAACAGTTTATCGATTTTTTCGGAATCCTGATTAGGTACGAGTCGCATGGATATTTTTGCATGAGCCTTGGAAGGCAGAACTGTCTTTGCTCCTTCTCCGGTATACCCTGACCAGATTCCGTTTACATCCAGACTTGGTCTGATGCCGGTTCGTTCACTGGTCGTGAATCCCTTCTCTCCAACTACCTCATCAATGTCAAGCGCCTTTTTATATTCCGTTTCGCTGAAAGGTGCTTTTGCCATCTCGGTCCGTTCATCATCAGTCACCTCCAGTACGTCATCGTAGAAACCAGGTATGGTAATGTAATTGTTCTCATCGGTAAGAGAGGCTATCATCTTTGCCAGAAGGTTTGCAGGATTGCCAACTGCTCCTCCGAACAATCCTGAATGAAGATCCCGGTTCGGTCCAGTCACTTCCACTTCCATAAAACTGAGCCCCCTCAATCCAACAGTAATGGAAGGAATATCCTGGGCAATCATGGTGGTATCAGAGATTAAAATCACATCGGCCCTGAGCAGTTCCTTATTGTCTTTGCAAAACTGCTTGAGGCTGGGGGATCCGATTTCTTCTTCACCTTCAATCATGAACTTCACATTGCAGGACAGTGTGCCGGTCCTGTTCATTAATTCAAATGCCTTCACATGCATGTATAACTGGCCCTTATCGTCATCTGCACCCCTTGCGTAAATCTTTCCATCCCTGACTTCTGGCTCAAATGGTGGCGAATCCCATAATTCCAGCGGCTCAACCGGCTGCACATCATAATGTCCATAAACCAGTACTGTGGGGAGGGATTCATCAATGATCTTTTGACCATAAACCACAGGCCAGCCCTTTGTCTCCTTTACCTCGGCATGATCTGCTCCGGCATCAATTAAAGCATTTTTAATGAATTTAGCCGTAAGCATCATATCCTCTTTTGCTTCAGCCCTGGCACTGATGGAAGGGATCCTGATCAGCTCAAAAAGCTCCTCAAGGAACCTCTCCCTGTGTGTTTCTACGTAATTCTTGATGGTTTCCATAATATAATAGGTATATAATTGTTTCAATATTCAGGGATTGTTCCCCCTGGTCAATTCGACGTAAACAAGCTCAAGTTCCCTGTAAAACTCTTTCCCGTAGACCCGTTCTATGGGATCCTTAAGAAATCTGAAAACAGGGACTCCTTCTTTTTTCCCCAGGATCCTGGCCGGTTCACAAATGCCCCACCGGTGATAATTTAAAGCGATCCCTCTCCCAAGTTTGCTTACCCTGACGGGATAGAGGTGGCAGGAAACCGGTTTGCGATAAGATATTATTCCGTCTTCAAAGGCCTTCTCAATGGCACAACTGGCAATTCCATCCTCAAATACCACATAAGCACACTCTTCACGGCCTATCAGTGGAGTTACTTTATCTCCATCATCATCAATTACCCAGGGACCCTGTTCCTCTATAGCCCGTAAGGCATCTCTCCTTAAATAGGGGATTAGCTTTTCAATGCTGCCAGCCAGCTTGTCTGCCTCCTCACTTTCAAGCGGGGCACCTGAATCTCCAAATACGCAGCAGTTGCCATGACATACAGATAGGTCGCAAATAAAATGATTCTCAAATAATTCCCTGCTGATAATCTTATCTCCAATCTGAATCATACATTGAAAGTAAAACACAAATTTGCAAAAAAATATCTTGTCCCGGTTCCTATTTCAAAACATCTCAGAATTAGGGATGTGAAGCGGATGTTTGTTACTGGTTTAGCCGGAGGCTATTCGCGTCTGCGGATGGCCTTCTTTTATTTTTATCTTTACTTTATGGGAAGATTGTTTGCGTTGCTGATGGGACTAAGTCTGAGCTGTATGCCTGCCATGACCCAGACTTCATACCTTAGTCGGCCGGATCTTCTGGAGCAGGTGGAAGCCGGTCTCGATCATACCTATGGTTTTTCCTTTCAAGAAGCACGCATTGTTCAAGGTAAACTTGCCGGGCTCACCCCCGAACACCCTGCTCCGGTCTTTCTGGAAGCATTAATCATCTATTGGGAGAATTTCCCGCTCACGCCGGACGACCAGGAATCGGATCTGTTTATTGCATTGATGGACAGGGTAGTTGAAATGGCAGAAGGCTATGCTGAGGATGAGCGAACCCACCTGGAAGGTATCTTTTTTGATCTTTTCGGGAGAGCCCTTCAGGCCATGTTCTGGGCCGATAATGGGAAACCAGCCAGGTTGGTTCCAGACCTTGGCGCCATGTACCGGCATACCAAAGAAGGTTTTGACTTAAAGGAGGATTTCGTGGAGTTCTACTTTTCCACAGGCCTGTACAATTACTACATTGAAGCCTATCCTGAAGCACGCCCTGTATACAAACCCCTGGTATCGTTTATGGAGTCAGGGAATAAAGAACTCGGGCTAAAACAACTGGAGCACGCCATTAATAATACGGTATATCTGAAGGTTGAGTCCCTTCTGTTTATGTCCCTGATCCAGCTTAACTATGAGGATGACCTGAGCTCGGCCCTCTATTACATGTCCATATTACACGGAAAGTATCCTAAAAATATCTATTACCAGGGCCTGCTTGCCACCATATTGCTGCACCTGCATAAATATGAGGATGTGAGCAGACTCACAGAGGCCATGAGTTCCCAAAAAGACGCTTACTCAGAAATGATCAGGACCATGACCGAAGCATATATGGCCGAACATTTGGCTTTGAAAACTGAAAAGGCAAAGACAGGGTATTTGAAAACCGTGGCCCTGGCAGATTCATTTGGACCTATGGCGGATATTTTTAAAGCCATCGGATATATGGGTTTATCAAGGATTTATGAAAAGAAGGGGCTGGAAAGTGATTCAAAGCGTTATGCACGCAGGGCCTCAAATCATACGGTTTATAGTTTCATCCTTGATCCTTAAGCTTCCCTTTCCAGGTAATAAGCCATACACCCAGAAGGGTGATAAGTCCGCCAGTCAACTGGACTCCGCTTGGAAATATGCCGAGAAAGATCCAGGCAAGCACTAAAGTCCACACTCCTTTTGTGCTTATTATTAATGAAGTTTTGGTAGCCTCAATCATTTTCAGGGCCTGGTATGCAAGAACAATTACAATAAGCGTTTCCAGCAGCGAGCCTATGGCGAGATCCCTCCATAGCTGGAAAGACAGGTCGGGCCAGTCACCCGCCCTGAAATAGAGAATGGCCATGGAGATGGCCAGCAAAAAAGACCTGATAAGGGACATATAGCCCGGTATCAATTGCTTATGGAACCGCCGTCCGGCTATGGTTGCCAATGCAAATAAGAACGAAGCCCCTATTACATAGCGTGATCCGGGATCCAGGAAACCTGCAAATCCTCCTTCCCGGTAATTAATTACAAACAAGCCCGCAATCGTAATAATAATGCCTGCAATCTGCGTATTGCGAAATCTCTCACGCAGGAGGATAACGCCCATCAGGGTCACAAAAACGGGTCCCACATTCCCGATAAATGAGACCACAGCCGGATTCTCCATCACCTTAATAGCTAGATAAAACAGACCTGTTGCTGCCCCCTCAAGCACTGCAACAAGCAAAGCAATTGCTGTCCTGGGGCCAGGCATTTCCCTAAGCTGCCTGTAGTCCCTGTTTACCATAAACCAGGTTCCGTTCCAGATAACACCCAAACCAAACCAGAACATACCAAACTGGATTATGGTCAGATGATTTAAGACTGATTTGCTGAACACGAAAGATGATGCCAGAGCTATGGATGCCCCCAGTGCGTAAATATATCCGGTTGATTGATTATTTTTCACTAGTATTATCAAAATTAATGAAAACCTTTGACAAATGGCATCATTCAGAAGATCCGGGATCCCTGAGGTACAAGAGCTGAAAAGGGATGCTTCTTTCCAACAGATACTGGAACTGGACTTTAATGATATGATCCCCTTTGTGATATCAAACATCAGCAAACCAGGCCTTTATTCAAGACTGTACATGGCGGTCAATGCAATTACGCTTGCCGGCCTGGTTATAGGGGTAGTATGGGCTTTTTCACAGGGCTGGCTCACCTGGACAGGGCTGATAAAACAATTTATCACTGGAGTTTTCGCTGGAAGCATACTGGTCATTCCTTTTCATGAACTCTTTCATGGCCTGGCTTACCGGATACTGGGGGCAAGGAAAATCAAATTCGGGGCGGATCTTCAACAATTTATTTTTTTTGTTAGCGCTGATCGCTTCCCGGTTGCTGGCATGGAGCTCTATTTCCTGGCCCTGCTTCCCTTTGCCCTGATCAACGCCCTTACCATAGGTGTAATAATCATCTGGATGCCACACATAATTATATTCTGCGGCTTCTTTCTGCTTTCTCACAACCTGATGTGCATTGGCGATTTCGCTATAGTGAATTATACACGCAATGAAAAAGGGGAAATATTTAGCTATGACGAGATTGAGAAAAAGAAAAGCTACTTCTATAAGAAAGTGGATGGAAATTTAATGTAGCATTTTCTCCATTAATTGCTTTGCCTTCTTTGCTTTCTTCTCACTGACTGTAAAACTTGAATCTATCTCAAAAGCCTTCATATAACTGTCCCAGGCTTTCTCGTATTTCTTGGTCCTCATGTAAAAATCCCCTTTGGAGTCATAGGGATTGGCCAGATGAGGGGCTTTTTTAATGTATTGATCGAAGGCCTTTTCGGCTTTCTCATAGTTCTCCAGTTCCATTAAGGCATACCCGAGCTGATTGTAAGCCAGGGAATATTCAGGGATGGCATCAATGGCTCTTGTAATGGATATCACTGCTCCCTCGTAGTCCTTCATAAACTGGTACTGAAGAATGTAAAGTATCTTGTGTACATGGGGGTCTGAAGGATAAAGATCAACGGCCATTTGCAGGTGCTCCACAACTTTTTCATCCTGCCCGTCCAGCAGGTACTTGAATGCTGTTTTGATCAGCTTTTCTCCTTCATTTAAAGGAGTATTGGCCTGAAAGGCCTTCTCAGCTACCTTTTTAGAACTTTTGCTGGACATAAAATACATCCAGAAATAGGCCATAAAAAAATCCGGATCCTCCTTTACGGCTAACTCCAGATTATGCCATGCCAATCCTAACTTGATCTGATCAAAAGCCATCATTCCGCTTTCGAATAATTCAAGCGCCAGTTCTGAATCTGTGGTAACCGGCATAAGTACCGCCGATTCCTCCTCCTTACAAGCAGTATTAAATAAAAGACTGGAAATAACCAGTGCAAGGGTTAAAGTCCTTAACCTCATAAGATGCGATTTTCCAATCTTACGTCCACTTCAAAAGTAGTACTTTTCCCCCCTATTATCAAATCCGGGAGGGGAAGAATAGGCAAATAGCTGTAGAAATCAGTTGATTGTCAGTCAAAGGCTTTCACAGGGACAATCAATTTAAATACTCCTTTATAATCCCATCCACATCATCCGGCGCTACCCTCCCGAAAGTCTTGTCGCCCACCTGAACCACCGGAGCAAGTCCGCATGCACCGACACATCTGAGGCAGCTCAGGGAGAACTTCCCATCCTCACTGGTTTCACCTACCTCTATATCCAGACGTTTCTTAAATTCATTGAGCACTGTTTCAGCTCCCCTCACATAGCAGGCCGTACCTGTACATATGGAAATGGGGAATTCCCCCTTGGGAATCATGGTGAAAAAGGAGTAGAAAGTAACAACCCCATATACTTTCGCTGCCGGCATCTCCATCTTTTCTGCAATCACTTCCTGAACTTCTGCCGGGAGATACCCAAAGGTCTCCTGGCATTTGTGCAAGACATTGATCAATTCTCCCTGCTGGTTAGCAAATGAATCACAAATTTCGTGGATCTTATCCACCTGGTCCTGCCTGAGTTCTATTTTAACGCTTGACATCTTTATCCTCTGTTATCCTGTTATACCTGGAATATCTTTTTTCTCTTATCGAAGTAGTGAGTATGCAATAATTCATGTGCTTTTTCGCTCATTGGCTCACCCAGAAACTCCTCATAGAGCTTTTTGATGTATGGATTCTCATGAGATTTCCGAATGGTCTTCCCTTCATCCTCTTCATAAATTGCCCTGGTTCTGGCTTTAAGTATTGAAGTATCTCCATGATGTAAAGGCTGTCCGCCTCCCCCGATGCATCCTCCCGGGCAGGCCATGATCTCTATGGCATGGTACTGTGATTTACCGGCTTTCACTTCTTCCAAAAGTTTTCGTGCATTGCCCAGTCCGTGTGCAATTCCGATATTCACCTCCAGTCCATTGAAGTCTACGGTGGCCGAACGGATTCCGTCCATGCCCCTGAGCTGTTCAAAATCAACCTGATCAAGTGATTTCCCCGTATAGATCTCGTAGGCAGTTCTGGTGGCCGCCTCAATCACACCCCCGGTGGCGCCAAATATCACTCCGGCTCCAGTGGACTCTCCCAGGGGGGCATCAAACTCCTCTGTGTCCAGCTTATTCAGGTCGAGGTTGGCCTGCTTGATAAGGTGGGCCAACTCCCTGGTGGAAATACTGTAATCCACATCGGGGTTCCCATCAACCGTAAACTCTTCACGCTGACATTCATATTTCTTTGCCAGACAGGGCATAATGGATACAACCACCATATCTTTCCGGTTCACTTCAATCTTCTCGGCAAAATAACTTTTGGCTATGGAACCAAACATCTGCTGAGGGGATCTGGCTGTGGACGGGATATCTTTCATTTCAGGGAAATTATACTCAAAGAAGTTAACCCATCCCGGGCAACAGGATGTAAGTATGGGCAGTTTCACCTCCTTATCTCCTTCCAGGAAGCGGCTTAGGCGGCCCAGTAATTCAGTTCCTTCCTCCATGATGGTCAGGTCGGCTGCAAAATCAGTATCGAATACATAATCGAAACCCAGCTGACGCAGTGCAGTCACCATTTGTCCGGTTACACGAGTGCCGGGTTCCATCCCGAATTCTTCACCAAGTGCAGCCCTGACTGCAGGCGCAGTCTGTACCACTACTGTTTTAGAAGGATCATTCAGGGCAGCAATCACCTTGGAGGTGTGATCTACCTCGGTGAGAGCTCCTGTGGGACAAACAGCCACGCATTGTCCGCAGTAGGTACACGGTGAGTGTTCCAGATTCATCTCAAATGCGGGTGCCACCACTGCATTAAAACCCCGGTTCACTGCATTCAGGGCACCTACAGTCTGAAAGTCATTGCACATGGTCTCACACCTGCGGCACATGATACATTTATCAAGTTCCCTGATGATGGAAGGCGAGGTATCGACTCGGTATGTAGACATCTCAGCATATTCCTGTCCGGGAATTTCCCTGATCCCGAGTTTTACAGCCATGTCCTGAAGATCGCAATTCCCCGATTTGGCACAGGAAAGGCAATCCTTGGGGTGATCTGAAAGGATAAGTTCCATAACAGTTCTGCGTGCATTGATAACACGCATGCTGTTGGTTTTTACCACCATATCTTCAAATACATCTGTGGAACATGAAGGAGCAAGATTCCTTCTCCCCTCCACTTCCACCGAACATATCCGGCATCCACCAGGTTTGTTCTCAATGTTTAAATCTTTCAGATCCATGTAACACAGGATCGGAATATCTATTCCCAGCTCCTTGGCTGCTTTGTAGATGGTAGTCCCTGCCGGGACCTCCACCCTGTTTCCATCTATTGTAAGTTTAACAAGACTCATCTCTTTCATCCTTATTTTAAGATCACTGCATCGAATTTACATTTCTCCAGGCAGGCACCGCATTTGATACAAGTTTCGGGATTAATCAGATGCGGTTCCTTGCGTTCGCCCGAGATGGCTCCAACCGGGCAGGCCCTTGCACAGGCTGTACAACCGATGCAATTCTCCTCCACGATAAAATACTCCAGCAGGTCGGTACAAACACCGGATGGGCATTTTTTATCAATCACGTGCGACAGATATTCATCATAGAAATTATCCATGGTGGAAAGCACCGGGTTGGGAGAACTTTGTCCCAGTCCGCACAGGGACGTGTCCTTAATCACCTCACCCAGGTTGCGCAAACGACTCAGGTTGCTTTCTTCCCCCTTTCCTTCACAAATACGTTCAAGCAATTCATGAAGCCTTTTGTTCCCAATCCGGCAGGGGGAGCACTTTCCGCATGACTCTTCTACAGTAAAGTCCAGGTAAAACCTGGCAATTGAAACCATGCAATCGTCTTCATCCATGACAATCATACCTCCTGATCCCATCATAGAACCATTGGCAACCAGGTTTTCGTAATCAATGGGAGTGTCCAGGTGTTTTTCGGTCAGACATCCACCGGACGGACCTCCTGTCTGAACCGCTTTAAACTTCTTTCCATCCTTAATCCCTCCTCCAATCTCGAAGATCACCTCACGAAGAGTGGTTCCCATGGGAACCTCAATCAGTCCTACATTATTGATTTTCCCAGCAAGGGCAAAAACCTTGGTTCCTTTGGAAGTTTCAGTACCAATGCTGCTGAACCACTCCGCTCCCTTTAAAATAATCACAGGAACATTGGCCAGTGTTTCCACGTTATTCACATTGGTAGGCTTGCCCATATAACCACTCTCGGCAGGGAATGGAGGTTTCAAAGAGGGCTCTCCCCTCTCTCCTTCCATCGAATGGATCAGGGCTGTCTCCTCGCCACAAACAAATGCTCCTGCACCGTATTTCAAATCAATGTCAAAATTGAAATCACTTCCCAGAATGCCCTTGCCCAGCAAACCACACTCACGGGCCTGTCCGATGGCAATTTTTAATCTTTCTATGGCCAGCGGGTATTCTGCCCTGATGTATATGTATCCCATATCGGCCCCTATGCAATAACCCACTATGGCCATGGCTTCAAGCACCGAATGGGGATCACCCTCAAGGATGGAACGATCCATAAATGCTCCCGGGTCTCCTTCATCAGCGTTGCAAACCACATATTTTTGATCCGCTTCATTCTTGCGGGCAAAATCCCACTTCAGTCCCGCCGGAAAACCAGCTCCCCCACGACCTCTTAATCCCGAAGCTTTCATCAGGGCAATTGTGTTTTCCGGGGTACTGTTGGTAAGCACTTCGCCCAGGGCCTGATAGCCATCCCGGGCAATATATTCATCAATAAGCTCAGGATCAATTATCCCACAGTTTCGCAGCGCAATCCGGATTTGCTTCTTTTTGAATCCCATTCCCACGGAATCTGCAGAGAGCAAGCGCTCAACCTTTATTCCCTTAATCACATGTTCCTCCACAATCTCTTCTGCATCTTCAGGTTTCACCTGAGTGTAGAAGGTATTGCCGGGCATCACTTTTACTATGGGGCCATTTTCACAGAACCCGAAGCACCCAGTCATAATTACCTGGACAGTCTCCTCAAGGCCCTGGGCTGACAGCTGCTTCTTGAGCTTCCCGGCAATGATTTCGCTCTCCTGAGATTTGCAGCTGGTACCCCCACAAACGAGCAAATGCATGCTGTATTTTGACATTATCGTTCCTCCTTTATTCCTTGTTGTCAATAGTTTCGTAGTTCACCGGGATGATACCATCCACCAGTTCACCACTTTTAATATACTTCTCAATGATTTTATCCGCCTTCTCCGTATTCACACCACCGAAGACTACCGGCTCACTCCCCGGAAGTTTCACTTCAATGGTGGGCTCAGCGTAACAGTAGCCCATACATCCGGTCTGGGTAACCAGAGCATCCACACCACGTTTTTCCAGTGCCTCAGTCATGAATTCCATGGTCTCTTTGGCTCCAGATGCAATTCCACAGGTGGCCATGGCTACTTTGACCTGGACCAAGTCTGCTGCATCCACGCCATTTTCCCGGGTCTGCAATCCTGATAATTTTTCATCGCGCATTTCTTTTAGATCCGCGAGTGTCTTAATCTTTTTCATAGGTAATTATTAATATATCTTATTGATTCTCATGAAAAATTCCAGATAGTGTTATTCCTTTCACACTTATGAACACACATCTATACTTCTTTGTGAATGCAAAGATAGTAGAAATGAAAAACACCAGGGCATGCCCTGTTATCTTAATAACAATGAATATTAATTCTAAATAATAGGACTGCTTTTTTAACTTGCAGTATGGATGAAAAAAACAGGTGCCCATGGAGTATCTCCGATCCGATTTATGTGGATTATCATGACCGGGAATGGGGAGTTGCCGTGCGGAATGACAGGAAACAATTTGAATTCCTGGTGTTGGAATCGGCCCAGGCAGGGCTAAGCTGGCTTACCATACTGAAGCGCCGTGCCGGGTATCAACGCTTATATGCGAATTTTGACGTGGAACAGGTAGCCCGGTTCGATGACAACAAAATAGGTAGCATGCTGCAAGATCCGGGAATTATCAGAAACCGGAAGAAGATCGAATCCTCCATTAATAATGCAAAGCATTTTCTTGCCTTGCAGGAAAAATACGGTTCCTTCTGTAATTATCTTTGGGGATTCCTGGATGGATCGCAGCAGGTGAATCAGTACCGGTCTCTTTCTGAAATCCCGGCAAAAACGCCCCTTTCAGATACCATTAGTAAAGACATGAAACGGATCGGATTCCGCTTCCTGGGCTCCACCATCATTTATGCCCACCTGCAGGCTACCGGTTTAGTTAACGACCACCTGGTTAGCTGTTTCCGTCATGCCGAATGTATTGAGTATTGATTTCTGTATAATCTGCTGATTTATTAGCGTTTCTCCGATAATTGTGATATTTTTATGATATCATTTTAATATCATATATTCTCAGCGACATGAAAAATGAAAAAACAAGAACCGCATTGTCAGCATACCTGATGCTGGTAGTCCTGTTGATTATCCTGGCAGGTAGTATATTCAGTTTAATAAACGAAATTATCTGGCTTGGATTTGCCCTAATTCCTGTGTTTATTCTGCTGTCCAAAGGCATGACCGTAGTTAACCCCAATGAATCATGTGTTCTAATACTATTTGGAGCATACAAGGGCACCCTGAAAGAGAATGGTTTTTTCTGGGTAAATCCATTTCTGGTAAGGAGAAAAATATCGCTGCGTGCCCGGAATTTTGACAGCGAAACCATCAAGGTTAATGACATGATCGGAAATCCCATTAAGATCGGATGTGTTCTGGTATGGAAGGTGGAAAACACCTACAAAGCAGCATTTGAGGTGGATGACTATGTACATTTCGTCAGGGTACAGACCGAAACAGCCCTTCGAAAGCTGGCAGGAGGTTATCCCTATGACAACTTTGAGGATCACGATGCGCAAATCACCCTGCGGGGAGGAGGAGAAGAGGTCAATCACGAATTGGAAGAAGAGATCCGGGAAAGACTTGAAATCGCTGGTATTCATGTTATTGAAGCCCGCATCAATTTCATAGCCTACTCTGAGGAAATTGCAGGTGCCATGTTAAGAAGGCAACAGGCTACGGCCGTTGTGGCAGCCAGATTTAAGATAGTGGAAGGGGCTGTCTCCATGGTCCAGATGGCCCTTGAGCAACTTTCAGAAAAAGAAATAGTTGAATTTGATGAAGAGAAAAAGGCGAGCATGGTCAGCAACCTGATGGTGGTTCTCTGTGGAGACAAGGATCCTACTCCCATAGTGAATACCGGGACCTTACATCAATAAGATGAGCAAAAAGAAAGCATTTGTCCTCAGAATTGATCCATCGAAAATGGAAGCTTTGGAGAAATGGGCTGCGGATGAATTCCGAAGTACAAATGGACAAATTGAGTGGATCCTGGATCAGGCACTACGGAAGAGTAAGCGATGGAAACCCGGCAAGCCTACTTAAATAGGTCTTCATCCCTGATTAACATCAGGATGGCCGAATGAGGAATGATTACATACCTCTCGTTATTGAATTCTATTTCATATCCACTTTTCTGCAGATATACCGCCAGATCTCCTTCTTTGGGCTGCAGGGGTACATATTTCACCTCATCACCCCGGTCCTTCCAGGGTTCATCGCTATCCTGAATAGCAGGGATGGGGTATCCCGGTCCCACTCTTAATACATACCCACTGTGAATTTTTTCTTTTTCCTGAACACCCGGAGGCAGATAGAGTCCGGATTTTGTCCGGTCCATCTGGTTCTTAGGCTTTATCAACACCCTGTCCCCTACAACTATAAACTTACTGAGGTCTTTCTCATCAATTTGCAGCGCCATATATCGTGGTTAAACTTTAAAAATCAAGGTTTTCCTTTAATACCTGCATGCCGTTCCTGCTTACCGGAACCTTGTTTCCATCCTTTAAAATCAATATAAAATTACTCTTTTCATACGGTTCTATGCGCTCAATACAGGTAATATTTGCAATGTAGGAACGATGTACCCTGACAAACTGCTGCGGATCCAGATGCTTCTCAAAATATTTCATGGTCTGCTGCTTCAGATACTTGCCATCACTGGTATAAATCATTACATAATCATCCTGAGCCTCCAGAAAATTGATATCTCCCGTAGAGATCACATGAATCTTTCCTGACTTCTTAATCACTACCCTATGCAATTTTTCTTCGCTTTCAGCCAGGTGCTGCCTGATCTTTTCAAGGCCGGTTTTATCCTCTTTTTCTTCCAGTCGCGATTCCAATTTCGCTTCCAGCTTTCCAATCGCTTCATGAAACCGTTTCCGTGAGAAGGGTTTTAGAAGGTAATCCACTGCATTCTGCTCAAACGCCTGAATGGCATACTGATCGTATGCTGTAGTAAATATTACTTCCGGATGATGTTCCAGAACTTCCAGCATCTCGAATCCGGTTAGTTTGGGCATTTGAACATCCAGAAAAATGGCATCGGGTTTATTCTCATTTATGGCTTTCAGACCATCGAAGCCATTGTCGTACTCTCCCAAAAGTTCAATGTCCTGATAATCCTCCAGGTATGCACGAATTAAATCCCTGGCCGGCTTTTCATCCTCTACAATAATGATCGAAATTGGTTTCATCGCTTTGTAAATATTCGTGGAAACAAAATGGTAACTGTATAAACACCGTCTTCACCCAGCCAGTGAACCGACCCTTTATCCTGGTAGGCCAGCTCAATCCGCTGCCGAACGTTCTGAAGACCCACACCTGTGCCTTTTCTTGATGGAACCTTGGGGTCATAATCGTTGGCAATGACTGTCCTCATATATCCATTATCCATGGTACAATCGAAACGGACAGTGACCGGATCGGTACTCTCATACACACTGTGACGGATTGCATTTTCAAAAAGGGGTTGAAAGATCATGGTGGGAACAGGAAATACTTCACATTCCCCACTAATATTAAAAACATACTGCAATTTCTCTCCAAATCTTATCTTTTCAATGGCCAGGTAATCCTTCATCCTGCCAAGCTCTTCCTGCAATGGAACGAACTCATTTTCCCTATGCTTCAGGGAATAGCGCAGAAAGTCAGAAAGACGAATGATCATGTCCCTTGCTTCATCTGGATTGGACATGGTCAGTGAGGAAATGGAATTCAGAGAATTAAAAAGAAAATGAGGATTGATCTGGGATTTAAGCACATTCAGTTCCGCATCCCTGACCAGCACCTTCAGTCGTTCCTCCTGCTGCATCCTTTCCTGCAATTTCTGATTATTGGATACCAGGTAGTAGATCAGGACCAGAACAAGGTATACCATACCACCCAGGCCAGCCCGCCAGGGCAATGATCCATTCAAAAAATCCATATATGCTTCCTGTTCACTGAAGAAAGCATTCAGGATACCCACAGTTAGCAGAACCCATACGAAAAGAATCAGCAATCCTGCCACTACATGTGCAAGGATGGAATAAAACGGGGATTGCCGGTGAAATGGAATATAGCGAGTGGGATACCAGGCCAGAAGCCCCAGAAATCCGAATAGAAAATTTGAAAAGAGTGCATCAGTAACCACCACAGGCCATGAGAAGTCCAACATATACCAGTACAGAAATCCCTGCAGGGCCGTAGCAATCAGCCATACAATGAAATAGATCAGTACCGATCGTCTGTTGCCAGTTATTGGGTGGCTCATAGTTGGTGAATGGTGATCTGTGATTTGTGATCTGTGAATGGTGCCATGACGGTGGTTTAGTGGTAGTTCACAATTTCACCTCCGCCAAAAATCGAGGCTCCGGTGAGAATCAGGCTACGGTCTGACTCAGTAACAACTATGGATCTGATCCTCTTATCAGAGAATCCTCCGAAAACCGAGGTAATTTCCACTTTCACATCCCATCCTTCGGGGATAATCAGTTTTGTCCCTCCAAATATTAGGGTAAGCTCCAGATAATTCTTTCCAGGAGCAAGTTTTGCCTGGGTAAAGTCAATCTTAGATCCCCCGAAGATATGGGTGATCTTACCACCCTGGAAGTTTTGTGATGCAACAATCCGGTCGCCTCCTCCAAATACAGTTACATCATCGAGCACATCCTCTCTGGTAGCTTTTTTTTTATGCCCCCCAAAATAAGTGGATCCCGAACCGTGCCTTCTGCTTCCAAATATGACCACGAGACCCAGTATGATCAGCATGGAGGGCCAGAATAAGGATCGCCAATAGTAGGGCACATCTATGATTCTGGGGAGCAGAAAGAAGGAGCCGACGACAATCAAGACCACACCGGTTCCCTTGTTCTCCTTATTTGAAAGAAAGATTAACCCGAGGAAAATTAAAAGGGCCTGCCAGGTAAAAAGGAAATCCCTCAATCTCCAGGGCACAATATCTGCCAGGTCGGCAATCAGGAACAATCCTAAAAACATCAACACAATTCCCAGTAAGAGGTGTGCCCGTCCTGACCTTTTAAAATCTCTTTGTTCTCTTTCCATAATTCAGAAGTTATTTACACCAAAAGTAACAACCGTACTTTCAGTTAGGAAATAAAAATCGGTAAGTGGTAGGATTTTACCGGTCAATGCCCTCTGGCTCCTAAAACCGGTTAAGCCACCGAAAACGACGGACATTATCACCGAGTTTGGCAATAAAGGTAAATTCATGGGTGCCAAAACTGTGCTTCATGATGCTATTCAGACCAATGTCGAAGGCGTACCCAAAGATCAGACGGTCCACACTTACTCCAGCCATTACGATCACGGAAGAACCTGTACGGTATGTAAGACCGGTCCAAACAGTCTGGCTGAAGTATAGCTTGGCACTCAGGTCTGCCTGCAGTTTTCCATTCTCCGCGTATTTCACCAGGGCGGAAGGGGTAAGGATCACATCCCGTCGTGGCTGAAAGTCATAGCCCCCCATCAGGTAATAAGTTCGTTCCATGGTAAACTGATCGTAGCCCGCATCCCCAAACTTCAGAACTGATTCTAACAGTTGATCCACAGAGAATCCGGCCCAGAAATCCCGTGTGGTAAAATAAACACCCACATCAGCATCAGGGATAAGCACAGATTTTCTAGCTCCCTCCCAGAATCCATCGTTATCAGATTCCAGCCTGATCTTATCATCGTTTAATTTGTACTGATATGCAACCATTGAAAGGCCGAATGATAGTTGTGAGTCAGATAGTCTGATGTGATATGCATAGGTCCCTTTGATGCCTATACGCTCTACAGCACCATTCCGGTGATTAAATATATACCCCCCAAGACCTACCTTTCCCCCTTTTGAATTCAGACTTTTTCGCCGCCTTACCTGGGTGGTCCTTGAAATGTGACTCTTTTTCATCACCCGGGTTTGAAAACTGAGAGCATATGTGCTTGGGCCGCCCTGGAATCCAGCCCACTGCTCCCTGGCAGTAAGGTTTATTGCTGAGTATCCCTCAGACCCGGCCACAGCAGGATTCATCAGAAATCCATTCAGCATATACTGACTGTATAGCGGGGCTTGCTGTCCCTTTCCAGGTAATGCAAACAGAATCAACAAGCAGGATATATACACAAGTCTTCTCATCTTCTATCTGATTACAGTTACATAACCAATGTAATGCTCATTGGTACCATCCTTAAAGTCAATCACAAAATGATAGGAATCAACCGGTACAAACCGGCCGTTCATATCACGTCCGTCCCATGGCACAGGGTAACCAGGTTCTGATCTCCACACCAGTGTACCCCACTGGTCAAAGATCTCAATAACAGCCTGGCTGTATGCACTTAGTTTCTCAATGTTCCAAAAGTCATTGATGCCATCGTCGTTCGCCGTAATGGCAGTAGGTATATCCCGGAAATAGAACTGGGTATTGCAGTCCTCCATTAGCATGGTATCGCTGTTTATACATCCGTAGGCATCCTCTACTTCAACCCAGTACTCCTGTTCGCCCTGGTAAACAGTAAGGTACTGGCCTATATCGCCTGTGGACCATGAATAGCTCGCACCATCGAACCCTGCATCCAGAATCAGGCTATGCTCACCACACAGGGCAGTATCATTCCCCAGATCTACCTCTGGAAGGTCTCTTACGGTAAGGTACATGCTGTCGCTGTGCGCACACCCATATTCGTCTATAACCACTATATTGATCCATCCTTCCGCATCGGTTGCATAGGAAGGATCTGTACTGCCATTGTGCCATAGGTAGGAAATATAATCACCCTCCGGTTCAATCTCAAACACACTTCCATCACAGACATAGTCATCGTCTCCCAGAATGATTGGTGGTATGGGATATATTTCTACTTCAAGACTACCCGTATTGGTGCATCCCGATCCCGATGTAAGGGTCACGTTCAGAATGCCCTGTTCGGCTCCGGTCCAGAAGACGGTTACTGATGAATTAGTAGCGGATCCTGAAATAGTTCCATTTGTAACTGTCCAGAGGAAGGTATGACTTCCAGGATTTGTTACTGTATAGGTTTCCTGTGTCTGAGTGCAGACAGGTGATGGCCCAGTGATTTCTATCGGATCTGCAGTTACTACGATCACATCGAAGGAGCATTCATCGGTTAATCCTGATGCATCGGTAGCCGTGTAGGTAACCGTGGTAGTTCCAACCGCAAAAACATCTCCCGGATTGTGTGAAGATGTAAGCACCACACCCGGACAATTATCGGATGCTATCGGCAGAATCCAGGTCACATCTACACCGCAATAGCTTGTATCAGCTAATGTTGTAATATCAACCGGGCAAGCACTTAACACGGGTGGAATTTCATCAATTACAGTAATTGTTTGAATCTGATCCACGGCTGCATTGCCACAATCATCGACAAGGCTCCATGTTCTTGTAATAATAACATTGGTGGGATCTGTATTATCAACCATGTCTGAATAGCTGGCCTCTATTCCGACAGAACAATTGTCTGCCTCATCTATAACATCGCCCGTGACTACTATACTTGAATCGTAGGCACAATGTTCATCTCTAAAGATTGTGATATCCGCCGGGGCAGTGAAGGTCGGAGCGATATTATCTTCTACGGTGATGATCTGCACCTGGTCAAGCGCGGCATTTCCACAGTCATCAACCAAACTCCAGGTCCTGGTGATGGTGATTGCACAGGAATCACTTGCATCAACTACATCCACATATGTGGCCACCAAGCCCACACTGCAGTTATCTGACTCATCTACCACATCGCCCGTAGCCACCACACTGGTATCATAGACACAGCTGGCATTGGAATAAATCGTAATATCGGCTGGTGCTGTAAAGGTTGGAGCAAT
>JBDLIM010000079.1:0-17752 GCA_039714915.1 Bacteroidota bacterium
ATAAAAAACCGACTAAAGCAGAAGAAAGTTCAATGACCTATAATAATGGGCCTGTTCTTGAGTTATTTTTAAATGACATTCTATTAATTTTGCAATAAATATATTACCTATGAAAATATTTAATCCATATAAAAGCATATTTTTTCTTAGCATCGGAATTACCCTCCTGCTTACAGGCTGTAAGAAGGATCCGGAACCGGAACCGGAACCCGGTTTACCGGAAGAGATATTAGTACTGAATAACTGGATCTGGGATGGCATGAATGACCTGTACCTCTGGGAGGAATTTATTCCCAACCTGGATCCCGAATATGAAGAAGACCCGGAAGCGTTTTTTTACAGGTTGCTCTACAAAGACGACAAGGATTCATGGATTACAGATGATTATGAGGCACTTATTGCTTCGTTTGAAGGAGTGGACCTGGCTACAGGGATGTCCGTGTCGCCAGGACTTATCGACGACACCCGGGTCATTAGCATTGTGGAATATGTGACACCGAACACCCCGGCATCCGATTCAGGGATCGTTCGGGGAGATATCATCATCGCAATCGATGGCCAGGCACTGACAAGAGACAATTATTTTGATCTCTATTATCAGGCTACTGCAACCTTCGGGTTTGGAAGCTTTGACGGAGTGAATCCGGTGCCGGATGGCCGGGAGGTCACCCTGACTGCCGTGGAGCTGAACCTGAATCCTTTCGTTCATCATGAACTCATTGATTACGAAGGTGTTAAGATAGGTTACTGTGTGTATACCAGTTTTGTACCCGGTCCCGCTGATGAGTGGATGGATGAGATCTATACGGTCCTGGGTGAATTTCAGGAAGCCGGGGTGACTGATGTGGTCATTGACCTGCGCTACAATGGCGGAGGATATGGCTATGTATGTGAACAGATGGCCAGTGTGCTGGCACCTGAGAATGTAGTCTCAAATCACAGCATTTTTTCTACGCAGATATGGAATGAGGGCTACACCCAGTACTGGAAAGAAGCTGACCTGGACGAAGATGGCGAACCGGATGGAGAGGAATCATGGCGCTTGCTCTCTCGCTTTCCCGATACCGATTTGAATCTGAATCTGTCCAGGGTTTATATCCTTACAACCAACAGAACCGCTTCAGCCAGTGAAATGTTGATTGTGGGCCTTGATCCTCATATGGATGT
Organism: Bacteroidota bacterium; assembly: GCA_039714915.1. Classification (GTDB taxonomy): domain Bacteria; phylum Bacteroidota; class Bacteroidia; order Bacteroidales. The sequence goes on from JBDLIM010000079.1 coordinate 1,168, forward strand.
GATTCAGATAGGTGCCTCCACCTATGGAAAGTGCTACGGATCAGTAACTATTCCAGATTTGGAGGATCCGAAAAGGCACAACTGGGCCATGCAACCCATTGTATTGAAGTATGCCAATGCAGACGGCTTTACCGATTTTGTGAATGGACTGGGCCCGGATTTTATTGTGGAGGACCTTTTGCTCTACGCCACTCCTTTTGGCAGCCTGGGTGATCCCCTGCTGGCCAAAGCCCTGGAACAGATTACAGGAGTTGCGCCCGGAGTAAGGAAATCTGTTTCAACTGAAATGTTTTTTGAAAGGATTCCGGTACCCAGAAGGCAGATTCCGGAGCTGAAATTGGATTGGCCTCTTAAACCAGTATCATCCAACTAGACTGATGCTCGCTTTTTTCTATTAAGTAGTTCCTTGTTGATGCGTTTGGCCAGGCCCGGGCCTTCATAGATAAAGCCCGTATAGAGCTGTATAAGTGTGGCTCCGGCATCGAACATATTCAGGGCATCCTGAACTCCCATGATCCCTCCCACTGCTATGATGGGAAGCTTTCCCCGGGTTTTCTCATGTACATAGCGCACCACTTCCAGACTGCGCTCTGTAATGGGCGCTCCACTCATTCCCCCTTTTCCGATGGCCTTGATCTCATCCTCCGGAGTTTTCAGTCCATCCCGCCTGATGGTGGTATTGGTAGCCACTATACCATCCAGTTTCAGGCGACCCATAATTTCCAGGGTTTCATCCAGCTGCTTGTTATTCAGATCCGGTGAAATCTTCAGAAGAACAGGTTTCTTAACAGGCATCTCCTCCCTGAGCTCAAGGATCCGGCCCAGAATCTGCTCCAGGGAATCCTGATCCTGAAGTTTATGCAGGTCGGTGATGTTCGGACAGCTCACATTCACTACAAAGTAATCCACACCCTGGTAAATGGCCCTGAAAACAGCCTCATAATCGTCCACAGCTACTTCATTGGGGGTTTGGGTGTTCTTACCTATGTTTCCCCCTAAAATGAGCCCTTTGGGCCTTTTAGCGCTTAATTTTGCCGCTGCTGCCTCTGCTCCATGGTTATTAAACCCCATTCGGTTAATCAAACCCCGGTCCCCGGGGATCCTGAAACTGCGCGGACGGGGATTTCCGGGCTGACCTTTTGGGGTCACCGTTCCAATTTCAATAAAAGAGAAGCCAAAGGCATGAAACTCGTGGTATACCTCTGCATTTTTATCAAATCCGGCCGCCAGTCCCACAGGATTGCTGAAAGTCATGCCAAGAAATTCGGTTTGAAGAGCCTTGTTGTTGATGTGGTATATGCTCCTTGTCAGGGAAAGGATACCGGGTATTTTGAATGCACAACGAAGGAAGGATACCAGAAGGCGGTGAATGGTCTCAGGGGCAAAAAGAAAAAGAAGGGGTTTAATCAGAGAGCGATACATTCAATTTTTGCCTGCAAAGATAAGCAGAATTCTATTCAGCAGGATTGTAAGTCCTGAATGTGTTGTCGTCGTAAAATATCATTACCTGGAGCACTTTTCCTTCCTTTCCGGGTATTTGAGGCGATACATCATCTTTAACATCCTGATTTGTTGATGCTTTCACATCATCAGGGCTGCCGTTTTCTACCTGCTCAAGTTCCTGAGAATCGTCTGAAAACCCTGATTCTGTATCCCCGGCCGGAATATTTTCCTCAAATAAGCTCTGATCCTTCTCAACCGGAGCCTCAAAAAGGTTCCCTGATGTAGTCCTGCCCATCTGCTCATACATGCTGCCTTCACCCAGGATTAGCCACTCTGCGTTTAAACCGGGAAATGCGCGCAAAGTCTTTTGTAGAAAGTCAAAGCTGGGATTGTTACGGCCCGAGATAACATGTGAAACACTGCTCCTTTGAACCCCGATGATATCGGCAAATTTGGACGGTGTTAATTGTTCCAGATCCAATACTTGAATAAGGCGCTCTTTCATATCAAAATAGTATAATTACAAATGTAACACAAATATAGTTTACATATGTAATACGTTTATGTTTACATTTGTAAATACTGTATAAGTATGATAAAATACCCTTATAATTTACAGTTTCACGTATCTTTCCATCAACTGGATATTATACGCATCCTGCGTCATTATAAACTTATTGTATTATATCCTTGCCAGGTTCCGTCTCTGCTTGCCTTCAATGGCCTTATGGAGGCAAAAAAGTCCCTTTTTACGCTGTTTTTAACAGATTTCGGGCTGCTTTTTGACACCTTTAAACAAATACATTATATATGTCAATTAACTTACTGGTTATTATTGCATTATATTGCGATTGTATCGATTTGTAAGCTCTAATAGCCTGTCTTTATTCTATTTACATTACTTTATACTTTATATAAACTGCGTATTTAACTGGGATTAAGTAAATTAAGACTCCATACTTTCAATTTGAAAGAGGGGTATGTTGTGTTTACATATGTAATTGACATATGTATTCGGTTTTGTTTCTTATTGTAAATTTTAGCCTTTGATTATGCTGGTTACAAATGTAATTCTTGATTTTTAGATTACAATTGTCAATTATTCGAAGTGGTATTTTCATACCTGAAAAAGTGCTCCGTGAGAATTTCAAGATTGCACAGCAGAAGTGTAATCATATCAAAAGAGTAATTCCCCAAGGATGGCCTTAAAAAATTTTTAACATCTATACATTCCGGTGTAATCCTTGTGAATTTCCTTAAATCATCAATCCCCTCCTTCTACCCTTGTTTTTACCTTCTCACAGGCTGATATTTGTCCTGGGAGGCATGTTAAACTCCAGAATAGGACAGCCTCTTAGGCTCAAAATGCCTTAAATCTCATCTTAACTTCTTTAAAAACAGACAGATAATCCTATTTGGAAGAGTCGATCAGCAAAATGCAAGCAGGAGAAAATCGAGTCAATTCCTCTATTTGTACTCCAGCTCACCCTCAGATTTGGCCACAATGGAGGAAACGGTCGAGTCACCGGTAATGTTAACCACGGTTCGCAACATATCAAGCGGCCTGTCCACACCCAGGATCAGGGCCAGTCCCTCGACCGGAAGTCCGACCGAATTTAATACGATGATGAGCATTACAATGCTCCCGCTGGGGATTCCCGGGGAGCCAATGGAGGCCAGTGTCGCGGTAAGTACGATGGTAAGTTGCTGAGTAATAGTCAGGTCAATTCCAAAAACCTGTGCGATAAACACGGCCGCTATGGCCTGGTAGCAGCTGGTTCCATCCATATTGATGGTCACTCCCACCGGCAGCACGAAATTTGCAATGGGTTTGGAGACCTTTAGTTCGTTGGTAACCTGTTTCATGGTGACCGGAAGGGTGGCTGCACTGGAGCTGGTTGTAAAGGCCACCAGTTGCGCCGGAAGGATCCCTTTCAGGAAATCCGGGATCCGGATGCGGGCAAAGATCCTGATCATGACAGGATAGAGTCCAAGAATCAGCAGAAACAGGCCTATAATCACGGTAATCATATACATCCCCAGGGCAGTGAAAATATCCTTGTCCCCCGAAAAGTCTACCACCAGGGCTGCCATCAGGGCAAATACACCAATGGGAGCAAAGCGCATAATGATGTCTACAATCTTAAGAATCACATCATTAAGACCTTCAAAAAAATCCTTGACCACCTGGGTTTTTTCTCCGGGAACCAGTACCAGGGCAATGCTGAACAGGATGGCAAAGAATATGATCTGCAGCATTTTGGAGTTATCTCCTGCAGCCAGGAAAAAGTTTTCCGGGATCATATCTTCGAAAAAATGGAGTGGAGATTGTTTCTCCAGCTCGCGGGCAGATTCCTGCCTGAGTTCCACCTGGCCACTGAATTTTTGCCTGTACTGCTCCTGCCTGTCGTCGGGAAATACATCCCCGGGTTTCATAATATTAACCAGGGTCAGGCCCACTGTGGTAGCAAATACCGTGGTGGCAATATAGATCAGGATGGTTTTGTAACCTATCCTGGAAAGCTTGGTTATATCCGTCAGGCTTGAAATCCCTTTCACCAGGGAGACAAATATCAATGGAACAGCAATCAGTTTCAGGAGCTTCAGGAAAATGTTACCCCATGGTTTCACCCAATCCGTGGTAAAAGCCTCCCACCCTGTCCATACAGAAACCAGTCCCCAGAGGATTCCCAGTCCCATACCTATAAATATCTTAGCCCAGAGAGGAAGTTTCTTTAACATAAAAACATGTTTAATCAATTCAATACCAGTGAATTATATAATATTTCAACCGGGTGTAGGGCTTTTTTCCCGGTCCCGTCATGAATCTGGTGCCTGCAACTTGTGCCGGGCGCAGCAATCAGCATATCCTCTGCAGCTTCCCTGACCGCAGGGAAGAGTACCAGCTCACCCACTTTCATAGACAGATCGAAATGTTCTTTTTCATACCCAAAAGATCCAGCCATCCCGCAACATCCTGAAGGTATTTCATTTACCTGGTAATTGTCAGGAATGGAAAGCAGCTTAAGAGTGGGAGCTGTACTGGCAATGGACTTTTGCTGACAGTGCCCGTGCAACTTCAGTTTCCTGCTTTCTTTAGTAAATAAAGAACTGTCAAATCCACCTTTCTCATACACACTTACCAGATACTCTTCCATGGTATAGCAATGATCTGCAAGCGATTTAGCCTGAGAAGCCAGGTCCTTCCCAACCAATTCGGGAAACTCATCCCGGAAACCCAATATGGCGGAGGGCTCAATGCCCACCAAAGGAAGCTCCTCAGAAATAAGGGGTTCAAGAACAGCTACGTTCTTCCGGGCGATCTGCCGGGCCTTTTTTAGCAATCCCTTGGAAATATAAGTCCGAGCACTTTCCGGATGTTTAATAATCAAAACCCTGATTCCCAGCCTGTTTAGTAACCTTATGGCTGTGATTCCCAGGCTGGTGTCATTGTAATTGGAAAACTCATCCACATACAGGACCACCTGACTGGCTTCCCCGGGCAAGGCCTGATTAAGGGCATCAAGATGCCTGGCTGCCCATTTGCGCAGGGTGATTTTTCCAAGGGTGGGAATGCTTCTGCTTGTTGCAAATCCTAAAATAGCTTTGATAATGCGTCCAAATAAACGATTGGTAACCACAGCATTAAACAGCCATGGAGCCAGCATGCCCAGGCTGTCAATTTTGGAAATATTGGCGATAAGCAGGGTACGTACCGGTATCCGGTGATGCTCATACCAGTGCTGCATAAATTCAGCTTTCAGCTTGGCCATATCCACGCTGGAAGGGCATTCGGATTTGCAGGCTTTGCAGGAAAGACACAGATCCAGGATCTTATAAATCTCAGGCTGGTTAAAAGGCTCCTTAAGCCCTGGCGTAGAGAGCATTTCACGCAAAATATTGGCCCGGGCCCGGGTGGTGGTATACTCATCCCTGGATGCCATATAGCTGGGACACATGGTTCCCCCGGTAATTTCGGTTTTCCTGCAATCGCCCGAACCGTTGCATTTCTCGATCAGTTTCATGAATCCGCCTTCCCTGGAATAGTCGAACCAGGTATCAAATTCGGGAGACACATGGCCCGGCTCATAACGCAGGAAAGTATTCATGGGCGGGGTATTCGTAATCTTACGAGCATTGAAGATTCCCTCCGGATCGAAAAGCTTTTTGACCTGCCTGAATAGCTGATAGTTCTTCTCCCCAACCATCAGCTGGATGAATTCGCCACGTAACCTTCCATCCCCGTGCTCCCCGCTCAGCGAACCCCTGTATTTCTTTACTAATTTTGCGGTTTCAAAAGCTATATCATGAAAGAGCTGAACATCTTTCGGATCTTTCAGGTTCAGAATGGGTCTCAAGTGAAGCTCTCCCACTGAAATATGTGCATGATATACACAATCCAGCCCAAATCCATCCAGGATCTTATTAAAATCAGTGATATAGTCTTCCAGTACCTCCACATTTACACTGGTATCCTCTATCACTGAAACAGGTCGTCCATCCCCCGGTATATTGGCAAGTACACCCAATCCGGCCTTCCTCAGTGCCCATACCCTGGAGATATCTTTTCCGTACATCACCGGATAATGGTAGCCCAGTCCTGAAGCCCTCATATCGGCTTCCATGGCAGCTATCCGCTTCTGAAGACCAGGCTCATCCTCATCTACCAGCTCGACCATTAATACAGCTCCCGGATCTCCCTTCAGAAAGAAACGGTTCTTTCGCTGGGTGAGGTTTTCTTTGGTGCAATCCAGGATGGTTTTATCCATAAGTTCAACGGCCGATGGCTTATGCCTCAGAGCCACCAGGTTCCCTTTTATAGCCTCAATAACCGACTCAAAATGTATAGGAACCAGTGCCTTATGAGGAGGTGGCAGGGGAATCAGGTTCAGTTTAGCCTCGCTCATAAAAAGCAGGGTTCCCTCAGATCCCGAAAGCAACCTGCACAGGTTAAAATCAGGATATTTTGCCCTTGATCCGCTAAATTGGGGACTGTTCAACAACTCATCCAGGGCATAACCCGTATTTCTTCTGACCACCCCGGGATCGGGAAACTGCTCCTCGATTTCTTTCTGGTTGGCAGGATCCTTCAGTATATCGGATATTCCTTTATATATGGTTCCTTCCAGGTTATCCTGGGAAAGCTTCCGGTTAAATTCATCGGGACTCAGGGGTCCGAAATCAGCCACAGAGGCATCACTCAGGACAGCTCTTACCGAGATGGTATGTTCACGGGTAGTACCATGTACAATGGAATGAAGGCCGCAACTGTTATTTCCGATCATGCCCCCGATCATGCTTCGGTTTGATGTGGAGGTCTCAGGGCTAAAAAACAGACCTGTGGATTTCAGTGCAATGTTCAGTTCATCCAGAACAACCCCGGGCTGCACCCTGACCCACTTTTCTTCCTCATTTACCTCCAGGATCCGGTTCATGTGCTGCGATATATCCACCACAATGCCGTTTCCCACTACCTGGCCGGCCAGGGATGTGCCTGCAGCCCTGGGAATCAGCGATATACCTGTTTCACCAGAAAACCTTATCAACTCCCGGATGTCATTTTCATGGTGTGGATATACCACAGCCAGAGGACGTTCCCGGTAATCAGAAGCATCCGTTGAATACATGATCAGCCTGACCTTATCTGTAAACAGATCGCCATCAAGTCTGGCCTGAAGTTCTTTTAGTTTTGCTTTATCAACACGAATGATATCCTGGGTTGCTGTACTGGTTTCCGGCATGTTCTTACTTTTCCACAATAATTCAACAAATATAGCAGAAAGTAGGAAGGAAAAATGGGTCAGATATTAACCATTTGCAACAGATCGCTGAAATAGAGGTGCATTCCTTTTACATAAGATGCAAAAGCCTTTCTTCCCTGATCAGAAATTCGGATCAGGGTCATGGGTCTCTTATTTTTAAACAGTTTTTCGCTTTGAATATAGCCTGCCGATTCCAGTTTTGTGAGGTGAGAAGAAAGGTTCCCCTGGGTCATTCCGGTCTGCTTTCTAAGGAAGGTAAAATCAGCCTTTTCAACCGAGTACAAGTAGATAAGGAGTAGCAGCCTGGCCGGCTCATGAATGGTGCGATCTATATTCTGAATCATAACTTTAGGTTAATTAGCTTATATAATTATTATTAAGCACTATACCTTCGCATAAATTTGCTTAGAAATATGCATCCGCTCAGGAAGATAATGCCCCCTGAAACAAAGGCCGCCAAAGGGATTCCATGATGGGCTGCCCGTCCCACTAAGAAGAGGTGCTCAGATCCGATAAATGAGAACAATACCAGGATGCCATACAGATAAAACCTGACTGCTTTCAGCAATCCTCCTGTGAAGGAAAAAAGAACCATGAAAATCAGGCCAAGCGGAACCGACATCTGGTAGGATCCAAAATAGGACCAGAGTGGTATATCCAGAAGGTAAATCCCTCCGAAAATGACAAATAATACCATATTGACAATCAGCATAACAATGGATAAGCGGGACCTTGTCTTTTTCGCCAGTTTTACATATCCCGAACGGGGAACCGTTATCCGCCTTTTCAGCCATATTACAATTACGATGGAAAGGCCATAGAATGTTAGCAGGATTGTTTGCCTCACTCCGGGATTCAACCCGGTGGCATCCAGAATGGGAACCCATCCAAAATTGATAACTATAAGACCTGCCAGTATATCAAAGAATCCATCCTGATGAATGGACAGCAAAAGCCTTTTATTAATCTCGCGCGTGGGAGATCCGGAAGGTGATTTCATGATGGTTTGTATTACATTATAGTTTGCATTACAAACTTAAGATATTTTTTGCTTCATGTCAAGTAATTTAACACTTTGGACTTCCGAAATTCGAGTGTTTTCCAAGAGAACTGATCCCTAATGGCTAAATATTATCCGCTTATGCTATGTTTTAGGTGCTTTGGCGATAATCATTGTCCCCCAAGGGTTAAATATTATCCGGAATGACATCAAAAAGGTTACTTAACAGATAATATTTAGCCATCTGGCAAAGCCTCTGAGCGAAACAAATCGGCAAATCAGAAAAAGTCAGTGATATTTCGGGTTATCTCCAGATACAGACACTGGGCATCGTTCGTTTGCCGATGCATTTCACATTGACACACCATTCCCCATTCCCCATTCCCCATCCACCATTCACCCTCCACCTGTTGAAAAACTTATGAAACATGACAAAATTCATATGCACACAGTAAATGGCCTTTGCTTTTTTTAGCTACCTTTATACTTTGAAATACATAATCTCAAATAGTTGATAATCAATGAATTTAATTGAAAAAATACGAGAGCAGGCCCGGACTGATTGCCAGCGGATCGTGCTTCCAGAAGGAAATGAAGAAAGAACAGTAATGGCTGCCGATGCCATAATCAGGGAAAAATTATGTTATCTCTATCTGCTTGCAGATCCTGAAGAACTGGAAAAGAAAGCACATCAGTATGGCTTGAAGAACATCGAAAAAGCAAAAGTCATTAACCCCAAAGATCATCCCAAAAAACAGGAGTATACCGAATTGCTCTATGAGATCCGGAAATCCAAAGGCATGACCAGAGGAGAAGCCGCAAAGCTTGTGGAAGATCCACTTTATCTTGGAACCTTAATGATAAAAGCCGGAGATGCAGATGGAGAGGTTGCAGGTGCTTCCAATGCGACGGGCGATGTGCTTCGTCCTGCATTTCAAATCGTGAAAACCCTGCCTGGAATCAGTATTGTTTCGGGTGCTTTCATTATGATCCTTCAGGATCACAGTTTTGGTGAAGATGGAGTGATTGTATTCGCCGATGGCGCTGTACATCCCGACCCTGATGAGAATCAACTGGCTGAAATTGCTGTAGCTACTGCAGGCACCACTCGTTCCATCCTCGGATTTGAACCACGAATTGCCATGATGAGTTTCTCCACCAAGGGAAGCGCCAAACACCCCATGGTAGACAAGGTGGTCAATGCCACCAGGCTGGCAAAAGAGATGGATCCCACCCTGATTATTGATGGTGAATTGCAGGCGGATGCGGCCCTTATCAAAGCTATTTCCGGCAGCAAGGCTCCTGACAGCCCGATCCAGGGCAATGCCAATGTGTTGATTTTTCCTGATCTCAATGTGGGAAATGTGGCGTATAAACTGGTCCAGAGGCTGGCTAAAGCTGAAGCCATCGGACCTGTTCTTCAGGGCATGGCTGCACCTATAAACGACCTTTCAAGAGGGTGCTCTGTGAGCGACATAGTAAACCTGGTGGCCATTACAGCTAATCAGGCTGCAGGCTTAAAGAAATAGAAGAATAGTTAAAAGAATTTAACAGACACTGATTCATGATAATACTAGTATTAAACTGCGGAAGCTCATCCATAAAATACCAGCTATTTGAAATGGGTGATAAATCCACCGTAATCGCCAAAGGAATCGTGGAGCGCATTGGTTTTACCGATGCGATCATCTCACATAAACCCACGGGAAAGGACAAATACAAGAAGATCTTGCCGATCATGGACCACACCACCGGGATTAACCTGATCATGGCTGCTCTTGTGGATTCCGGTCATGGGGTGATCGGCAATATTGAGGAGATAGCCGCCGTTGGACACAGGATTGTTCAGGGCGGGGAGAAATACAAAGAGAGCGTTCTGATCACCAAAGAGGTAATCCAGGATATCGAAGCATGCATTGATCTTGCTCCTTTGCATAATCCGGCCAATCTGAAAGGAATTATATCGGTGGATAGCCTGCTTCCGGGACTTCCACAGGTGGCTGCTTTTGACACCTCTTTCCACCAGAGCATGCCCCCGCATGCCTATATGTATGCGATCCCCCGGGAGTACTATGAAAAATACGGGATCAGAAAGTATGGCTACCATGGCACAAGTCATAAATATGTGTTCAAACGTACCAGCGAAATTCTGGGCAAAGATACCCGGGAAATGAAAGTAGTTTCCTGTCACCTGGGCAATGGCGCATCAGTCTCCGCCATAGAACATGGCAGATCTCTGGATACTTCCATGGGCTTTACCCCGGTGGATGGTTTGATCATGGGAACGCGAACAGGGGATATCGATCCCGGTGTTCTGCTGTTCCTGGCCGATAAGGAACATCTGAGCCTGAAAGGGATAAGTAACATGATCAACAAAAGAAGCGGCATGGTAGGCATTTCAGAGATATCCTCCGATATGCGCGATCTTGAACTGGCTTATTATGAGGGAAATGAGCGCGCAAACCTGGCCCTGACCATGTATGCGTATCGTGTCAAGAAATTCATTGGTGCCTACGCAGCCATTATGAACGGACTGGACTGTGTAATTTTCACCGGAGGAATCGGCGAAAACGATTTCAATATCCGGCGCATGATTTGTCAGAACATGGAGTATCTGGGACTGGATTTTGACGAGCCCGGGAATCATGGCATAAAGTCTGAAGACAAAATCATTACCAAACCTGATTCAAAAGTGACTGCACTTGTTGTAAAAACCAATGAAGAGCTGGTCATTGCTACAGATACATACAAGATCCTTGAGAAATGTTGTTAGTTAAGCAAATGTGTTTAATATCATAGCCCGATACCCGGTTTGCACCGGGTATTTTTTTTTCTTTGTGGTGAAACAAACCGGATAAATATGTTAACTGAACTTTCCCAGTTGCGGGATCTGATCGACAAGGATCACAAGCCGAAGAAACTGGTACTGGCTGCTTCAGAAGATGCGCACTCACTTAATGCAGTAGTCAGCGCTGCTGAACAGAATATCATCAGGCCTGTGCTGGTGGGAGACAAGGAGAAAACCACAGGCATGGCTGAGATCCTGAACCTGAATATCAGCAAATTCGAGTTTATTGAAGCCAATTCTCCTGTTGAAGCTATAAAGACATCCGTAAAAATAGTACATGACGGGAAAGCCGACGTATTGATGAAAGGGAAAGTGGGAACATCCGACATGCTGCGAAGTGTGTTAAATAAGGACTACGGTCTCAGGAGTGGAAACCTTCTCTCCCACTTTGCATATTTCGAGGTGGAAACATACCACAAGCTCATAGCTGTAACCGATGTGGCCATGAACATTGCTCCCAACCTGACCGAAAAAATAGGCATTCTGAATAACGCTGTGAAAATATTAAACAACCTGGGGATTTCTAAACCAAAGGTTGCTGTGCTTGGTGCGGTGGAAAAAGTAAATACAGAAATGGATGCCACCCTGGATGCTGCATTGCTGTCTAAGATGAATCAGCGGGATCAGATCCTAAATTGCATAGTGGACGGACCTCTGGCTTTTGACAATGCCGTCTCATTTGAGAGTGCACGGTACAAAGAGATCAAAAGTGATGTGGCAGGTGACACAGATCTCTTGTTAATGCCCGATATTGAAGTGGGAAATGTGTTGTATAAAACCCTGGTATTTTTTGCAAAAGCAAAAGTAGCCTCCATGATCGTAGGAGCTACAGCCCCCATTGTACTTACCTCCAGATCCGATTCTGAGCAGGCAAAATTCGATTCTATACTCCTTGCTGCAGTTGCGGCTAAAGATCATCAGAAAAGCTAGAAACAAAGCTAAAAAGCAGCTAATAATGGATGCTGACTACATAATTGCCATCAATCCGGGTGCCACCTCCACCAAGATAGCGGTTTACCACAGCAATAAATTCGTGTTCCTGAAAACCATCCGGCACGAAAATAATGAGCTGAACGCCTTTAAGGAAACCATGGATCAGCTGGATTTCAGGCTTGATCTGGTATTAACTGAAGTGAGAGAAAATCATGTTCCCTTCGAAAGTGTGGGACTGATTGTCGCCAGGGGTGGTCTGATACACCCAATCGAATCGGGTGTCTATGAAGTGAATGAAGCAATGATCAGGGACCTTGAAGAGGGAGTGATGGGAGATCATGCCAGTAACCTGGGAGGTTTGATAGCGAACCGCCTGCTGGAACAGTTCCCAAATGCAAAAGCTTATATTGCCGATCCTGTGGTTGTAGATGAACTTCAGGATGTTGCACGAATCAGCGGTCATCCCGAATTTCAAAGGATTTCCATATTTCATGCCCTGAACCAGAAATCCACAGCCCGTACCTATGCCCATTCGCGGGGCATGGAATATGAGGATCTGAATCTGATTATTGCGCACCTGGGCAGCGGGATCTCGGTGGGAGCGCATAAGAAAGGCCGGGTAATAGATGTAAACAATGCTCTGGACGGCGAAGGTCCCTTTGGGCCTGAACGTTCAGGCACCCTGCCGGCAGGCGCTCTGGCAAGGTATTGTTTTGAAAATCATTCAAATCTCGGGGATGTACAAACGATGCTGTCCGGTAATGGCGGCCTCTATGCCTACCTGGGGCATAAAGATGCGCAGCATCTGGAAAAGCAGGCCCGTGAAGGAAATCCGGGTGCAAAGCTGCTGCAGGATGCCATGGCCTACCAGGTCAGTAAAGAGATTGGCTCCATGGCAGCAGTACTGGGAGGAGAAGTGCATGCCATTATCCTTACGGGGGGTATTGCACATAATCCGGATCTGACCGGGTACATTAAAGAACATGTGGGATTCATTGCTCCCGTATTTATTTATCCCGGGGAGGATGAGATGCGGGCCCTTGCACTGAACGGGGCCATGCTGCTCAGTGGCAAAATAGCTGCTTCTGAGTATAAACAGGAAACTTTGGTAAAGGGATCCGACCTGGATATCCTGAATGAGATCAGGGAGTAGCCAGCGATACAGGTAAGATTTTTCCGTTAAAGTATGTACTGCCCTCCAGGGTGAACCACTTCATAAACTCAGCCATTTGTGCGGGCTCAAGAGGAGCTTTCAGTCCGGGAAAGGCTTCTGACAGCATCTCTGTCTGCACAGAACCAATGGACAGGGCATTCACTGCGATCCCCTTCTCCCTGTATTCCTCTGACAGGCATTCTGTGAGACTTCCCAGTGCTGCCTTTGATGCACTGTAATAGGAAAGGCCATTGAATTTTTTACTGCCCTGGAATCCGGCCATGCTGGTCACATTCACAATGTGTTTCAGGGTCGATTGTGCCATAAAGGGAAGGCAGATCCGGATCAGCTGGGCCGGAACAAAAAAATTCACTTCAAACAGGCTTCTGGCATCTCTTACAGGCACCTGATGGAAAGGCTTGTTGATAAGCTGCCCTGCATTATTAAACAGGGCATCTATGGTATCTGTATGCTCACTGAGCCGGGAGATAAATTCATTCTCCAGATCAGCCAGGTCAGCCAGGTCGAAAGGAATGGGATAGGCCAGCATCTCGCCGGCATTTTCATTACAGGTAGCAGCTACCTGTTTAAGTGAATTTATGTTTCGGGAAACAAGCAGCACGCTGTGGCCGGATGAGGTAAACGAAGATGCGAGTGCAGCGCCAATGCCCCTGCTCGAACCGGTGAGTAGTATATGCATGATAATCCTGTTTTAAAAGTAAAATTAAACGCTTTTACTTTCAAAGCGGTATATTTTTTGCATATTATTGCAAGTCTTAGGAACCGGATCAAAAATGAGAAAATACTTTTTCCTTATCATCATGGTACTTAGTTCCCTGTCTCTGTTCGCCCAGGGAGAAATGCCCAGCCGCAAGGGAAAGTTCTTTCTTATCCCTGAATTATGGCTTTCCTTTGGAACCAGGACCTATATTGAGCTTGGCCCGCTGCTGGGTTACCATGTGAATGACCGCCTTTCTGCAGGCCTGGGACCGCACTACATCTATCAATCCCAGAGAGCCACTCCATCCTATCCTTATTCTTATGAGACACATACCTATGGCATTAAGTCCTTCGGACGCTTTTCCCTGATCACCAATGCGGATCAATTCCTTCCCATCAAACTGTTCAATGATCTTTTTGTCCATGTAGAGTATGAAGCCCTCAGCCTTGAAAGTGCCTATTACTCACCCCCCGGATCTTCGGATGAAGGGCGCTTTCTGTATCATGCCCTGCTCATGGGGGGAGGATTCAGCCAGCGTATAGGCATGTATAATTCAGTATCTTTCATGGTGTTGTGGGATGTAAATGGCACATCCAGCTCACCCTATTCCAATCCAATTTTCAGAGTAGGTTTTAATACATTTTTCTAATGACAGATTTAATCCTCTTAAGCTCCCAGAACCTTTTTTCATCCAACGGATTGGTGATCATCGGTTCCCTGATTGTGATCATTTCCTACCTCTTTAACCTGGTTGCCAGAAGATACAGCATCCCCAGCGTTTTGTTACTCATCCTGCTTGGGATGGTCCTGCATGGGGTGGTAACAGCCATTGGTCTTCATTCGCCCGATCTTACCCCCATACTTGAAGTGCTGGGAATCATCGGACTGATCATGATTGTTCTGGAAGCCTCACTGGACCTTCAACTAACAGGAGAAAAACGAAGGCTGATTTCAAGGGCATTTTTTACTGCTCTTGTGAACCTGATGGTCTCTGCCATGGGGATCGCAATGGTTATGATGGTATACATCCACGTTGATCTGACCACCGGTCTTCTTTATGCAGTTCCCCTGTCGATTATGAGTTCGGCCATAATCATTCCCAGTGTTTCCTCCCTGGAAGACGAGAAAAAGGAATTTATGGTGTACGAGAGTACCTTCTCCGATATACTTGGCATCATGTTGTTCTATTTCCTGATCAGCAGCATGGAAACCGAGAGCTTTGGAAAGATGAGTCTTGCTGTATTGCTGAACCTTAGCCTGACGGTACTTGTTTCGGTTGCGGCAAGTTACTTCCTTATCTTTCTGTTCCAGAAGATCCGGACCGAGCTCAAGCTTTTTCTGCTGATTGCTGTCCTGATCCTGCTTTATTCGCTTAGTAAGATGCTGCACCTCTCAAGCCTGCTGATCATCCTTGTATTTGGACTGATTCTCTCAAACAGGCATATTTTCTTTCCGGGAAAACTCAAACAATTCCTGGATGAACCACAGATGGCAACCATTTTTGACAACTTTAAAATGATTACCCTGGAATCCTCATTTGTGGTCCGGACCTTTTTCTTTGTGATCTTTGGATTCACCATTGTACTGGCCAGTCTGCTGGACTTTAAGGTATGGTTGGTGAGTATCGTTGTACTGGGGATCCTCTATGGCTTCAGGTATGCCTATTTTCGCCTGATCATCCGGAAAAACATTTTCCCCGATGTATGGATGGCTCCCCGGGGCCTGATTACGATTTTGCTCTTCTATTCCATTCCGGAAAACCTGATAGCAGAAGAATTCAATACCGGAATTCTTTTGCTGGTGATACTCTCCTCCAGTATAATGATGGCTGTCTCCCTGATCAAATACAGGAAACAGCAACAACAGGACCTTGAATTACAGTTAGTTGACACAGATCCGAACGAACCCATCGAAGATATTGCTGAACAAGATTGAACATAATGATTTAATTTCTTGTTAAGAGATATTATTGCTTTCTTTGCAACTTCAAAAAAACATGAGATCATGATTGCTGAAAATAATAACGTCGTATCCATTGTATATGAATTGCGTTCCGGTTCTAAAGAGGGCGAGGTAGTTGAATCGCTGAATATTGACAATCCACTTTCCTTCGTCTTCGGAACGGGTGGCCTCTTACCCAAATTTGAAGAGTACTTGAGTGGTCTCACTTCGGGTGACGGATTCGAATTTCTGCTCAGATCGGAAGATGCCTACGGACCTGTGGTGGAAAATGCCATTGTCCAGGTCCCCAAATCGGTATTTGAAGTTGACGGGAAGATCGATGAAACCCTGATGAAGGTTGGAAATACGGTTCCCATGATGGATGCAGAAGGCAGACGTCTCAATGGAATAGTGATAGCCATAGAAGCTGAAGCGGTACAAATGGACTTCAATCATCCCATGGCTGGCAGCGATCTACACTTTAAAGGACAGGTGACCGATGTACGCTCTGCCACCCAGGAAGAGTTATCCCATGGTCATATACATGCGGATGACGGATGCGGTTGCGGAAGCCAGGATGGGGGTTGCGGTGACGGATCATGCGATACAGGTTCGTACGACGACCAGGGCGGTTGCGGTTGCGGCTGCTAACATCTGAAAGAGATTCACACAATCATAAAGCACCTCACACAATCATAAAGCACCTCACTCAATCCTAAAGCGGTCTGCATCTTTCCAGGCCGGAAATTTCTCTCTGAAGGCCCTGAGCTCCTCAAGGTTTAAG
>JBDLIM010000080.1:0-17736 GCA_039714915.1 Bacteroidota bacterium
TGGAAGAAGTTTGAGGAGATCATTTCAGGCGGAACCCGGATTGTACTGTCTGATGATGTAAAGGATAAAATCAGCGCCTGCCGGTCCTACCTGGACAAGCGTATGGAGAATGAGGAGGAAATCCTGTACGGGATAAACACGGGCTTTGGCTCCATGTGCGATACGGTGATTTCCAAAGAGAACCTGGGCCTGCTGCAGAAGAACCTGGTCATGTCGCATGCCTGCGGGGTAGGTGAAGAGGTCCCCAAGGAGATCACCCGGCTGATGCTCCTTTTAAAAATCCAGTCCCTTTCCTATGGTCATTCAGGGGTTCAGGTGGAGACCGTTCAACGTCTGGCTGACCTCTATAACCACGATATTCTGCCCGTGGTTTATACCTATGGATCACTGGGAGCCTCGGGCGATCTGGCCCCCCTGGCCCATATGAGCCTTCCCCTCCTGGGGATGGGTGATGTGGATGTACAGGGAGAACGGAAAAGAGCATCGGAGGTGATGGATGCCCTTGCTTGGGATCCCATTGACCTGCAGTCCAAGGAAGGTCTGGCCCTGCTCAATGGCACCCAGTTCATGAGTGCTTACGGGGTCTATCTTTGCCTCAGGATTTTTAAACTCTCCAGGCTGGCCGATGTGATCGGGGCCCTTTCCCTGGATGCCTTCGACGGGAGAATTGAACCCTTTCATGAGCTGATCCAGCAGATCAGACCCCACCAGGGACAGATCGTTACAGCCAGAAGAATACGCTGGTTGCTGGAAGGCAGTGAACTGATTAATCGGAGCAAATCCCATGTGCAGGACCCTTATTCCTTCAGGTGCATCCCCCAGGTGCATGGAGCTTCCAAGGATTCCATCAATTATGTGGCCTATGTATTCCGGAATGAAATCAATTCAGTTACAGACAATCCCACCATCTTTCCCGAAGAGGATCTGATCATTTCTGCAGGGAATTTTCATGGTCAGCCCCTGGCCCTGGCCCTGGATAACCTGGCCATAGCCATGAGTGAGATCGGGAATATTTCAGAACGCCGTACCTAT
This sequence comes from Bacteroidota bacterium, assembly GCA_039714915.1. Taxonomy (GTDB): domain Bacteria; phylum Bacteroidota; class Bacteroidia; order Bacteroidales. The sequence continues at coordinate 1,033 of JBDLIM010000080.1, forward strand.
CAGTTGCTTTCGGGAACCAGGGGATTGCCGCCCTTCCTGGTGGCAAATCCCGGATTAAATTCCGGCTTTATGATCCCCCAGTATACTGCAGCTTCCATGGTAAGCCATAACAAACAGCTCTGTACCCCGTCGTCGGTCGATTCCATCGAATCATCGCAGGGACAGGAAGATCATGTGAGCATGGGGGCAAATGCAGCTACCAAAGCTTACCGGGTGATGGCCAACCTGGAGCGGATCCTGGCCATTGAACTATACAATGCGGCCCAGGCCCTGGAGTTCAGGAGGCCTGCCCGTACCAGTCCCTTCCTGGAAAAATTCCTGGAAGCTTACCGGGAATATGTACCCTTTGTGAAAGATGATAAGGTGATGTACCGGGATATTGAAGCCAGTGTACAGTTCCTGCAGGATGTGAAGCTTGATTTGCCCGAGGACCTGTTGATGATCAGGGACTACTCGCCCGAGGATATGAAATAGGGAGTCATGGGAATGGATCCCGGGTGACCACCCTGGCCACCTCCCAGACCGCTGTCCTGGCCACCTCCCGGTCCTCTACCCGGACGCTCTCCTCTCTTACCCGGTTCACCATGCCCCTGGCCCCTGAGCTCACGCATCAGGTGACGCCGGAAATCCCATTCCACCTTACCCAACTTCAATACTTTCTTAGCGGGCAGGGCCTTCAGGAACCTGCCCTGGTAATACTCTGCTTCAAGTTTAAGCCGATCTTCTTTTAATTTGTGAGCCTTGGCCAGGATATCGAGGATCTCCTCGTCATTAAGGTTCTCTGCATTCGTATGGGCATAACTGTAGGTATTCTTCTCATCTTCCACAAGTTTCATCTTTCGATTGTGAAAGTCATCGTAGAGGGGCCAGAAGGCTTTTGCTTCCGCGTCGGTCAGTTCCAGTTCTTCGTTAAAGTATGCTTTACGCTCCTTTTTGAATTTTTCTATTTGCTCTTTAGACTGACCCATCAGGGGGGACCATCCGGCAAAAAATATAAGGAGAGCCGTTCCGCTTAAAATTTGTATGACTTTTTTATTCATGATCCAATCTCTTTTACTTATTCAAATAATAGCACCATTTCTGCATCATTGATGGCCAGGTATTCTATGGCCTGGGTGGCAAAGGCCTCTTCCTCATCCATCTCTTCTTCCACTTCCCCGATTAATTCATAGAGGTAGCTGTCATCGTCAAAAACCTGCAATTGCTCCAGCACGGCCATATCCGGAAGGTAGCCGTTCGAACCATTCTCCGTATTGGTGAATTTGATGACGGAGTAGGTGATCAGTGCCAATCCCACCATGGCAGCGGCCATAGCTATCCTGAACCTGGAACCGGTAACAATTCGACGTACCGGTCTGGAGTTTTCCTCCTCCCTGATCCGCTCCTGTAAGCGCTCTGAAAAGCTTTCAAAGTAGCCCCCGGGAACACCGAAGGGCTGCTTTTTCAGCGATTCATGCTGCAAATCCCTAAGTTTACGATCCTTGTTCATTTCTTTTGTCTGTTATTGTTTAGACCCTGTGGAGGGAGAAAGGTTTAATCCTCCCCCAGCATGGTTTCAATTTTTTTAACTGCATGGTGATAAGAGGCTTTCAGGGCCCCCACCGAGGTTCCCAGAATCTCTGACATATCCTCGTATTTCACCTGGTCATAATATTTCATATTGAAAACAATCCTCTGTTTTTCGGGCAATTTCAGTATGGCTTGCTGAAGCTTCAGCTGAACTTCATCTCCGTTGAACCATGGATCCGATTCCAGGGAATCACTGATCTGCTGCTCCACATCCACCCAGGGAGCGAAATTGCGTTTCTTTTTTTGTTTCAGAAAAGTGAGTGCTTCGTTGGTGGCAATGCGGTAAAGCCAGGTAAAAAGTCCCGACTCGGAACGAAAATTATTCATGGAGCGCCAAACCTTAATCATGGTATTCTGCAATACATCATCTGCATCTTCATGTGATATCACAATCTTCCGGATATGCCAGTACAAGCGTTCCTGGTATTTCTGTACCAGTTGGCTGAATGCTGCTTCGGTTTTATCCGGGGATTTTATTCCTTCTATGATATCACTGTCATCCCACTCAGGCATGGCCCTACTCGATTTGATGATTTGACAGGCTTATCGCTAAATAGTTTAATCAGCTGGCTGTACTTTAGTAAAGTTAAGGGATTTTAAGTAAACTTAATAAAACACGATGGATTCGGTCGAACCCGGGTCCACCTTAAAGTCCCTGACCAGGCTGAAAGAAGTGGATTTAAAATCAGCGCGCCGGAATACCACTCTGTATGTACCCGGCTGCAGGTAGAAATTTTGGCTCTTCCGGTTTTCCAGGAGATTCATCACCCAGATCTGGTCTCCTTCGGGAGTCAGCTGGTAGAGGGCGCCGGCCCCTGGTTGCTTTGCGCTGAAGCTCACGTGACCTGGCTCGGGAATTTTCACGGTGGTGGTATAGCTTTGCTGAATCTCCACATCCTCCACGAGCATCAGCGGGTAGATGGGAATTTCCAGGTCATAGGTGCCCACCAGGTATTTACCCACATTGCCGATTTCGTGGATGTTGATGGTTTCTGAGGTGTTGGCCCGTTTTACCAGGATCTTTTCGCGATCGTATGCTTTCCCCTTGGTGGTGCGTACAAGAAGGTAGCCCTGTGGGGCGTCAATCCCAATGATGTTATGCCGCCCGTTAATCAGCTTCACGCTGTCGAGGCCGGAGGTAGGGATGGTTTGTGCCACCACATTATAGGTGCTCATATGGTCAAGGGAAAGGGTATCGGGATTCCCCTTGCTATTCAGGGTATGGATCATGTTATACCTGATCACCCCCGAAAAGCGATCGTAGAAGACCACATTTACATCGGTCTCGGAAGGATTTTTCTGTGAATCAAGCAGGTTTACCTGTGCACTGGTGGCATTCAGGGCCTGTGTAATGATCACATTCAGCGCCTCCCTGAACTCCTGCTTGTGAGGTGCATCATAATACTCCCCGATGCAATCGTAGGTCTCCCTGAATCCGGGGTCTGTTCCGATTCCAATCACAAAGGGCTTGAGGATGATCCCTTTCTTTTGTAGCCTTCTTGAAACAGTGCAGGGATCGCCATCACAGGCTTCCACCCCATCGGTGATCAGAAGAATGATATTCCTGCAGTTGCTGCAGGGAGGAAAATCATCGGGTGCCAGCTCGAGCGAGTGTGCAATGGGCGTGGTCCCCTTGGGAGTAATAAACCTGAGTTTTTGTCTGATCCGGGAGGCATTGGTGGAACTAAAGGGCACCTCCAGTTTTGTATCGCTGCAATCCTGGGGCGGGACCGGACTCTGGTGACCGTAGACCCTGAGGGCCATTTCTAAACTGGGCATCTGCTCCAGACTGTCCACCATCTCAAGCAGGATATCCCTGGCAATATCAAACTTCCGTTCCCCGTCCCATTGTCCTGCCATGCTGTTGGAAGCATCAAAAATAAACAGGATCCGGGTGGTGGGCTCATAGCCGGTAGTAACCAGCTGTGCATTCAGGGACATTATCCACATCAGCAGGCCTGAGACTACCAGGGCCCTGAGCCACTTTCCGGGCTGCACATTTTCGTTTACAGAGATCATGATCTTAAAAGTACGAAATCAGGATCAACAAGTTACCTTGAGTTACAAACATGAAAACCAGTTAAAATAGTTGGCTTAAACTTTCCCTTCACTAATCTCCCTCAGTTTCTGCCACTGCAAAGAACTCCCCACGTTTCATCAGCTTGTAGATCCCCTCACCGGGATAATCTGAAAATAATACCTGAAGAGTAGCTTCCCGGAAGGACCTGATATACCAGCCACCAATCATATATACACGTCCTTTGTCATCGGCGGTCATTGAAGTGATCATCCGGGCAGCCCTTCCCTCCTGGTCCACGATCTTTCCATGGTCCGTTATGGTACGGTCATCATCCTTCCTGATGGAGATACTCCTCAAGCGCAGGTCGGAGTTATACCCCACAATATCGGGATCTTCCTCCCTGGCCTTCTCAGTCATTATGGTCCGCTGATCCTCCAGGTCAGCATACTGTATAAAATAGAGTCTATCCCCCCCTATGGCGATCTCGTGAAACGTCGAACCGATGTATGCTATGGGTTCAAATGCTTCTCCGCTGTTAATCTCCTTTGAAGGGTCAAAGAGCCATAAACGCTCATCACCACCTCCCCAGGCACCCATGGCAAAGAGGCATTGTTCCCTGCCGGGAAGGGCCTCGGTATAGGTCCAGCACCGGCTGTTATACATATGATCACCCGTAACCGGGGTTCCGTCCATCAGCTGCCCCTCTTTTGGAAGCGCATCCTTATAGCTTATGATCTTTCCCGCCTCCGGATTGTAGCAATAGAGGTTGCCTGCATCATAGGGATATTTCCAACCCCCATCCCAGGTTGGAAATCCCCCTTTCCAAAGTGTAAACCAGCAATTACCCTGGTTATCCACATAAAACCAGGGAGTGCCGCCTGTCTCTCCTAAGGTAAGCCGGCCCAGGTCCGTCTTCTCTCCCGAGACAATATCTACGCTGTAGAGGTGCACACCGTCATTTTTGATCAGCTCCGGATGAAAGGGAGATACCATCACATAGAGCATTTTCCTTTCAGGATCCACCTCAATGGCCGAATAGATGGAGTAGCGCGGTTTCACAATGCCAAAGTCACGGAACTTTCCGGTGGCCATCTCATAGCCCAGCACATGTGCCCCGGGATAGATATCAATACCTTCCGGCCAGTAATTGGAAAGGTGGGTCGTAAAGTAGAGCCAACCCTCCAATTCTACGATGGGACTGTGAATCTTACCCTGCTGAGAGCCGCTCTCTTTCTCTCCGCAGACCAGGGTCATATCTTCTGCTATCACCCTGTGTTCTTTGGTCTCCGGGTTGTACATATGGAACCCGGCCCCGTGTCCGCCGGAATGCGTTGAAGTCCCGAAATAGCAGTTCCCGTCCGAAGCAATTGTAATACCCTGCCACTGGCCATCCCACTCCTTACAGATCATATTCATGGAGTAGGAGGTCACCTCACATATTTTCCCCTCATGCTTGCCGGATCCGGGCTTCTGAGCATTGACACCCTCATGGAGAGTAAATAGTACAAGTGCAAAAGCAAATGCATGAGCGGGCTTTCGGATTCTGGTGAAATCCACTGCTATTCTTTTTGCGTTACAGAAATGAGGTTTCTCTCCCTAAGTTCCTGCACTCCGTTTTCCCACGGACCTCCTGCACCCCACATATAGTAGGTGAAATAAGTGGTATTCATCTGATCAATAGTCGTCCAGGGCTGAAATTCCATATAGTAGTGATGCGCATCGTTATTCCTGGGATGATTCATCCACATATGCAGAAAGAGGGGTTGATCCACCGGGAAAGCTCCCAGATAGGTGATGTCAGCTTCCGTATCATAGCCTGCATTCCATCCCTCCTGCAGATATTGTACGCGGCCGTATGTTCTTTCCGGCTTCATCCGGTACTCCTTATGACCATCCTTCTCCGGAACGATAAAAACATCCTCGGTCCAGTGTTTCTCTCCCAGTTCCAGGATACATTGCGGCCCAATCACATTGGCCTCCTCGTTTATAAATGTGAGAGCAAACCGTGCCTCCAGCAAGGGGGAGTTGCCATAGAGGGTATAGGTCTTTTCCAGTCTGTTCCCGAAATAATCGGTCCACATCCGCACCCGGACAAAATCATCTGTTGTCTCTACGATCTCCGCATTGTACACCTGGTGGGTCTCCATACTGGCCTGTCCCAGGAAATCTTCAAATCCTCCGTAGGGATAGTAGCCCCTTCTCCGGAAAGCACGCTTGTGATCCACCGCTTTCTCCGGCCACAACTTAAAGAACACATTATCATCGCGGCTCTTCACAATATACTCGATCACCCGGCCGCCGGTGGTCAGCAAGGTGACCTGCACACTGTCATTCTCCATGCGGTACTCCTTGATCCCGTCGCTGTTCAGGTCCACCTCATAGACATAGGGTTTTCCCTCCGCCTTGCCCACACCCAGTTGCGAGGTATAATCCATACCCAGGGCTGTTACTTTTACCTCATACTCTCCGGCAGGGAGCTCCAGCTCAAACATCAGCGCTTCATGTGAACCTGTGGCAGCGCTGTATTGCCGGGTAGCAGAGAATGCCGGTTTGCGTTTGCCCCTTGGGAACACCTGAACCTCCACGGGAAAAGATGTTTCCTTGCTGAAGTTGTGGACCGATACCGGGTAATTCACTTTGGGAGCATGGCCGTAAAGCAAGCGGTGCACCGATATGGCCGGAGGCATATCCAGCATGGCCAGGGTGCTTTTCTTCCTGTCTTCCATTTTGAACTCCACTCCCAGAGGATTGGTGTGGTCCATGCCTCCTTTGCCGGGCTGTAAGGTGAAATTGACCTCCCTGGCGCTGTTAACCGGAATATCCAGCGGGACCACCAGCGGATCTGCCGTGCTTACCCCGTCGGGAAGGGAGAGCTCCACATCCCCGTAAAGCGCTTCTGAACCGAAATTCCTGACAGTAACCTTCAGATCATAGCCGTTCACCTCTGCCCTCAGATCCACCCGGTCATTGAAATAGTCCTCCAGGTACTCCCTGTCCAGCAGCAGCATCTGGAGGGCATTCCGGTAAAGGGCAGGGCCCAGCATCTTGCCATGCTGCATCACACCCACTTCTCTGCGATCCATAATGGCTTCCCACATGGACTCCCAGCTAAGCTCCTGATCCTTCTCAATAAACAGCACCATGCTGTTCAGGGCATTCTGGTCAAGCTGACCGGTTTTAAGAATGAACGGTACATCTTCTTGGTCGATCTGCTCCTTGTTCCCTTCGACGGCCAGGTAACCGTCATATGCCAGCGGATCGGCCTCCTGATCCCAGACCCGCCTGAAAACATATCCTCCTTTCTGATGGGCATATTCGTTCCACGACTCCTTGGTGAACAAGCTCTGTACCTGAAGTCCGTCATAATCGGGACAAGCATAGACCGGGAAGAACCCCACATCGGTCACTACGGGCAGATCCAGCTCATCCATCCAATCCGCCAGTTCATTCTTCGAGAGAAAATCCATATACCCGTCAAAGACAAACCAGTCGCAGCCCTCATTCATGCCCGTGCCGATCACCTCGAGCGGATGACCCTTGGTGCAGGTCACACTATTTAACAGGGTATAGGCACCAAACCACCCCTTGTGCAGGTCGTACCCGCCCAGTACCTTGGCTGTCTGGTCAATAAGCGCTCCCACTGACCGGCGCGTATCCCCATCGCTTGAGGAGACTACATATAAAGTGTGCTCGCCGTGTGCAACCCGGAACAGATCGGCCCGTACCAGGCTGTTGGCACCATATTGATGACTGTTAAGCATATGGGGCCATTCCCAATCAGCCGGCAACTCCCTCAGCAACTGCTTACCTGTTTCCGATCCGGGATCCACAAAGGCCAGCACATCTCCGTCGGAAAGGGCGCTGCCTAATTGATTCGCATCCGGTTCCTCCAGGGTCTTATATGACCCGGAGAGCAGTCCGTACAGAAAACCCTCCTCCATCAGAAGGCCTGGTATACCCATATCCTCAGCAATATCCACCTTGCTCTGAAGGATGGTCTTCTCCACCTGTGGACGGGCCAGCTTAAAAAGATTGCCATAACGGTACCACTCATTATAGGTATCGTGCCAGTAATTGGTATAGCCGTTAAACTGGAATTCGTTTTTCACTAATTCCTGGCCATTGAGATCCGGACCTGTGAAAAATGTAAGAAGCAGAATGATTAATACGCCATGGAGAGATGTGTGTTGCTTAAGAGCTTTCATTTTTTTTGGTTTTTTAGATAACATCATATTAATCAGCAGATGGATATGAAACCATTATTCTTTAAGGAATCTTAGTGTATGTGAGGATTCTTCACTGCTAATGGTAAATATATAAATTCCTGTCTTAAGATGTTCGATATTTATTGAGAGAGGGGATTCAGGGTTTGGAACCTTAATATTCTCAATAATTTGACCTGTTATATTGGTAATTGTGAGCATCAGGTGGGCTGAAGAAATTGGAGGCAGATCCAGGAAGAGGATATTAGCTGCCGGATTGGGATAAATTCTGAGCTCAGGAAGCTCCGGGCCCCCGGCCACTCCCAGCTTAGGATCGGCAGTCAGGACAATATGCAGGGGGGTGGCCTGGTAATCTACAACCTCCACACCCCGGATGGTGTCACTCAAATAACCGGGTGCCGATACCACCAGGTCGTAGACTCCTTCCTTGATGAGCCTGTAAAAATCACCATGTTCAGCTGTGCTGTGAACCACCGAGTAGGTGCTGTCGTGACCGGGGATCCGGATCAGGGCACGTACCGGCTTTCCGCTGCCGGCATCTGTTACCAGGCCCCTGATCCCGTACAGGCACTGGGACATATAGTTTATCAGGGAGCGTTTGTTTTTGTTCCAGAATTCCTCCAGGTATTCTGAACTCAGCAGTTTTTCATTGGAAAGTTCCAGGGTCACCTCCCGTCCCTCCAGGTAGTAGTTCACATAGTCCTGTCTTCCGTCCGCCACGATGTACCATTCAGCCCCATTGGTGATCCCCTGGTCGGGCCAGCCAAACATATAGTCCTGATCCACAGCCATGGCCTCATCGGCATATTCCCTGCTTATAAATCGGTACCAGGCATCATCGGCATGCAGTTTAAAGCTATGATCCCAGGGATAATTGACCACTTCGGCCCCGCTGTGAATGTTGGCAGACAGGGTGAAGCGTTGCTCCCTCAGAAAGTTCATCATATGCCGGTTTTCCAGTGCCCGTCCGGTGGTATCATCCGCTTCCCCCAGTCCGGGTGCCGGAAAATTGCGGTTCAGATCGATGCCTTCGGCGGTATAGCGGGAAGCGTTCAGTAAGGACGTGCCCCAGTCGGCCGAATAGCTTCCATCCGGATTGGCCAGGGGGTTGATCCGGATGGAAAGATTCTCCACCAGCCGGGTGACCTCAGAATCGCTGCCATATTCTTCCAGAAGGAAGTTGGCGAGCCTCAGCAACAATACAAAGCCCACCAGCTCATCTCCATGCATGGTGGAAGTATAGAAGAATCCGGCCTCGGCTTCGTCCCGGTCCGGATGATCACTGATTTCAAGGGCCAGCAGGAGGCGTCCCTCCACGGAGGTGCCAAAGGTATCCAGCCTGCAAATCCCGGGGTGCTTCGATGCAAATCGTTGCATCATCTCCACATAGTGCTCGTAGGTGGGGTATTTCTGAAAGGAAAGCGCCTCGTTCAGATCCAGGGCCATGTCGCTGTCATCAAACTGTACCTCCTGCCATTGTGCAGAAAGCGTGGCACTTGCAAGCAGGGCGGTCGTAAGCAGGGCGATAAGAAAACCAGAGCTTCGGATGATCCGGATAAACCCTGGCTTCCGCCCCGTTAGGGGCAGATCATATGCTCCCCTGCGGGCCATGCTATACGTTAAACCGGATATGCAGGATATTGGCCTCTTCCACCACGTAGTTTTTCCCTTCCACCGATAGTTTTCCCTTGTCTTTGCAGGCCTGTTCAGATCCCAGGGTGATAAAGTCCCCGTACTTCATAACCTCGGCACGGATAAAGCCCCTCTGGAGATCGGAATGTATGGCTCCGGCGGCTTCGGGAGCCAGGGCTCCCTTGCGGATGGTCCAGGCCCGGATCTCCTTGGGACCCACGGTAAAGAAGGAGATCAGGTTCAGCATGGAATAGGCCGATCGCACCAGCTTATTTACTCCGGGTTCTTCCAGCCCGGCATCTGCCAGGAATTCCACCCGGTCCTCTTCCTCTTCCAGTTCGGCAATCTCCGATTCCAGCCGGGCAGCCAGGATCAGGATCTCGGTATCCTCCTGTGCAAGGTACTCCTTTACCCGGTCCACATAGACATTCCCGTTAATGGCAGCCTCATCTTCCACGTTGCAGACATACATCACCGGCTTGCTGGTCAGCAGGAAGAGATCTTCCACATGCTTCCGGTCGGCCTCGCTCACCTCCAGGGTACGTGCGTTTTGAAAGTCCTCCAGGTGAGCCTTGTAGCCTTCAAGCACCTCAATTCCCCTGCGGGCATCCTTGTCCCCCGATTTGGCAATCTTGGCCAGGCGTTCCATCTTTTTCTCCACCGACTCCAGGTCCTTCACCTGCAATTCCAGATTGATGGTTTCAATATCCCGTACCGGGTCCACCGATCCGTCGATATGGGGAAGCTGTTCGTCATCGAAACAACGGAGTACCTGGATCAGGGCATCTGTATTGCGGATATCCGAAAGGAATTTGTTGCCCACGCCTTCCCCCTGGCTGGCCCCTTTGGTCAGCCCGGGAATATCCACAATATCCACGGTGGCAGGGATCACTTTATCGGTAGGCTGGAAGTTTTCCAGGTTGTAAAGCCTGGGATCGGGCACATTCACCACACCCACATTCGACTTGCTGGAGGTAAAAGCAAAACTGGATGTTTCCACCCTGGTATTGGACATGCAATTAAAAAGGGTGGATTTCCCCACGTTCGCTACCCCGATGATCCCGCATTTCAGTGCCATAATGTTTAAAATTTGGCCCAAAATTACGAAAAAAGAACTTGCTCCTTATGAGCTGTTTTAAATATTAATGGGTAATTTTGGGCTTCAATTTTTCTTACACTGCATTTTTTACATCGTAATCCAATCCAAATGAATCCCAAGAATCACACAAGAGCAGCAGACAACATTCGTATTCTTTCAGCCGCCATGGTAGAGAAAGCCAAATCGGGTCACCCCGGTGGTGCCATGGGTGGAGCCGATTTCGTAGAGATGCTCTATGCCAATTTCCTGAATTATGATCCCGATGACATGTCCTGGCCCCTGAGGGACCGCTTCTTCCTGGATCCCGGGCATATGTCTCCCATGTTGTACGGTATCCTGGCAATGACCGGGAACTACACTCTTGATGAACTTAGTAATTTCCGCCAGTGGGGGAGTCCCACCCCGGGACACCCTGAAGTGGATGTGGAACGTGGTGTGGAGAATACCTCGGGCCCCCTGGGTCAGGGACATACCATGGCTGTGGGAGCTGCCATTGCCGAGCGTTTCCTGGTGGCCCGCTTCGGGGAATGGATGGCACATAAGACCTATACATTTATTTCAGACGGGGGGGTGCAGGAAGAGATCTCACAGGGAGCAGGCCGCCTTGCGGGTTACCTGGGACTTTCCAACCTGGTCATGTTCTATGATTCAAATGATATCCAGCTATCCACCCGCACGGAAGCTGTTACGGCCGAGGATACGGCCAAGAAATATGAGGCCTGGAACTGGCTGGTGCTTACTGTGGACGGAAACGATCCCTCGCAGATTTACGATGCCCTGTTTGCCGCCCAGAAAGAGGCCGACCGCCCCACACTGATCATTGGGAAAACCATCATGGGAAAAGGAGCACTGGATGCCAAGGGGAAAAATTTCGAAGGACAGACCTCCACTCATGGAATGCCCCTGTCAGGTGCAGGAGCTTCCTTTGAGAAGACCATAGCCAACCTGGGAGGAGATCCGGAGAATCCCTTTGTGATCTTTCCCGAGGTGGAAGAAGTCTATAAAAAGATACTGGATAAGAAACGCAAGAAGGCAGCTGAGAAAAAAGTCATTCAGGCTAAATGGGAAAAGGAAAATCCCGAACTGGCTGCCAAATTCAAGAGTTTTGTTGAGGGAGAGCTTCCGGAAATTGATTTTGCAGCCATTGAGCAGAAAGCCGGCGCAGCTACCAGGGGTGCATCCGGTGCGGTGCTGGCCAGTCTGGCCGGAAAGGTGGAAAATATGATTGTGGCCTCGGCTGACCTGTCCAACAGTGATAAGACTGATGGATACTTAAGTAAGACCTCTGCCTTTAGCAATGGCGATTTCACCGGATCATTTCTGCAGGCAGGCGTCAGCGAACTTACCATGGCTGCCATGGCAAACGGAATGGCCCTGCATGGCGGGGTGATCCCGGTGATCGGAACCTTTTTTGTATTCAGCGATTATATGAAACCTGCTGCCAGGATGGCCGCATTAATGGAGCTTCCTGTGAAGTATGTGTGGACCCATGATGCATTCCGAGTGGGTGAGGATGGCCCCACCCACCAGCCGGTGGAGCAGGAGGCCCAGATCAGGTTGCTGGAGCATTTGAAAAACCACCATGGCAACCGGTCCATGATGGTGCTTCGTCCGGCCGATGCGGTTGAGACCACCGTGGCATGGAAAATGGCCCTGGAAAACTCCAGTACACCCACTGCCCTGATCCTGTCAAGACAGGGTATCCCGGATGTACCGGCGCTTCCGGGCTCGGACAGGTATACCGATGCCCTGAAGGCCCGGAAAGGGGCCTATGTAGCCAGGGATTGTAAAGGTAGCCCCGATGTGGTACTGGTAGCTTCCGGCTCAGAAGTTTCTACCCTGCTTTCGGGCACTGAATTGCTCGAGCAGAGAAAAGGGCTGAAGGTAAGGGTAGTATCGGCAATTTCCGAAGGAGTTTTCAGAGACCAGGACAAAGCCTACCAGGAGAGTGTGATTCCCGGAGGGGCATTTGTATTCGGAATGACAGCCGGACTGCCGGTAACCCTGCAGGGACTGGTAGGTAGCAAAGGAACTGTATTCGGACTGGAAAGCTTCGGATACTCCGCTCCCTATAAGGTGCTGGATGAGAAGCTGGGCTTCACCGGAGAGAATGTCTACAAGCAGGTGCTTGAGATGTTGGGGATTTAGTGACAGAGAATAACATGAAGATTCGGTATATAGTTTTTGTTTTAGTATTGCTTATTGGTGCTCCGGAGCTCCGGGCCCAGAAAATTCCTTCCCAAAAACCCAGACTGATCGTGGGGATCACTGTTTCGGGAATGATGTATGACTACCTTTCTGTGTACTGGGATAAGTTCGGGGACGATGGATTCAGGCGAATGGCTACCCACGGAGCCAATTGCAAGAATGCCCGTTACAATTACCTGATCACCGAGCCCTCGGTTGGATATGCCTCCATTGCCACCGGGGCAAAACCCAGTGAACATGGCATCGTATCCGACTACTGGTACAAGCGCATTGCCAATGAGATTGCCTACAGCCTGGACGATCCGGATCAGACCACCATCGGCGGATCCTATGGTACCGGGGCCTATTCGCCGCGTGCCATGCACAACCGGACCCTTTCGGATGAACTCAGGGTGAAGAGCCGCTTCAGATCCCGTTCCATCGGGGTGGCCATTGATCCGCAGGCAGCTATTCTGATGGCGGGCCACACAGCCACCGGAGCTTACTGGCTGGATCCCATAAAGGCTTCCTGGGTTAGCAGCAGCTACTACATGGATTCCCTGCCCGCATGGGTGAACGAATTCAACGAGAAGAACTACAGGGATCTGTACCTGGACCGCATGTGGGAAACCCTCAGTCCCATTTCCGAGTATTCAGAGAGCATGCTGGATAACAATCCTTACGAGATTGGCTTTGATGAGCAGATCACCTTCCCCTACGACCTGGCCCGGATCAGTGGTGCCAGCAGGGGGGAACCCGATTATACCACCCTCCTGTCCACTCCCTGGGGGAATACCTACACCAAGGATCTGGCCATTGCTGCCATTGTAAATGAAGAGCTGGGGAAAGGGGAGGCCACCGATATGATCCATATAGGCTTCAATGCCACCAAATACCTGGCGCAGAGGTACTCCACCTGGTCGGTGGAGATACAGGATGCCTACCTGCGCCTGGACCGGGACATTGCTCACCTTCTTACCTTTCTGGAAGACCAGCTGGGACTGGAGAATGTGCTGGTTTACCTGACTGCCGAGAATGCCCTGGCAGTGGATCCCCGCTACCTGAGTGAGTACCGGATCCCGTCGGGATTTTTTAATTACAGGACCAGCATTTCCCTCCTGAAATCCTACCTCAATGCCATTTATGGCAGGGGCGACTGGGTGACCTTTTACTATGCCCAGCAGATCTACCTGAACCACCAGCTGATCGAGGATTCGAGGCTGTCCCTGGAGGATGTACAGGACCAGGTGGCCCGTTTTATGATCCAGATGAACGGGGTTTCCAATGCAGTTCAGTCCTACGTCCTGCAACGAAACCAGTTTACAGACGGGGTGTTGCAAAAAGTACAGAACTCATACTACCAGAAACGGTCGGGAGATGTCATTCTCTACCTTACTCCCGGTTATGTGGAGCACAGCAATGTGGGCGGAGGTATTTTTGCCGAATTCCAGTATGCCCCCCATGTACCCCTGATCTTCTATGGCTGGAAGGTGAACCGCATCACCATCCCCTATAAGGTATCACCCACCGATATTGCCACTTCCATCGCCTCCTTCCTGGAAATATCCATGCCCGAGAACGCCACCGGGACCGTGATCACCGATGTGGTGGATTAGAATAATGCTACTCCTTCTCTATTGAACTTCTTTCAGCAACCCACATTGCTTCAGAGCCTCAGATGCTTCGACAATCACTTCAAATTCGATGCCTGAACGAATGGCGATGTCCATCAGGGTATTGCTTCCGTCCGACAGGTTCAGTACCCACAGGGAGGCAAGCTGGGTAAGCTTGCTGTCGTTGGTACCTCCGATTTTTTCATACAAGCCCCTCCTGCCGAGCTGAGGTTCTCCTTTTGGATTGGTATTGATATAGGACCGGCTGTGTTCGGCTATCTCCAGGATATCCTGAAGCGCTTGCAAGGATTCCTGCAACTTTTCCTCAGAAATAAATTCCAGATTGTCCCCTGAAGTATGATATTCCTTAAATTCTCCGAAAGTATTGCGGGTAAAGCATCCTACCGGCAGATTAAATCCGGGGGAGCAGTACTGCCTCTCATCATAGCCGTAAGGGATGAAATCGAGGATCGTGTGTTTCGGGTAATTCTGTTCCAGATAATATTCCGCTATTTTGTCAATTTCACTGTTACCCCTTCTGCTTCTTTTGTAGGTGAAGTTACTTTGATCCCCCAACAGGGTAATGGTCAGTCCGTGTTCGATGTGCTCTAGTTTATCTTCATTCCTGCTTAGCCAGGCGATCGAACCAATGGTTCCCGGAATAAAAAGAAAGCGATAGCTGTAGTTCAGAGTTCGCCCCAGTAAGTATTGAGCTAAAAAGGTGGCCACAGAGATGCCTGACAGGTTATCATTAGCCAGGGAGGGATGACAGATATGTGTGGAAATCAAGACCTCTTTTGAGGAATTTCCTTTTATGTACAGTTCCCCATAGCTCAGGGAACCCTTTTTATGTTCCGAATCGATGTATACCTGATATTCCCCCTCACTTAAGCTATCCAGTTGATTCTGGGACATGCAGAAGCCCCATTTTTTCTGGTAATAGGAGGTTCTGTAGGGTATTAAATCAGGATGAGCGGGAAGAGTAAAGGTGTGGTCTTTTAGTTCCTGAAGCGAAACCTTCTTGTTTACAGGGGTGCTGTAATTAAGCACATGCAGGTTCAATTCCTTGAAATCAACGATCTTGTTAGCCTTATCATCCAGGATATATCCATCGGAAATATTCCATTCTTCAGGAATTTCCCAATCCAGCACCTTTGTACCGGTGGGAATCTCTATGAGTTCCAGGGGAATGGACTTCTGGATGGTTTTCAAGGTCTGCCTGACCCCGTTTCCGGTGATACTTCGACAATAGGGGAACAGCTCCTTCACAAGCTGGTACATCCCATTGGCAGATTGCGTCTTTTTTGCCATGTGCATCAGTAAATGGACAGTTCAGGGATGAAAGACACAAACTGACCACCCCAGTCACGAATATAACTCAACCTTTCAGATATTTCTGTTTTCAGATTCCAGGGGAATATGATCAGATAATCGGGCTTGTACCTTTTTATGGCATCGGGTGACTTCACCTTAATTCTGCTGGCAGGCAGGAATTTGTTTTGTTTATAGGGGGAAGCATCTGAAACAAAAGCTATTAAATCGTTGCCCTTGATGCCACAGTAGTTTAACAGGGTGTTTCCTTTGGCGGCGGCTCCATAGCCAACCACTTTTTTCCCTTTTATCTTTTGTTCCAGTAAAAACTGCCATACCGAATACTTGATGCCATTGACGGCCTCCTGAAAATTCTCATAATAGGCATTTGTCAGTATTCCTGCCTGGCTTTCCATATCCAGAAGATCCTGTACCTGCGGACTGATCTCTTTGCTGTTGTCATCCTTGTTCCTGGCAAAAATACGCAGGGAACCTCCATGAGTGGGTATTTCCTGAACATCAAACATTTCCAGTCCCTGTGCTTCAAAAATAGATTTGACAACGGTAAAGGAAAGATAAGAATAATGCTCATGATAGATGGTATCAAACTGATTTCCATCCACGAGTTTTTTCAGATGCGGAAATTCCATGGTAATGATGCCCGTGGGTTTAAGGATCAGTTTCATTCCTTTAACAAAGTCTTTGATATCAGGCACATGTGCCAGGACGTTATTTCCAATAACCAGATCCGCCAGGATGTTCTTCTCGGCCATACTTTCCCTGGCTACTTTAGTTCCGAAAAAATCCACAATGGTATCAATGCCTTTTTCTTTTGCCATAAAAGCTGTGTTGGAGGCAGGATCCACACCAAGTACAGGTATCTTGTATTTTAGAAAGTATTGAAGCAGGTAGCCATCGTTGGAAGCTATCTCGATAACCTGTGATTGTTCATTAAAATCAAACCTGTTCATCATCATATCCACGTAATCCCGGGCATGCTTCAACCAGGAACTGGAATAAGATGAGAAATAGGTGTATTCGTTGTTGAAT
>JBDLIM010000081.1:0-17439 GCA_039714915.1 Bacteroidota bacterium
GGGATGAGCAAGAATTGCTAACAAGGCTGGAGCAGCTTGTTGAAGAAAACCTTGGCAATGAGCAGTTCGGGGTGGGAGATTTGTCCAGAAGTGTCGGGATTAGCCGTTCCCATCTCCACAGGAGACTGAGGGCAGCGACCGGTCAATCTGTGAGCCAGTTCATCAGGGAATACAGGCTAAGGAAAGCCCTTGATCTTCTGAAAGAAGGACAGCATACTGTATCTGAAGTGGCTTACCTGGTCGGTTTTAGCAGTGCCACCTATTTCAGCAGGTGTTTTGCCGGTCTATATGGCCACCCACCAAGTCAGGCAGACAAAGTCGAGTCCTTTGGAAAAGATACCGGGCCACCGGGGCAGGGGAAAAAGCAATGGATAAAATCAATCCCGGGAAAGCGGGTCGGGATGTTGATCCTGCTGGCGTTCTTTCTCCCGAATACCATCATTTTTTTCATTCAATTGTCTGGCTGGAATAAAGCGAATAAAGTAGTGACCAAATCAGTGGCCATCCTGCCTTTTGAAAACCTGAGTGATGAACCTTCCAATGCCTATTTCAGTATGGGTGTAGGGGATGCCATTGCAAGAAAGCTTGCCGCAATTGCCGACGTGAGGGTTGTGTCGCAGACCACGATGTTCCTGAAGGGTGATAGCAATGTATCCATGGTAGAGATCGCTAAAAAGCTCAACACATTTTATGTGCTAAAAGGAAGTGTACAGAAATTTGGAGATATGATCAGGGTGGAAGTAGGCCTGGTCGATGGGAAAACAGGACTTTGGGTATGGGCAGAGAACTTCGATAGAAAATTTGATGATATCTTCCAGATGCAGAATGAAATAGCTGAAAAAGTAGCTCTGCATATGGAAACCACCCTCTCCCCTGAGGCCCGATCGAAGTTGAACCTGGGATATACAAGTAATCCGGTAGCCTATGAACTCTATATGAAAGCCTACTATGAATTCACCACCTATACCAGGGCAGGATACAGGATGGCCCAGGAATATGTTGCGCAGGCCATTGAACTGGACTCGAGTTTTGCACTTGCCTACAGTCTCCAGGGCAACATCGCTATTGCTAAAGGGTCCATGTTCGGAGTTGAACTGGATGCCAGGGAAGCATTGAGCCAGGCCATTATCTCCATTCGAAAGGCCCTTGAGATCGAACCAGACCTGCCTGAAGCCCATGCCGTAAAAGGTTTCTATCACCTCTACTATGAATGGGATTTCAAAAAGGCTGAACAGGAATACAAGAAGGGGATTGAAAGGTTCAATACTGAGGGCTATGCCCTCTACGTGGACTACCTGAACTTCGCCGGCAGGCACAAAGAAGCCCTGGAGATGACCCGGCGTCTGGAACACAATGAGCCTTACTATCCCAATTCCCGGATGATCCTTTCCCTTTTTTATAACCAGCAGATAGATGAAGCCAGGGAGTTTGCCCACTCCAGGCTCAGGGTGATGCGTAACTATGTTACCATGGATTCCTACGGCTTTCTACTTCTGAACTCTGGTGAATACCAGGAAGCCATCCGGATATTCCTGCAGATCTTCGAACTGGAAAACATCCGTTATCCGAGAATCCTTGGTTGGATGGGAGCTGCTTATGCCAGGTCGGGGCAGCACGTTAAGGCCAGGGAGCATATTGACGAACTAATGCAACACAGGGCGCTGAATTCTGCAGGTTCCCCTGCATTTTTCATTGCTGTGATCCATGCAGCAATGGACGAAACAGAAGAGGCCCTGTACTGGCTATCTGTAGCCATTGATGATCACGAAATGGAGATCCCCTGGCTTACCACCGAACCACAATTTTATCAATTACACAAGCACAAGGACTTCAGAGCCATGGTCAACAAAGTGGGATTCCCGGGAACATGATTCCATTTGATTGCTAAATTTGTGTACAAATGGGTGGTTTAGATATTCTGATTTTCATTGTTTACGGATTGGTAATTATTGCGGTTGGCAATTGGATGGGCCGGTCAAAAAGTACCGAGCGCAGCAGTTCAGATTACTTCTTTGCCGGTAAATCCCTCCCCTGGTTTTTGGTTGGGAGCTCAATTGTTGCAGCCAATATTTCGGCTGAACAATTTATTGGCATGTCGGGTTCAGGGTTTGTCATTGGTTTGGGAATTGCTACCTACGAGTGGATTGCAGCGATAATACTAATTGTTGTTGCCAAATACTTCCTGCCTGTTTTTATCCATAAGAATATATATACAATGCCACAGTTTCTGGCACTCAGGTATGACAAGCGGATTAAAACAATACTGGCGATTTTCTGGATTAGCCTGTTTGTGTTTGTCAACTTAAGCTCCATACTTTATCTGGGTGCCCTTACTCTGAAATCCCTGTTTGGGATTGAATTAATCTACGGAATTATCGGTCTTGCAATTTTTTCATTGCTGTACACAATAGTTAATGGATTGAAAGCGATTGCCAGTACCGATGTTATCCAGGTTGTTTTTCTGTTGGTTGGCGGGTTGGTTACCACATGGTTTGCCGTTATTAAGGTCGGTGGTAACGCGGGTATTATCAATGGATTTGAAACCATGTTTGCCGAAATTCCTGATAAATTTCACATGATTATCAAAAGGTCAGATCCAAACTACTTTTATCTCCCCGGGATCCGTGCAATTTTTGGAGGAATTTGGATTGCCGGCATATACTACTTCGGAGCCAACCAGTACATCATTCAAAAAGCATTTGGAGCAAAGAGTTTGCAGGAAGCACAGAAAGGAATGGTATTTGCCGGTTTTCTGAAGCTGATCATGCCTTTTGTGGTTGTAATTCCAGGTATAGCAGCCTTCGCCCTGTCAGCCGACATTGCAAAACCAGATGAGGCATATCCATGGGTGCTTCAGAATATTGTCCCAGCCGGGATAAAGGGAATCCTGTTTGCTGCCTTGATTGCTGCTATTGTTTCTTCTTTTAGTGCAATAATTAACAGCACTTCCACCATTTTTACAATGGATTTGTATAAACCATACTTTAACAGGCATGCTTCTGAAAAAAGGCTGGTTGCTGTGGGCCGGATTGCCGGGATAGTGGCTGTGGTTATTGCTGTGATTTGTGCACCCCTGCTTGGAAGCATTGACCAGGCATTTCAGTTTATTCAGGAATACACGGGGATGATCAGCCCGGGCGTCACAGCCATTTTTATTCTTGGATTATTTTGGAAGCGAACCACTTCCACTGCAGCACTATGGGGAACCATTCTGTCAATTCCGGTTTCAGCAGCAATCAAATTTTTAATTCCGGGAATGCCTTTCCTCGATCAAATGATGGTCACTTTCCTAATTATTTCCGGCATCATCGTATTAATTTCACTACTTGAAAGAAGTGGAAACAGAAATCCGGGACTGGAGTTGTCCCGGAGAATTTTTAAGACAGACAGAGTTTTCAATTTACTTTCGATTATAATAATAATGATACTATCAGCTATCTACATCTTGTTCTGGTAATAATTACCGGCAAAGACTATAGCTATTCCAGAAGCCTTTACTGGCTCTCCGCCGGCAGCAGATCCTTCACCGGGATGGTCATTTCCAGGCTTTTTCCCGGTTCAACTAAGGCATTCAGTATCTTCAGATCCAGGTCGAACTCCGGAAGCCGTTCCAGGGTTTTCACATAGATGTCCGTTTTAGTATGGGGCTTGAGGATAAAAAGCGGGATCCCGGTAAAAAGCCCGTAGGCACTTTTGTTCTCACAGACAAATATGAAATCGGTGGGATTCTTGATGGATACTTTGGCCACTGCTTTGTCCTTGTAATACTCGGCCTCAAGCTCCAGGGATTCCAGGACCAGGGCTTGCAGAAACTCTTCCGAACCCACCAGATGATCCCCCTGGTATACCACGGTTCTCTGGTTTTCAAGCGCTTCCCTGATTCCTTCCACAGATCTCTCCTGAGAGAATACCAGGGTGATGGTCCTGTGCTTCAGTGGCTGATAGGGAGAATAGCTTATACCGTGGATATCTGAATTTCCCAGCAGGGTCAGTCCATGTTCCAGGGCGAGCAGGTGAGCCTCTTCATAATAGGAGTTGCCGTTACAGACTTCCAGTCCCCGGATCTGTCCCGCTTCTATCATTTCTATAAACTCCTCCGGCACCCGGGTGACTCCATCATTTGTTTTCCCCAGCCATCCCGGATGGTTCCAGAATACAAAGGCGCCCTGCCTGTTGGCAGCGGCAATCCTGTTGGCCGGTAAGGTATCTCTCAGGTCCGGGGCATCGGTATTCTCCAGGAAGAGTGCGTTGAAATGATCGTGGCTGGCCGATAGTTCTCCCCCCAGGATAAGCATGAGCTCCGTCTCCTTCGCCCGCTTTTTTGCTATCTCGTAGGGGACCATATGGTTATCCTCCACCTCTTTTCTGCTGTATTCCACATGATCGGTGATGGAGATCACATCCAGCCCTTCAGCCAGAGCTTCATCCACCCGTACATAGGGCCACACCACTCCATCTGAAAAGATGGTGTGCATGTGAAAATCACACTTCAGGGTATGATAACCAGGGATATCCGGGATCTCGAACTTACCCGTTCCTGAATCCAACTCTTCAACAAATTGTCCATATGCTGTGGAAACTGTCAGGCCGATCAGTGCAAAAACGAAAAAGAAAATTCTCATGATATACAATGTTTAAAAAATTAGGACAGGAATTATCTGTGGTAAACTACTATTTCTTGCGGTAAATCCCAATAAGGGTGAGCTAAATTACCATTTTTTCCCTATATTAATTTCGTTCGAAAAATCCTGTTTCAGTTACACCAGCCCTGGCAAACCCGGGGCACAAATACAAAAGAACATGATAAGATTCCTCGCCATTTTCTCAATTATCTGGCTGACAGCCTGTTCTCCTCCATCTGCAAAGAAGAACCAACAAACAGATGCGGCAATACCTGAAACACGGACAGAGATAAAGGTCCCGGTATACGCCTGGCTGGGAGGGCCCGGATCTGCCACTGACGAGGAGATCAGGGTCAGTTTTGCGGACTTGAAAAATAAAGGGATCGT
Source organism: Bacteroidota bacterium (assembly GCA_039714915.1). Classification (GTDB taxonomy): domain Bacteria; phylum Bacteroidota; class Bacteroidia; order Bacteroidales. Next base: position 5,010 of record JBDLIM010000081.1, read on the forward strand.
CGGCCTCCTGTACAACGGGGGCCATAATCCGGAAACCTATAAAAGGGTAGGGGGGATCGCCGGGGAGGTTGGACTTGAATTTCAAACCTGGATTCCCACCATGATCCAGGGGAAGAATCCGAAACTCCCCCATGAACTGTATGCCCTGAACGGACTGGGAGAATCGGCCTTTGACAAGCCGGCCTATGCAGATTACTATAAATTCTTATGTCCCAGCAACGAGCAGGTCTACCGGTTTCTTGAGGAACTCTATGGTCAGATCGCGGATCTTGAGGAGGTGGATGGCATCCATCTTGATTATATCCGCTTTCCTGATGTGATCCTGGGCAGAGGACTATGGGACAAATATGGCCTGGTGATGGACAGGGAATATCCACAGTATGATTATTGCTACTGTGACCAATGTGTGGAAGGATTTCAAGAGAAGAGCGGGATAGACATCCGGTCTGTGGAGGATCCTTCCGGGGTTGAGGAGTGGAAACAGTACCGCTATGATTTGATTACCAGTATAGTGAACCGGCTCACAGAGATGGTTCATGTCAAAGGCAAAGAGATCAGTGCTGCAGTTTTTCCGGGTCCTAATTCGGTGGCACGGAAGACCGTCCGGCAGGAGTGGGACAAATGGAACCTGGATGCTTTTTATCCCATGAACTACAACGATTTCTATCTGGAGGACACCCGGTGGATCGGTCAGGTCACTCTGGAAGGAGTCACCGCCCTGGATCACGGGAAACCCTTATACAGCGGACTCTTCATCTGTCCGAACCCGGAGCGTAAAAGCGAAGAATCCGATCCTGAGAACCATGGATTGCTTCCCGGAGAACTGGAAGATGCCATCCGTGAATCCATGGAGAACGGGGCGGCAGGCATCTGTCTCTTTACTCCCGGCAGGATGACAGAAGAGCACTGGAAGGTATTTGAATCAGCCATCCGAAAGGATTTTACCGGACCGTCCGGTAACTGATCGGAACCGGACCTGTATCTATTTTAGCTTCAGGGTTTCGATTGCGTGGTGTGGAAGGGATAGCTCTACCTGGTTTTTCATTAGCGGAATCTTCCGGTCTCCTTCCTCGATCAGGTTGGTCAGAGTTGCTTGTTCGAAATTGAATCTGTGGTTTAAGTGTATTTTTCTGCTTTTCCCTGTAAGGTTGTACATCCGGACAATCACCGCCTGTTCATCCTCTGCCTTCTTGATGGTGGAGATTATTACATCTTCCTGATCAAGCGAAAAGAAGCTTTCTGACACAGGCAGTCTGGCACCTGCTTCGGGAACCGGGTTCACCACTACATACAGCTTCTCATTGGCCTGTTTTCCATGCCTGTAGCCATGGATCCATCCGGGCTTATGGGAACTGAGCGAGAATGAGAAGTGGTGATTGCCGGTCTGGAGGTACTGGTTCCCTTCCCAGTGGCAGCTCTGTCTGGAGGCCAGCAGCAAAGGCTGCAGCAAGACCCCCGGCACCGGATGGGTGGGATCCAGGTAATCAGCCACTGCTACAGACGAGCTCAGGGTGACCCCGAAGCTTTCGTCTGAGGCTCCGATCCAGTTCCCTATCCCCCGTGGATGGAGATCCCGGGCAGGGACCTGATACCTTTCACCGGCAGCTCCCTCCATTTCATCTTTCCCCACTTCCACAACTCCGAAGGGGACTTCATAAGCCACCTGGCCGTGCTTCATATCCAGCGGCAGGGCCATACGAAATTCCCGGTAAATAACACCTTCCCAATTCAACAGGGCAATTTCAAAATCAATTTTCTTCAACTGGTGATGCAGGATCACTTTCTGTTCCACCGTGGCATGAGGCAGTTTGCTACGCCGGTACCAGGCGGTGAAAAGATCTCCTGATTCTCCCGGTTCCCATGGTGCGGTGTAATCCCCGCTTTTCCCGAATCCTTCCATGCCTGGCTGCTGGATTTTGTCAAATTCTCCGGCACCGTTCCCAACAGACTGCATGGTGAAGACCTCACCGGCGGAGAACTTGGCAGTATCTATCAGCTCCTTCTCAAGTTCTTTATCAAATATACTTGTCAATCCGCCCTCTCCCATTTTTATTCTGTAGAACCGGTTCTCCAGGGTGGGGGCAGGTGCGGACCCCGGTTGTTCCGGGGACTTCTGAATGTAGAAGGTCCTGTATCCCACAGAGGGGATACTCCGGGCCAGAAAGGAGACACTGGCATGCCGGATGGATCCATCCGGATATTTCTCCTCCACCATATACTGGCTGGGAATCTGTTCCCCTCCGGCATCACTCACAGAGAGAGATACAGCTGCTCCCTCATCGAGATCAAGCCCGAACTTCACCAGCTCGCTTCTTTCCCAGTTCAGGCTGTTGAATACCACCACTGGAATTCCCTTTTTCCGCTTAGTTTTAATTTGGGATGCAATGGAACGGGTGGAGTTCTCCAGGATCTGAGAAGCTTCGTTACGTGCATATTCATATTTTCTTCGGAAGAGATCGTCAGTGATCTGCCCGTTCTTCCCTCCCCATCCATGGTCAGGATAGATCTTGGCTTCCCACGCTTCCCGGAATCTGCGGCTTGGATAGCTGGCCATCGATTGCCGGGTCATGGCATTGATCGTGGCAAACTTCTCGGCCATTGTAAGCAGGATATCTCCTTCCCGGCTTGCTTTCAGGGCCTTCTGGTGTCCCGGTCCATGAATATAGAGCCAAAGCGCTGGACGTTCGCCCAGTATGGAGGGCAGCGCATTGGCCGCTCCGGTGAAAGATTGAAAGAACTCCGGGGTAGTGACGATCCTGATCTGTGGAAGTTCCACCTTCTTGACCTCCCCCTGCTCATCTCTCAATTCGGCGATACTCTCCCACTGCCGGATGAGTCCCGAATAGTCTTTGGCCGGGCTCATATCCCAGTCAGACAGAACAGGGATCACCTGTCCGGATGTTTCCGGGACAAAATATCTCTCCCATTCCAGGGCGCTGACGGCCAGGTATTCTGCCGCATCAAAAAACTCTTTCTGGAGTGGTCCAAAGGCTTCGGAGTAGTGACCCGGAGAGTAAACGGTCACAAAGGAGCTATCCGGACTGTACCAGTTGAAAACCCCTTTCTCATGCCTGCTGATCACCATGTAGGGGCTCCCCGATTTCTTCAGGATCTGGGGCATTTGCAGAGTACGCCCGGGAACATCCACATTCCAGTAGGTATTGGCCTCATATCCAAATTCATCCTTCAGCCATTTGCGGCCAAAATAGAACTGCCGTACCAGTGATTCGCCCGAATACATCTCTTCGTAGGGTTGTGTGAAACTTGAGCCACAGGAGATTTGGCCCTCCCTTAAAAGCTTTCCCATAAGCCCTTTCCTGTCCGGATGCCTTGAGATAAACTCTCTGATCATGAGTGCATCCTCGATATCGAACCGGTAAGCGGGATCGGCCTGCGCCTGTTCCATCAATGGGGTGATCAGCATGGTATCGCGTTCAAGGATGCATTTCTCCGGACTGTCCATCCATGCAATATCCTGGTGACTGGAATTCATAAGATAGATCTCTCCCCGGCTAAGGGGTGATCTGCTCAGTGCCAGCAGGCGGCTGACTGTCCGGGGTTTGTAAGACCGGCGACTGCTCGCATGGTATTGTCCCTGTCCCACCTGGAGTTCATTGATCAGGGCGGCTTGTGACAGGAGTTTTCTGAAGAGTGTATCCTTTTTGAGATCAGGAAGATATAGCAATTCGCCATAAGCATCCCGAATCATCATGGACTGGTTTTCAAGGTCTCCTTCGAGAGAAAACCGCGTTGAAACCACATCCCCGTCTTTTTCAAACCGGAGCTCCCGTTGACTGTTGCCTGACGCAAGAGATATTCTCCTGTCGGCGAAATGAGCCGGGGCACTTACCTGAAGGTGATGCTTCCCCCGATCCTTTTTTATGGAAACCTTCAGCCAGGCTTCAAATTGAGTCAGTCTTTCCAGGTGTTCCACCACATCATCCGCTTTATAGACGATCATCCAGGTGTTATCCCCGGCAGCCTCACCCACTATGCGTATGGTTACGGGATTTCCCGGGTTCAGCCACGATCCGGGAGCATACAGGGTCATGTACCCGTGATTATCATCATGATGATCAGTTCCGAAATAGTGGAAGCTCATTTCCCCGCCTTCCGGATGGGTCAGGGTCCAGGAGCGCTTCATCCCCGACCGGATGGTAAACCGTTTCACCCCATTCACAAATACCTCGAAAACCAGGCTCTTATCCGTGCGGTCATTGGCTGCAAGCCAGACAAACCTGGCTCCCTGGGAGATGTCCAGGGAACCGGGGATGGCCTCGGTTTCCCATTCAATTGCCATGGAACCATTGGTGGCCCGCGTGATAAGACCCTCTGTGATATCGTTTCGCAGACTGTGGTAGGAGATGGTGTTCTGGCACTGGCTGGTGTGAAATCCTTCGAAACTCCCCCGGATGGCCCCGTAGAACTCATATTGACTGGTGAGCGGATCATTGCTTCGGGCATCTGGTGAAATCGCTGTCAGACAGACACATAACATTAGAAATAGTAAGCTGTACAAGAGTTCTGTTTTTTTAAACTTAAGGATAAGTCAGGTTATTTGATCTTAGATCGAGTAACACTGTGGACCACTTCCCCCCCCACGATGGTCTTTTCCACGGTGATGAAGCGTATGCTATCCGCCGGGCAATTTATGAAATCCTTGTTGATGATTATCATATCGGCTAGTTTTCCTGGTTCAATGGAGCCTTTGACCGCTTCATCGAATGTGCCAAAGGCGTTGTGGATGGTGTAGATCCTCAAGGCCTCCTCCCTGGTGATCCCTTCCGAAGGATTGATGACTGATCCACGTTCTGTGGTCCTGGTCATCAGTACCCACATGCCGAGGAAGGGATTGTAAGGATTAGTGGATAGATAGGAATCAAACTTTACCATATGATCGGACCCCCCGTTAAGAATCATTCCCCCGTCGATCATGGACCTGGCCGGCAGGAAGGTTTTAATCCGCTCATCTCCAAGGATGTACTTCATGGCATCGGCATCCTTGTAGAACCATGCAGCTTGCATGTCCGCAATGATCCCCATCCGGGCACACCTTTTAATGGCCCCGCTTGTGTAGAAATTGCCATGGATGATGGAGTGCCTGTTCCTTTCCAGGGAGTACTCCCTGCCGGCTGCCTCATAAGCGTCCAGCAGCAAATCCACCCCACCTCCCCCGGTCACATGGGAGGTCATCTTCCATCCCATGCCGGTACCGGCCAGTATCATGCTGTTCAGCTCCTCTTCGCTCAGGGTAAGGATCCCCCTGTACCCGGGATCATCAATGCCATAAATCTCCCCGGCCTTTTCTCCCCAGGGCTCCCTCAGATATGCGGTTCCAGTAAGAATGCCCCCGTCGAGACTGGTTTTAAGCTGACTGATCTTAACCCAGTGGTCCCCAAAGGGGCTATAAAACCCAATACTCCCCAGTTCTTCCAGGAACTGTTCGCGGGATTGGAACGCCGGGGCAGGCATGGTGAGGTTGACCCTGATGGAGAGCCGCCCCTCAGATTTCAGGTCAAGGTATTTGCGGAAGTGTTCCATAGTCAGGGAGGCATCGGTAATTCCTGTCAGTCCCACCTGGTTGTACCTTGCGATCATCGCTTCCAGAGCATCCAGTTGCTTTTCATAGGAGAGGGTCCGGGAGGGCAGGGTTCCCTGTACGAAAAAGAATGCGGAAGATTTGATGATGCCGTTTGGCTTCCCCGTTTCAGGATCCCTGCTAATCCCCTTAAGGTCAGGCCGCTCCCCAATGCCAGATATCCTCATGGCCTCCGAATTGATCATGCCGCCATACCCTCCGTCCAGGAACACAGGATTATCCGGTGCGACGATGTCCAGCTCTTCCAGGATGGGCTGAGTCATTTCGAAGGTCCTGGTGGGAAAGAACTTGGGATGAATGATCCACTCCCCCTTCTCTTTGGCTTCTGCCTGCCGGCTAATATACTCAAGCAATTCAGCCCGGGTGGTGATATGAGGGATCTCCTCAAATAGTTCACTTTCAGCGGCCCAGATCGGGTGAAGATGGGCGTCTATAAGGCCGGGAAGCACCGTCTTTCCCTGTAGATCTATTTTTTTTGTATGGGGGCCGGCCAGGCGAAGGATCTCTCTGTTGGAGCCGGTTCCGGAAAAATGTTCTCCGCTGATGGCCACAGCTTCTGCAATGGAAAAAGCAGAATCTGCCGTTATAATCCGGCCGTTAAAGAAGACCATATCTGCTTCATTGTTTCTGATGCATGATGATATCAGCAGTGAGAGCAGGAAGATTTGCAGCAACAGGCGGAATGTGGCTTTCATTATCTTTTTCAGTTAAATGTTTACGATGGCAGGAAGCTCACCATTTCGGTGACCCGTCTACAGAGCCGCTTCATCTTAAAGATAGACAATAGATGGCTGCCAGACAGGAAAAATAGTTAATTTATATTAATGTGCACGAGAACATTCCATCTATAATTACTATCTTCGAAGCAAAATTGCAGGTAAAATTTTTAAAATTCTTATCGTGATACATAAAAAAGGGCGTCTGTTTGTGGCAAGACCTGTCAGGATCGTGTTTACCACCACAATCATCTTTGTCCTGTGTACCCTGGGGGCCTATTCACAGACTCGCCAGAATCCATTGGTGGATACCTGGAACGCCAAATCGGGTGAGATATATGATAAGGGGTTCATGCACATGGTGATAAAAAAAGGGAATGATGAAGTAAGCTTGTTCGACAGGGAGCTGATTGAGAATGAAGCTCCGGGATCGGGAGAAAGCGACAGGGGATACGACCGGGATACCATCTGGGGAGACATTCAGGCCCGGAAGATCCTGACCCTGGAGGATCCCAGTGCGAATAAGGCCTATCTGATTGTGATGAATTACCGTAACGGGAAGGCCCCGTTGCAGATCGAGATCAACGGGGAGGAGACCTCCCTGGAATCCTGGAACCTTAATCAGAACTATCAGACCTATATCTGGAAAGAGTTCCCGGCCGACTGGCTGAAGAAAGGGGAGAATGAGATTATTATATCATGCCCCGATGCCAGTGAAGAGAAAGAGGGATGGGTCGTCTATCTTTCACGGGCGGATGAATTCGAGCATGGAGGAGGGGATCCCACCCATGTGGGGGAAACCTCATTCAGATCGGCCAATGGAGGTAAAAGCTGGAAGGAGAGTCCCTTTGGCCCTTCCGAAGATGAAAGGGCCGAATATGCCATTCGCATCAGCATGGACCGCTATGTGAAAGAGGGGTGGCTTGCTTCCCCTGTTATCGACCTGTGGCGGTGCGAATCGGAAGAGTTCATGGTGAAGCAGCGACGCATCCGGAAACTGGATGTGAGTATGAAAGGGGAGGTGCCCGAGGGAGCCCGAATTCAGTATTACATGCGGCGGGGGATCAGCCCCGATCCCTATTCGGATGAGTGGGAAGACTTCTTTCTGCTGGGGGAGGGAAGTGAAGTGGACTGGAACTCGGGAACCATGCACAACCACAGGTATATTCAGCTCAAGGCAGTGCTCAACACAGAAAATCCGCTGGTTTCGCCCAGCTTTAAGTCGGCCACAGTTCGACTGGAATATGGCAGGGGTTATCCCATCCCCGAGATCAAGAATATTAAAATGGTCGGCGTTTTCAATCCCACCGTGGAGTACCCCTCAGTGGAATGGGAGTGGGAGCAGTGGGACCGTCCTGAATTCAGGGAGCTGCTTGAACGGGAGAATATCGAAGAACTGCTTGCCGGCGCTCAGACCCAGTTTGAGAAACAGGTGAGGCTGCTTGAATATGCTTCGGAAAGGTGGAACTGGTCCTATCCCACAGAAGTTTATCCCAAATGGGATGCTCTCTCCATCGTGAACCGGGTGAACCGGACCGGTGCCGGCGGGATGTGTATTCAGCACAACAATTTCCTGGCGGGTCTCTGTATTGCCATGGGCTGGCAGGCACGGCACGTGAATATTGATTCACACGAGGTATGTGAGGTGTGGAACGATGACCTGGGCAAGTGGATCTATCTGGATGCTTCCTACAACCACTATCTGTGGGATGCCGAAACTGCGGAGCCTTTGAGCTTGTATGACATTAACCAGAAATTCCTGGACTTCTTCTACCCGGATGGGATCGAATGGGAGACCTTTAATGGCTATCAGCACCTGGAGAGTGATATTAACTGGGATTGCCTCTCGTTGCCCTGTTTTGATCCGCGTGCAGAAGAGGCCGGACTTTTCCGGGCTTCACTTTCAGGGCATAAACGCAATCCCAAACTTGGGGGCTTCTATAATGGAGGGATCATCCGGTTCATGCCACGGAACAACTATTATGAGAAACCTTATCCCTTGCCGCTGACGCACGGCATGGGGATCTGGCCCTGGAACAGCTACGCAAACTGGTATAACGACCGCTCCCCCGTTCAGAGGCAGTACTCCTGGCATACCGACCGGAAAAGGGATCTCTGGCCTACCCTGAATACAGTTCATATTCATGCTTCTTCGGGTCCCCCGAGGGACCGCCTCTTCATGGATTTCGAGACTTATACCCCCAATTTCTCCCATTATGAGGTCAATACTAATGATACGGGATGGCGGGAGGTACCTGCCAACTGGACATGGTTTCTCCGATCCGGCCGCAATAGTCTGAAGGTTCGTGCGGTCTCCAAACTCGGAGTAAAAGGAAAACCTTCCATCGTGGAACTGAATTATGCAGATGTCCAGTTTGAAACCACCTTCTAGCTAAAACTACATATCCTGAAAAACATGACATCAAAAGCCATTATTTTTATTACACTTATCATAATTATGAGTATGAATTATTCCTGTACCGGAGACAATGATGGAGATCCCCGGAATGCTGATGCGGAAGACAGTTTCTGTGTGGAAGGTATTCTCTATCTGGATGGGAACCCGGTAAGCATTGAGATCTCTGACCAGCAGATTGTCAGGATCAACCCGGTCTCCCCGGAAGATAAGCAACCTGAATACTATATAGCTCCCGGCCTGATTGATATTCAGATCAACGGCTATATGGGCATCAATTTCGCAGACCAGGATCTGTCCCTGGAAGAGATCCGTATTGCCACTAAAGCACTCTGGAAAGAGGGTGTTACTTCTTTCTTGCCCACCGTAATCACTGCGGACCGTGATTCTCTGAGAAATAGCTTCACGTTGCTCTCAAGAGCCCTGGAGGATGAAGAGGCAGGGGCCTCCATACCCGGATTCCACCTGGAGGGCCCTTATATTTCTCCTGTAGACGGATTTCGTGGTGCGCATCCGGAGGAGTATGCCAGGGACCCTGAATGGGACGAATTTACGGAGTGGCAACAGGCAGCAGGGAACGGGATCAGTCTGATTACGGTGGCTCCTGAGATGGAAGAAGCGATTCCCTTTATAAGGCAGTGCAAAGAGAGCGGCCTGGTGGTCTCCCTGGGGCACCACAACGGCACCACCGAACAGATATTCGAGGCGGTTGATGCAGGTGCCACCTTATCCACCCACCTGGGGAACGGTTGCGCCAACATGATCCACCGGCATAATAATCCGCTGTGGCCCCAGATGGCCAACGACGGTCTGACTGCCACCCTGATCGTGGATGGCTTCCACCTGAACAAAGAAGAAGTACAAACTTTTTACAGGGTTAAAGGGAAGGAGCGCATTATCCTGATATCCGATGCGGTGGATCTGGCTGGTATGGAACCCGGAACTTATCGCAGGTGGGGAAGGGAGGTGGTGCTCACACCCGACGTGGTGAAAATGCCCGAGGAAAATGTACTGGCCGGGGCTGCCTCTCCCATCAGGGCCTGTGTGGGTAACATGATGAGATTCACCGACTGTAGCCTGGCCGATGCCATCGGGATGGCCAGTACCAATCCGGCAGAGAAAATGGGACTGAGCGATCGCGGTGAGATCAGTGAGGGAAAACGTGCCGACCTGATCCTCTTCTCCATGGAGGAGGGGAAAATGGTTATTCAGAAAACCATTGTGGCCGGCAGGGTAGTCTATTCAAAGTAAAACAGACCTTATATTATGGCAAAGAAAAAATCGTTAAAGGGATTCCTTCTGGGTTTGGCTGCAGTCGGACCGGGCCTGTTCCTGATAGGCTATAACATTGGCACGGGAAGCGTTACCACCATGGCCAAGGTGGGGGCAGAACACGGGATGACTCTCACCTGGGCGCTGGTACTCTCCTGCATCTTTACTTATGTGTTAATGGTGGCTTACGGGCAGACTACCCTGGTTACAGGCAAAACAGCGTTGGCAACCATCAAATCCAGTTTTCAATACGGAAAGGTCCTGGCTATCTACATCCTGATTGCCCTGATAATAGGTGAGCTGCTGGCCCTGATGGGCATATTCGGGATCGTTGCAGATCTGATCCAGGAAGGATCACGGCTCCTGCTGGGCGGATCCGGATTCAGTACTATGGCCATTACGGCGGTGCTGGTGGTTGGACTCTATTTATTGCTCTGGCACGGAAAATATCAGTCATTTGAGAAGTTCCTGGTGATCCTGGTGATCCTGATGGGACTCTCCTTCATCGTTGTCTTTTTTATGGTAAAACCAAGCCTCTCTTCCATTGCAGGCGGACTGGTGCCAAGCATTCCTAAAAGCGACGGAGCACTCAGGCTGATAGCAGCCATCACCGGGACCACCTGTTCGGCAGCGGTCTTTATCATGAGGAGCACCGTGGTAGTAGAGAAGGGGTGGACCATCAAGAACCTGGCGCTGGAAAAGAAAGATGCTGCTGTCTCTGCATCCATGATGTTTTTCCTGAGCCTGGTCATCATGGCTGTGGCTGCAGGTACCCTGAATGTCATGGGGATGAAAATGGATAATACCGTAGAGATGATCAGCCTTTTCGAACCCCTGGGAGGCAAGATCGCAGCTTTCATCCTGATCGTGGGAATTGTGGGAGCCGGAATCTCTTCTATTTTTCCCATTATTCTGATCGCACCCTGGCTTATTTCGGACTATACAGGAAAAGAGAGGAACATTCGCTCGCCCATGTACAGGATGCTGGGGCTTGTGGGGATTCTTTTTGGATTCGGGATGCAGTTTATCAATACGACACCTCCTTTGCTGATGGTGTTCTCCCAGGCTTTTCAGGCCCTGATCCTTCCGGCCGTAGCCATTCCGGTCCTCTTCCTGATCAACCGGAAAACGCTAATGAAGGAGCATGTGGCAGGAAGAATGATGAATTTTAGTCTGATAGTGGTGGCATTCTATAGCCTGTTAACCAGCTATTTCGCCATAGCCGATTTCTTTTAGAGAACTAATTCTAATATAAAAAAAACATAAACAGTTAAATAAAATGGCAAAGTACAGCCTCAATCCAGTTGAAGTACCTGAAGTAAACACAAAATTCAGAACCATAAAAACGAAACTTCCGGTGCCGGAGTCCCTGGAGATTTTTGATATCCTGACTGAAACAGAACCGGTATCTATGATGGGTCAACCACCGGTGGTGTGGGACAGGGCCAAGGGATTCCAGATCTATGATAAATGGGGAAACAGATGGCTTGACTGGTCATCCGGGGTTTTAATTGCCAATGCAGGTCATGGAAGGGATGGCATTGCCAGGGGATTAAAGGAGATCATTGACCAGGAGCTGCTCTCCACCTACGTATTCGTTCATGAAAAGCGGGCCGAATTGACAAGCATGCTTAGGGAACTCTCCCCGGATCCTTCCATTTACCAGGTCTTCCTGTTGAGTACGGGCAGCGAGGCGACGGAGAACTGTATTAAACTGGCAAAAACTTATGCCCTGCAGAAGCACGGTCCGCATAAGAAATACATGGTCTCTTTTCAGAATGCATTTCACGGAAGGACATTTGGAGCCCAGCTTGCCGGGGGGATGCCACATCTGAAAACATGGATGATTGATGAGGGCAGCAACTTTATCCAGGTACCCTTTCCTGATGGATATAAAAATGAGAATACCTCCTTTGACCTGTTCCTGAGCAGCCTGGAGGAACAAGGGATCAATCCGGACGATATTGCAGGCATGATTACCGAAACCTACCAGGGGATCGGTCCCGATTTTCTGCCGGTCGAGTATGCACAGCAACTGGAGAAATTCTGCAGTAAGCACGATATTGTGACCATTTACGATGAGGTGCAGGCAGGATTTGGCCGCACAGGGAAGATGTTTGCCTATGAGCATTACGGGGTGACGCCCGACCTGGTGGCATGCGGCAAGGGAATCTCATCTTCCCTGGCCATCTCGGCCGTGATTGGCAGAAAGGATATCATGGGATTGTATGCTCCGGGATCCATGACCTCCACCCACTCAGCAAGTCCCCTTCCTGTGGTGGCTGCCATTGAGAACCTGAAGATCATTCATGAGGAGGAACTGGTGGAAAAATCGAGGATCCTCGGGGAAACCCTGATGTCCGGACTGAAGCGGATCCAGGCAAAACATCCGGACATACTGGGATGTATACAGGGCAAGGGCCTTGT
>JBDLIM010000082.1:0-17390 GCA_039714915.1 Bacteroidota bacterium
TAGCCATTCAAGCAGCTTATGCAGAGAATAACATGAAAGGGAATAATTTGTTTATTAGGTTATTTCAGGATTCAAGTGTCGGTCATAGATTTGCCTGGTTCTGGCCAGGTGTTTTTTCATACTATTATAGGCCATGGAGGCATCCTGTCTTCGCAGGGCGTCGACTATCTTGCGATGATAATCCAGGGTGAATTTTTTCTCCCCCTCAATATTGCCGAAGATATAATTTCGCATCCGGGGCAGCAACGAATAGATGGGTTCCATGCTGACCTGCACAATGGGATTGGAACTTGCCTTGCTGATGATCAGGTGAAACTTGTTATCCAGGTCCGCCTCTTTCTGGGTATTATCAGGATCGCAATGGTAAAATTCAACCAGGTTTTCCTCCAGATCTGCCAGGTCCTCATCGTTCCGGTTGACAGATGCCAGTCTGGCAATTTCGGGTTCGAAAAGCTGGCGGACCTCGATGATCTGTGAAAGCAGGTTCTTATCAAATTTCAGATCGTAATACAAGTTTAAGGTTTTAATGGCATCCTCAATGTTTATCTCAGATACATACATGCCACTGCCCTTCTGTATGGAAATCAGACCTCTTGCATTTAATCTCCGTAGTGCTTCCCGCAAAGCAGTTCGACTCACACCAAAAGATGCACACATTTCCCTTTCGGTAGGTAGTTTATCTCCGGGCACCATTTTCTTCTCCCTGATGGCTTTTTCCAGCGTTCTTTCAATACGCTGGCTCAATGTGAGTTTACTTCCTATTGTGTGAAAGACATTATCCATTTGTTATGTAAAGATATAACATTAAATTTGTCATACATCATTCAAATTATGTTATGATATTAATCGCGGATAGTGGATCCACAAAAACAGACTGGAGACTTATTACCGGTACAGAAGTTCTTCCCCTGTACACTCAGGGCATCAATCCGTACCATTCCGACGAGCAGGAGATTGAACGTGAACTTGCTAAACTCGAGCTGGGTGGAAATGAACGAAATATCCTGGAGATCTATTTCTATGGATCGGGAGTTGCCAACGAGGCCATGAAACAGGTAATTCGAAAAAGTCTCCAGAAAAGAGTGGGCGTACATCCATATATACAGGTAAATGATGATTTGCTGGGTGTGGCCAGGGCCTTATTCAATGACGGGGACGGCATTGCCTGCATCCTGGGAACCGGGTCCAATACGGGCCTTTATCAGGGAGGAAAAATCATGGATAAGGTGCCAGCCCTGGGTTACTCTCTCGGGGATGAAGGGAGCGGGACGGATATTGGAAAAAGGCTGGTAAATGCGCTTCATAAACGCACCCTGAGTGATGGTCTGAGGGAGGCAATCATTGCAGAGGAAGGATTAAGCATGGACCAGATCCTGGACCATGTGTATCATAAACCTCATGCAAACCGCTACCTGGCTTCTCTGACTAAAATTGCCATTAAACACATTGATAATGAGGAAATAAGAACGCTGATAAAACAGGCTTTTGAGGACTTTGTCCTGAAAAATATATCCAAATACAGCGATTATAGAAAGAGGAAAATCGGCTTTGCCGGATCGGTGGCTTTCCATTTCAGGCCCATCCTTGATGAGGTGCTTAGCTCCCATGAGCTTCAGTGCGACCGGATTATTGCAGCGCCCATCGAGGGTCTGGTGGAATACCATACCCGGAAAGTGTCCGGAAGTATGCGGGGCCCCTCTTCCCTTACCGAATCATCTTCTATGTATGACGACCTGGAAGCAATGTCGGTCAAAGAGTTGCTGGATAATATCAACCGGGAGGATGGAACGGTGCATCAGGCAGTCCACCTGATCATTCCGCAGATAGAAAAACTGGTGGATGGCATGATTCCCAGGATTATGAAAGGGGGCAGGCTTTTTTACGTTGGCGCAGGTACAAGCGGCAGGCTGGGAATTGTGGATGCCTCTGAGATTCCACCGACCTTTGGAGTCCCCTATGATATCGTCATTGGAATTATTGCGGGGGGTGATGTGGCAATCAGAAAAGCAGTTGAATCAGCAGAGGACGACATAAATGGTGCATGGAAGGACCTGGCACGATTCAAGCCCGGAAAGAACGATACGGTAGTGGGTATTGCGGCATCGGGGAGAACACCCTATGTCATAGGTGCCGTAAAGGATGCCCGGAAGAATGGACTTCTTACTGCCTGCATCACCTGCAACCCGGATACTAAGCTGGCCAAAGAAGTGGAGATACCTCTGGAAGCACTGGTGGGACCCGAGTTTGTGACCGGGAGCACACGCATGAAAGCGGGGACCGCTCAGAAGCTGATCCTGAATATGATCACTACCTCGACCATGATCAAGCTGGGAAGGGTGAAAGGAAACAAGATGGTGGACATGCAACTGACCAATGCCAAACTGGTGGAGCGGGGATCAAGGATGATCAGTGATGAGCTGGGCCTGGATATTGAAGAATCCCGTCGCTTGCTGCTCCTGCATGGCTCGGTCAGAAATGCCCTGGATAATTACGATAAGAAAGCGGACTAATCCCCGGAGATGCTTATCAACTCCTATTTCCTTCCTATGGAACGCGCATACAACAAGGCAGTCGTGCGGTAAAAAATATGTCCCAGTTTGGTAAAAGGCAGGTACATGATCACAAACCAGACAGCCACCAGGTGGAAGAAATAGAGGTGGTACGCTATGGACCAGTTCCCGAACCTGGCCAGCTCCACCAGGGTTCCTGACAGGGTTAATAAAGCGATGGCTATAAGCAATAACCAGTCGGTGTAGCCATTCTTTCCGAAAACCCTGCGATTAGTAAAACGCTCAAAGGCCATGATACCCAGGCCCGAATAAATCATCAGTGAGGCCAGGTTTCCGGCAATTTTAAAAGGATTGCTAAGGGGCAGGGGATAGTTATGGGTGTATGTCGCCCAGATGGCATAAAGCGTAACCAGGATCAGCAATCCAAAGCCAAAAAAGACAAACATATGGGCCAGGGTCCTTTTCCTGTTGGAACCGCATCCCGAGAAAGAGGAATGGGAAAATATCTCTCCCAGCACCTTTAATACAGGCAATCTTTTCCCCATACCTATGGGGGGCGGGGTCTGTTCTTTCATATCCTTCCAGAATGAAACTATTCCCCGCGAAGCCAGGCCATAGAACAGGAGGGTAAGGACTGAAAAGGTGGAATTGAGCCATCCATGGGGAAAGAAGGCGGAATAATCCACCGGTCCCTCCGGGATCTTAAAGGTGCCGGCCAGGGATAAGATGGCGATAATCACCACTACGGGAATGGCAATGGCCACGGGCAACAGGGCCGGTACAGTTAACAGTTTGGATAGAAAACCGGGCCTGGCATAATGCTGATAGGTTTTTTGTCTCACCGCCGAAATTACATCCGAGGGCTTCACATCCCGCGGACAATAGCTGCTGCAATCGCCGCACTGGTGGCATAGCCAGACATCCACATTTCCTACCAGCTTATCCTTCATACCCCAGCCGGCCCAGATCATTTCTTTACGTGGAAATGGCCTGTCGTCCGGTGCCAGTGAGCACACTGCTGAACAATTGCCACACTGCATGCACTGATTTAACTGAGAACCACTCAGTTTACTTAACTCCCGCTTGAAGTCTATGTCAACGTTAATAATACTCACTGCATTCGTATTACATACTCTTGAAGGGATTGGGACCTATAAGTTCCAATTCCTCTATATACTCATTAATAATTTCCTGAATTTCATGGTGACCGTTAATCTCCACAAAACAGGTTTTAATTCGTTCCGGCTCAATCATCATGGTCTCCAGGGTTTCCTGCAGGTTTTCACCTCTTTGCTCTGTCAGTTCACTTCCGTGAATAAAATGACACTGGTAATCATCCCCGGGCTTGCACCCGATCTGCAGGATGCCATCGTATCCATGCGAAAGTGCATCGGAGATCCATACCTTATTGATGGAACCCAGGCATCTAACCGGGATCACGCGGACAAAGGAGCTGTATTTCAGACGCTGTACTCCTGCCGCATCCAGTGCGGGGTAGGCATCATTTTCACATACAAAGGCCAGTACCCTTGGTTTTTCATCAAATTCATCGGGCATGCTCACCGATTTGATCATGGCCGAAACACTGTTTATGGAGTAATCGCTGAACCCTATAACCCGCTCGGGGCAGGATCCCACACAGATGCCGCACCTGCGACACCTGGCCGGATTTGGAAGCGGGGTACCTTTCTCATCCTCATCATAGCTCCCGAAGGGGCACTCCTCCGTACATCGTTTGCAATCGGTACATCGCTCCATATACAATTCAGGAAAGGTCTGATCGCCCGACCTGGGATGGACTGCCTCTCCCCTTTTTACACTTTCGATACATTGTATGGCCTTCATCATAGCCCCGGCTCCGTCTTCCATGCCCGATTCCAGGTCCATGGGAGCTCTTACCGTACCGGCAGCATAAATGCCTGTTCTTCTGGTTTCATAGGGAAAACAGATGAAATGTGAATCGGAAAAATCGTATTCCACTAGCGGAAGTCCTTTGCCAAGCCGGTATTGCAACTGCAGGTCATCCGTGTTGTTGGGAACCATTCCTGTGGCCAGCACCAGCAGTTCAGATTCTATAATTACATGCTCATCAAGCAGCGAATCAGTAAGCGATACCTGTACTGTTTCTCCTGTGGCATCAACTGATTCAACCACCCCTTTGGTCATAAAAATGGCATCGTCGGACTGAACCATCTTATAGAACTCTTCCTGGAAGCCCGGGGTGCGGATATCCCTGTAGACAATGAATACCATGGCTTCGGGATTCTTTTCCCGGACATAGAGCGCCTGTTTCAAAGCAGCTGTGCAACAGTAGGAGGAGCAATAGCTAAGGTGATTCTCATCCCGTGATCCCGCGCACAACATGAAGGTAACCCTGTCAGGCACCCGGTTTTCCTGCACATATGCTTCGAACTCTTCCAGGGTTTTAACACCCTCAGAACCATAGCTCAGGTGTCCCAGCCTCTTTGCTTCATAAGGTTTCCAACCAGTGGCAGCTACTACCGAACCTATTCCCAGAGTGGTTTCTCCTCTGTCATTCAGCCTGACCCTGAAACAGCCCGGCTCTCCTTCGATGGACAGCAGAGAGGTCTGAAGGTAGACACGTATATTCGGATGGGCCCGTACCCGATCCGATAGTGCGCTAAGGTCAGGTTCAGCCAGGGAAGCAGGTATACCTCTTGAAGGCAATACCTTATATATCCTGCCCGCATATCCTCCCAGCACATTGCCCTTTTCCACCAGGTGCACCTGATATCCACTCTTCGCTCCCTCCAGTGCAGCTGTGAGCCCGGTTACTCCACCCCCCAGTACCAATATATCAGCATACAGACTCTCGGGAATGTATGGAGTATTCTCCTGGATGGATTCAAGTTTAGCCAGCGCCATGCGGGTCTGATCTTCCGCACACACCTGGGTATCCTCGTCATTGGGCTCCATAACCCAGGAAACCTGCTCCCTTAGATTGATTCTTTCCACATAGACGCTGTCTATCTCAAATTCGCTGCTCTTCACCCTCGGAGAACATGCGGCTATGGCCAGTCTTCCAAGCGAAGCTTCCGCTACCATCCCATGCAATGCTTCCAATCCTTCTTCCGAGCAGAGTGCAGGATGTGTCAATGTTTTTATTTCCCCGGAGGATGCAACGGATTCCCTGATCAGCCTGTCCGCATCCAGACACTCTCCTATTCCACACCCGGTGCAGGCAGCCAAAGCCATATTCTTCTTAATCGCCTCCATCAGTGTTGCATGGTTTTAAGGGCTGTAGCTGTAGCGTCCCTGACCGAGCTAACCACATCCATGGGCCTTTTACATGAGGAAGCTATGAAAATCCCGGGGGATTGTTCCAGATCCGTAGCGATGTGATTGGGTTCAAGGCCCATGGCCAGAATCACCAGGTCGAATGTTTCTTCCCGGCGTCGACCTGCCATAACATCCTCCACTTCAACCTGCAAACCCTCTCCTGATCCGGATTGGGTAATCCTGCCTGCCTTCCCCCTGGTTAATGTGATCTGATCGTTGGATTCGGCTCGTTTCAACAACTTCTCATTCCGGCCACTTACTCTTAAATCGATATAAAATATCTCTGAGCTTATTTCCGGATAATTTTCTGCCAGGGTTAGTGCATGCTTTAAGGAAGCAGAGCAACAAACTGCAGAGCAATAAGGAAGATGATTATGGTCCCTGGAACCGGCACACTGTATAAATGCGATGCGACCTGGTTTTTTTCCATCGGAGGGCCTGGTAAGCTTTTTATTCTCCCGGGTGCAGGATGCCATCAGATGCTCAAACTCCAGGTTGGTGATCACATCCTTTTCCTGCACATAGCTGTAATTCTCTATGCGGGACGGATCATAAAGCTTCCAGCCTGTAGCCACAATAATCTTTCCGACCTGAAGCTCGATCTCAGTGGCCCGGGCATCCAGTTGAATCGCATCATGGGCACAAACATCCAGGCATTTTCCACAGGCTTCTTTTTTACAGCTTTCAGGATCTATGGTATATTTCATGGGGAAGGCCAGTCCGCCCGGTATATAGGCAGCCCGGGTGCCTGCACCCCAACCATTCGCTTCAGCCATTTCTTCTGGACATACATCCGCACACTTGCCACAAGCCGTGCAGTGCTTATTTATTAAGCGGGCACGGATAGCTATTTTCACTGAAAAATCCCCATCACTGCCACTGATATCAGCTACTTCAGCACCTGTGAAGTAAGTGATGCGGGGATTGGAGCGAATGCGCCTGAAATTGATTTCCAGTCCGCATGCGGGAGGACATAACTTGGGAAAGTAAGAATTGAAACCCGAAACCTGGCCACCCAGGTAAGGCTCTTTTTCGATCAGTACCACCTCCCTGCCAGCTTCGGCCAGCTCAACCGCAGCAGTAATCCCGCTGATCCCTCCTCCTATGATTAAAGTCTTAATAGTCGTTAGTTTAAAGTAGATCACGTTTGATCATTTCCCACTTGCCCGATTCCGGGTCCCACCTGCAATTTGCAAACGCTTCCCAATCTTCTTTCATGGCAGGATGATCGGTGCGGAAATAGTAGCCCGGCCATCTGGTTTCCTCTCTGAACAGCACGGTTCGCATATGTGATTCAGCCTGCCACATCCGGTGGACATTTTCCCAACACCTCATTAACTCATTCAGATCGGATGCAGCCAGCTTATCGGCATCCTCCTTCATAAACTTCAAATACTCCAGCCCCTTATTCAGCAGAGCCTCAGATGTTTTAAAACCTACTGAAGCGCCTCCTGCATATTCATCCATGATTTTCTGAAGACGGAACATAAACATTTTTGGCTTGATAAAATGCGGATTCACATCCTCATCATTGGAATAGGCCTGATTCTCTTCAAAGGTCTTCAGGGGCATCAGAACCTTCTCTTTCAAACTCTGGATTTGTTCAGCTGAGATCTCTGCCTGATCGGGATGATCCACGCAAAAAGCGATGGCTGCCTTGCCGGCTATCCTGCCTTCTGTGAAGGAGCCAGACGAAAACTTATGAGATGATGCACCCGAAGCATCCCCTGCCGCAAATAGTCCCCTGACAGTGGTCATGTTGTCGTAGCCCCAGGAATGTTCTCCCGGAGCCAGATCCTCTGGTCCGCTGATCCAGGCTCCTGATGCCCCGGAATGAGAGCTGATGAAATAAGGCTCACAGGCTGATATTTCTGAGGGAGTTTCTTCAGGCATGATGTTATGAGATGCCCAGTTCAGAGCCTGGCTGACGGTCATATCCAGAAAATCCTCCCAGGCTTCGGATTCCAGTTCCTTCAACTTACGCCTGGCCTGTTTTTCATCCGGAATCTGTGCCACCAGCTCCCTGATAGCTTCATCGGTTCGCATATAGATAGGGCCGTTCCCTTCTTCAAGTTCTAATAACATCAAATAATTACGAAGATTTGCCGGTGTGGGTTTAGCATGCCCGTAAGGAGCCCACTTATCCAACTCAGCTGCCCTGGTTTCCATGTAATCCTCCCCTTTCGCATTGGTGGCTTTGGATTTAAACAAAAGGAACCAGGCTCCTACCGGACCGTAAGAGTCCTTAAAACGAACGGGGACAAAACGAACCTCCTGACAGGTCATCTCTGCTCCTGCCTTTAAGGTAAAATAGGTACTTGCACCACTGTTGAAAGGTGGATACCAGGATCTTCCCATTCCTTCCCCAACAGACCTGGGCCGGAAGATATGCACTGCACCTCCCATGGAATCCAGCACAGCTTTCGCCTTGAACACATAAAACTTATTCTCACGCACGCTGAATCCCACTGCTCCCACGCACCGGTCCTCAAACATTAAGGGTTCCGTGATAAATACGCGCTCATAATAGCTTCCGTTTTCACCCAATTCCTTAAGGGCATTTTTGGCAGCCTCAGAGACAATGCTTTTATAAGACTCACCATGTATCATGATCTGCCAGCGCCCCTCATTCACATAGTTCCCCTCTTCGTCTTTCCATATGGGAAGTCCCCATTTCTCGAAAAGGTGAACCGAAGAATCCACATGCCGTGCAATATTGGCCACCAGGTCCTTCCTGGCTATGCCCATGAGGTCGTTTTTCACATAGCTCACGTAGTCATCAATGGTGTTGTTGCCGTTTTTCAGACCCATGTATAGGTTGATGGCAGAAAGTCCCATGGCCACAGCCCCGCTGCGCTCCATGGCTGCTTTATCTACCACGGCAATCCGTTGATTGTGCTTTTTGGCCCAGTAGGCAGCTTCATAAGCGGCCCCACATGCAGCCATTCCTCCTCCAAGGATCAGCAAATCGGTTTCCACCACTTGCGTTTCAAAACTCTCAGCGTTCATCGCTATATTCTTAGATGATTGATTATTTTTTATAAAGATCTGTCCCCAGAGACTCCGGTTCTGTTCTTAATTCCGGGCTTTTCAGATCATCCGATCCGGTGGAAAAACCTGCATCCGGTTCTGCAGTACCTTCCGGGATGGTCCGAATGGGAAATTTAAATCGTTTGACCATTTTATTACGGAAGCGTACTGCCCACATAATGGTGTCGGTACTTCTTAAGGGCTGTACCACACCGCCCATGGGCATGAAATCGGCATATCCCCTGATCTCTATGGCCTGTGTGGGGCAGATTTTTACGCAACTGTAACATTCCCAGCACATATCCACTGCCCGGTTGTAGGCCTTGTTCTTCTCTTTATCAAGGACCATCAGGTCGTTTGGACAGATGTACTGGCAGGCAGTGCGATCCTGAGCTTTGCACCCATCGCACTTCTCTGAAATAACGAAACTCGGCATAGTTAGCTTAGTTTGTAAACTTCACAAACATAAGTAAATATTCCCGGGAGTTCCTGTTGAAAACTCAGGGCAGGCGAAATTTAGAATTATTTTAAAATCGTTCATTAATCATCCGAAAAATGCTTAAGCATCTCCCGGTATGAGGAGAAGACCCTGGCACGTGATACAAATCCCAGGTACTTACCGTTTTGCAGCACCGGGATATTGTAGCGGCCGCTCTCGGAGAATTGCCTGGCCACTTCTTCCATCTGATCGGTGGTTTCAATGGTCCATTCAGGAATAATCATCAGATCGCTGATTCTGGTTGTATCATACATCTCCTGGTTAAACATGATGTGCCTGATGTCATCCAGTTTGACTATTCCTTTCAGGTTGTGCTTTTCATCCACCACCGGGTAAATATTCCTGCTAGAAGTGGTAATGATCTTGATCAGATCCCTGAGTGTATCATCTGCCATGACTGTTTTAAAGTTGGTTTCAATCAGGTCGCTTACATTCATCATCAGCAGGATGTTCCGGTCTTTATGGTGTGTCATTAATTCGCCACGCTTGGCAAGCTGAACGGTATATACCGAATTCTTCACGAAATACCGGGTGGTACCATAGGATATGGTAGAGGCAAGCATCAGGGGCAGGAAAAGTTCATGTCCACCTGTAATCTCTGCCACAAGAAAGATAGCTGTCAGGGGTGCATGGATCACTCCTGCTATCATACTGGCCATGCCTACCAGGGCCATGTTGCTGACCGATACCTCAATGCCCACCTGATTCAGAATAAGCCCGAACATCAGGCCCAGGTTGGCCCCCATGAAAAGGGAAGGAGCAAAAATACCTCCGATCCCCCCTGCTGCAAAGGTAAGTGTCGCTGCAATTACTTTCAGTCCCACCAGAAGAAGCATATAAATTATTATGAGCGCAAAGGACTGGTTCCAGCCTTCAAAAAAAGTCCCGTCAAACAGATGGTAATACTCCCCTCTTAGTCCCTGGTTCACAACTTCATACCCTTCCCCGTAAAGGGGTGGAAAAAAGAAAATAATTGCTCCCAGTAAACCACCGGCAAAAAGCAGACGTTTCCATGGGTTCTCAAACTTTTCAAAGAAATCAGAGATCCATATATAGCTTTTGGTAAAATATACGGATAGCAATCCAACCACCACTCCCAGCAACAGGTAGTAATGGATCTGGCCCATCTGAAAGGGCTCTGTGAGCTGGAAGGAATACAGCACATTCTGACCCAGAAACAGGTAGGATGTCAATGCCCCTGTTGCTGAAGCTATTAATAAAGGTATAATCGCCCACATGGTCAGATCCAGCATGATTACCTCCAGGGCAAAAACAATGCCTGCAATGGGGGCCTTAAAGATGGCCGACATGGCCCCTGCACATGCACAGGATATAAGCAGAATAATCTCTTTATAGCTTAGGTTAAATGCCTTGCCAAGTTTTGAACCCAGAGCTCCCCCTGTGGCTACCGTAGGCCCCTCCAGTCCCACCGAACCACCGAATCCCACGGTAAGTGCACTGCTTATAATGCTGGAGTAAAGGTTATGGGTACGGATGATCCCGTTATTCTTGGATATGGAAAAAAGCACGCTGGGTATACCATGTCCTACCCTTCGCTTATTTATGTATTTGATATAGACCATTGCCAGGGCAATTCCAAGCACCGGCAATATAAAGAGGTAATACCGGGTATATTCGCCGTGGAAACCATTTTCCAGCGCCTCGCGTATAAAATGAACCAGGTTTTTGATGATCACAGCAACCAATCCTACCCCAAGGCCCACAACACCAGCCATCAGGTAGAGGAACCTGTGGCCAGATAAATACCTGATTTTGAACTTATTAATCCTGTTAAATAATTGCTTTACGGACATGGCATGACAAAATTAGCATTTTAGGTAGCAGTACAAAAAAAAGAATGCTGATATAAGAATGTATTATCTTTGTCACAGGGTACACCGGTAATAATAAAGCAGGGATCGCGTTATTTTCTTAGATGATTGGAATACAAAAATATGGAAGGCTCAAATTGCAGGCAGTCATGCTTGTTTTCTTTCTCTTGTTTACCAATCATGCCAGGTCACAAACAGACCTCCCCGACATTCCGGATTTAATACGTGTGACGGTCGAACATACAGATCCGGGAGTGCTTATTCAGTGGCAAGCCAGTACCGATGATGACATTGAATCCTACTGGATATGGAAAATGCGTCCCGATCTTTCTTTTGAGCGGATAATGCAATTTGAAGGAAGCATCCGTGAATATAAACACAGGACCCCCGGCCTGAAAAACCTCACCTATTCTGTAACGGCGGTTGACAGTGCAGGTAATGAGAGCCTGTTTGGTAAGAACATTCACAGGGCCGTATCCATGACTCCTGAATTTGAACCATGTTCCCCGGCCAATGTGATCACCTGGAGTGCTTATGAGGGATGGGAAGGCCAGGTTTCGGGTTATAAGATCTATGGCGCTGCTGAAGGAGACATCATGCAGATGTTGAGTTTTGTTGACTTCTCCACATTGTCTTATACCCATGAAGGTATCAGCACAGGAACATCCTATGCCTACTACATTGAGACCATTCACACCAGCGGACTTAATTCACTGTCAGCCATCGATTCGGTGGAAGCAGTCTATCCGGAAGCACCGGAATACATCCAGGTGGATTTTGTTACGGTTATGGACCAGAGCACTGCGGAAATACAATTCACAGCGGATGTAAGCGGCGCAGTGAACAATTTCAGGGTCATGAAACGAAGCAACCCGGGAACTCCTTATAAGGAAGTGCAGACTTTCTGGGATGAAAGTCAATCCACCCGGTTGATTCAGGATGAGTTCCCCACTGCCACCATCAGTTATGAATACATGATACAGTCTGTATTTCAGCCTCCCACCTGCAAGGTGCCTCTGGTACTTTCACAATCGAATTCAGGCAACAGCGTTCTGCTGGAGTATAGCATTGAAAGCCAGATGGTAATACTCAGCTGGACTCCGTATGAAAGCTACAGCACCGGACTTTCCGGGTATACCATTCAAAGAAGAAGCGGTAGCGGGGAGTTCTATGATATTCAGACCGTCGGACCAGGAATCATAAGCTGGAGTGAAGCAATTCAATCCGTAATTAACGGTTTCCAGCCAGGAGAGCTGCAATACAGGGTGCTGGCCATCAGCAATCCTCAGTTTCAGGGCCAATCCGGAATCAGTGTTTCAAACATCACCACAGTGACCGTAGAAACCTCCATGCAGGTTCCCAGTGCATTTACCCCCGGCAGCAATGATATGAATTTTGAATTCAAACCCCTGCTGGATTTTGCACCGAGAAAATACCTGATGATGATCATGGACCGCGGAGGTCGTAAAATGTTCGAAACCACCGATCCGGGTAAAGGCTGGGACGGTCGTTTTCTAAATGGAGAATTCGTCAACGAGGGAGTATACGTCTACTATATTCAATATACCGATTATACAGGCCGCTTTAAATCTCATACGGGAAATGTCACGGTCCTGTACCCCTGATTTTAAAAAAAAATCTGGCTGCTTCAACACTCTTTCTGCTAAATCACTAATTTTGTAAAGAAAGAATCCGAATCCGGGTGTTTGCATATGTTGGAAAAGGTAGTCACAGAAGATCACAAAATTAACAGTCTGCTTGAACGGCTCATTGAGAACTGTTCTTACTGTAAATCAGCCAAGGATGAGAAGCTGATCAGGAAGGCATTCAAGATGGCCAATGAGGCCCATAAGGGCATGCGCAGAAAGTCAGGGGATCCCTATATTATTCATCCCCTGGGGGTGGCTGTTATTGTGAGTGAAGAAATTGGGCTGGGAGTGACCAGTACGGTCTGCGCCATTCTCCACGATGTGGTGGAAGATACGGATTTGACCATCGAAGATATTGAGAATGCTTTCGGGGAGAAAACAGCTTCCATTATTGATGGACTGACCAAGATCTCAGGCGTATTCGACAAAGAATCCAATTCCCTTCAGGCCGAGAATTTCAGAAAAATGCTGCTCACCCTTTCCGACGATGTAAGGGTGATTTTCATTAAACTGGCAGACCGCCTTCATAACATGCGTACCCTGGGTTCTCTGCCCAGGAGCAAACAGATAAAAATAGCAGGTGAAACCATTTACCTTTATGCCCCCCTTGCACACCGTCTGGGTTTATATGCGGTGAAATCAGAACTGGAAGACCTTAGCCTGAAATACCGTTACCCGGAAGTTTACAATGAAATCTCTGAAAAGATTAAGCTCACAGAGGAGAGGCGCCAGCACCTGATCAATCATTTTTCGCTGCCCATCATAGATGTGCTTGAGAAATCCGAATTTGATTTCGCCATTACCGGCAGATCCAAATCCATTTACTCTATCTGGCAGAAGATGCATCAAAAAAATGTACTATTTGAAGAGATTTACGATCTCTTTGCCATACGCATTGTATTTGAGCCCCGGCCGGACATTCCAGAGAAGACACAGTGCTGGAACATCTATTCCATCATCACAGACATCTATGCTCCAAAACCTGAAAGGATCAGGGATTGGGTATCCACACCCAAAGCCAATGGATACGAAGCGTTGCATACAACAGTAATGGGATCCAATGGCAAGTGGATGGAGGTTCAGATCCGCTCGAGGCGAATGGATGAAATTGCCGAACGTGGATTCGCCGCTCACTGGAAATACAAGGATAAGACTTCCCCGGAATCGGAACTGGACAAATGGATTAAGAGGATCAGGGAAACCCTGGAAACCCCTTCGGGGGATGCCATGGAATTCCTGGATGACTTCAAACTCAACCTCTTCTCATCGGAGATTATGGTATTTACCCCTAAAGGACATATCATTACCCTTCCCAAAGACGCCACCGCCCTTGATTTTGCCTATGACATACACACCGAAATCGGGAATAAGGCCATTGGGGCCAAGGTGAATCACAGGCTGGTACCCCTGAGTCACGTGCTTACCAGTGGGGATCAGGTGGAAATCCTTACATCCGATGTTCAGAAACCGACCCTTGAATGGCACCAGTTTGTGACCACTGTGAAAGCCAAATCCGCCATACAAAATGCGCTCAAAGCGGAGACAAAAAACCGCACCGAGGTTGGGAAAAAGATCCTGATTGACAAACTCAAGGAATTAAACCTGACTCCCAGTTCCAGAATTCTGAAAAAACTGGTTCCCGCATACGATTCAACACACAAAGATGAACTCTACTCCAAAATAGGAAGCGGCATCATCAACCTGGCCGATCTCAAAGAAGTTCTTAGCAAAAACACCAAGAACAAGTGGGTAAGGGTTTGGGACCTGTCCGTTGGCAGATCGCAGAAAAAATCGGGACAGAAAGAAGAGTATGACTCACGGGGCACGCTTATCCTGAGGGAGACCAGGGAGGATGAAGAAAGTAATTATGCCCTGTCCAAATGCTGCAGTCCTATTCCCGGGGATGAGGTGGTCGCGGTAAGGCAGGATAATGGTACTCTTCTGGTTCACAGAACGGATTGCACTACCGCTGTAAAGATCATGTCCAGTCATGGAGACAGATTAGTAGCCGCCAAATGGACACAACATAAAGTACTTTCCTATCTGGCTAAAATTCAACTAAATGGCTGGGACCGCTTTGGAGTTTATAATTCTATTACCAATACCATTACCAAGGAACTGAATATCAGCATGAGAACCATCAACCTCCACGGGCACGATGGCATATTTACCGGCACCATTGATCTGTATGTTCACAATACCAATGACCTTAATAACCTTATTCTGAATTTGATGAAACTCAGAGGAATTGATTCAGTACACAGGGTTGAAGTGAAGGAGTAAAATTCCGTGTTTATCCGTTCTAAATTAAAATTATTGCTATATTAGCAAGGTAATTTTTACTTAGACTAATTATGGTGATAGAGGAGACCAAAGACACTGTAAAACAAATATTCACAGAGTACCTGGAAAGAAAAGGTCACCGCAAAACTCCCGAGCGTTATGCTATTCTTGAAGAGATCTATTCGAGAGACGGGCATTTCGATATCGAGTCCCTGTATATCTTCATGAAAAATAAAAATTACAGGGTAAGCAGGGCCACACTTTATAACACCATAGAGTTATTATTAGACTGCAGCCTGGTTGTAAAACACCAGTTCGGCAAGAACATTGCACAGTTTGAAAAAGCCTACCACTGCATGCAACATGATCATCTCATCGACATGGATACAGGTAATGTGATTGAATTTTGCGACCCAAGGATTGAAGAGATTATCAAAACCGCATGCGAGCTAAATAACTTCACTCCCAGTCATCATTCCCTTTATATCTATGGCAGGAGTAAGAATGACCTCGATGGGACTAAATAGATAACAGTTTTTTTCTTATTTTTATCCGGACTTTGATGCCGGACCACCGGCTTATTTTATGCCATAAATCTCACAATTCAAATTCACATGAAAATTGATGTTCTGTTAGGCCTCCAGTGGGGAGATGAAGGAAAAGGAAAAGTAGTTGATGTGCTTACCCCCAGGTACGATATTATAACCAGGTTTCAGGGAGGTCCCAATGCCGGTCATACACTTGAGTTCAATAACCACAAACACATTCTTCACAACATCCCTTCAGGTATATTCCGCGAGGATAAGCTGAATGTGATTACCAACGGAGTGGTTCTTGATCCCATTGTTTTTAAAAGAGAAATTGACTCCCTGGAGACACTGGGCATAGACCTGACAAAAAATCTCTGGATCTCAAACAGAGCTCACCTGATATTGCCTACACACCGGATCCTCGATGCTGCATCGGAAGCCGCCAAAGGCAAATCAAAAATTGGTTCCACTTTGAAAGGAATTGGCCCGACCTACATGGATAAGACAGGTCGCAACGGACTACGGGTAGGTGATCTGGACCTGGATTTCATGAGAAAGTATGAAACTCTTAAGGCAAAGCATCAGCAGTTATTAAAACAATACGATTACGAATACAACCTGGACGAGGAAGAGAGATTTTTTGAAGGCATTGAGATTATCCGGAAATTCAAGCATGTCGATACTGAATATGAAATTAACCAGTTCCTGGAGGAAGGGAAATCCATTCTTGCTGAAGGAGCGCAGGGAACCCTGCTGGATATAGACTTTGGCTCATATCCCTTTGTTACCTCATCCAATACAATCTGTGCAGGAGCCTGTACGGGTATGGGTATTGCTCCCACCACCATTGGAGAGGTCTATGGAATATTTAAAGCCTACTGTACTCGCGTAGGTTCCGGGCCCTTCCCTTCCGAACTACTGGATGAGGAAGGTGAGAAATTAAGGGAAATCGGGAAAGAATTTGGTTCTACCACAGGGCGGCCCCGCCGCTGCGGATGGCTGGACCTGGTGGCTTTGAAGTACAGTCTCATGCTGAACGGAGTAACCCAACTGATCATGACAAAAACTGATGTGCTGGATACCTTCGAAAACATCAGGGTAGTTACTGCATACTCGATAAATAATAAATTAACCGATCGGCTTCCTTATGACCTGGCAGCTGATATTAAACCTGTCTTCACCGAAATACCCGGCTGGCAGACCGATCTGACCGAAGTCCGTGATAAGGAGCAATTCCCCAAGGAACTCAATGAATACATTCGTTTCCTTGAAAAGGAACTCCAGGTACCTATCAAATATGTCTCTGTAGGGCCTGATCGCGAACAGATCATTGAAATGTGATTGGGGAATGGTGGACAGTGGATGGTGGATAGTGAACAGTTGCCAGTAATACTAAAGTATAAACAAAATCAATGGGAGTTTATAAAATGCACAAATTATCGATTAGAAACCTTTTCTCAATCTTTCTCATTTGTTTTAGCTTGTTGCAATTTTCGTGTTCAACTACTGAAAATTCTAAAATAGAATACAATGAATATAGTGTTGCAGCATATGTCTGGCCGTCGTGCCACCATGACGAGCGTTTTGGAGATATCTTGTGGCCCGAAGGTATTGGTGAATGGGAAGTCATTAAAAAAGGGAATCCCCGATTCGATGGACATTACCAGCCGCGTTTACCGCTTTGGGGGTATAAGATGGACAATGACCCGAAAGTAGTTGAAAAATGGATTGATGCTGCTGTCGATCATGGAGTCAAT
>JBDLIM010000083.1:0-17308 GCA_039714915.1 Bacteroidota bacterium
CAAGTATATCAAGCCTCTATTCCTGAACTTGAAGGAAACACAAACACCATTCTGGACATTGATGGCCCCGGTTGCATACACAGGATCTTTACAGGGATGGTTGTGAACTGCCCAGTGTGGATGTACCGGTCGGATATATGTTCGGCCATGGGGAAGCGGGGCAGAATCGATGCAGTAAGCTTTCAGGGAATGGATAATTTTACCCTGATCAGTGAGAAAGGGTACAGGGTGGTACAATACAGGGTGCCGTCAGGAGATACATCTAATGCAAGGCAGGGCTGAACAGGGGCAAGCGTGCCATCGGGGAGCCTTCTGAATCCATGATAGGGATAGCGGGTGGTGTCAACCTGGGAGAAGTCAAAGAAATCATCATTCTCCACGGTAAGGACTCCGAGATCCTGAGACAAGTTGGTGTTGGGATCGTAACATACGATATGGTTGAGGGAAAATTCCTGCCCGGATTCAGGGCATTTCTCTTTTCTCAGGATTGCAGTGTATATTTTCCCGTCGGGTCCAAAATGGAGGTTGGGTCGCACATCGAGTGCCTCACCCCGGAGCATCTTTCCGCGGTCGGTAGCCTGCAGATCGCCCTGATCGGTTGACAGATCAAACTCATAAAGCCTTGCATCTTGCATATCAATAAAATAGGCGGTTTGCCGGTCCTTCGCCATAACCATATACTGGACACTCTTGTAGCTGTATTGTACAGGGTTACCGTTGCATGTGATGGTGCGTTCACGGGTTTTCCCTGTTGCCGGGTTGTAACTGGCTATCTTACAATCCCTGGTGATCGTGAATGCCACGCCATCCTGGTTGATCACAGTTGTGGAGAAAAGGGAAGTCAGGGGTCCGATCCCTTTGAAAGATCCGGTCTCCGGATCAAGCTCATACCAGAGACCTAAGCGCCCGGTATCTTCGCAGGTAGTCACATAGGCTTTCTTTCGCTTCTCATCATACACTACATCCGATACTCCGTGCCCCTTGAAGGGCACCTGCCCCAGTACACTGGCCTGCCCGTTCGCAGGGTCATAGGAGAGCACAAACCCACCGGGATAGTCCCAGGGATCATCCCCACGCTCAGGACGCATAAATCCCTGCTTTGTCCCCATATAGATGACTCCTTTGGAATCGATGTAATTAAAGGTATGGATCTTGGCCTGGGACATATAGCCGCTGTCCGACACTTCACACAGCTGGTTCACATCAAGCACAATCTGCTGTCCTTCAGTTGCCGGATCGAACTCAACCAGGTAGGCATTTACATCATATTTGGCAGTGCCCACGTAGATCCGTCCGTTTCTTCCCACACTAAGCGAGAAATACCCCGATTCATTGTTATGCGTCCCGGGAAGAATGTGAATTGCCCTGCCCTTCATATAAGGGATGCCGGAAACATGAGAATTTTGCAACATCCCTTCCTGCAGGTCAGGGGCTATTTGAAATGATTGTCCGGCGCTGAATGTCAGTGCCAGCAAAAAGGTAAAACCCAGCCTTAGAAAGTCGGGTCTGATGATCCAGTTTGATTTCATTTGTTATGTATGGTGTTCCGGATGATCGTCCAGGGGAGAGTGCCGGTGGTACTGTCCCTTCTGATGCATCCTGTTATGGAGGGATCGGTGGGCCGATTCCAGCAAGAGCCTCATCCGTTTATACGTTTTTTCATCGGCTCTTGTCCCGATGGTGTCCAGGTAGGCCATAGCCCCCTCGATCTGTTCCAGGATGGTAACTGCATCCGCTGCAGCCATCATCTGTGAGCCCTCCACCTGCATCATGACCGGAGAGGAGTGGGCCGTAATGATTTCGGGCTTGTCGGGATAGTGTCCCCTGACCAGCAATGCCACCCATGAACTCTTTTTTACCTTAACGCTCCAGTTCCCTGAAGCCTTCCAGGGAGAAATCTCCATGCTCTCCTTCACTTCCCCGTTCACAATAAGCTCTACCCGCGACATGGGTACCGTCACACTGGCCAGTTCCCAGCTGATATCGACGGTTCCCCCTCTCTTTGACATCTCGATACGACTTCCCATAGGCTTTCCGTCCACTGAAAAGTTCATCAGCGGACCAAAGGAGACAAAAGTCTCTCCGTTGCGGATGGCCTCTTTCCATTCATCAAATGTGAACTCGCGATCTTTCCGGATCCTGGCGTAGGTACGCACGGCTCCAACGGCTGCACCGGCACTCATTTTATCGGTTCCTCCCACGGCAGCCACAAAATACCCGCAGTTCAGGTAGCGGTACCAGTCAGCCAGGGAATAGGGATTTATCCCAGAATAAAAGTCCCCCCAGGAGGTCATCTCCACTCCGTCTACATTTCCGCTTACTATACTGGCTGCATTTTCCATCCTGGGACTGGGGAAATGTGGAAGGATCACCACTCCATCCTGTTTTTTGCATTGTGCGGCCCACTCCGTGAGTAATATTTCAATGGGATCTCCCAGGGCGGACTCATCCGGTCCCCCGGTGGTGAGCGGATTGATCATATCACCGGTATACCCCAGCAGGGAAATATGGCCCAGTACGTGTTGCCTGTTCTCGGTTCCCACACGTACCAGGTATTCTCCATCCCCTCCTGCTTCCCTGGAACCAAAGGTGGTCTTTCCGTCGAAATCCCCCACATTGGTGAAGAGTTCACCCCACTGGCTGGCCAGAAGGTTGACTACATTCACCCCTTCTGCAGCGCCTTCAATAAGCGCTGATCCAGGTGATAGGAAATGCACATGGGTATCGGCCGAAATCCAGCCCTTCTCTCTCCAGGCCAGTACTTTTTCTATTTCGATCTCAACCTTTTCAGTAGCTTCGGAAATGGACAGCACCTTCCGCACCGGCTTGATCTCAAAGCCTTTGGTCACTTCAAAATAGACCTTCCCCAGGGGAAGCTTCATGGTGGTTTCCCCTGAAATATATGTACAAGAATGCCTGCCTCTGTGCACAAAATCGACGCTGTAATCCTCGAACCAGGCATTATTGGGGATTCTGTGCCGGTCCACCGGGGCCAGGTATTCTCCCAATTCTCCATGTACATGCAGTCTTACGGCCACCGGTTTACCAGTTCCCTTTTCCAGGATCCGGACCTTTACCTTCCGGTCTGCGGGAGGGATGACATTTATCCCCTTCTTTACTGTGCCGCTTCTGATCTCAGCAACCGGGATCAGGGTGCCTCCGTTCAGGTGGAACCGGGCTTCCGGATGTGCAGTATACTCGATGATAATTTCATTTTCAGAAATATCCGGAAGTTTGTTATTGTAACTCTCTGTCCATCCCTTCCGGGGATAGAGAGCCCGGGGCAGAGCCGATATTACCTGGCCCAGATCAAGTTGTAGTTGAGACAACAGCCCTTCCTCGTCCAGGACAGGATTAAACTTCACCCCGTCAGGCAGAGTAAAAAAGGCCTTTTGCCTTGACTGCCACCTGAGGGGATTGGAGTTGACCTTCCCTGCCGAAATGGCTGAAATCACTATGGAGGTTTTGTTTTTCGGTTCAAAACGAAATCCGGAGATCTCCTTTTTCGGATGGGGGTTTTCCCAGGCCCAGATCCAGTTTATCCATGGGAAATAGTCATTAGCCGACGTCCTGGTCTGGCTGCCTCCCCACCTTCCTGTGGTGGCCTGTTCGTTCCAGTTACCGGAATTGATCTGTTCATGCAATGGAGTAAGAGGCCTCGGTTTGTGATGGGCTATAGCCTCCGCTGCATGCTCGCCCCAGCGTCTGGTGAACATCCCGATCTGGTGCCGTTCCCGGATGGTCGCTCTGGCTTCGCTTCCATCACTGTATAAAATATAGTAATCAGCCACTTCCTCATTTAATGCCCCGCTTCCCTTATAAGGTTGCTTGAAATTCTGCTTCCCCTCCTCATTCTGTTCAATCAGATCCGAGGTGTGCTGAAAGATCAGCCAGTTGGCCTTCACCTGGGTGACCTGTACGGATACAGCCTTCTCTTTGATCACTACAGGTTTTTCCCCGATTTGAAACGGGACCCCCCAGGCAGTACCCTCTCCAGCAGGGGCCTGATCAACCACCCCGGCCATCTTCTCCGAGACCTGTTTGCCCAGTTCCGGATAGGGCATATTTCCCACAAACGGGATGGGTTCGAACAGAGGGGAATGTGGACCGTCGTAGAGTACAGGTCTGCCCCCTTTATTGCCGGCCATAACGCCCTGAGGATTAGCGGTTTTTGTCAATACGGATTCCGTTGCTATAGCAGCGGTGGCAATCACCGGAAGGGAGGTTGCTGATAGTACAGAAGTTGCCGTTAACCCCTTTAAAAAATCACGGCGGGAGTTTTTCATGTAGGTCATAGCAAATGATTATTTCGGGATATACCAGAACAGCTTGCTGTGTTTTTGCATGAATGCCTTAATTTCCAGACTATTCATAGTGTTTTGATATAATACAAATATAGAAAAACTATGGGATTGCCCGGTCATTTCAATTACCAAATGTGTTCGAGCACGCAAATTATCAATATCCTTTTTAACATTCTCCCGGATTTTCTCTAATTTTCTGTGCTGTGCGTCTGCTGCGTTTGCTATTAGCTCATATTATGGTATTTTTCTTCGAAGGGGTGTCAAGGTTACCCTGCCCAGCAATCCGCTTGGAACTGGGTCCCAGTCAGCCGCCGAGAATATTTCATAATCCAGATCCACTATATTAAGGTTATGGAAGATCTTCCATTCCACTCCCTTTTTCTCCATGTCAATGATGCGGTTGGCCGGCAGGTTGGTCACTTCTATTTCGAGTATGTTTTCTCCCTCCTTCAGTAAGGAGGTTACACCGGAGAAGGGGACCGACCAAAAGCGGCCCATCTCCTCTCCGTTGATCCAAACCCTGGCACTCTCCCTCACATCGCCCAGGTCCAGCAGCCAGTGCGTAACTTCCGGATCGGGGTTGTCGAGAGCCACTTTATAACGAGCCGTTCCGCTGAACGCTTCGGCCTCCATGCTGAGCTCTGTCCAGGAGGTCAACTCCTCCAGGTTAGCATTTTCCGGAGTGACCGGCCCCCCTGAAACAAACTTCAACTCCCAGTTCCCGGCTATCTCATGGGGATCTCCTTTCTCCTGGAAATATTCCCACTCAGGTGCCGTGATCTTTTTATCTGAGGTCCGGATAAACAGCGTTTGTCCCGGTTTCAGCTGCAGGTAAACCTCACTCAATGCTTTCCCCGGTTTTGTCTTCCCCAGACCGGTCTTCCCGGTTAGGGGATCCATGATCATGATGGATTTGCTGCTGCAGTTTAGTGGCACATATCCATCGATCTCCCCCGGCGTATGATTAACCATGAAATAGACCTTCTCCCCTTCCAGGTCCCTGCGGATAAATCCCAGTCCGGTCGCTTTCAGGGATTCCCCCTGCAAGCCTAAACCAGCAAGAGCCTCCGTTACATTCTGATCAACAACGATCTCTTTCCCGGCCTCTTCAATAATCTGCTTCAACTGGCCGGTTCTCTCCTGGTAATTGTGATACCCGGGAACAGACTCAGGCCACCCTTCAAGCACCACCTTTCCTCCCGATCCGGCAAGGTCTGCCATTAAGCTGAAGGTATTCATGGGCATCCTCTCGCATTCCGGGACCACCAGGGCTTCATACTCCATCCCGGATAAGCTGATCTTTCCACCGGTCACCTCTGCCTTCTCCAGGTAACGATCCGATACAAAATCCACAGAATACCCTTTATCAATAAGACTGGTGACAAGCTTGTAAAAACGGGAAGGCGCCAGCCAGTGGTCCTTTGTGTGAATGCTTAGCTGTTGCAGGAACTGTCCCCCCAGGTTGGTACTATTTACATCATCCATCACATCGTAGAAGGGCCAGTATACAAGGATCTCATTGTCGCTTTTCCCAGACTGGAGCATGGACTGGCAACGGGCAATGTACTGGAACATGCCGGGTGCGTCCCTCCATGTTGAGATATACGGGGAGAAATGGACCGAAGCATAAAACTTCCAGCCCGGCCATGCGGCCTCATCCGGGAAAAAGGATGAACCGTGAATAACCATATGGTTGACCCCTGAAAGCAACATCTGTTCCAGTTCGGGCTTACATTGGGACAATGCGGTCTTGAAATGCTCCCGCAGCCAGGTAAAGGTTTCCGAAGAGGTGAGATCCTTGCCTGAGATATGGGTTCCGGAGGAGGCAAACTTCCACATGATCAGATCCGCCTCTGCTTCTTTTGCATCAGAGCTTTCCCACCGGAGTCCGGGGATGTTAAAGGTTGTACCATAGAATGATTCGCACTCCTGGATATCAGCAGCTGCGTAATAATCGAGCAGGTTGGCCGGTCCGCCGTGTGCCTGCTGTCTGGTTATAAATGTATGTTCATGGACCCAGCGGTTCCAGTTCCCTGAAAACGCCTCAAGCACAAGTTCCGACAGGGTCTCCCGGTAGTCGCTGGTTACACGCATCACCTCCTCACCGGATGCCCCGGGCAGTAAAAGGGGAATATGATCCGTGAGATCATACCCGCGCCTCTGACTGAACTGATCAAAAAAACCGGGGGTCAGATCGGCCCCGTAAATTTCGTAGCTGTCATTGAAAATGGCCCGCAACCTGTTATGAAGCGGATCCATGGAGTTTTCATAGGGCTCCAGAAAATCCAATACAGCCTCATCTGAGAAATGATCCAGCACAAAACCGGCTCCTCCCAATGAGGAGCGCTTCACCATTTGTCCCGTTTTACCCAGAAAGATCGCATACAGGTCATACTCTTCATCAGGTGTCCAATCCAGATTCCCCTCCCTGACCCGGGAGGTCAGTTCCACTTTCTCTCCATCCTTGTTAAAGGCAAACAGATGCAGTAGCTTGGCAGGATCAGGCATATCCGGCGATTCACCTGGCATGAGATATTGCAGCCGGGCCAGTTCAGCTTCATCGGGCACATTACCAACGATCTTTTGATCCAGCCTGGTCCCCGCCTTCACCTTGTAGGTCTGAATATGCATTTTTCCGGCAGCATATTCCGGTTCCACCTGGGGCCCGCCATAGGGCCAGCCTGTCCCCATGATCATATCCACCTCCATGCCCAGGCGATCCGCTTCATTGACGGTATGGAGCACCATCTCTATCCACTCCGGCGACAGATGTTTCAGGTATTGCTCTTCATAACCCTTTACCCCGTAAATGGGAAAGATCTCCACTCCCCCGATACCGGCCTCTGCAAACTCCTCCATTCTCCTGCTGATATTCTCTTTATCAACGGCACTCCCCATCCACCACCAGCGGAGCCAGGGTTTCATGGTTGTGGTTATTTCCGGCCATGTTTCATCAGAGTTGCCGGATAAAGTTTCTGTCTGACTGGAACAGGAAGTACCAAGTGTAGTGGCCAGGACAACAAACAGAATGATGGTGGAAATTTGTCTTGATCTCATAACGATATTGTTTTGATAATGTATCTATATCATTCGGATGCTTTTACCTGATCCGGGTTCTCATCCCTGATCATTAGTTTTTCTTTTGGCGGAAGATCAGGGAAGGGATTGTGGGGCTCCTGCTGGTACCAGTAAGCTACAGAAGCCATATCATCCTGCAAGGGTTTGTATCTCCCTTCATCTGTCCAGCCCAGGCTTTGAATGGTTACTTTCAGGTCGCTTTCGAAACGTACCGGATCCTTAATATGCCACCGGTACTGACCAATCTTTGTTTCATACGAGATCTCCGGATTATCCTTGAAATAGTAGAATCCTGCATAGGGACTGGTAAATTCCACATATTGCCTGACTCCCTCTTCATCCAGATAGTGGTCATAACAATAGGATCCGCAGAAGTAATCTTCTTCACCGGTCCCGCAAAGAGTCGGGAATTCCTTATCCCCATCCATATAGAATTTAACCTCCCCTTCTCCCCACCAGCCTTTTTCGTAAGTTCCACGTGCCAGGTAGGTTCCCACATACTGGCCTTTGCCCTTTACATGATCCACTATGGTATAATCTTCTTTGTATGGCAAGGGGTTTACCCTGTTAAACTGCGCATGAAAATAGCCCACATTGTCCGGCACATCTGTCAGGGCATAATCGATCTGGTAGTAGAGCCTGTGTAAGGGTTCGTCATTCAGATTCTCAATGGTGATTTTGCACTTTTTCCGAAAAGGCATCTCCCAGTAAGAGTTAAAGCCGCTTTTGGAGTTTACACAAACAGCCTGGGATTGAATGGCCGGTTCACTGCCGTAGCCCCAACCCGCAGCAAAAAAATCTCCCAATGGCACTTCTACCGATGGTTCTGTTTCATCATCCCA
This sequence comes from Bacteroidota bacterium, assembly GCA_039714915.1. Taxonomy (GTDB): domain Bacteria; phylum Bacteroidota; class Bacteroidia; order Bacteroidales. Next base: position 8,225 of record JBDLIM010000083.1, read on the forward strand.
AAAAAACCTGAGGATCGTTAAGCGGTAATCGCAATAGGCCGTCAGCCAGATGTGCTGAATGACTCCCTCCCCTTCAATCTCTCCCAAGGTAAATGATTCGCCGGGCCCAACTGAAATATAGGGATTTACCTTCCATCCCTGTCCCAGTTCTGCTGCTGCATAAGAGGCACTCCCCTCTTCCAGGGTGGCCATGCCCCCCTTGCCTTTCTCCCCGGTAAAGTTCTCCGGAGTGATGGAACGGGTCCTGGCATCAGACAGGTAATAGAGGTTTCCCAGGTGGAGGCCCATTCCGTTAAAAGGCTCCGGCTTCTCCTTACACCCAACAAGTATAAACGAAAGGGCAAGTAGCGTATGGAGTACTTTTTTCATAATTTCCTTATAAAGTTCTTACAATTAGCGCGGAGTGGCATCCGGCAAGCCACCGTCAACAGGGATGGTCGACCCGGTGGTGGGGGTCTGCCTGGTGATGAAGAATGTAACTGCATTGGCCACATGGCGGGCGGTCACTTTGGTTTTCAGCAGGTTTCTGTTCTTATAATACTCTTCCAGCCCTGCAGCATCTAGCCCGCGGGCCTTCATCCGGCCCGGACCTACCTCTGCCCAAAGCCCTGAGCGGAACTCTCCGCTTGAAAAGACAGCATCGGGAGAGACCATGTTAACCCGGATATCCCGGGGAGCCAGCTCCAGGCTGGCGATCCTGGCCAACTGGTGGCTGGCAGCCTTGGTTGCACTGTAAGCTCCGAATGTGGCTCCAGGCGCAAAAACGTTCTTGGTGGATACCAGTACAATATCACCCCCCGTTCCCTGAAGTGACAGTCCACGGCCGGCTTCAGCCAGGACCAGCAGGGTCCCGTCAATGTTGACCTTTTCCAGTTTCTGAAAATCCTCCAGTTTCATTTCATTCAGGGAAGAGACATGGGCAATACCCGCATTGATAACAACGATGTCGAAACCTCCCCAGTGACTGACAATCTGTTGGAAGCAGCCGGCAACTGATACCTCATCGGTCACATCCATTTCAAATCCGGCAATCCGGTCACCAAAATCCTTTTCAAATCCTTTCACCAGCTTATTCAATCTGTCACGGTTGATATCAGTGGCTGCCACACAACAGCCTTCGGATAGCAGCTTTTTGCATATTCCGTGCCCGATGGCTCCGGCTACTCCTGTGATCACAGCCACTTTGTTCTCCAAAAGGTTCTGTTCTCCTTTTTCAATGGTTTCAACCGTGAAGCTTCCGGACTCCTCAAGATGAACAACACCGGGTTTTGTACCATTGGCCTCCAAATAGGTTCTCAGTTGTTTCTCCAGCTCCTCCTTTAATTGCTCACCGGTCATATCCTTACTCAGTACCGGTTTCCATACAGGTGCCTCATCGCTGCCTGTACCGGCTTTCAGCAAGGGCGTATTATAGAAAAGATCGTATTCGATCTCAAATTCTTCAGCCAGGAGTCCCCGCAGGACCAGCAATGTCTCTTTCATTGGGTTTCTGTTTCTCATTATGTACCCTCTTTATGCTTATAGATTTTATTTCTGCTTCTGCATCCAGTAAGCTTCAATGGTTGGTTCGTGTTCTTTCCCGATTATATCCCGGTATACATCAGGCCTTCTTGCATTCCTGTAGCGGTATCCTCCTGCAAGTGTTAATTTCTCTTTCGTAAGCGTTGCCGTGGTTATCTCATCTTCGAAGGATCTGATCTCTGATAATATCTCACCATAAGGATCAATAATCATGGAGTTACCGTTTTTCAGATGCTCCCCGTCATAACCGATCGGATTGCTGAAAGCATAATATATGCCGTTGTCATATGCCCTTGCCGGCAGCCATTTCATCAGCCATCCCCTGCCTTTGGGCCCATCAAACTCCATTCTGAGTGAAACGGGATCTGTTTCCCTGTTCTGCCAGAGTTTATCATCCACATAACCCCTGCCGGGCATGGCAGAGGGGGTACATCCGGTAATGTGGGGAGCAAAGATCAACTCAGCTCCCAACAGGGTTGTCGCCCTTGCATTCTCTATCACATTGTTGTCATAACAGATCAGAATACCGCATTTCCAACCCAGCAGATCAAAGACCACGTACTCATTACCGGCAGACAAATAGGTACTGATAAAAGGGTGCAGTTTCCGGTACCTGGCAACTACCCCACCCTTGTCAACACATATGTATGTATTATAGATCTTTCCATTTTCCTTTTCAAGCAATCCTGCCAGGACAGGGATCCCGTGATCACCGGAGATCTCAATCAGTCGTTTCGTGCTTTCACCTCCGGGAACATCTTCAGCCAGTTCGGACAGTTCAGCAAAGCTCAGGTCCTTTGCAAAGGTGTAGGCCGTGACCGACATCTCATGGAAACTCACCAGATCAGCCCCCTTGGATTTTGCTTTCCGGACCAGTTTATCAATAACAGACAGGTTGTACTTTTTATCTCCGTCTTTAGGCTCAAATTGTGCCACTGCAATTTTAATGTTGTTTTTCATCTTATTGTATCTCCCTTTTATTTGTTCTGAAATAGGATGTGGGCAAACCTTCAGTTCAGTAGCTTCTGCAATATTCTCAAAGATAAAAAAAACAATCTCGTGCACGTGCACATATTCCTCTATTTTATTACCTTTCCGTCAAATTTTCAACTCAAGCATCATGAAAACAAACAGACGTCAGTTTATTTCCTCCCTAAGTATGCTGGCTGCCGGATCGGCCATGCCATTGAGTGCTTTTAGTTTCGGCAAACCTGAAAAACTGAAAGTAGTACTGGTGGGCACAGGGATCCGGGGTAACCTGTTCTGGGGGAAGCGCCTCTCTGAACACTACTCTGATATTCTGGAGTTTGTGGGATTATGTGATATCAATCCCGGCCGTCTGGCCTTCTCCAAAAAAAATCTCGGTTTATCATGTCCCACTTTTACCGACTTTGAACAGATGGTAAAAGAGACAGCTCCCGATGTGGTGATTGTGACCACCAGAGATTCGAACCATCATGAATTTATCATCAAGGGGCTTAATATGGGATGTGATGTGATTAGCGAAAAACCCCTTACCATCGATGAGTTTAAAGCCCAGGCTGTTATTGATGCAGAACGCCGGTCCGGAAAAAAACTGATTATCGGTTTCAACGCCAGGTGGGTTCCATACAACACCAAAGTAAAGGAGTTGCTGATGGACAATACCATTGGTGAGATTACCTCGGTGGACCACCATTACTACCTGAACACCGATCACGGAGCCTCCTATTTCAGGCGATGGCACGGTTTGCGCCAGGAGAGCGGCACCCTCCTGGTACACAAATCCACTCACCATCTTGACAGGTTAAACTGGTGGATCGATTCAGATCCGGAAGAGGTGTATGCATATGGTTCGCTGGATCATTACGGATTATCGGGCCCCTACCGGGGAGATAATTGCCGGACCTGCCCCCATAAGAACGAGTGCAGGTTCTTCTGGGATATTACAGAAAGTGAGATTGATATGAGGCTCTACGTGGATAACGAAAAGCATGACGGGTATATCCGTGATAACTGCCTCTTCCGGGAGGAGATCAATATCTACGACAAGATGTCGCTACAGGTAAAATACAAGAGCGGGGCGATTCTCAACTATTCCCTGATCGCCTACTCTCCCTATGAAGGATGGCGCGTAACCATTAACGGGACCAAAGGCAGGATCGAAGCGTGGGTGGATATTCCTTATATCGATGATTTGCAGGAGAGCCTGGGACAGAACCAGGAGTATGAACGGGGAAGCGATACCATTCTGGTACATAAACTCTGGAACGATTACGAAAAAGTTGTTGTACCGAGACAGGGAGGAGGCCATGGAGGGGGAGATCCCAATATGACGGATAAGATATTCAGAACCCCTGGCGTTCCCGACCCCTACCAGCGGTCAGCCGGTGTGCGTGACGGGGCCATGTCGATGCTGATCGGGGTGGCTGCACGTAAAAGCATTGAATCGGGAGAACTGGTAAAGATCGCCGAACTTACAGACCTTGAACCCAGGGTGAAGCGATTGATCACCTGATAAATAACAAGTCCGGTCATCTTTTCAGAGGACCGGACTAGTTAACTGTTTATATAAATACTACGAAAAGCAGTACTATTTGAGCAAGGTCATTTTATGTACCTGGAAGGCTCTGCCTGCCTTGATCTGGCAGAAATAGATTCCTCCTGACAGGTTTGCGCCGTCAAACATAATTTCATGCTGACCTGCGACCTGATTTTCATTTACCAGCGTGGCAACTTCGGCTCCGGTCACATCGTAAATCTTCATGAGCACATGACTGTTCTCTGACAGGTTATACCTGATCTGGGTATTGGAACTAAAGGGATTGGGATAGTTGACCAATTTCATGTCCAATGCCTCAAAGTCATTGATCCCCACCAAGGGATTTGATTCACCTGCCAACCAGGCAGCTTTCACCTCAGGAGCATACCAGTTCAGGTCACCCAGTGGAAAACCATCAGAACCGGCACCGTGGATGGCTTCATTCTGTGGCGTGAAGTCGAACGGCAAAGGCCAGATAAAATCTTTCTGCTCTTCGCCACCAGGGCGCCAGGCAACTTCATGGTCCGGTATCTCCGGATCCATGCGGTCTATCCTCTGCGCCCAGGACGCCTCAAAAGCTCCAATCGGGATTTCCCCCATTTCGAATTGAGGATCATAGTCGGTACCATCATCCGGACTCCAGTTAGGCTCAATGGTCCATCCATATTGATCAGCCCGATATCGCATAGCCCAGGCCATAAATGGCTGTGTGGATACATTGTTTGTTGCATTCCAGTCCAGCACCCGCTGTTCGTTATACTTCAGGTTGTGCGTGATTTCAACAAACCTGTCACCATCACCTGCCACAGAATCAAGCGAATGAGGGAAGACCGCACAATCGCCATTAAGCGTATCTCCCAACTGCCTGTAGCTGACATAGTCACCACCCCAATACAACAATGTATCAGCACCATCCATCCATACTCGCTCACCCACATAACCTCTTAAGTGCGAATTGAAAAAGATGCTATTCTGTACCTTGTAACCATCGGACTTACTCTTGTGAAAAGTCTCGCCAAAGTTGTTGACATAGGTGCAATGGTCGGCGTGCTGCCAGCCGGAAGGGCCTGAACTTCCGGTTAGCATCATGCGGCCACCAACAAAATAGGTACAGTTGTAGGTGTAGTTGGTAGTACTGTCACCCTTATACGCAGGGCCGCCCCAACCAGAATAATTGTCCCAGCCAGTGGTGCTGAGATTATAATGGATGTTGTCATGGAGGAGGAAGTCACTCCCTGCGAATGCATTGGTCACAATCGTTTTATTGCAACTCTGCCAAATACACCCGGATACTTCTATATCAAGAAATGATTTAGTAATTCCAACGATACCTTCAATTTGTTTATTATCCCAGGTAAAACCTATAAATCCCAGGTCTATTAAAGTGAGATCTGCCGCTGCCAGGATCATAAAAAAATCACCTTCCGTACCGGGATCCGCAGACCCTCTCATCACTGCAGGAGGGTCGCCTGTACCATCCCGGGAATATGCCTCTCCCCTGATTACTGTAGGCTGAGTGATCTCTACCGGTGAGCTTACCACATACTCGTTCCCCTTTTGCAGTATCAGTGTATCCCCGGGATTGGCTGCCATCGCAGCTTGAATGGTGTTCAATCCGGGATCAACAATTACTGATGATTGCGCAAAGGAAGTAGCGCCGGTCAGCATCAATATACCAACTGCCAGCATCATGCTTTTTTTAACTGATTGTAAAATTCTTCTCATTTTTAGTTGATTTTAATTAAAAACATATGTCGTAAATTAAAACTATAACTGTTCTTTGTCACACACCTCCTTTCTTAAATTTGGTTTTAGCTATTAATTATTGATTAGTTAAAACTTGTATCTGACACCAATATCGCCGGAGACACCATACACCTCCTCACGCCTGATTTTCTCGGGGTGGTAGGTCATGATCAACCGGTCCGTGTTATTGGTCATGTTGTTTATATTCAGGTAGAACATGAGTCCCGGCACCTTTTTAAGCTTTTGGGAGAACTGCATATCCAGCCTCAGCAGTGCATCCTTGTCCTCATCTAAAGATTTTTGGCTGGCCTGTGCCGTGGTGATCGTATTATCCTGGTAATAGGCAGAGATCCTGCCTGAAAAACCTCCCAGTTCATATCCCAGCGCCACATTGGCGATCATGTCAGGCATCCCGAGGATGGTGTTCACCCTGCTGTCGTGCTGCCCTATGTTGATTACATAAGGCGGTACATCGAGATATTCTTTATAGAAGCTATAGAACGGGTACCTGGTCTCCGACTGCATGTAGGTCAGGTTCATATTCAGCAAAATGCCGCTAAAAGGCTTGGGAAGGAAAGAGAAGTGCGTCTGCCAGTCAACCTCCACTCCCTGCACATAACCCGGCCATTCGTTGTTCACCGGTTGATTGTATTCTTTACCTTCATATATCGGATCGAAACCGTACACTTCCTCCGCGTCGATAATTGTCCTTTCGTAGTCCAGCACCTGATCGGTCAGCTTCTTGTAGAACGCCCCGATGGTGAAGAGACCGGTCTTACCGGTGTAGAAGGAGAGATAGATATCGTAGTTATAGTTGGTCTGTGGTTTCAGGTTGGGATTTCCCAATGTCTGTGTAAGGTCTCGCTGCCGCCAATACCTGGGGCTCATCTGGGTGAAAGAGGGGCGGGTCAATGTCTTGGTAGCTGCCAGGCGGATATCAAACCACTTGGCCGGTTTGATCTTCAGATGAACCATCGGGAAGAGATCCTCACTAATGCTGCCTGCTACAGTATCCCCGATCTGGCCGTGAGTTTCATAAGGCCCATAGCCCTCACCCTGTACAAACCATCTGGCGGTAGTGCTGTACTCATATTTTTCATACCGCACCCCGGGCATAAAGGTGATGAACTCTCCAATGTCGATTCCCGCCATGATATAAGCGGCATAATTTCGCTGGGTGTTCGTATAGTCATCTTTATCAGGAGCCATATATCTATGTAAAATATCATCACACACATCCAGAACATACTCCAGCTTGTCAAAGTCGGTATGGAACCAGGACTGAGCACCCATCAGGGAGAAATCATGCGCATACGGTTCGACAGCTAAAGGTAAAATGCCAAACTCAGTATTAGGCGTATATTGCCATCCGAAATCGGGCAGTCTTGCAATGGCAGTATCCCCTAACATCTCCCCGGAGTGGCGACCGAAGCTTGAGCCTCTTCTCCACCTATCAAATCCGCGTTTCATATCACGCACCTTCCCCCCGAATTTCACATATCCGTCGATTTTGCTGCCCACGCGAAAAGGAACTTCCACATCCAGCCTGGCAGCCAGCTCCTTTGAATAAAGCTCTTCTTTGTCATAATAGGCGTTATTGATTTCTGTCAATGCCACATCATGGTTGGCATTAATTATATATTCACTGATGGTGGTGCTGCTGTCAACACCAACAGCTCCCATATTATTTCCTGATGGGTTTCCGCCACCTAAATAGAGGCTTGTCGGCTTCTCATCTTTTAGGTTTGACATGGAAACGCCCCACTCCACTTTTGCACCCAGAAGGGTGTGTTCTCCACCAACTCCATGTAAAAAATTGCTGACAACCCCCTGAGAACGCGCTGAACTATAATTCGTGTAAGACTGTCTATAGCTATTGTCATATTCGATTTTTTGTGAATTGCGCTGATTGAACCATCCCTGGTAAAAGAGCTTCCCGCCCTTCAACCGGTAATCGGTATAAAGGGTGGTCCCGTAACGCTGGTTCAGATTTTCGATCCGATTCAGGTCAACTGCATAGAGCTCTATTTCCTTTATATCCTCAGATCCTATTACTGAAGCACCCCAGAATTTGTATCGGCCAGATAATATGTCCCTGCCCCGGTCCTTCCGGTCATAGTTCAGGCTCAGCATTACCCCCAGCCTGTCGTTGAAAAAACGGTTGCTCAGCAGAAGGGATACATCATGATTCTTGAAGGATTTTGTAAACCCGTTGTAACCGGTACGGATCTCAATATCCTTCCGGAACCCCGGAAGCGCCTCACGCATCTTGAACGTAACATTACCCCCAAGCACATCCGCATCCTGGTCGGCCATAAAGGCTTTATGAAGTTCGATGCTCCCTATCATACGAGGGGAGATGGAACCCAACCCGCCATCCAGGCGCATCCCGTTCACAAACATGGTGTTGGCTCCGACTCCCCGGACCTTGATCTGAGTAGCTTCACCACCGTCCCTGATCACCGAAACACCCGGGAGACGCGCCAGTGCTTCAGCAGCATTGGCATCGGGAAGCTCCCGGATCTTCTGTTCCGAGACCACATTCTTGATATTTTTGGATGCAATCTGGGTGTTGATAGCCCTTGCCTGTCCGCGGGCCATGGCAGTGACAACCACCTCCTCGCCCATGATGGAGGTCATGGTCAGGCGGAAATCCTGGGTAGTCACCCCTCCCGCCGATACCTGCACAGTGGCCTGACTGTCTGAATACCCCACAAAAGTTACCCTGAGCTCATAGGTGCCAGGGGGAACATTCTGTATAGAATAGAACCCTTTTTCATTGGAAATCGCACCCATGGAGGTACCCATCAACTGAACATTGGCATACGCCACCAGCTCACCTGCTTCATCTTGAATGGTTCCATTGACTTCCCCTTTTTGTTGGGCACTAAGCAGAGTTGATATCAGGAGCAGTGCGATTGCAGATCCTCCTTTTATAAGCAGGATCCGTCTCTTCCTTAGTTGAGAAAGAAATAACTTATAAAAGTTGTAAGACAAGCAGAGTCGTTTAGCTATCATGGTGGTCAGATTTTTAGTCAAGACTAATGTTATTTATATAACAGCGAATTGCCATAAAGATATATCATATAATTTAAAGAGCAAAGAGTGTGACCAATGAGCAGCAATTAACATGCCCTCAAAACAAACTTTATAAAAAAAATTGATACCCGTCCTCGAGCACAATATACATTTTTGTTTTTACATATGACTTCTTCATCTAATATTTTCGGCGTCAGTGAATATCATAAATCTAAATGTATTCCTATTCCCTCCTCTTTAGCTTTGTTGTATATTTT
>JBDLIM010000084.1:0-16960 GCA_039714915.1 Bacteroidota bacterium
ATCTGATCCACCACCTTCGCATGCATTCCTGCCCTGGGTGGATCTGTGATGATTACCTCTGGCCTCCCGTTCTCCTTGATAAATCCATCGGAAAAAATATCTTTCATATCCCCTGCAAAAAACCGGGTGTTATCAATCTGGTTGAGTTCCGAATTAATCTTTGCATCTTCAATGGATTCGGGAACCGAGTCGATTCCCACCACCATCCTGGACCGGCCGGCCATGAAATTGGCGATAGTACCTGTCCCGGTGTAGAGGTCATACAGGATCTCATTTCCATCCAGGTCTGCAAATTCCCTGGCTACCTGGTAAAGCTTCAATGCCTGGTAGGAATTGGTCTGGAAGAAGGATTTGGGGCCAATCTTGAAAGTCAGGTCCTCCAGCTTCTCAAAAATATGGTCCCGACCTGCATAGGTAATGATATCCTGGTCGTACAGGGTTTCATTTTTTTTGGGATTGATGGTATACATCAGGCTGGTCAGATCAGGGAATTCCTTATTTACAGCCTCAAGTAATTCATATACCCCGGGTAGGTCAAACTGCACTGACAGAATAACCATTACTTCACCCAGGGTGGTATTCCGTATGATCAGGTTTCTTAACAGGCCCTCATTGCTGCGGTGATCATAGAAGCTAAGCCCTTTCTCCAGAGCCAGGTCCCTGAGGAAATTACGTATGAGGTTTGTGGGTTCGGCCTGGAGGTGACAGGTTTGCAGATCCACCACCTTATCGAATCTTCCCGGTACATGCAATCCTGCGGCATTGGTATGCTCAGGGGGAGTCTCACTGTCTGCTTCATGATCCAGCAACCACCGGCGGTTCGAAAATGTGTATTCCAGTTTATTCCGGTATTGAATGGTAGGATCAGAGGCCAGGATGGGAAGGGATTCGGGTATATCGACACCTGCAATATGACGAAAAGCATCCACCACCTGTTGCTGCTTGTAAATTAGTTGCTGATCGTAGGGAAGGTGTTGCCATTTGCATCCGCCACAAATCCCAAAGTGTTCACAGAAGGGATCTGTCCTTTTTTCTGAGTAGCTGTGGTAGTTCACCACCCGGGCTTCCATATAACGCCCCTTTTTTCTGAAGACCTGGAGGTCAACTACATCGCCGGGAACAGCCTCTTTTACAAAAACCACCACATTATCCACCCTGGCGAGGGATTTTCCTTCTGCCCCAATATTTTCGATTGTAATCCCTTCCAGAAGGGGTAAATTTTTTCTTCGTCCCAAAATTGAATGATTTGAGCCGCAAAGATAGCTAAAGAATATACCATTGAGTCGTCGATTTGTTCTATTTTTGCGGATTAATGTGGCTGCGCCACAGTTACAGTTGACTTAAAAGTGACAGGTGACAAATTATGATATCGATTGATGGTGTAACGATACGTTTCGGGGCATTTGTCCTGTTTGACCGGGTTAGTTTCCAGGTGAATCCAGGGGACCGCATTGGTCTGGTGGGACGAAACGGTGCCGGGAAGACCACCATTCTTAATCTGATAGCCCGAAAGCAGGAGCCGGATGAGGGAAAGGTGGTAAAGACCTCGGGAAAAACAGTCGGATACCTGCCGCAACAGATGAAACATCGCAAGGGGAAAACACTTTACAGGGAAACCCTGGATGCTTTTTCCCACGTGATTGCCCTGAAGAAAAGAATTAATGCCATCACTGCTGAACTTGGAGAGAGAAACGATTATGAATCACCTGCCTACCTTTCTCTGATCCAGGAACTCTCCAACGTAAATGAGCAGTTTGAACTGGAAGGGGGCCATACGATTCATGCCGATGTGGAACAGACCCTGATCGGTCTTGGATTTGAGAAGAAAGATATGGAACGTCCGGTCCATGAGTTTAGCGGAGGATGGAGAATGCGTGTGGAGCTGGCCAAGATTTTGCTCCGCAGGCCTGATTTTATCCTTCTGGATGAACCCACAAATCACCTGGACATTGAATCTATCCAATGGCTGGAGAATTTCCTGAGCTCATACCCGGGCGGTATCCTGATCATCTCGCACGACCGTGCTTTTCTGGATAAGGTTACAAACCGGACCATTGAGCTTTCCCTTGGAAAAATATACGATTACAAAGTGTCCTATTCAAGGTATGTGCTTTTAAAGGAGGAACGGATTACTGTTCAAAATGCAGCCTATGAGAACCAGCAGAAACTAATCCAGGATACCGAGGAATTCATAAACAGATTCAGGTATAAAGCTACCAAAGCAGTACAGGTGCAATCTCGCATCAAGCAACTGGATAAGCTGGATCGGATTGAGGTTGAGAAAGAGGACGACCTGGTGATGAATCTTAAATTCCCACCAGCAAAAAGATCCGGGACGATTGCTGCAGAAGCCCGGCGTCTCAGCAAATCTTTTGGGGATAACCTGGTTTTGAATGATATTGACCTGGTGATTGAAAGGGGAGAGAAAGTGGCCTTTGTGGGAAGGAACGGGGAGGGAAAAACCACACTTTCGCGGATTATGGTGGGAGAGATAGACTATGATGGGAATTTGAAAATGGGTCACAACGTGGAACTGGGTTACTTTGCGCAAAATCAGGATGAAATTATGGATGGAAACCTGACCGTACTGGAGACTGTGGATCGTGCAGCAGTGGGTGACATCCGTACAAAGATCCGTGATATTCTCGGGGCTTTCCTCTTCCGGGGAGAAGATGTGGAAAAGAAGGTAAAGGTGCTCTCCGGTGGCGAAAGGTCCAGACTGGCCATGGCCAGAATGCTGCTTCAGCCCTTCAACCTGTTAATTCTGGACGAACCAACCAATCACCTGGATATGCGTTCCAAAGATATCCTGAAAAATGCCCTGCTGGCTTTTGATGGTACACTTATTGTGGTGTCTCATGACAGGGCTTTTTTAAACGGTCTGGTAGATAAGGTTTTTGAATTCAGAAACCATAAGGTGAGGGAACATCTTGGCGGAATATATGAATTCCTGGAGCGAAGAAAGCTTTCTTCCCTGCAGGAAATTGAGCGGAAAGGAGGAGCAGTATCTCCTGATCCACCTGTTGCGCGGAGCCAGGTAAAAAAGGTGCGGGAGACATCCAGGGAAACATCGGGGGAGACATCCGGGGAGTCATCTGAAGAACCGGAGAAGATCGATAATAAAGCCCGGTATGAAGAAAAAAAAGTGCAGGAAAAGAAGATCCGTAAGATCAGCAACCGGGTGAGGGCACTGGAGCATGAGATTGAGCAGATGGAGGTGGAGCTGGCAGGGATGGATGAGTTGTTGATGAATCCGGATAACATTACAGGGATGCAGGTATATGAGGATTATGAAAGGCTCAAATCCAGGCTTGATGAAGCACTGTCATCCTGGGAGAAACAAACCCTGATGCTTGAAAAAGCACTGGGAAAAAGAAATTAGTTAATTTTAGGAGCATGGAAAGAAGGGTTTTTAACTTCATGATGATCCTGGTCCTGATTGGCCTGATGGCCGGGTGTGCTTCCACAGAAAGTACTACCAGGCAGAGCTCAACGGGCCACCTGGCTTCCTTATACAATCCCAGCCGGCTCGCTTTACATCCGGATTACTCCATATTTCACGAGAACGATAATTTTTCAGTTTTATTTATCAGGGCTTATCCTTCCGAACTGAGATTTGATGAGGCCAATGAGGACTCGGAATACAGGGCTCTGCTGAAACTCAGATACCAGCTGATGCAGTTGGGAGAGCCGGGACTGGACAGTGCCGTGGTTGATTCAGCTTCTGTAACTTACAAGCTCCTTGCTAAGGATGAGAAAAGCCCGGCCTTTTTTGCCACCCTCACCATTCCGGTCCGACAGGGAAACAGATACCTTCTCAAGCTTGAGACCCAGGATCTTAACCGGGGAAGTATCGGCCTGGAATACCTCTATATTGATAAAGCCAATCCGTATAGTGCCCAGAATTTCAAGGTGGTATCTATGTTTTCGGGCTACCCCAAATTCATGCGCTTCTTCCTGGCCGGTGAGAGATTCAATGTTCGTTACAGGAATCCGTCTGTGGATTCTGTTTTCGTGAAATATTTCAGCCTGAACAGCGAGCATCCTCGTCCACCTATCACAGCATCAGCCGATTACACCTTGAATGTCACTCCCGATACAAGTTTCAGGTTCCCGCTTGTGGATACAGCCGATTACAACCTCCAAATGGAGGGAATGTATTTAATACAGGTGGATAAAGAGCATGAAGAAGGACTCACGCTGTTTAATTTCGGGGGTTCATTCCCCGAGGTGAAGACTCCGAAAGAATTGATGGAACCTCTGTTTTATCTGGCTACACAGGCTGAATACAGGGATCTTAGAAAGAAACCAAACCGGAAACTCGCTGTGGATGATTTTTGGCTTAAAATAGGTAACAATGTGGAGAAATCAAGGGAGCTGATCCGTATCTACTACAACCGGGTAATCTATTCCAACCTTTACTTTACCTCCAACAAAGAGGGATGGAAAACAGACCAGGGGATGATTTTCATCCTGTTTGGCCCCCCCAGCCGGATTCAGATGACCGGAAACGGGGAACGGTGGTACTATTACGCCCGTCGCAAAAGCAAAGCAGTAGAATTTCAGTTTATACGTCAGCCGGATGCATTTGCTCATCAGCACCTGGTCTGGTCTAAATCCATAGAATCTCAGTCTTTCTGGAATGAGGCCGTTCGAAGCTGGAGAAATGGCAAGGTCTATTCAATGGGGAATTAACAGCAATCAAAAGGAAAGGTAATGGCTAAAAGTGATCGCTACATATTCGGCATCCATGCGGTGCAGGAGGCAATTAATGCCGGAAAGGAGCTTGAAAAAGTACTGGTCAGACGCGGAATAGGTTCTGAACTGTTCAATAAGCTGGTTGGTGAATTACATTTGCTGAATGTTCCTGTACAGCAGGTTCCGCTTGAGAAACTGAACCGGGTTACCGGGAAGAACCACCAGGGCATCATTGCATATATATCTGAGATTACGTATCACGATATCAGCCTGCTTCTGCCTTCTGTCTTTGAAAATGGTGAGGATCCCCTGATACTCCTTCTGGATGGGGTTTCGGATGTGCGGAACTTCGGTGCCATAGCAAGAAGTGCAGAATGTGCAGGGGTTCATGCCATTGTGATTCCTTTTTCGGGAAGTGCGGCAGTAAATGCAGATGCCATTAAAACTTCAGCAGGGGCACTGCACAGGATCCCGGTTTGCAGACATAAAGACATGGCCGGTGTACTGAAATTTCTTCGGGAAAGCGGATTAAGCCTGTTTGGTGCCACTGAAAAGGCAGAAAACTCAATTTACGACTCGGATCTGAGAGGTCCTGCCGGATTTGTCATGGGAGGCGAAGAGAAAGGTATATCAGCCGAACTGCTGAGGAAGATTGAGCATTGGGTTTCCATTCCTATGAAGGGCAAAATTGCTTCACTGAATGTTTCAGTGGCAGCGGGTATTATTTTATTTGAAGCGCTGCGTCAGCGGGGGTGATTATCCGGCTTAGTCCAGGGGTAATTGCCTGTTGAAACTCTCCTCCAGGGAAATAAAAGTCTCCGTACGCGACACACCCTCAATAGCCTGTACCTTATCCACCAGCACATGCTTAAGGTCCTCATTATCCCTGGTAAAAATCTTAATAAAGATGGAGTAGCCCCCGGTGATATAGTGACACTGGGTGATTTCCGGAATTTCTTTTAACTGGGTAACAATATCGGGATAAAGGTGGGCACTGTCCAGGAAGATACCCACATAGGCACAGGTCGCAAAACCAATCTTCTTCGGACTGATCACAAATTCTGATCCGGTAATTACACCCATTTTTGACAGGCGTTGAATGCGTTGGTGAATGGCGGCTCCTGAAACTTTGCACTCCCGGGCCACTTCCAGGTAAGGAATACGGGCATTCTTGGTAATCAACGAGAGAATTTTACGATCCAGATTGTCAATGTGATGAGAATCTTCCATTTGTCAGCTCTTTGTTAGTGTTTTTCGAATTGGCAAATGTAGTTACAATTTGAAAGAATAACATAAAGTTTCATGTGATTTTAAACATGAAACAACTAATTAACTTTCATCTTTCTTATTGGCTCAGGACAATTTTTGAAAATCCTCCCCTGTGGGATTCTGGAAGACACTTAAACCAAATTCGGGCATAATGGCCAGGATGTGGTCGAAGATATCGGCCTGAATGGCTTCGTAGTTAGCCCAGGCCTGATCGTTGCTGAATACATAGATCTCCATTGGGAGTCCCTTTTCGGTGGGTTGCAGGTAACGGACCAGAAAGGTCATCTTCTGGTGGATCTTGGGATGGCTGTGCAGATAATTCTCCAGGTATTTCCTAAAAGTACCCAGGTTGGTCATTTTCCTGCCATTGGTCACTGTATCTTCATCCAGATTCAGGACTTCATTGTAGGCTGCAATCTCCCTCTCCTTTTCACCGATATAATCCTTAAGCAGGTGATACTTCCTGAACTTTTCTATCTGTTTCTCGTCCAGAAAATCCACACTTTTCATGTCAATATTGATAAATCGTTTAATCCTTCTGCCACCCGATTCCTCCATACCTTTCCAGTTGTTGAAAGATTCCGAAACCAGGGCATAAGTGGGAATCGTGGCGATGGTTTTATCCCAGTTCTGAACCTTTACCGTATTCAGGCTGATATCCAGTACATCTCCGTCGGCATCGTACTTGGGCATGGAAATCCAATCTCCCACATCCACCATTTTATTGGCTGAAAGCTGAATACTGGCTACAAAACCAAGGATGGTGTCTTTGAATATCAGCATCAGTACTGCAGCCATGGCACCCAATCCGCCCAATAAAATCCGGGGTGCTGTCCCGCTGAAAATGGAAATGATCAGTATTATTGCTATAAAGTAGAAGATGATCTTGACTACCTGGATATAGCCTTTAATGTTCCTTCCCTCCGATATGGGCATGGTCATGTAGATGGCATGCAATGCATTCAGAATGGAATCTACCACCAGCACAACAACCAGGATCATATAGGCCTGGGTCACATTCTCCAGGAAGGTGACCAATCCGGGCGCATCGAAGATATACTGAAGTGTATAGAAAACAACGATGGCAGGGGCCAGGTGGGCAAGCCTTTTGAATACCCCTTGTTCCATAAAGATATCATCCCAGCGATTCTTGGATTTTTTCGCCAGGCGGTGAATCTGGGTAATGACAATCCTTTTGACCAGAAAATCGGCCAGAAGGGCAAGTCCGGCGATCAACAGGATTACGCTTGCATTTTCAATAAAAACAACAAGGCCTTCTGAAAGCCCTGCTTCGGTAAGTACTCCCTTGTACCAGCCAATCCATCTTTCAATCATTGGGGGATGTTTTTGCAGTTATCCCGCTAAATTATACATTTAAGCAATAAAATGGACCTTATGATGCGTCACTTGTCATTTTTCTTGTGTTTAATTTTATCACTAAACACATCACTTTCCCGGGCACAATCATTCGACCAATGGTTCGGCGAGGGCACTATGCGACTTGATCTGGTTTTTTCAGGGACTGCCGATGAATCTACCTATGCTTTTTCGGGCTTGAAAAAGGAAGCTTTTTTCAGTGGTTCCCGGAACTCGCTGGTGGATCCCTTCGATTACGGAGACCATAAATTTGAAGTAAGGGACGCAGAGACAGGAACCCTGATTTACTCTTACACCTATTGTACCCTGTTCAGGGAATGGCAAACCACCACGGAGGCGAAGTCGCTAAGACGCGCCTACAATCATGTGATCAGGTTTCCCTGGCCAAAATCATCAGTCAGGGTGGAAATTTTTGACCGGAGCTGGGAAGGAAAATTCATATCTGCATGGTCGGGCCTGTTTGACCCGGAATCTATTTTTGCTGATCCTTCTGTCCCTGCACAATTTGAGAGTGTGGATCTGGAGATTAACGGACCGCCCGGGAAGAAGATCGACATCCTGTTTCTGGCTGAAGGGTATATGGAGCATGAGATGGAGAAATTCCTGGAGGATGCCAGGCGGTCGGCCGGATACATTTTTTCTGAAGAACCTTTTAAGAGCAGGCGGGAAAGCTTTAATATCAGAGCAGTAAAATCAGTCAGCAAGGATTCAGGAACGGACATCCCCGGCCAGGCAATCTGGAAAAATACAGTGATGAATTCCAGCTTCTACACCTTTGGGATTGAACGCTACATGACCACCATGGATTATGCATTGGTGTGTGATGTGGCAGCAAATGCACATTATGATCAGCTTTACATCCTGGTAAATACAGATAAGTACGGAGGTGGGGGAATATATAACCTGTACAGCATTTCAGCGGCTGACAACATGGAATCCAGGGCTGTGGTCATCCATGAGTTCGGGCATGCATTCGGAGGACTGGCCGATGAGTATTACAACTCTGCGGTGGCCTACAATGATTTTTTCAACCTGGAATCCGAGCCCTGGAATCCGAACCTGACCACCCTGGTGAATTTTGATTCCAAATGGAAGGGGATGCTGGATGAGGATACACCTGTTCCCACCCCCGGGGAGGAAGCTTTTGCACAAACCATCGGAGTATACGAAGGAGGTGGTTATGTGGCAAAGGATGTATTCCGCCCCATGATCGATTGCAGGATGCATACCAACGATGCATCATTCTGTCCGGTTTGTGCAGGTGCGTTGAAGGAAATGATTGACCGTTATTCAGGGCAATAGAACCCTTCAATATTTCTTAGCTTATCTGTTGCACGAAGCACTTAATGTTTATATTTGTGGTTCAGCAAAATGCAACCCTCTCACTGTGAAAAGGCTGTCGGATGAAGAAATAATTGCCGGACTCAGAAAACGGGATAACCGTGTTCTGCAATATATTTATAAAAACACTTTCAATCCGGTCAAACAGCTTATCCTGAATAATGCAGGATCGGAGAATGATGCCGAAGATATCTTCCAGGAAGCACTTATTATCATTTTCAAGAAACTGAAGGAGGAGCAGAATTTTGAGCTCACCTCAGCTTTCCCAACTTATATTTACTCCATTTCACGGCTGCTCTGGCTTAAGACTTTACGCAACATAAAGAAAATTGAAATTGATCCTCTTAACAAGGATCATGAAGAGAGGATTGAATTCGAACCCCCTTCACCCGTTCAGGATAAAGACCTGAGAATGGCCATCTATCAGCGTACCCTTGCGCTGATCCCTGAGGACTGTCAAAAGATCCTCCGGCTAACGGCCCAGGACCTGAGCTCTTCTGAAATTGCGCGCCAGCTGGGTTTCAGAAGCGAAGGTTATGTGCGAAAACGCCGGCATTTCTGCAAAGAGTACCTGGTGAACAAGATTAAAGAGGATCCTGATTACCAGGCCATGATGGAGGACTAAGGCGCTGAGATGAGTCTAATTATTAAAATCCCAAACTGTGACAACAAAAAACAAACCTGAAAGGCTGCAATCCCTGGATATCCTCCGGGGATTTGATATGTTCTGGATTACCGGAGGTCATGTACTGGTGGCTGCCCTTGCAGCTTCTACCGGCTGGAAATGGCTGGAAGCAGTTGAAGGCCAGATGCACCATTGTGCCTGGGAAGGTTTTCATTTTTACGATCTGATCTTTCCTCTTTTTATTTTCATTATGGGAGTGGCTATACCTTATGCACTTATTCCCAAGCTTGAAGCAGGAGGTTCAAAGGGAAAGATTTACAGAAAGGTAATTAAACGTTTTGTCATTCTGGTGGTATTCGGAGTAGTCTATAACCAGGCCTGGTTGCCCGACTGGACCAACCCGAGAATAGCCAGTGTGCTCGGACAGATTGGATTTGCCTACCTGTTTGCCTCCATCATATTCATCCATACCCGGAAGCTGAACGGGATTATTATCTGGATAGCCGGAATCCTGGTAGTGTACGGACTGATGCAAAACTTCATTCCGGTCCCCGGGCATGGAGCCGGTGTAATCACCCAGGAAGGATCTTTGAACGCCTTCCTGGACCAGCGAATCACTCCTGGCAAATTGCTTGGAGAGACCTATGAACCTGAAGGTGTATTTAATAACATTTCGGCCATCAGCATTGCCCTGATGGGGGTGATGGCCGGACTTATCCTCAGGGGTGAGCGTGTGGCAAATGCCTATGGGAAGTTTCTCACTCTGCTGGTTATAGGTACCTCATTCGTGACCATCGCGCTTTTGCTGGGGCTGTGGTATCCCATTATCAAGAATGCATGGACCTCAACCTTTGATCTGCTTACCGGAGGAATCAGCCTGATCTTACTGGCCCTCTTTTACCTGATTGTGGATATTTGGAAATTCCGAAAATGGGGCTTTTATTTTAAAGTAATAGGGGTGAACTCCATTACCATTTACATGGCGGTCAATTTCATTGACTTCGGAGGCATATCCACCAGGCTGTTTGAAGGATTTGCCATGCATATGGGAGCCTGGGGGGATGTGCTAATCGCAGTGGGCGGACTGGCCATCATCTGGACCTGCCTCTACCTGATGTATAAGAACAAGATATTTCTGAGGATCTAGCCCTCACCGCTAATGAATCAGCCTTTTATTATCAATGGCCCGTAACTGATCCACCAGGATATCACAATCCTGACGCAAATTGGCCATCCCCTTTTTCAGATGTACCCTTAATACCTCGGACTGTTTCTTTGTATATACTCAAAGGGTATTCTCTCAGAGTTGGATATTTATCCCAAGTAAGGCAGTATGGATTCTGAAGGAGTGTACCGCAACAACTGCTGTTTTGCTTGCTCCTGAATAAGGTTAAGGCAAATAGAAACCTGCCACCCATTTGTATTCAATGGAAATGCTTTTGATGATTTCCTGTATTAGCGGCCAACCCTGGTCACTGTTGGTCATGATCACCACCCCCTGTTTTTTCATAGGGTAGGCGACCATAAAGGTCTGGAATCCTTCAACTGCTCCCCTGTGATAAATATAGAAACGATCTTTGCCGTCATCTCCCAGTTTAAATCCCAGGCCCTGATCCTCTGAATAAGAATAAAGCATGGCGCGGACCAATTCCTCAGAGAGCAGTTGATTATTACAACCCTGATAGGCTTCCATAATCTGGATCAGGAACCTGGCCATATCGGTGGGAGTGGTCCAGAAAACACCCATTCCCATTTCAGGATAGCGGTACCATTTGCCTGCCAGGGGATTCCCTGTTGCTCTGTGTCCGGAAGCCACTTCGTACCCACTTATGTCCGGAGAATAGTCAAAGGAGGTACTCAGCATCCCGGCAGGCTTGAATACCTGTTTATCCATTATTTCCGGAAAGGTAGCTGCCTGTTCGTATCCATCCATTATCAACTGTTGAACGATCATGTATCCACCACCTGAATAACTGAATTTTGTCTGAGGAACCCTGTCTACAACTATGGGGGGAGTATTTGCCGGAGGGGATCCGTTTAATATCTGGATCAGGTCAGGCAGCGCCTCATCGACCTGGTAACCTATTACACCCGGCAAGTTAACTCCCGCAGTATGAGATAGAAGCTGCCGGAGGGTTACAGGAGTTCTTCGTGTAAAAGAGTTATCCGGGATTCTCCAGGATTTAAGATATTGATTAGCAGGAACATCCAGCAACAACGATCCTTGCTCAACCAGTTGCAGGGCTGCAGTGGCGATAACTGCCTTGCCTATGGAACCGGATTGAAAAAGTGTGGAAGAAGTCACCATATCTGGCCTCCCGCTTTCTATTAGCCCGTAGGTCCGGGTCCAGACGATTTTGTTCTTATCGATCATGGCCATACTCAAGCCAGGCACTTTGTAAAAAGCCATCCGATCAACAAGGTTCATTCGTTGAGAAGGCCTGGTTTTCCATTGAGACCTCAGACCCTTTTCGATTCTGGCTATGCGCTTAATATCCTGCGCACATCCTGTGATTACATGCAAAACCAGCCATATGAACAGCAGAAATCGACGCATATTAATTAATGGCGGGGACAATGTAGGTTTCCATCAGACGCTCCGGTGTGTTCCACTGCAAATTATCCCCTTCTGCAAAGTTATTGGTAAAGACAAGCACCAGGTTATGTTCAGGAACCACAGTGATCCACTGTCCGGCATATCCAACGGCAGAAAAGGTATTGTGATCGCTTACCCACCAGTGATACCCATAATAGTAATCTTCAATGTATTTCCTTTTAATATGTTTTTGTTGTGATGCCTCAACCCACTCTTTGGATACAATCTGTTTGCCATCCCATAAACCCTCTTTCAGGTAAAGGTACCCGAACCTGGCCATGTCCCTGGGAGTAAACCGGGTACTGGAGCCCCCATAGGCAATTCCCTTCCCATCCACCGGCCAGTAATAGCGATCAATCCCCAGGGGTTTAAATAGTTGCTCCAATGCAAAGGAGTCTGTCCTTACTCCGGTGGCTCTTTGAAGAATGCCGGATAGAACATGTGATGCACCTGTATTGTAACTGTACAGGTATCCTGGTGCAGCTATCATGGGACGATCCATCACAAACTGAACCCCGCCACCCTGATCAATCCATTGCCGGAAGGTATTCCTGCCATCCTTATATGGATACTCCATTTCGTACCATTCCAGGCCGGCACTCATGGTAAGCAAATCTTCCAGGGTGATGCTTTCTTTTTGATCGGATCTGTTCTGAATCTCATAATCCGGGAAAAAATCAAGCATGCGCTGATCCAGGCCGTTGAGGTAGCCCTGTTCAAGGGCTATCCCATATAAGGCTGAGGTAATGCTTTTGGTGCATGATGCAATACGGTGTAAACTGTCAGGTCCATAATCGTCCGAGTAATATTGTTCTGCTACGATATACCCATCCTTCACAATAAGGACACTATGGATATCAATGTGCATCTCCAGCAGGGTTCGGATCTCCTCATTGAGCTCCTTTAGTTTCACGGGGTCCATGCCCACTTCTTCAGGTGCACATCTTCTCCATGCTTCAGTAGGCCAGTATTCGCCCTGGTAGCTGCCTTCTGAAATAAAATCCGATGCCGGGAATACGGGGTCATCATCATATTTTTCGCAAGAGGAGATATACAGCACCAAAAGGCCAAGTACAAAGTATATATATAAAGGTTTCATGTTGGTGATCTAAAAAAATTAAAACTGAATTCTGTAACTGATAACAGCGATGGTAGGATTCTGATACTCCTCCATCATCTCATTACTACTGTGGTCCCAATACTCCGTCAGCACGTTTTGCCTGTTCAGGATATTCAACACATCAATACTCCATTCACTGGTATATCCGGGTTTGTTTCGCCTGAATTTCACCAGCAGATCCACACGAAAGTAATCTGAATTCTTGACCGAAAATCCATCCTCCCAGTACCTCACGGAATACCCATATTCCCGGGAGGCTTGTTCATTAATGGGAAGGGTTCGTACCCCACCCACCAGGATGTATCGTGTGTTGAATATCAGCGTGTTATGTTTACCTTTGCCCAGCTTGAACTCTTTCCCGAACAAACCATTACTTACATAGGTTCCATTGTATTTAGTATCCAGCTTTTCCCCTAACTTATTAAAGTACTTTGACTCATACAATGAACCATTGAGCATAAAATGATAGCCTTTTGACATATACTTTTCCAGTGAGACCTCAATCCCGGTGTTGTATCCTGTCCCATAATTGCTAAGAATGTTTCCTTCGAAGCCATAATCAAAGTTGAGGGTGGAGAAGTAGGGAGGGAAGGGATAAGCCGGAATATCGTACAGGTCCTGGTAATATATCTCGGTTTTCAGGTTCAGGTAATCAGTCGCAAGGAAGCTGTATCCCAGTACATAATGCTTTGCTTTTGCCAGCTCCAGATCTTTGTTGGGATGGATTACTGCTCCGTCATGCGTGGTGAAATTCCCTGAGTAGAGAGTCATAGATTCTTTCCGGCTGTGTATGCCAAACCCGGCACTGAAAACATGCCTGGAGTGTGCCTTCCACTGAAGCCCGATCCTGGGTTCAATGGAAAAATTGTTATTCAGGTAGAACTGAATGAAGTGGGTGCCGGTATTCAGGGAGAATGCATCACTTATGCGGTATTTCCAATTGACAAAGGTTTGAAAAGTACTTGCATGCTCCTTTGAATTCACGTACTCATGATTATATTTCAGATTCTGAAAGTCAGGATGGTTCGGATCATTATACCAGTTGTAAAGTGTGTCGGAAAACCAAGCCATATAGGAGTCATTAAAAGCCATCTCATAAATGATCCCTGCTTTGATCTTATGACGGGCATTGATCTTCCTGTTCAGGACCAGTGATCCCTTCAGGGTATAATCAATTACATTGGTGTTCCATTCCCGGTTGATGGGGGTCTCTGCAGATCCGATGTTGGATTCATTGTCCCAGGTGTAGTTCCAGCCTGAAAAAGCAATTACACTTCTGAGAAACGTTTTTTCATTGAATGTATAGTTATTTGTCAGTCCAAGGGTAGCAGTATTAGAGTTCCACACATATCCACTTGTTCCTTCTTCATGACTCAATCCCCCAATCCCGAATATGGAGAAGACTCCCATTTTCTTTGTTGGATGATAGATCTTAAAGGAGATGTCCTGGAAATCCGGTACACTTTGAAGATCAAATCCTATTTTTTGGACCAATTTCAGGGTGCTGTACCGGTACTGGGCGATGTAGGTTGTGTTAGACGTTTTACTAATGGGACCCTCTAGCATCACTTCTGTTCCAAGCAATCCCAGTTGGAAAGTCTGTTCATGCTTCTCATTATTCCCCGTTCTTAATCTCAGGTCAAAAACTCCTGAAAGGGCATTCCCATACTCTGCGGGGAAAGCGCCTGTGAGGAAATCAGAACTTGCCAGCATATGACTGCTTACCACATTCACGCCTCCTCCAGATGCTCCAATTTCTGAGAAATGATTCAGGTTCGGTATCTCAATGCCTTCCAATCTCCATTGCAATCCCTTGGGGCTATTTCCCCTGATGATGATGTGATTCTGTCCGTCATTGGGCGAAACCACACCGGGGAAGGAAACTGCAGCCCTGGAAATATCTGATATGGAACCAGGATAGTTTTCCACCTCATATGCTGTGAAACTGCGACCGCTGATAAAAGTCAGGCCATTTATGGGTTTAGATTTGTTACTAAGAGCGGTGATCCTGACCTCGTCAAGAGCGGTAATGGATTCTTCCATCTCAATATTTACTACAGACTCTTTCCCGGAGGCAAGTACAAGGTCGTTACGAGACTCAGGCTCGTAACCAATGTATGAACAATTCAAAGCGTGACGTCCTACCGGAATATTCTCAAATCTGAAATAGCCTTCTTCATCGGTGATGGTCCCCCTGGTCGGGCCTTCAGAACCGAGAAGGATATTTACTCCAATCAATGGGATTTTAGAATCGAGGTCAATGATCTGACCACGTATGGTCTGCTTTGGCATTTGTTTCGGCGCATTAGAAGTAGCAGGTACAATCAGGATCTTTTTCCCCCTTACCACATATTCCAGAGAATCATTCCTGAACATGTCATCCAGGTGCTCCCGAATGCTTTTCACCCCTTTAATCATAGAGAATGTTCTTGAAACAGGAACCTCTTTCCCATAACTGAAAGTAATTTCTGCTGCACTTTCAATGCCTGAAAGGAAAAAATGGATAGGAGCAGTTTGAGCTGAAAAACTTACTTCAGCATCAAGGAGAGAGGATTGCGACATTGCCGGCCTGATGAATACAAGCAAACATAGCGCAAGCCAAAAGTGGTATATATGTTTCATTCACTCATATTAATTCCGTTTTGATATAGTTATTGCATCCGGGTTATAAGTGATTGTTAGTTCAAGTACCAGTGACATTTCCTCAAGTACATCCTCAAGTTTCTGGTTATAAATAGTTGAGGTAAATGAAATGTCATTGGGTATATTTTCATCCAGGATAATTTCCCTGTTATAATGTTTTTCAAGTTGATTGACCACATCAGCAATAAGGCTCTGGTCAAAGTAAAGGATCCCGCTTTTCCAGCTCAGGAAATTAGGATCAGGATTGGAATTCAGGACGATTTGCCCCATTCGTAATTCCGCCTGATCTCCTTTTTTCAGGATAGCCCTGGATTCCCTTTCACCTGACCTGTAAAATGCAACACTTCCTTCTACCACCTGTACCCTTACCTCATTGTTATGTAGCGGAGCATTAATGTTAAATGAGGTTCCAAGCACTTCCACGGTGGCTCGGTCATCCATATTTACGGTAAATGGTCTTCCGGGATCCCTTAGTATCTTAAAGAAACCTTCTCCCGAGAGATTGACCTTCCTGTTGTTACGCCTGAATTTTTCCTGGTAACTCAGCGTAGAATGAACATTTAAATGGACCTGTGATCCATCAGGAAGAATTACGTCTTTCTTCTCTTCTCCTGTGGTAGCAATAATTAGTTCAGGTGGATTCAGAATGTACTGTTTTGCCAGGAATCCGACACTCAGCACCAGGATGATTACAGCAGCAGCCTGCCAAATGGTTAAGGATCTTCTGGTTTTTGTGAATCCCAATCTGTCCTTTACCATGCTCCAGTCTCCCTCCACATCAATGGATTGGAAGTTTTCCAGGTTTGAAAAGTCCAGGTTTTCAGGATCGTATTTCGTTTGCTTTTTCACTGGCAACACTCTTCTTATTTCATCTCTTTTACATACTCAGGACAATTAGAACAGGAACATCACGTAATTGAAATGAAAAAAATACGCTATTCTTCCTCCAGTTTCGTCCCCAGAATCTTCATATTATTTCAGCACTTGAATTAAGCTCGCGCATTAGCTCCGCTGAGCTCGCAGGCTCGGTTCCCCGTAGCTTGCTGCGGGGTTAGCGAGCACAAATAAAATTACAATAACTTCAATTATGCGAGCGCATTGACTGCGTCGAGCTCCTAAACTCGGTTGACTGCGTCGAGCTCGTAAACTCGGTTGACTGCGTCGAGCTCGTAAACTCGGTTCCCCACAGCTCTGCTTCCCCTAAACTCAGTTCCCCTATCCTCATAAATAAATGGCATTCTTAATACTTTGGGCATCTACATTTATTTTCAAACCAAACCTCGATCTTTTA
>JBDLIM010000085.1:0-16835 GCA_039714915.1 Bacteroidota bacterium
CATTTTCTCTTCGGTCTCCCTTCGTACCTGCTCTTTGGTTGCTGCATCCACATCCAGCCCGGAAACCACATGTTCGATAGGCCACATCAGCACCTTGCTGAACCAGGCATAAATATCCCCGAAAGCCGATTGTCCTGCCTCCAGGCCTACCATCCCGGGAACGATAGATCCATCCACCTGTCCGCAAATCCCACTGACCAGCTTATCCCCCACCTCGTCCACTGGAGCGATCAGCATGTCGCAGGTGGAAGTTCCCATTACCTTGCTCAGGTAGTAGGGCTCGATTTCAGCACCCAGGGCACCCAGGTGTGCATCAAAAGCACCAGCACCCACACTGACAGAAGCAGGCAATCCAAGCTTAAGGGACCACGCTTCATTCAGGATTCCCACTTTCACATCGCAGGTATAAGTCTCACTGAACAGACGTTCTTTGAGTCCACCCAGCACCGGATCCAGTTTCACCAGAAAGTCCTCTTCCGGCAATCCATCGAAATTCTCATGCCACATGGCCTTATGTCCGGCAGCACACCTGCTTCTCTTCAGCTTTAGTGGGTCTGTATCGCCCACAAGTACACCAGGGATCCAGTCGCAATGTTCCACCCAGGACCAGGCATGTTCACGAACCGCATTGTCGGCACGCAGCACATGCAGGACCTTCGCCCAGAACCATTCCGAGCTATAGATTCCCCCTTCAAATTTGGTAAAGTCCTCCCCTCCCCAGGTTCGCGCCAGTTCGTTAATCTCATCTGCTTCTTTAAGCGCTGTATGGTCTTTCCACAATACAAACATGGCATTGGGATTCTCTTCAAAACCAGGCAGTAAGGCCAGGGGTGTCCCCTCCTTATCTACAGCAACCGGGGTGGATCCCGTGGTATCCACCGATATACCCACTACATTTTCAGCCACTCCGGCAGGACATTGCTTTAAAGCTTCCGTTATGGATACTTCAAGTCCCTCCAGGTAATCCAGGGGATGTTGCCTGAACTGGTTTTTTGCAGGATCGCAATAAAGACCTTCTTTCCAGCGGGGATAAGAAAAAACATGGGTTCCCACTTCTTCACCGGTCTGTGTATCTACGACCAGTGCCCGGACCGAATCCGATCCGTAATCAACGCCTATTGTATATGAAGCCATAAAGTCTATAAAGTTAAAAGTCGTAAGTCTAAAGTTAAAAGATCTCACCGATAACTGTTCACCACCCACCAATCCCTATCCACCATTCACCATTCACCCTCCTGTCCATAATAGGCATCCTTTCCGTGCTTTCTCAGATAGTGCTTATCCAGGAGAAACTGATCAATAGGTTTGCGGTTTCCGAGCAACTCGGTACGGAAGGCCATTTTAGCCACTTCCTCAATGACTAGCGCATTATGCACCGCATCCTGACCATCACGGCCCCAGGTAAAGGGGGCATGTCCGTGAATAAGGACCCCTGGCATGCTTTTATAATCCAGCGATTTGAATGTTTCGATGATCACCTTACCCGTATTTAGCTCGTAAGCCCCTTCAATCTCTTCTTTTGTCAGTGCCCTGGCACAGGGAATCTCCCCATAGAAGTAATCCGCATGGCTTGTCCCATATGCCGGGAGGCTCCTCCCGGCCTGAGCCCATGAAGTGGCCCATTCCGAATGAGTGTGGACCACTCCACCTATATCCTTGAAATGCCTGTAAAGCTCCACATGAGTCGGAGCATCTGAAGAAGGATTCAGTTCCCCTTCAATCTGCTTACCGTCTGCATCAAGCACAACCATATGCTCAGCTTTCATATCCTCGTAGGGTACTCCGGAGGGTTTGATCACAATATGGCCCGTTTCAGGATCCCTTTCACTGGCATTTCCCCAGGTTAAAACAACCAGATTTTGCCTGACCAGATCCAGGTTAGCTTTAAGTACTTTCTCTTTTAATGTTGAATGCATTACAATCCTTTTACCAGGTGATAGTATAGATCATTCCACCTTAGCTCTTTTTTTAGGGATGAGATGGTGGTATCGCGATCAATCAGCACATACTCAATTCCTGCGATCTCGGAGAAGTCCTCCAGATGCTCTTTGGTCACTGCCATGCTGAATCCGGTGTGGTGAGCTCCGCCGGCCAGTATCCAGGAACCGGCTGCCACTTCCAGGTTGGGATAGGGCTGCCACACAACCCTGGCCACAGGAAGGTTAGGCATAGGAGCATCGGCCGCTACCACATCACATGGATTTACCAGCAACCTGAAGCGCTTGCCCATATCCATGATAGAAGCATTCACACCGGGACCTGATGCCACATCAAATACAAGTCTTGCAGGATCTGCCTTGCCTCCAATACCCAGGGGATGTACTTCCAGGCTGGCCTTTCCTTCTCCAATGGAAGGACAAATCTCCAGCATGTGTGCTCCAAGTACTTTCATTCCATCCGGATGGAGGTGATAGGTATAATCTTCCATAAAGGAGCTTCCTCCCTCCAGTCCAAGTGCCATCACCTTCATGGCTCTGACCAGGGCAGCTGTTTTCCAATCTCCTTCAGCGCCAAAACCGTATCCGTCTGCCATCAACCGCTGAACCGCCAGTCCTGGTAACTGACTAAGCCCGTGCAAATCCTCAAAGGTGGTTGTTAAGGCAGAGAATCCCCCTTCTTCCAGAAAATTGCGCATTCCTTTTTCAATACGGGCAGCTTCCTGAAGCGCATTCCTGAGAGTTCCGCCTTCCTTAGCTTCTTCAGGAACCTGATAAAGGTCCTCATAGATTCCCATCAGATCTTGGATCTCATCATCTGAAACACGGTTAACAATGGCTGCCAAATCTCCAACTCCATAACCCGAAACAGCATATCCAAACTGTATCTGTGCCGATACTTTATTCCCTTCAGTAACCGCCACTTCACGCATGTTATCACCGAAACGGGCTATCTTAGCTCCCTGCCAGTCGTGCCAGGCTGCAGCTGCCCTGATCCATATCCCGATCTTCGCCTGAACATCCGGATTGGCCCAGTGCCCTACTACCACTTTTCGTTCAATTCTTAACCTGGAACCAATAAACCCGAACTCCCTGCCTCCGTGAGCCGACTGGTTCAGGTTCATAAAATCCATATCAATTGCATCCCAGGGAATATCCCTGTTAAACTGGGTATGCAGGTGCATAAAGGGTTTGGACAAGGATTTTAAGCCTGCAATCCACATTTGTGCAGGAGAAAAGGTGTGCATCCAGGTGATGAGTCCGATGCATTTTTCAGCTGTATTCGCCTTGTGGCACAGCTTGTAAATTGCATCCGGAGTGCTTAACACCGGTTTAAACACAATCCTCACAGGAATAGTACCACTTTGATCCAGTGCCTTTGCAATTTCCTCAGAATCCTTATCCACCTGCTTAAGCGTCTCTTCGCCATAGAGATGCTGGCTCCCGGTTACAAACCAGACTTCCAATTCATTCAAATTCTTTATCATAACTCAATTTAACTATTCACCATTCACTATATGGTGAAACTATATCCTGCATCCACCAGTTTCCGGTACTTTCGCTTATCAAACCTGTATAAGAATGCGCCTTTCCTTGAATTGCTTTTATCTTTCTCATCGAGCTTAACAAGCACATCCATGGATAGGATCTTCTTTCTGAAATTACGTTTATCGAGCTTGGATTGATAAATCGCTTCATAAAGGGCCTGTAGCTGGGGAATGGTGAACTCTTTGGGAAGAAGTTCAAAACCAATGGGCTGGGAGGAAGCCCTCCTTTTTAACCTGCGAAGCCCTTTCTCCACCATGGAATCATGGTCCATAATCAGACCGGGCAGATCCTTCAGACTCACCCAGGTAGCCCCGTATTTCCTGGAATACTCTTCTGAATATTTATGTGCCGGAATCAGGGCAGAATAGGCCACGGATATGACTCGTCCCGCCGGATCGCGGTCCATGTTCCCGTAGGTCTGCAGCTCCTCCATGTAGATCTTTTCCAGTCCGGTCAGTTCCCGGAGGATCCGGTTCGCTGCATTTTCCAGGCTCTCCCCTTCTGCCAGGAATCCTCCGAACAGCGACCACAGTCCTTTGGCAGGTTCGAAACGCCTTTTATGAATCAGGAGTTTCAGCTCTCCCTTGTCAAAGCCAAAGATAATACAATCCAGAGCCACATGGAATTTGGGGTGTTCTGAATAATATTGTTGTTTTACAGCCATATGTATTTGCTTTGTGGATTACCAGAAATAAATATAAAATCCAATTATAAAGGTGATGATAATTACCGAATTTATCACATCCCACTTGTCCCAGCTGGCCCTGGTTATGGCACGCTGTTCAGCACTGGCTGAACCAAAATAAAGTCCCTGAATGGACGCTGCATCTTTAACCTTTGTAAAGAAACTTACCACGATCATCAGTACAATAATAATTGCAAAAAGGACGATTTCATAGTGCAGCCAGTTGGGCGCTACTATTAGCTGGTATATAAAGCCATCGGCTACCGTATCTCCGTAATAAATGTTTAGTCCCAGCCTGAGCATGCCCAGAACAAAACCAGCCACCAGTCCAATAAATCCAGCTGAAGGCGTGGTCTTCTTTGAAATGACTCCAAGAAGGAATACGGCAGCTATTCCTGGTGCAAGCAAGGACTGAACATCCTGCAGGTATTCATACAGGACCTTTCCAATATCTTTCATCACCGGGATCCATAAGATACCAAGGATAACGATAACCACAGTGGCAATTCTTCCCACTAACACATAGTGCTTCTCCGATGCCTCCGGTTTAAACTTCTTATAGAAGTCCACTGTAAAGAGCATGGACGAAGAGTTGAACAGGGAAGCCAGGGAGCTCATCAGGGCTGCAAGGATTCCTCCCACAACAATTCCGGTGAATCCCTTAGGTAACAAATCCTTCACAAGCGTAGAAAAGGCTGCATCGTTGGTACTGAAATCCATCAGTCCTTTTTGCTTTAAGGCGAAGGCAATCATCCCGGGGATCAGGAAGAGAAATACCGGAGTGAGTTTCAGGTAGGCGCCAAAAATAGTTCCCCTTCTCGCTTGTTTCTGATCCCTGCCTGAAAGGACGCGTTGTACGATGAACTGATCGGTGCACCAGTACCAGAATCCGATTATTGCCGATCCCAGTATGACTCCTGTCCAGGGGTATTTCGGATCGCCCGATGATCGCATCAGGCTCGCCATGCTATCGGTGGACGACCGGTAGATCACTTCACCGGCGTCGTTCAGATAAGTTACATCAGATGCCCTGACAATTTCCATCAGGTTGCCCCAGCCTCCCAGCTGGGTGAGCCCGATGGCCAGTATCGCAATGGATCCTGCCAGCAGGATGGGGGTTTGCAGTACCGAAGTATAAAGGACTGCCTTCATCCCCCCAAAGACCGTATAAAGTCCGGTAATTAATACAAGGCCTATGGCACTCACCCAGAAAAAATCGATCTGCTGGTTGAACAGGATTACATAATCTATATTGAATACATCCTTAAAAACCACACCTCCTGCATAAACAGTTACCGCTACCTTGGTAAGAATATAGCTTACCAGGGAAATGATGGAAAGAAAGGAGCGGGATTGAGAATTATACCGCTTCTCAAGGAACTCGGGCATGGTAAAGACTCCACTCCTGGCATAAAAGGGCACAAAAAGCCATCCAAGCAACAGGATCATCCATCCGTGCATCTCCCAGTGCGCATAGGCCATTCCACTTTCAGCACCAGTTCCGGCAAGGCCCACCAGATGCTCCGATCCAATGTTGGAAGCAAATATGGAAGCCCCGATGGCAATCCAGGTAGCATCCCGGCCTGCCAGGAAATAATCTGAGGTGTCTTTATCTTTTTTCTTAAGAACCCAGAAAACGACTCCTATCAGAGCCATGCAGAAAAGCCCCAGCACAATCCAGTCAAGCGTTGCCATAATTCTAAAGTTAGCGTTTTTACTTAAGTGTAATAATAACACTTATATCAAGAAAACTCAAATGAAATCTCTTATTTAAAATAAATTCAAACAATGATGCTGAGAAGTTGCTTGCAACAGATTTGTTTCTACATTTAAGGCTTCAAATCGATTTGAACAATTTCTAAACTAATCCTTATGCAAACAACATTTTCACTGGGTACGATCGATTGGGTCATTATCCTGATCTATTTCGTATTTGTACTGGGTATTGGCTGGGCCTTAAAAAAATATATGAAAGATTCCACAGCCTTTCTTGAAGCCGGAAGGTCCCTGCCCGCCTGGGTAACCGGTCTGGCCTTTATTTCTGCCAACCTGGGGGCCCTTGAGGTAAT
Organism: Bacteroidota bacterium; assembly: GCA_039714915.1. Taxonomy (GTDB): domain Bacteria; phylum Bacteroidota; class Bacteroidia; order Bacteroidales. The sequence goes on from JBDLIM010000085.1 coordinate 6,240, forward strand.
CGGGATGGCGGCTTCGGGGGCCAAATATGGCATGATGACCGTACATTTCTACTGGATCGGAGCCATCCCGGCTATGATCTTCCTGGCTATCTTTATGATGCCCTTTTACTATGGTTCAAAAGCCAGGTCTGTACCCGAATACCTGAAACTGAGGTTTGATGAGAAAACACGGGGTTTTAATGCCTTTGCCTTCGCTATAATGACTGTTTTCGCCTCAGGGATCTCCATGTATGCCCTGGCTCTTCTTGCACAGGTGATCCTGCCATTGGAAATTGACTGGAACTTCCTGGGTCTCCATGTGGGGGAATTTGATTTCTACCTCTTTATCTCGGCCATTATCGTACTGGTATATATGGTGCTTGGGGGACTTACTTCGGCTATTTACAATGAGGTACTTCAATTCTTCCTGATCGTCATAGGATTTGCTCCGCTGGTAATCATCGGTTTGTCTGATATTGGAGGCTGGGAAGGCCTGAAAGCCAACCTGCCGGAAAATATGATGCACTCCTGGAAAGTGACGGGCAGTGCAGATGCCAATCCCATGGGAGTGGAGTGGTTCGGAGTACTAATGGGGCTTGGTTTCGTATTGTCTTTCGGTTACTGGTGCACCAACTTTCTGGTGGTACAGCGTGCCATGGCGGCAGGTTCCATGGCGGCTGCCCGGAAAACCCCGCTTATTGGTGCCCTTCCGAAAATGTTTCTGCCCATTCTGGTAATCGTACCCGGAATGATTGCACTTGCACTTACCAATATTGGTGCACTGGAACTGCCATTGAAAGAAGGTTCCATGGCCACCGATTTTGATAAGGTGATTCCGGTTCTGCTGATGAAATACATGCCGGTGGGAGTCCTTGGCTTAGGGATTACAGCGCTGATGGCCTCTTTTATGTCGGGAATGGCCGGTAATGTTTCTGCTTTTAATACGGTATTTACCTTTGATATCTACCAGAGCTATATCAATCCCGATCAGCCTGACAAACACTACCTCAAGGTAGGAAGGTGGACCACCGTTGTAGGTGTGCTGGTGAGTATTATGACGGCTTATGTGGCCAGATCCTTTAACAATGTGATGGACTTCCTGCAGCTGATCTTTGCCTTTGTTAATGCTCCCCTCTTCGCAGCTTTCCTGCTTGGGATGTTCTGGAAAAGGACGACCGGTCACGCCGCATTCTGGGGACTTATCAGCGGGACCATCTCAGCAGCTATTCACCATGGTTTCACGCTCCCTGCAGGTGCAAGTGCCGGGGTAAAGGGTGGATTCTTCGGACTCATCCATACCTACCCCAGTGAAATGGCCCAGAACTTCTGGACAGCCATCTATGCCTTCACTACTGCATTGATCATCACACTGGTTATCACACTATTAACAAAGAGACTGAAGTCCGATGAGGACTTGAAAGGCCTGGTTTATTCGCTCACTCCGAAGATCAGGGATGAATCGAAACACTGGTATCAGACACCGGGTTTCATGGCCATTATTATAGGTGCAGTGGTACTGGTGCTCAGCATTATATTCTGGTAAACAAAAAATAAAGACTTATTATGGGCTTAGATATAAAAATACCGATCGGATTAATGTTCAGCATCCTGGGCATTATCCTGACCGTACACGGGCTGATAACAGGAGGAAATGCCGAAATGTATGAACAATCCCTCGGCCACAATATCAACCTCTGGTCCGGCATCTTCATGCTGATCTTCGGAGCATTCATGTTATTGACCTCCACCCTGGTAAAAAAGAAAAAGAAGGAGTAGCTACTTCTGGTTTTTCTTGTTCCAGCCTGCGGAAATTACCAGGATAGCACCTCCCAGTACGGTCAGGGCGCCAAGAAAACTTAGTAAGGAGAAGCTTTCCGCTTCGATCCAGGACACATTCATCCGGGTAAGAATGGCCATGGTAACAAAGGTGATGATGGGATTCAGGGTGATGATCACACTCACCCGCGTAGCCTCTGTTAATTTGATGGCCAGGGCCAGTGAGCCATAGGCCAGCACGGTGTTCAATCCCAGGTAAAGCAGGAGTATCCAGTTGACCGCCGGCATGCCCTGGAGGTTTGAAAACTGCACCCAGGGAAGAAGACCCAGTGCACATATTCCGTATATAAACAGGTTGAGCTGGTTAGGATGCAGCTTACGTACCAATCCTTTCTGAAAGGTGGCAAAAGCTGCCCAGGACAGGCCACCGCCCAGCACAAGCAACATGCCCAGGGTAAAATGATTCCCTCCTCCCCCGGTCATCTGGCCCAGCTGTTCTGAATAGAACAATCCGATTCCCGATAATACCAGGACAAATCCTACAATATGCTTCCAGTTCACATGTTCACGGAAAATAACGATCCCCGAAAGTGCAAAGCTTACCGGGGCAATCTGTATGAACACCTGGGAGCTGCTGGGCGAAACATATTTAATGCCAGCGATAAATCCCAGGTAATTGAATGCCAGAAAGAAGGCTGCCAGGAAAAGCTGGTAAGGGGGACGGCGGAAGATGCTGAAATCATTCCTGCGGAAAATCAGGGTCCAGGCTGCAAGCAAGAAAAAAGCTAAACAGAACCTGAACCAGACTACCGTTACAGGGAGCAATTCATAGGTGACCACTTTTAGAACAATGGCCATGAATCCCCACATGGAGGCCGTGAACAAGGCGTAAAGGATTCCTTTTCTGTTATCAATACCCATATGCGCTCGATCAGATATTTATAAGTTCTCCTGCATCGGGAAATACATATTCTGATTTCAGACCGGCATTGCGGGAAACAGAAAAGATCCAGTTCGCGAGTTCATCCGGAGCAAGAATGTCTTTGCCATGGTATTTAAGATCCTCGGCCCCACTGTAATGTACGGGCATCACAGATCGGGGATTCGTTTTTTCGAGGAACTCCATGATACTCAGAGGCTGCTGAGGAAGCGACCATTCTTCCCCGGCCTGCATAAAATAATCCCGACTGACGGGATTCAGGGAGCTCAGCTTATAAGGATGCATTAATTGCTTCCAGCTTATGCCTGCAAAATACTGAACCATCACTTCACTCCGGCCCAGGTGTTGATCCGGGTCCCCTGCAAAACTCCAGTGATTAGTGCGGGGCCAGGGAAACCTGTTATTGCTATCCACTACAAGCAGATCAATATCCTGCAAGGCTGTGTAATCCACTTTTCTCAGCAGTGGAGTAAGCAAATCGCCTGTAAAGAGGATTTTGCGACCGGCCGGTTCAAAAAGGAGCATGGAGGCTCCATAAGCACCCTGACCATGGTATGCCGGGTACGCTGTTAACTTTATTGATGCATCATGATCCAGACTTATTCCTTTCCCAAAATCCAGGATCCTGAAATCCACCTGGTCGGACAGGTGGGGATAGGACTGAATAAAAAACTCGTACACCGGTTTTGTAGCGTAGATGGGATAAGGCCGCTTCTTATCATGTTTTCTCCAGTAGCTCTGAACGATCCAATCCACCGAAAGGGTGTGATCCATGTGGCCGTGTGTAAGACAGATGCAGTCCGGGATCCGGTTCGACCCTGAGATCAGGCTCTGGATGGTCCCATGACCCGCATCCACAAGAATACTGCTGAAGATATCATTACCTTCCATGACATGCAGGGAAAAGGCCGCATTTGACAGTTCACGTGTATTGCTACGGTCGTAATAGGGATGTGTTTCACCCAGGGGAACCGGCCATGCATTCCCCTTGCCATGTATCCTTAGTTGAAGTGACCTTCCCATTTACCAGCTTATATCCATCTCATCAATCAGATAAGACGCATCGGCAAATTTATCAATGATAAACAGCACATAGCGGATATCCACAGCAATGTTGCGGCAAAGGGAAGGATCGTAATGCACGTCACTCATGGTTCCCTCCCAGTTTCGGTCAAAATTAATCCCGATCAGCCTGCCATGGGCATCCAGCACCGGGCTGCCCGAATTTCCGCCTGAGGTATGATTGGAAGCAATAAAACACACGGGCATGGTTCCATTCACCCCGTACTTCCCGAAGTCCTTTGACTCGTAAAGCTGAGTCAGTTTCTCCGGCACACGGTAATCTTCAAAATCCTCCCTGCCCTTATCCATAATTCCGGAAAGACAGGTCTGATACTGGTAATGCACCCCGTCCCTGGGCTTGTAGCTATCCACCTTTCCGTAGGCAAGCCTCATGGTGAAATTGGCATCCGGGAAAAGCAGGCGGTCCTGCTCCTTTTCCAGGAGGGCAGCCATGTATATTTTATAAGTGGCTTCAAGCTCATCCTGAAGCTCACCGTAGGATGGAGTGATGCCTACCAGGTACAGGGTCCTGAACTGACCCAGGTAGTCCAGCACAGGATCTTTTCCCAGCTGTTCAAGGGCTCCTTCCGGATTATCCTCGTATTTATCAAAAAGCTTCATCATTTTCTCCCTGCTGCCAAATACGGTTTTGTTGTAGGTATCTTCTGCAAATCCCGCATAGTCACCCTTGTACTTCCGCTGAATCTGATCATAAAACGGAGGAATGAAACGTTCCGGCATTTCCCTGTGATAGGCCTCCAGCATGGATGCAAAAATATCCCGGTCAATGGGCCGGTGGTAGTCCTTAAAGAAGCGATCTGCCTGTGCAACCAGCATTTCCTTATCCATGCCCTGCCGCATCATCTCTCCTATCCGGGGAGCCTGTCCGAAGAGTTCCACTGCCATAATGGCTTCATTCATCATGCTTACTGCCACTTCATATTGCTCCATCTCCTCATATAGCCGGGCAAATTCATCCAGCACTCTGTCATACTTCATCTGCCGTTCTCCTTGAGCTGCCACCCAAAGCCTGAACTCCTCCTCCTCTTCCAGTTTTAGCTCTACAGCTTTATTGCGATTCAGGCCCAGGATAATACCCTGCCATTTCTTCCAGGCATTGCTCACACGTCGGTATTTCGTAGCGTATTGAATCCGTATCAAATCCGATTCCTTCATATACCTGTTCATGATATTCAACCTGGTGGTCCTGAGTTCGATGTTCAGAGGAAGGTTTGTTTCCAGCATGTGTCTTACGGCTTCAGAATAAAGATACTTGGTCGTAGAGCCGGGGTAGCCCATGACCATGGTAAAATCGCCTTCCTCTATCCCTTGTGCTGAAATTTCCAGGTGCTTACGTGGTTTGTAAGGCCTGTTTGAGGGATCATATTCAGAAGCTTGATTGTTTTCATCGGCATAAATCCTGAACAGGGTGAAATCGCCCGTATGCCTGGGCCACATCCAGTTATCCTGATCCGCACCAAAGTTCCCCACCGACACGGGGGGTGCACCCACCAGTCTCACATCCCTGAAAACTTCATACACAAAGAGATAATATGCATTTCCATAGTAAAAGGGCATGATCCGGGCTTCCAGGTGAGTCCCCGAAACTTCCTCTTCCATGATTTTTCCCATATTCAGTTCCATCTTCCGCTCCCGCTCCCGGGGGTCCATTCCCTGTATCAATCCTTCGTTGACTTGTGCACTAACCTCTTTCATATAACGCAGGAAGGTAACCGACAGGTTCTCATTGGACAGCTCCTCCGCCCTGTTCATGGCCCAGAATCCATCGCTCAGGTAATCGTTCTCCACCGAGCTGTGTGATTGAACGGCCCCTTCACCACAGTGATGATTGGTAAGAACCAGTCCTTTGTCCGAGATCACCTCTCCCGTACAGCCCCTTCCGAAAATCACAATGGCATCCTTCAGGCAGTCCTGGTTGATGCTGTAAATATCTTCTGCGGAAAGTTTCAGTCCGGCCTCCTGCATCTGCAGTATGTTGTACCTTTCAATGAGCATGGGGATCCACATGCCTTCATCGGCCCGCATCTGTAATGATCCTGCAGTCATCAGCATCATGAGCAAAACAGTTGATTTAATCCCCGGGTATGCGTTTATTTTTTTCATTCGTGAGTTGCAATTTTTCTATTTCTTCCTTATGAATGTCTTTAATTCGCTATATACTTTCTGAACAGGCAAGCCCATAACGTTAAAATAACTGCCTACGATCCTTTCAACGGCTATATAGCCGATCCACTCCTGTATTCCATAGGCTCCTGCCTTATCATAAGGTTGATAACGGTCCACATAAAGTTCAATTTCCTCCTTTTCAAGGTGCGAAAATGTGACATCGGTTAAGGCATAAAAAGACTTTCTGCCCAGTTCAGATCTAAGGCAAACCCCGGTATACACCTGGTGGGTATTGCCCGATAAACTTCCAATCATCGCAAAGGCTTCATCCCTGCTATGGGGTTTCCCCAGTTCCTTTCCCTCATGCCAGACTATCGTGTCGGCTGTTAGTAAAATTTGCAGCGGACTCATTGAATCCGGATAAGCATCTGACTTATGTTCTGCCAGGTATTGAGCAATAGCACCCCCTGAAAGATGGTCCGGGTAGTCCTCATCGCTGTGTCCCGTATCAACCACCCTGAAAGGGATCCCCAGCTCCTTCATCAGAGCTGAGCGGCGAGGGGATCGGGAAGCCAGCAGAATTTCATATGAAGCCAGATCCTTCAACTACAGCTAATACTTGAATGTGATAATATAGAATACCAGTACCGAATACAGAATCCCTGCAAGCATCACCAGTTTAATCAATCCGCTGGCACGCCTGTATCCCTTCTTGCTATTGGCTGAAAGCACCTGGACAGCCAGCAGGATCAACGGAAAAACCAGGAACAGGGCAAAGTAACTCAGTGACATATAATCCATTGGCTCAACGGAAAATACAATGTATTTCAATAAAAGAACGATCAGCATAAAGACGGTTCCGGCAATCAGGGTCACCAGCAGGAACTTCGTCCAGAAGCTACCCAGCATAATAGGAATGGTCTTCATTCCATAAGCCCTGTCCCCTTCAAAATCCTCTGCGTCTTTGATAATTTCACGGATAAGTGTGGTGAGAAATGCAAAAAAGCTGAATGCGCTCACCCAGGCAAAAATATAGTTAAAACTGGCATTGTTCCGGATCATTACCTCCCCATACTCACGGTTCAGAAGCGGAATCTCAAAAAGCACCACCATTAAGGGAACCAATCCGGTAAGAAATGCAACAGAAAGATTCCCCACCAGGAATTGTCGCTTATAATTGGTGGAATAAAACCACAGAAGACCCGTGGCAATGATAAATACCAGTGAGAGCGAAGGTAATTCGATGTAAAATGCCAGGTAAACCCCGATTCCTACTCCAATAATATTGAGTACTGCATGAAGGATCATAGCGATCCGCCTGCTGATTTTAATACCAACCACTACGCGCTTGGGCTTGTTTATCAGATCGGCCTGGGTGTCGAAATAATCATTGATAATGTAACCCGCTGCAGCTATGCACATGGTTGAAAAAACCAGTAAGGCAAACTGAAGCCCGCCGAATTGCAGTTCAAAAGTGCTGGATGGAAGCAGGGGTTCCATAAGCAGATAGCGCATGGCATATTGCGTGGCTGCAATGATCAGGAGATTCGGAAGCCTGATCAGCCTGAATATGGATAGCAGATAGCTTAACATTGCCTTACCAGCTAAAGGATTCTCCGTCCATCCACCTTCCGTGCAGGCGGAGGACCTGTTCAATTACATCCCGGGCACAACCCATGCCTCCTGCAACGGGAGAGATATAGTGTGCTACCGATTTTATCTCTTCTACTGCATCGGCCGGACAACAGGGTATTCCAACCCTGGTCATTACTTCATAGTCGGGCAGGTCATCCCCCATATAAAGCACTTCTTCCGGTTTAAGGTCATATTTAAACAGAAAATCATTGAAGTCCTCCAGCTTGTAGAACGATCCCATATAGATATCAGTGATTCCCAGTCCCCTGAAACGCAAAGCTACCGAGTCGGTGTTCCCCCCCGTAATAATACCAATGGGATATCCTCGTTTCACCGCGTATTGCATGGCATATCCGTCTTTAGTATTCATGGTACGCATAAGGTCTCCCGAGGGATGCAATAATACCTGGGGACTGCTAAGGACCCCATCCACGTCAAATACAAATGCTTTTACGGCCCTCAGTCCTTCTTTGAAATTGGTCATTGCTCTGCGTATGTCAGATCTTATTTATCCCGGGCCCTGCCTATATCCCGGCTTATAAAAGTATATAATTTCTCCCACTCGGGATGCTGCTTTAATAACTCTGCATGTTTCTGCATGGTTTCCCGGTCATTCCGCAGGGCGGGTCCCGTCTGTGCCTCCATGGCCCCCCTGTCCAAAATTTTTCGGAAAGTCTCCTTGATAATAGGATCCAGCAGTTTTGGGTCAAGCTCCTGTTCGCTAAGAATTTGCTGACCAATATGTACCATGTGATTGGAAAAGTTGTTGGCAAAGACCGCCGCCAGGTGAACGATCCTCCTGGTGTGTGAATCTGCCTTCTGAACATCCGTAGAAATGCTGCCCGCAAGCCTGATAATTGTTTCACTTACTTCCAGGGAGGAACCTTCCACCAGGAAAGGGCTTTGTTCCAGATTAAGGACCCGGGTTCTGCTCAGGGTCTGCAGGGGATATAGTACTCCGTAACGGCTATAGTGTTCCTTAAATACATCCATGGCCAGGGCCCCGGCAGTATGTAACCAGGTTCCCTTACGGCCTGTGAATTTGCCAGCCACGCTGCTTACTGCACTGTCGGGCACACTGACTATATAAAAATCGGCCTGGTCCGGAACCTCATCTGGTACAGCTGTTCCCAGGCATTCCAACTCATTTGCAAGTGTCATGGCCGATTCCTCGCTTCTGGAATAAACACAGGAGATCCGGTGCCCTTTTAAATGCAAATGCCGGGAAATGTGTGTGGACACATTCCCGGCACCTATCATTACTATATTATAAGCCTCTGAGGTTTCGATGACTCGGAATTAGAAGCAGTAGGTATTCTCTTCAATCAAACGGTCGGCAATCCTCCTGCGTGCTTCTTTTACGTTCACGCCAGCCACCTTGGTAAAATAGCTTATTCCTTTTTCAAGCAACTCACGAACTTCCCCGTAGGCAAAGGAATAGGTAGTATCACTTGCAAACTTGGCAATGCGGGCAGCTGCATCATATACAAACACATCTGTCATATCACGGTAAAGCCTGGTATATTCCTCTCCTTTCATGGCTTCCATCTTCTTCAACCTCAGCACCACCGACTCGGCCACGTAGACCTGGATAATGCAGTCTGAAATATTGCTGAGGATTTCCTGTTCATGAACCAGCTGACGGGTGAATTTCTCAGAAACGGCTTTCAGCAACATCAGAACCACTTTCTTTAAGTTGTCCACGTACTGACCTTTTTCTTCAAAATACCCTTCAACAGGAACAGGAGCTCCATTCATCCCTTTCACCTCATTAAAAGCTTTCTCAGCCTCTTCCATAATAGGCAATACCCCTTTAGCACCCTTTTTCAGAATGTTATCCACCAGCAGAAGGCGGTTAATTTCGTTGGTTCCCTCAAAAATCCGGTTGATCCTGGAATCACGATATCCGCGGTCGATCATCATTTCGGCAGAGAAACCCATTCCCCCGTGTATCTGAACACCCTCATCCACCACATAATCCAGGGACTCTGATCCAAATACTTTCATTGCAGCAGCTTCCACTGCAAAATGGTTAAAGGCCTCCATGGTGTCGCGACCCTTATCATTCCCATTGGCTACCTTATGATTAATGGTATCATCCAGTACCTTGCTGGCCCGGTAGACGGAGCTCTCGGTGGCAAAAGTACGGATCACCTGCTCGGCCAGCTTATACTTGATAGCCCCGAACTGGGAAATCAGGCAATTGAACTGCTTCCTTTCGTTGGCATAACCCACTGACTGACTGATGGCAGTTTTGGCTGAACCAATCACATTGGCCCCCAGTTTAATTCTTCCCATATGAAGAATATTCAGGGCAATCCTGAATCCTTCCCCGCGTTTTCCAAGCTGATTCTCCACAGGAACCTTCACATCGTTAAAGAAGATCTGACGTGTGGATGATCCTTTAATCCCCATTTTTTTCTCCTCGGGATTAAATGTGATTCCCTCATAATCGCGCTCTAAAATAAAGGCACTGAGTACACGGTCCTTATCTATTTTGGCAAATACAGTCATCACATCGGCAAAACCCCCGTTGGTGATCCACATTTTGGCTCCGTTCAGGATGTAGTGCTTTCCATCTTCAGAGAGGACTGCTTTGGTGGTTCCCGAGTTGGCATCCGATCCTGCTCCCGGTTCGGTAAGACAGTAAGCTCCTACCATTTCGCCTGTGGCCAGTTTGGGAATGTATTTGGCCCTTTGTTCCTCGTTGCCGTAATAGAGTATGGGTAAAGAACCTATCCCGGTGTGACAGGAATAGGCCACTGCATAGGAATAGCCCGAGCCCAGCACTTCGCTGGCATACATGGTGGTAATGAAGCTTTGTCCAAATCCTTCATATTCTTCGGGAATTGCAATTCCCAGCAATCCCAGCTCGCCTGATTTCTCAAGCAACTCCCGCATCAGTCCCTCTTCCTGGGCATCAATACGGTCTGCGATCGGGAGGACCTCCGTATCAAGAAAATCCTTGCAGGTATCCCCAATCATTCTTTGTTCTTCATCTAACTCTTCAGGGATAAAAACATCTGCTACATCTGTATCCTTTACCAGGAATTCCCCTCCGGTTATAATTCTTTTCT
>JBDLIM010000086.1:0-16820 GCA_039714915.1 Bacteroidota bacterium
CTGGAAAGGTAGGAGCGAATGATGGCGTTGGAGATATCATCAAAGACAAATCCTTCTTCGATCATAGGAACAAATAGCGGGGTGGCCATGGAGCTTACCTGGATTTTGGAACCAGATCTGGATTTCGGGCTGGAGCCTGAGCCAGAACCTGAGCCAGAACCTGGGCCAGATCCGGAATCCGCCAGGGTCTCCTCTATCTTACGCTCGTAAGTCCCCGAGTCAATGGTGGCTTTAGTTCCGATAATTCCTACAGTTTTTGGTTTATCGGTACAGACCTGACCAACCACCGGGTCAATTACATTCATCACCACTGCCTTCGTGCCCACATGTTCCTTCACCTCTTCAAAAGCATTGGCCGATGCGCTGTTGCAGGCAATCAGGATCACCTTGCACTTCTGCTCCAGCAAGAAATCTGCAATGCCCAGGGAATACTGCAAAATTGTCTCCCGTGACTTATCGCCGTAGGGAAGGTGCACCGTATCGCCAAAATAGATCAACTGCTCGGAGGGAAGCATGGTATGCAGGGCATGCGCCACGGTGAGTCCTCCCACTCCCGAATCAAATAAGCCAATTGGACTGCTCTTTCCCATGTAAAATGAAGTTTTCAATCAGAATTGAAGGTACAAAAAAATGGGATCACGAAGCGAAGATTTCTCCCTAATCCCATGACTTTGGACTTTTGACTTTCGACTATCGACTATCGACTATCGACTGTCTGCAATTTACTGCAGACCCAATTTGGTTTTAACAGGTCCCAGCATATCCATACTCTCTTCGGAAACGTAGACAGGATTGCCCTGACTCAGGTCGAATACATAGAGAAGGCTATTTTCCTTGGCTACCTCATCAATGGCCTTGCGTGCTTTGTCCATTACAGGCTGGATCAGTACCATGCTCTGCTGTTGCAGGTCCTGCTGGGCTGTCTGAGCAAAGTTCTGAAGGCGTACCTGCATCTCCTGGATCTCTGAAGCTTTGGCTTCCTTGATCAGGTCGCTCATGGTGACTTCGGTCTGGTTGAATTCCTCGATCTTTTTATTGATCTCCACCTGGATCCGTTCGATCTCAAGGTCGTATTGCTGCCTCAATTCCTGCACTTGCATTTGTGCAGTATCATATTCGGGCATGGCCTGGAGCAATTGCTCGGAGGTAATGTGGCCAAACTTCTGTGCATGGAGTGCAACAGCCATACCAAGTATTGCCACTGCCAGGGTCATTCGTTTCATCATTTTCATTGTGTGTCTATTCGTGAGTGTTATAAGCGTATTTATCTGACTGCTTGCGAAAAGCGGCTACAAACGTACATAATGTTTTTTATGATTACAATTCTAATATTATAAAAAACATTAAATGAGATCTGTGCAGCTAATAAAGTATGGGATTTAATTTTTATATCCCATCTTTTCAAGCACTTCGTCGCTTAGATCATATCGTGGATTGGAATACAGGATGGAGGCACCGGATGCGGTATCGAAAATCACCGCATAACTGCCTTCAGCCGAAAGCTCCTTCACTGCTTTATATATGGCGTCCTGGATGGGTTTCACCAGTTCCTGTCGTTTCTTGGACAAATCGCCGTCGGGACCGAAATATTTGGCCTGAAGCTCCTTCACCTGGCGCTCCCTGCTCATGATCTCTTCCTCCCTCTTCTTCTTCATCTCATCGGTGAGCAGTACGCGTTCCGACTGGTAGGTCTTATACATGGTCTCAATCTCTTCGTATTCTTTGGCTACCTCGACCTCCCAGGCTTCAGAAACTTTATCCAGCTCCTGCTGTGCGGCATTATAGGAAGGAATGTTCTGAAGAATATAGTCTGAGTCCACAAAGGCAAACTTCTGTGCCATGGTCAGGCCCATAAAAAGGAAAAGGACCCCGATGCTTGCTGCTAATTTTTTCATGATTATATGGTTTTTTTGGTTCTGCTGTGCTATCCAGTTCAAACTCCGTACCAAAATAGTAAATCCTTTAGAATTAGAATTGTTGACCGATGGTAAAGTGGAACTGTGAACCGCTGATGTCAGATGCCCCGAAAGACTTATCGAATCCCCAGCCCCAGTCGATTCCCAGCAATCCGAACATGGGCAGAAAGGCCCGTACACCCACCCCGGCAGCACGTTTTGCATTGAAGGGACTGAATTGGTCGATGCTGTACCAGGCATTCCCGGCTTCCAGGAAAGTAAGTACAAAAATGGTAGCCGATGGATTAAGCGAAACCGGGTACCTTAGTTCCAGGGTATATTTGGTATAGACATTACCTGATCTATCCCCATTTACTACGGGAGTCAGGCTCCTGTTCTCATAGCCCCGCTGTGCAATGGTCTCCCGACCATAGAGGTTATAGCCCGATAAGCCATCCCCCCCCAGGTCAAATCCCTCGAAAGGCGATGGACCAATATCGTCGTTATAGTGCGCCAGCCATCCCCAGTGAATCCGGGTCATCAGCACCAGGTCGCCAATAAGTGCATGATACCAGTCTGCCTTAAACATCCAGCGGTGGTACTCCACCCATTTGTATTTCTCGTCATCTGCAATCACCGAATAATCAACACCCGGATTGAACAATGAGTAAGGAGGGGTAATCTGCAGACTCATGCTCAGATTGGATCCCCGGCGGGGATAGATAATCTGGTCCTGTGAGTTTCTTCCCAGGGTAATCGTATAGCTGAAGTTATTAAAGAAACCGTTATCCACCAGGAAGAGCCCCGGGTAATCCTTCACCTTGTACCGCTGGTAAGAGATCTGGTTGTACAGGGTAAAGAAGTCATCAGGCCAGGTAAGCCTCTTTCCAAGTCCCAGCGAGAGACCTGTCACCGAGTAATATTCATCCTTAATGGCATCCGCACCTCCACCATACCACATGGCATAGGGATTCCGGTTCATCTTGGAATAGTAGCCCGATATGGAAAGTGAGTTGGGTTTCTTGCCCCCGAACCAGGGTTCTACAAATGAGAAATTATAGGACTGGTACACCTTCCCGTTGGTCTGGGCCCGGAGTGAGAGCGTTTGTCCGTCGCCGGAAGGCACAGGCCTCCAGGCCTTGGGATCAAAGAGCCTGCTGGCAGCAAAGTTGGAGAAGCGGATCCCGACAGTACCCACCAGCATACCGGCTCCGTATCCGCCAGATACCTCCAGCTGATCGGTGGCGCGTTCCACCAGTTTATACTCAATATCCACAGTCCCGTCGGACTGGTTGGGAAGGGGATTGGGCTCAATCTGTTCCGGATCGAAGTGTCCCAGGTTGGCCAGTTCCCTCACGGTACGGATCAGCTCCGATTTGCTGAACTTATCTCCCGGCAGGGTACGCAGCTCCCTTCTGATCACATGCTCATTGGTCCGGGTGTTCCCCTTAATTATAATGTTGTTTACAGTGGCAATGTCCCCCTCGTAGATCCGCATTTCGTAATCGATGGTATCGTCTTCCACACTTACCTCCACCGGTGTAAGCTGGAAGAAAAGGTAGCCGTTATCAAGGTAAACCCCGTTTACCGCATCTTCATCCACAAAAAGGCGCTCGTCCAGCACGGTCTGGTCAAACACATCCCCCTTTTCGATACCCAGTACAGCATTCAGCAGTTCGGACGGAAACTTGGTATTCCCGATCCAATCTATATCCCCGAAGTGGTACATATTCCCCTCATCGAGATTTAAATAGAGTAAAAGCCTGTCCGGATCATTGGGATCAAAAGTTACCGAGTCGGACAGAATCCGGGCATCCCTGAAGCCATTCTTATTGTAAAACTCAATCAGCGTTTTCTTGTCCTCCTTAAAGGTCTCAGCCACCATCTTGGAAGCCTTGAAGAAATTCAGGTTCACCTTCTTGGTTTCCTTCATTTTACGCCTCAGGATGGACTCCTTGAAATGGTCATTCCCTGTAAAGTAAATCTCATTGATCTTTACACGCTCCTTCTTGTCCACCTTAATCTCCATCTGTACCATGTTCACCCTGAGGGTATCATCGCTAAGAATGATGGAAGTCTGGCAGTTCAGAAATCCTTTCTCAATGAAATGATCGCGGATGATCCGCTGGGTGTTATCCATGATGTCGGCGGTCACCTGCTGGCCGTTGCGCAGGTTGATCTTCTCCATCACATCCTGGGTTTCGGATTTACCGATCCCTGTAATCTGGAGCCGCGACATGCGGGACTGCTCAGTCAGGTATATATCCAGCCATACGCTGTCGTTCCTGATCTGTGTAGCTGTTATGCTTGCATCGGCAAAAAGCCCCTGGCTCCAGAACTTCTTCAGTACATCGGTCACCTCATCGCCCGGAAGGGTAATGGTGTTTCCCGTTTTCAGTCCCGAAAGGCTGATCAGCACCTCTTTCTGAATGAACTCGATGCCACTGACGGTCACATCTGCAATTATATATTCTTTGGGATTCTCATAGTCCATCACCCGAAGGGTGTCGTGACTGACTCCCTGTTGGGCTGCCAGACCTGAAGCAATGGCCAGGAGTACAATAAAAAGAAAAGTCCGTTGTCTCATTCCTACATTAGCTGTTTATTATAACCCTGGGCTTTTCACTCACCTTACCGAATCGTCGCTCCCGTCTCTGAAAATCGATAATGGCTTCGTAAAAATGTTCCTTGCGATAATCGGGCCACAATACCGGTGTAAAGTAAAGTTCCGTATACGCAAGTTGCCAGAGTAAGAAATTACTGATCCTTCGTTCACCGCTTGTTCGAATAAGCAACTCGGGTTCAGGCATAAACGATGTGGCCAGGTAAGATTGCACCAGGCCTGAATCGATGTGATCAGGATCCAGTTTCCCGGATTTCGCATCGACACACATTCGTTTTACCGCATCGGTGATATCCCAGCGACCGCTGTAGCTGAGTGCCAGAACCAGGGTAAGTCCTGTATTTCCTGACAAGGTTTTCACCGACTGCATAAGATGCTTTTGCACGCTTGTTGGAAGATCAGTAATATTTCCAATTACTAGCAGGCGGACATTATTCTGGTTTAGTTTTTTGGTCTCATTGGTGATGGCATTGGTGAGCAGGGTCATCAATCCTTCAATTTCAATTCTCGGCCTCTTCCAGTTCTCCGTAGAAAAAGCATAGAGGGTGAGGTACTCCACACCCAGTTCTCCCGCTGCTTCCACCACATGCCGAACCGACTCCACACCATTGCGGTGTCCGAAAAGGCGCTCACCACCCTTTTTCTGCGCCCACCTGCCATTGCCATCCATAATCATGGCCACATGCTTTGGCAGGCGCGTTTTGTCTATTTGTTCGCTCAACTTCATTCTGCAATCAACTCCACATCAAAAACTGTACCCTATCTTTGCACACCGTAGGTGTTATCGTTGTATGTGGGACAGTCTTCCCTGAAATTAAATATTTTATAGGTAAGGAATATCCCGGTAAACATATACCAGTCGTTGTTCCCCACCGGGGTTTGCACCTCTTCACCTCCCGGATTCGTAATCCCGTCGATGAGATCGGTAAAAGATTTCCGCATGCTCACTTCCACCCCACCGCTCAATTTCTGTCCAAGGTTTAGCTTAAGCCCTCCCCCGAAGGGCAGGTACGCATGCGACAGCGATTCACCTGAAATATTCAGACTGTATCCCAAACCCGCTGATACATAGGGTGAATACTTCGTTTTTCTGAAGGCAGTTTTATAAGGCCACCAGTTAAACTCGAAATCAAGGCCCAAATCTACGAAACTTGACTGAAATTCTGCCTCTCTGACCCCGAAAACTTCACCTGAACCGGACAGATTATAGAAAACGGCATGGGCCCGTAAGGCATTACGCATGTTGAAGTTGTACCTGAGAATGGGTCCGAGTGCCGGAGGAAGCGGATATGCCTGCGGAATACTGGGGCTCAGATCGCCCAGATACCAGGGTACTGCAGCCATAATACCTATATCACTTTTTCGCTGTCCATGGGCAGGAACAAGGAAAAAAAGTGAAAAAAGAATAAGTAATGGGAAAATTGCCCGGCGAAACTTCAGAATACTCCTATCTGTAGAGTCTTTTAAAGATCGGGCGTCCGTTTCTGTTGTTGCGTATTTTGTAAATTGCTTTAACACTGGCCAGGAAATAAGAATCATTGTATTCTGAAAATTCAGAGGCGTAGCCATCCAGGTAATCGGATAGCACAAACTGGTACCCCAATTCAGCACCAATGCTCCACCTTGGATCGATGGACCATTTCAGTCCGGCGCCCAGGGGGAAAACGGCAGCATAATTGGTATTATTGTTGTATCCCGGATTTTCAAGGGGTTCCTCCCCCCCATTATTCAGGTCCTTAACGGTGGCCTTGCTCAGGATACCTCCCACTCCTGCAAAAAAGTACTGGTAGAGTTTGTTATAGTTATTGATCATCCCTCTCCGGTTATAAACCGCTCCGGAAACAAAAGTACGGCTATCGCCAATCACGTAGTACTCCACCCTGGCCACATGCTGAAAAGCCTGACTGTTAAAGGAATATACACGGCTATGAGTGCTCCCTTCCTCATCTTTCCCTCCATACATTAACCAGGCCAGGTCGAGGCTTACCGCAAAATCCTTGGCTATTCTAAAACTGGGCTTAAAACCGACAGACGGTCTCATTCCATTAAAATTATTTAAGAAATCCTTATTGGCCAGCCCTATGTCCCCATGAAATAATACTGCTCCCACGTAGAGGTCAGCTTCATATCTGCGTAGCCTCCAACGCTGGCTGTAGCTATCCAATGAGCTAAGCAGCAGCAGGGCTATGACGGGGATCCAGATTTTGTTTCTCATGGCCAGTGCATTCTGTTAATAAACATAAAAATAATCAAATATTTTTAATTCCGCTTATCTGCACCCCACATCAATTTGTTGCGAAGGGTGCTGTAAAAGCTAATATTCTCTATTCTAATCATTTTCAGGGTATAATCCGCCTTGCGAATGGTCACCACTGTTTCCACATCCAGGTCAATGGTACGGGAGTCGATGGCAAGCTGGTATTGAGGATCCCTTGTATCCACTGAAAGCTGCAGTACTGCTGAGTCGGGAAGCACCAGGGGCCTCACGGTCAGGTTGTGGGGAGCAATGGGTGAAAGCACAAAAGTGTTGGACTCGGGAACCACTATGGGTCCCCCCACACTCAGGTTGTAGGCAGTTGATCCGGTGGGTGTTGATAATAAAAGTCCATCGGCCCAATACGCGCTTAAGAATTCTTCATTTACCTTCACATGGATGGTGATTAGCGATCCTGAAGTCTTGTAAATACGAACCTCATTCAGGGCCACATTCAGGTCATTCAGTTCAGCCCCGGCAGCCTCCACCTTCAGCAACATGCGTTCTTCAATGTCATAGTTTCCGCTGAATACGCTTTCCAAAGATTCTTCCAGGTTCTCCTGGGAGATGTAAGAGAGAAAACCCAGGCGGCCAATATTCACCCCCAGTACCGGGATCCCGCTGTCTCTTACCAGGTTCACCGTCTCAAGGAAGGTGCCGTCCCCCCCCAGGGAAAACAGAAAATCCAGATCGTCGGGCAGATCGGCATGATTGTTATAGAGCCCTGCCACTCTGGGCCGGAGCCCGGTCTTTTTCTGCAGAAACTCGTAAAGGGGCTCAAAAATCCACACATCCACATGCAGCATGCTGAACTTGCTGAACATGGTAGCAATATTTTCGCGGGCGTAGGAAGGGAAATTCCTTCCGAAAACAGCGACTTGCATTCTTTTAAGTATTCAGGTATTTAAGAAAAACATCGAAGCGCTCCTGGTAAAACTCATCCAGGTCCTCATCATTCATGTGTGATGACACCACTGTATAATTGTAGCGGTTGAAGGTGGCCATCACAGAAGTCAGGTCGCTCAGGTTGATCTTCAGGGTCACCCTGAGTTTGTTCACATCGTCGGCTGCAGCCACGTAGGAACTAAGGATCCGGGCATTGTTGCTCTCCACGATCTGGGATATCTCACTTAAAGAATAATCTGTGGTACTCATCTCCAGTTCGATGATCCCTCCCGGCTGCTGCATGGCCGAAAGGTGGGCAAATTTGCGTGTAAGCTCCTCCTGGGTAATGACTCCCAGGTATTGTTGGTCATGGTTCAGCACCGGCACCAGAGTCAGCTCCAGGCGGGAGAGCAGTTCTATCACCTCATAAATATGCTGATCTTCATTCACATAGGGTTTCTGAAGGCTTAGGTTGTGATTCCCCACCGGCTCGTCGGGATTATTCAGATCGAACACGTCGGCATCGGAAATCAGTCCAAGAAACTCCCTGTGATTCACAATGGGCAGGTGCTTGATCCGGAATACCTCCATCCACGAAAGCGCCTTGGTTCCTGAGTCAGAGGTCTTCAGGGCAGTCACCACATCGGATATAAGTTCACGTGCCAGCATAAGGATTTAAAACTACAGGTTTAACGTATATAATGCAAATAATGTTCCGTTTTACAGGTTTAGCTTCTTTTCAATGGTGTTGAGGAGGATGGAGATGGCCACTTCGTTCATTCCTCCCTGGGGAACAATGATGTCGGCATAACGCTTGGAAGGCTCGATAAACTGAAGGTGCATGGGTTTAACGGTTTTTTCATAGCGGTCCAGTACTTTTTTCACATCCCTGCCCCTTTCCATCATATCCCGCTGGATCACCCTTCCCAGGCGATCGTCCGAATCGGCATCCACAAAGACCTTTATGTCGATTTCCTTCACCAGGGGCATATGGGTATAGATCAGGATCCCTTCCAGGATGATCACTTCCTTGGGTTCCACCGGGATGGTTTCATGGGCCCGTGTACAGGTCAGGTAGGAATAAATGGGCTGGTCCACCATTTTTCCCTTTTTTAGTTTCCTGATGTGATCCACCAGCAGGTTCCACTCCAGCGAATCCGGGTGGTCAAAATTAATCTGCTGCCGCTCCTCCAGGGGAAGGTGACTGTTGTCCTTATAGTACGCATCCTGGGGAACAAGAGCCACCCGGTCTTCGGGAATGCGTTCCAGGATCTTTTTAACCACCGTGGTCTTTCCCGATCCGGTGCCGCCTGCTATTCCGATCGTAAACATATTGTAACTTTCTGTAAAGATATTATTAAGAACAAAGCACTGGAAAAAAAATCGTTAAAGTATACTTACCTTTGTTTTTTAACGCAGAAGAAAACAAAATATGCAGCAAACACTATACCCTCTGAAGTTCAAACCCCTTCTAAAAGATAAGATTTGGGGGGGATCGAAATTAAAGAACGTCCTGGGTAAGGATGCCTCTGACAAGGCAGGAGAAAGCTGGGAAATTTCAGGGGTGGAAGGCGATATCTCAGTGGCTGAGAATGGATTTCTGGCCGGGAACAGCCTGGAAGATCTGGTGGAGGTATATATGGGCGATCTGGTGGGTGACCGGATCTATGAGAAGTTCGGAGTGGAGTTTCCCCTGCTGATCAAATTCATAGATGCCAATGCCTATTTGAGTGTACAGGTGCATCCTGACGATGCCATGGCAAAGGAACGGCACAATTCCTATGGCAAGACCGAAATGTGGTATATCGTGGAAGCGGAAAAGGGAGAAGACCGGGGACGCCTGATCGCCGGATTTAATAAGGAACTGGACGGGGAACAGTATCTGGCTCATCTGAAAGGAGCTAGCCTGAAAAAGATATTAAACTACGAGGATGTAAATAGCGGGGACATTTATTTTATGCCTGCAGGCAGGATCCATGCCATCGGGGCCGGGGTATTGCTGGCTGAGATCCAGCAGACTTCCGATGTTACCTACCGCATTTACGACTGGGACCGTAAAGACGATGCCGGCAATGAACGTGAGCTTCATACCGACCTGGCCCTGGATGCCATCGATTTTGCTTATCATTCCAATTATAAAACGGATTACCGCCCTTTGGCAAACTCAACGGTAACCGCTGTGGACTGCCCGTTCTTCACCACCGGGGTAATCCATCTGGATCAGCCTGTGGATAAAGATTATAACATGATCGACTCCTTTGTGATCTATATGTGCATGGAGGGATCTGCTGGCATTGCCTATCCGGGCGGGGTGGAGCAAATCAAAAAGGGAGAGACCGTACTGATCCCTGCCGAGATAAAGAACCTGGCCATTATTCCTGCCGAACCTACCACCCTGCTGGAGGTGTATATTAAATAGCACTCTTATGAAAATTACCCAGGCCGAATTTATTTCCAGCAGTCCCAACGTAAGCATGTGTCCCAAGGATTCCATTCCTGAATATGCCTTTATCGGGCGGTCCAATGTGGGCAAATCATCCCTGATCAATATGCTGGTGGAAAGGAAGAAACTGGCCAAGACTTCATCCACTCCCGGGAAGACCCGGCTGATCAATCATTTTAAGATTAACGGCAGGTGGTTTCTGGCCGACCTTCCCGGTTACGGATATGCCAAAGTTTCGAAAAAGGACCGGGATTCATTTGCCCGGATGATTGAACAATATGCCACCCATCGCAGCAACCTGGTCTGCTTCTTTGTGCTGGTGGATGCCCGGCACAAACCCCAGAAACTGGACCTGGACTTTATAGAATGGCTGGGTGACAGCCAACTTCCCTTTGTGATCGTCCTCACCAAGGTGGATAAGGTAAGCCAGAAGGAAAAATCAGCCAACCTGAAACTGCTGAAGGGAGAACTCTCCCAATCCTGGGATGAACTCCCCCTGATCTTTGAAACCAGTGCGCTTAAAGCGACAGGGAAAAGTGAGATACTGGGTTTTATTAACGATACCAATTCCAGGCTGACCTGAGGATTTATACTGGCCTGAGGATTAAGGCCGGCTTTCAGGTCATGTGCTCATATATCCAGGAAATAACGGATGGTTTTCACCAGCAATGCAGGTTGTTCGGCATGCAGCCAGTGTCCGGCTCCCGGAATAGTGACGAATTCAGCTGTTGGAAAGATGGCCCGGATCAGTTGATGGTCTTCAGGCAGGATGTAATCTGAATTGGCTCCCGAAATAAAAAGTGCGGGAAATCCGGTGACACCACCCTCTGTCTTCACAGAATCCGGGTCCATGCCTTCGAATATATTTTCCAGATTGCTATTCAGGGCCTCCAGGTTTATCCGCCAGCTGAATTTCCCTGAGCCATCCCTGCGCACATTTTTCAAGAGGAAACTGCGTATCCGCTCTGAGCCGATCCTGGGCCTGAGTCCCAGATCCAGTGCGTCCCTGCTCTCCGCATGTTCCAGGTCCAGGACCATCAAAGCTTCAATCATTCCCGAATGATTAGGGGCTTTCCGCGAAGCCAGAGCCAGCTTGCTGTATGATTTGGGTGCGATATCCAGGGCAATAAGCGAAGCTACCCGCCCGGGCCACTCCATGGCAAAACTCATAATGGTCTTCCCTCCCATGGAATGTCCGATAAGCACCGCCTGTTCTATACCCTCCACATCCATGAATTTCTT
The DNA here is from genome assembly GCA_039714915.1 of Bacteroidota bacterium. Lineage (GTDB taxonomy): Bacteria > Bacteroidota > Bacteroidia > Bacteroidales. The sequence goes on from JBDLIM010000086.1 coordinate 11,343, forward strand.
CAGGTCCTCACGCATGGCCGGATAATCATGCACTTCTGAATGGGGCGACTGGCCGTGATTGCGCTGATCCAACACATACACCTCAAACCTGTCGGACAGTTCCCTGGCAATGGTCACCCAGTTATCGCCCGATCCATACAATCCATGCACAATCACCAGCGGTGGTCCCGCTTCGCCATATTTTCTGAAAAAAAGTTTCATTGGTGATACCTGGAGGAAAGTTCAGCCACCAGTTCCCTGATGGTTTCAAAGGCCCTGGAGGTTTCTTCTGTAATCGGAGTCTTTTTAAGCTTCAGGATCAGTAGCCCATACAGCCCGTTCAGGGCCACCTGGATATCATTCTCCTTTCCATGACCCGACCTCATCCTGAGTGCTTCGATATGTGCCTTCGCCCGTTTATTGATGTCCTTGTATCCCGTATCAACGCCCTGGTCCAGAATCTGGTGGTGCATCTCATCCAGCTGCTCCACAATGTTGCCCAGGATATTCAGATGCCCCGATTCTTCCTTCTTCTCATCCCGCATCATGGCAATCAGGGTCTTGTACCATTCGCGCATCTCCCGCTTTACCTCATAGTCCACCTGAAACTTGCTGATCAGGGTCTGCTCAATGCTGTCCAGATCCAGTTTATTGGCACGGATCATATCTTCCACCTGGTACATGTATAAGATGTATTCGGCTATATTCTCTTTTCGTTTTTGTTCAGCTATAATCATAGAAAAATGTTGGAACAGGATTTATCAGCGAATGAATATCTATTCCCGCAGTTGACGAAGGTACATCTGGATGGTGTTCTGGAGCCCGTAGTAGAGAGCATCTGCAATCAGGGCATGACCAATGGAGACTTCCTTAAGCCAGGGAATATGTTGCTTCATGTAGCGCAGGTTTTCCAGGTTCAGATCGTGACCGGCATTTAATTCAAGGCCTGCCTCTTTTGCCACCCTAGCTGCCTCCAGGAAGGGCTTTAATGCAGCAGCCGGATCGGCCGGATATGCTGTGGCATAAGGTTCAGTATATAATTCAACCCTGTTAGTGCCTGTCTTTGCCGCTCCTTCTATCAAGCTGGCTTCAGTACCCACAAAAATAGAGGTGCGGATTCCGTGCTTCTGAAACTCACCGATCACCTCCACCAGGAAATCATGACTTTTGATGGTGTCCCACCCTTCTGATGAGGTAAGGGCATCGGGGGGATCGGGAACCAGGGTTACCTGCTCGGGTTTCACTCCTGTTACCAGATCAATAAAGGATTGTGAGGGATAGCCCTCAATATTGAATTCGGTAGTTACCAGGGGCTTTAGCAACTTTACATCGCTGTAACGTATATGTCTTTCATCGGGCCGGGGGTGAACTGTGATGCCCTGGGCTCCAAATTGTTCACAGTCCACTGCTACCTTCTGTACATCCGGAACATTCCCTCCGCGGGCATTCCTCAGGGTGGCTATCTTATTTATGTTTACGCTTAGTCTGGTCATAGGTCCAAATTTACACAATCGCTTTCTATCAGCCAATAATCAGGTCTTCAAGGCTTCTTTTGGGAACATGGTGAATGCCCTTATCATCACGCCAGTACCTGATATCCCCGTCCTTTACCTCTTCGATCACCACCTCTTCGGCCGGTTTCCCCAGGGCCAGCACCTGGATAATCTTATAGCGCTCCGGAATCCGGAGGATGGAACGCAGCTTTTCGCGTTGCACGGATCCTATAATACATCCGCCAAAACCTTTTTCCACAGCAGTCAGTAACATACTCTGTGCCGCAATGCCATCGTCGCACCACCAATCGTCGGTCAGTTCCAGGTCTCCCAGCTGCACAATATAGGCCGAGGGCCTCTCCCCTTCTTCAGGTCCGGGCCAGTCCTTCAGATACCCGGCCCATGCCGTAACGGGAAATATCCGGGCACAGTCGGCCGCATCATTAAATAACATGTACCTGAGAGGCTGCATGTTCCTGCCAGAAGCTGAAAGCCTGGCTGCATCGACCATTTCACGAAGAAGCTCCATGGATATGGGAACACTTTGATCAAAACGGCGGTAGGAGCGGTTACGTACTATTAAATCTCTCAGCATAATAAAATTAAGTTAGTGGGCTATTTATTGTTATACATATTCATGGTTCGCTGTAAACCAATCACCCCAAAGGACTTAATAATCTCTTCCGCCATTTCGATGCGCCCGGGCAGAGCTTTCTCCTGTTCTTCTGTCCAGCCCCCCAATACGTAGTTCACCTGCTGCCCCTGGTGAAATTCATCTCCGATACCAAAGCGAAGCCGGGCATATCCGGCGGTCCCCATAATGGTCTGGATATGGGCCAGTCCATTGTGCCCGGCATCGCCCCCTTTGGCCCGAAGGCGCAGGGTACCGAATGGCAGGGCGATGTCGTCCACCACAACCAATAAATTCTCAATGGGGAGTTTTAGTTTCTTCAACCAGTAGCGAACCGCATTCCCGCTCAGGTTTACATAGGTGGATGGCTTAAGGAGCCAGTAGGTGCGTGCACGGTACTTATACTCAGCAACAAAACCGTAACGCTTGTCCTTAAATGAAATATTGGATGCCCCGGCAAGGGCATCCAATATATCAAATCCTATGTTATGACGCGTATGTGCGTATTCTGATCCTACGTTTCCTAATCCGACTACAAGGTATTTCATACCCCGGAAGGATTAAGCTTCTGCTCCGGAGTCTTCAGCTGGTGCTTCAGCTCCTTCTTCTCCTTCTTCTCCTTCTTCTTCTCCTTCAACACCTTCAACTTCCGGTTCCTCAAGTTCCATACCCTTCATGCTCACGCGTGAGGATACAACTGCGAATATCATGGAACGTGCGGGATCAAGGATCTCCAGGTTTTCATAAGAGAGGTCTCCGATCTTGATCACTTCACTAATTTCGACATCAGTGATATCAATTTCAAGTTCATCGGGAAGGTTTGCTATAAGTCCGCGAACCTTAAGAACACGTCTTCTCTGACGGGGCTTGCCACCGTTCTTAATACCAATGGCTGCACCGGTTAATCTGATAGGCAGTTCGACAGTAACCGGCTTGTCATCAGACACCTCCACAAAATCAATATGGTTCAGTTTGTCGGTCACCGGATGGAACTGCAATTCCTGCATTACAGCCTTATGCACTTTGTCACCAAGGCTCACCTCAACGATATAGGCATTGGGTGTGTACACAATGTGCCTGAAGTCGTTTTCATGTGCATGGAAGTGGATTACTTCTGTACCTCCGTACATCACACAGGGTACATGGTCGGTCTTTCTTAAATCGCGGGTAGATTTTTTACCCAGTTCGGTGCGCTTTTCTGCGCTGATTTGAATTGTTTTCATTTTTTGTGCTACTCAGAATTAAATTGCTTATTAATTCCCCATCACACTGTGGGAAAATTTGCCTTTGTGGCAAAACGGCTGCAAATGTAATGAATTAATTTAGAAAAGTATCGCTGATGGATTTATAATTATAGACCTTGTCGATTACGTCCGCAAAATGATCAGCAACAGACAGTACTTTAATTTTATCTCCTTCCCGCTTCAGGGGAATGGTATCGGTCACAATCAGCTCATCGATGGGCGACTGCTCGATCCGCTCGTATGCGGGTCCTGAAAGCACCGGGTGAGTGGCCACCACCCTTACACTCAGTGCTCCTTCACTCTTCATCATTCCTGCTGCAAAAGTGATTGTTCCGGCCGTATCCACCATATCATCCACAATGACAATGTTCTTTCCTTCAATATCCCCGATTGCCTTGATCTCTTCTACCACATTGGGTTTTTTGCGAAGCTTATAACAGATGACCATGCTGGCGTTCACAAACCTCGAATAAGCGTTGGCCCGCTTGGTACCTCCCATATCGGGTGCAGCAATGGCCAGGTTATCCAGGTTCAGAGATTTGACATAGGGCACAAAAAGCGCAGAGGCATACAGGTGGTCCACCGGCACATCGAAGAAACCCTGGAGCTGATCGGCATGCAGGTCCATGGTCATGATCCGGTCCACACCTGCTGCTGTAAGCAGATTGGCCACAAGCTTTGCTCCTATGGATGAACGTGGACGGTCCTTACGGTCCTGACGTGCAAATCCAAAGTAGGGGATCACGGCCACCACCTTATCGGCTGAGGCCCTTTTGGCAGCATCGATCATCATAAGGAGCTCCATCAGGTTGTCGCCGGGAGGAAATGTGGACTGAATAATAAAAACAGTACAACCCCGAACACTCTCGTCGTATGCGGGCTGGAACTCCCCGTCGCTGAACTGGAACACACTGGTTCGGCCCAGTTCGATTCCAAAACTCTTTGCAATTTGCTCGGCCAAATACGTAGAGGCTCTTCCTGAAAAGAATTTAATAGGTGTATGCTGCGCCATCCCGGTAGCTCTGATTTAGGTGTATAAGTGGTTTTACTTCCTGGCAGCAAAAGTAAGAATATTTATTCTGAACGGTTCCTCTCCCTTAACAATTTTTTAATACCCCTGAAAAGTGAACAAAACGTTAAAATGGGTGTTATTTAGATTGGGAACAAATAACCTTCATTGCACTTACTGACATGTCTGAGAAAAAACCCACTGTTCTTCTGATCGAAGACGATCATCAACTGGGGCCATTGTTAAAAGACTCCCTGGAATTGAAAAATTACAGGGTAGATCTTGAAGCAAGAGGCGAGAGAGCACTGCAATTGTTCAAGGCGGCAAAGTACGACATCATAATCGTGGACATTGTCCTTCCCGGAATAAACGGTCTTGATCTGGCCAAGGAGATCCGCAAAACCGACTATACCACACCGATTCTGTTCATGTCGGCCAGAGATGACGATAAAGACAAGATCCTGGCCTACTGCTCCGGAGGTGACGATTACATAGTTAAACCTTTTAGTGTGACCGAACTGGCACTTAGGATCTATTCCCTGCTGAAACGCGTCAACCCATCAGTTGTGGGGGATGAGATGCCCGAAATGCTCAAATTCGGCCATTTTGTTTTCGATTATCCCAACCGCATATTGTGTTCCCCCAACGACAAGGTGAACCTGACTAAAAAAGAGGCAGAGGTGTTACGCATGCTTGCCTCCAATGTGAACAATGTGGTGAGACGCGAAAAGGTACTTACCGATGTGTGGGGAGAGAACGACTACTTTATGGGCCGCAGCATGGATGTATATATCGCACGTCTCAGGAAGAAACTGAAAGAAGACCGGAGCGTGGCCATTGTAAATATTCACCGCATGGGATTCAAGCTGGCGGTGAGTCACTCCACATAGGTTTCCCTGATCACTTTTTTAAGTCTGCTTATTTCAGATCTGCTAAGTGCTCCTTCAGTTTTAATGATTCTTTTCCTGTCTATAGTCCGAATCTGGTCCACTACAATCCATCCGGCTTTCTTGCGATGATGAACCCTTACCCTGGTGGGATAGAGATGAGAACGGGTGGTCATAGGCGCCACTACCAGGGTGCGAAGATGCCTGTTCATCTCATCCGGTGAAATGACCACAC